>NZ_VXKS01000001.1 GCF_008711525.1 Cysteiniphilum sp. JM-1
GCGTATTCGCACATTATTATCGACTGCTCGCAAACAGGGTTGGAAGGTTATTGATACCATTGCGGATGTCTTTAATGGCAAAATCCCACAGTTCAATTAACAAGCTGCTGGGTAGTTACGATGTTTTTAAACTTTCCCTCTTCAATGTCACTAAGCATTTGTTGCTCGAGTTTTTGGATATCATGTTTCATAGCTCACCTACACCATATTTTTTATTCAACTTTCGATCTGCATTATTTTATCTTACAAACACTTTCACTTCGACCACTTGAGGGGAGTTAATATAGAAAAATCGCGTCACGACATTCGCCACATATCGCACATAAGCATAATAATGTGGATAAGCTGCCTCAATCACAAGTACATTGCTTACATGATCATAATTAACTGCTTTAATCACCGACTTAAAAAACTGATATCTCTCTGCATTTTCCTCACCATAAAGGAATTTTAATGCTAATAAGAATCCATCATTATTACGAATATCCAGATCGGAAAAAGCTCTAAAAACCTGCACCACACGATCAATATGACGAAAGCTATTTAGTCTTAGCTCGGACTTTAAAGCAATCAACTCAAAGTGTGCACTTTGAGTGGTAAAACTATTGGTGCTCACCTTGATCAAACTGCCGTGTTCGGCTTTTTGGGTCCATTCTACTTTGGCAAAAATCCTTTTCTCAATATCTAGTGCCTCATTGATATCTTTAGGAGAATAGCTAAGTTTACCAACATGCTTATGAAAGACATATTCACTGACCGTATGGTTGTAATAATCTTTATACGGCTGGTTATTAACCCATACTTGATGAACATAACAAGCGCGAGCCTCGGGATCCTCGGGATGTAGTAAAGGGATTTTATCATAGCGTTGATCAATTTTTTGTGATGTTGAATAGGCTTCAAAGAGATTAAATAGCGGGATAATATTAGTAATAAACAATCGATCCTTCTGGCTAATAAGCTCAAAAAAGTCCGCTCTATCATATATCCCCACGGGAAACATCAACATCATTTCTTTGACTTTGGCAGTCGTCTCAGTCACCGGAATTTGCGACAGTTCAATGCTTAATTTCAAAGAAAACTCAGGTGACAATAAATCTAGTCGCGTTTTGTCATTTAAACCCAAGGTATATGCGTCACTGTTGTAAACCGTCGCTAACACTTCCTTTTGCGTACCATCATCATAGATGACACGCACTTTAATTTTATTCTCTTTAAGCAACATTTCTTTTAATTGACACAGTTTAAACTCGGCTTGCTTCCACAGCAAAGGATTGATCCACAAATCAAAGACATTGTGATTAAGCTCTGTTGGTGCATCAGTCTGTAATGAAACTTGCGTTGAGGTCGTTGTTAAATCGACATGATCAACCTTAAAACACGTCAAATTAACTTCGCTTAAATTGCTATAATGAAACTGTTTTTTTGCTTGAATATCATAAATATCAAAACGCTCTTTTGGCTCAAGGCTTAAGCAGGCTTTTTTAATCTTTGACTTAACCGCAATAAGCATATGCTTAGGCAACTGCATTAAGAGATTTTGATTATAGCGCGATAAACGATAATCTCGCTCACTTCTAAGTTGTGCCACCAAGTTGCTTTGAATATCCTTACCCAATGCCTCAAACAAATGGGTCAATACCTGATAATGATCATCGGATAAGTCATAGTTTTTGCTAACAAAAGCCGTTTTTTCATCGAAAAAATTCATACCCTTCACCCTGTCATTGTTGTCATTTGTGATGGATTAATAAAGCTAATAACTCCGCCAACTGCTGTTGTACACATTGCTTTATTATTCATCGTATTAATGGGAGAGCCTTGTACCATCGTCATAATATTCGTTGGGATAAACTGTCCTGCTGGAATGCACGGCGAAATCGGTTTTAATGGGTTCCATGCCGGATTCGTCACTGCTGTGCAACTTGGCATTGGCAAAATATTTACCATAGGTGCCGCATCGGTGATATTAGCTGCCGGCTTGTTATTAATCAGCACGGTTGCACGTAACGTACTATACATCCCAGGACCCAAACCAAAAGTGCATAACATTTGCGAGCTGGTACAAGTGACCATTGTTGCTTGTGGCGAGCCACTACTGGCACTTAACGCGCTTGCTACTTGACCACTTAATACGGCTGTATTACTCATCGAGTTATTTAAATTTGCTAAAGCAACCTCAAGTTCAGCTTGCTCCGCGATCTGTCGTGCTGCTTGCGCGCTTTGAATGTTACGTTGCTGAACTGCGATCACATTTTGCATCTGTATCGTCTTTGCCTGCATTTCATCTAACGCTTTGGCTGCATTTTTTGACTTTTGCGCATGTGAACCAATCTCGCCTGCAGCTAATGCCAAGGCACTATTAATTTCATTAATTTCATCTTCAATATGCGCTAAATTCTCACAGCTTTGTAGCTGATTCAACAGCTTAGGTGTTTCAGGAATTAGGTCGTTGACACTAGGAATACCAGATGTTGACATACCAGGTGTCGCACCACTTAACAAGGCTTGCATGTTAGGTAGCGATGGGCTACCCATGGCATTGATAAAGTTTTGTTGATCTAATGCTATAAACTGATGCTGATAATTAAGCACTGGTGCCAACACATCATTAAGGTTAGCTACACTCGCCATAGAGACACCGCTAGGTAATGGTACCTCCTTATTTAGCAACATTGACAAGCAATTTTGTAAGTCTTGTAAAGGAGATAATAGATCAACCGACAACGGAGGTAAGTTTGGCACTCCCATCAAGGGCGGCATCGAAAAGCTCATCGCATTTGCTAAACTTTGACATAATGTATCAAGTTCCATTTGAATTTGCTTAAGCAAACTTAATACATTAGGTAATGACATTGTATTAAGATCAATCCCTTGCAAAAAGCTTGCCAGATCAGACAATGATGCCAAGCTTGTCGTATTGGCGCTAGGCAAACTGATCTTGGCAATAAGCGATTTTAACTGGCTAAAAGCATCCAACACTTCATCACACAAACAGCTTGCCATTTGCATATTCGCCGTCGGCGTTTTAGGTAGATTTTGTGATAGATTTTGAAGCTTCATAATTTCTGCATTGATACTTGCCTGCAATGCCAATGATTCATTACCTTGTTCAGCCAATATTGCATTCAAGCTTGCCGTATAAGGCCCAACAATAGCGCTACTATCAAAGCTTCCACCTTGAGGTAATTGAGGTAATTTAGGCAAATGATCTAATGCGCTTTGTAGCTCAGTCATTTTTGGCAGCATTTCTTGTGCATTGAAACTCATGTCAGGCACACATGGACAAAGTGAGTCATGTAATGCATTAGCATTTGCGGCAAGTTGTGATTGAAATGCCAAAGCTGTTGGTATTTGTTGCTTAAACTGATCTAACGCCGCTGTTGTGCTTTGTAAATGTGCTTGATAATTTGCTAAGAGCTCATCGCTACTGGGATTCCCCTGCCATGCCAACGCACTTGCTTTTAATCCCGAGAACTCTGTCATAACCGCAGCGTTAGCATTGGTTAATTCTAATAATGGTGATGCGCTTGCCTGTGATTGAGCAATGAGTAAACTTGGCGTCACTTTAGCAACACTTGTCAAATAATCACTTTGCAAGCGTGTCACTTGCTGCGATGGCATACTCGCAAATGCTTGCTCGAAACGCACCTGCTTAGCAATTTGTAGATCACTGCCAATAAGATGTGCTGTACCATGATCATTTAACACCATCACCACACCCTCACCGGCAACGACCTCCATCTTGCGATTTTCTGTTGACTGACTTTGCTTGGATGCTGTTGATTGCGCATCGCCTAACATCCGCGCCTTTTTACTGACATTTTCAGCCACTAGTGGTAAACTAGCAGGCACCACAAACATCGACCAACTTTGCACTTGCCCATTAAGCTTACTCAATGCTTGTTGCTTTTGTGGATCTTGCGTACTACTTGCTAGCTCTTGTACGTGTGCTAATGCCGTATTTGGATCTCCTAGCTGCACATTTTGTGCTTTGGTAACTTCTTCATGGTAACTGACAATTGATTTAACCATTTCAGCATCATGCTCAGGCAGTTTTATTTGCCCTGTTTTCTGCAAAAAATCTATGTTTTTCATCATTAATTGATCACTCATGGGTAAAACAGCTGTATTTGCAGTCTTAGCATCGAAAGCAGCATTGGGATACCCCATAAAATCAGCTAAGGTTTGCTTTTTTGCAATCTCACTCACTGCATCTTTGCCTGTATTGCCTTTATTCCCATTACTCAAATCACTTAACTCTTTTGATAGATTCTCTTGATACTGGGCATACGCCTGTGTCTGGCTATTGATATTTTCAACACTACTTTCTGAATTTAAGCCAAGAATATTTTTATGGATCTGTAGCAAACTTGTCTTTTGATTGCTATCGTTTGCTACATTAGTAGCACCTATTGCGGGGGCTTGTGTTTGGCTTTTCTTTAGCTGATCACCCAGGGTATTGATATATTCACTACTAGGTGTCATGGTTTGCGGATCAACATTAACTCGCTGTGATTGCCGTGTTAATAGTGCTTCCTTTTCACTTTGCTGAAAATTACTTACTTGCGGGCTTAAATTCTCGGATATTTTAGCAACTTTTGACATATCACCAGCGGATCTTGCATCGGTTAATGCATCATTTGCCGCTTTTAAACTTTGTATATTTGGGGCATCTGGTGCTTGAGTTGATCTCGAGGTCAAATCCGCAATTAATTTCTGTGTTTGATCGAGATTAACATTCTCAAGACCACTGGCTTTATAATCAGGGCTAGCATACTGCTTCAATGCATTTAAGTTACGCTGCAAAACACTACTTTTTTGTGTTAAACCTTGTGTTTCACTTTCATTATAGAGCGATAAGTTTTCGATAAATTTTTGGAAATATGCCAATTCATTTGCCATAGCCAATCCTTAACCCACCGAGGTGGTTAAACCTTTTACCGTTGTACTTGTCGTGCCTTTAATATCCACTGTCATACCTTGTACAGAAGCCGCTTGAGTGGCCTTAACAGCAACACTACCACCTTGTAAACTCGCACTACTTGTTGATTTTAAACTAAGTGAACTGGACCCCGTAATACTGACTTTATCCGCGTTAAGCGTAATTTCACCGTCTTTGACTTCAATCACACTACTACCCACTGCAAGCTTAATATCCTTGTCTTTCAGTGAAATGCTCGTACTACTTTTTTGAATCAACACTTCATCCGTGGTCACTTTGACCGTGATATCTCCAACGACAAATGCAATTGTCTTTTCTGCTTTTAAGCTATATTCATTGCCAATTTGCAATACCGCGTCACCCGCACTTTTATATTGAATATTGCAGACTTCTTTTTCTTCTTTCCCCTTCACAGCAACCGAAATCCCGTCGCTGTTCATTGCGATTGCGTGCTTTGCCATTATGAGTCCTTTTTAACGCTAAATTGATTAATGGTGAAGCTCACACTTTCACCTTGTGGTTTCTCAATATAATACTTCCAGCCAGATACCGGTTGATGCTTTAAGATAAAATAAATAGCAACAGGCGTATCACTTACATCTAAAGAGATCTTCTGTTCACCTTGATCTGGCATAAATACATAGCGGCTAACGCCTTGATCAAGCGCACTTTGACTAATGGTTGCATAATCTGCGGTAACAAAGTTCTTTTGGTCTGCCGGTTGGCTAATCAACATTGTGATTGGCTGCTTATCATTGGCATCTTTTGACATGTCGACCTTAACCGTCATTGTTGTCGAATGATACCAAGGGATAAACGAGCAGCCACTTAACATTAAAAACACTGCTGCTATTGTTATATATTTCATCATTTTTGCCATTAATTTACTCCTTTTTGGCGATTTAAGCCTCTACCTGCTTTTATATGCTCATATTTCTGTGGGCGTATGCAATACGCCCCTACATATACCCAAGTTATCTACGCCTGAAAATTATCCGCATTATTGTCTTGTTGATACTTAACCAGTTTCAAAATGTCTGACTTTAGCTGAAAGCTCACGACAAATGGCGCTACTTTGCTATTGTCACTACTGATCTTCCAGCTGCACAACCAATCACTATTGCAATGAGCATCGGCTAACATCTTAAAGACTGCCCACTCACCTTGATAGGTTTTTTGATAAGTTACATTGCTGTTACTTAACCAACCAATAGATACGGTTGGTTGCAACTGCCAATCATAAACAACCGGATGATTGCTTTGGTCATAGGTATCTAATCCCAATACACGATCCTTGCTACCAATTTGCATAAATGACAGCACCATTTTGCTGATGCCATCTAAGGAAACCTGTTTAAAAGGTGTTGCTGCTACAAACATATCCACCGCTCGTGGTTTGCCATCTGTTGTCCATAAGTCACTTTGCAAACGATAGAAGTAATTAAATGAATCAATATAGCTCACGAGCGTCTTTTGTTGCTCTTGAGTTAAATTATTATCAACTTGCCAAATGCCACTAATCGCATCTAAATGAATAAAGCCTTTAAGTAATGAATACATCTCATTATAAACAACACCTTTAGGTCCAAACATGTCATTTAATGCATCTGAACTAATAATACTACTGGAGTTCAAATCCAATGGGAATTTACTTTTCACCAGTGCAATTTTTGGCACGATATCCAGATCCCATTGCTGTTTCAAATCAGTAATAAGATACTGTGCCACACTCAAGCGAATGATACTCTCTGGCACTTTAAGCAATTGATACGCCTCATTATTTGGCACACCTAAAGCATCGATCAACCCATTGAGCTTAGCTAATAATGAATCTTCTTTGGTTGAATTGATCTCTTCATATAAACGGGTGTAATTTTCACGATTACGTTGATAGAGATTGTTGCTCACAGATGATAAAACTTGTTTATAGTCTTGGTATTTTTGGGATGCGACAAATTCATTTAATCGCGCGAAATTATTCGGAATAATTTGCAGCTCCGCGGGCAGAGTTTCCCCTTTACCAAAGCTTGTATTGGTCTTGATATAATCAAGCATATTGCTAAATGGCGTATTATCTGAAGTGATATCAATCAAAAACATCTGCAAGTTATCAATCGACACCTTGGTTGGCAAAGAGTTTTCCAATACTTGATTCAACATCTGCACATATTGACTGGCATAATGCGTTAATGCCCCCTTTTCCAAACGATCAAATGCGCCATAGTTGATATTGTATTGCTGCAGTAATTTCACCAAACTCTCATAGCGCTTTAATAGTGGCAATACGGCATTCATTAAAGTGTTTTTTGAATAAACTAACGACACGGCGGTTACATTACGCGAGAAGACTGTTTTGAAAGTGTATTGATAGTAATCACTATCATCGAGCAAATTAATCGTATTTTGATTGCGATTAAGCACGCTCACCAAAATAGAGTTAAGCTCGGCACTCAATAAAATGCGCTTCCACACCTGCTCTTTTGATTGATCGACTGAACGCTTACTAAAGAAGTCATTGATTTTATCGTTATAGTGAAACATTTGCTCAACAATATCTGAGAAGCTTGTGATATTGTTTTGCGTGGCTGGAATAAGGTTTTGCAGATCAATCAATGCCGTGCTACCACTACAATAAGATTGATCCTGCGGTAAAGCGCTACCTAACTTAGCCAAGAACTTGCTAACACCTGAATTATTATTAAGTACATCGTTAGTTAGCATATCGGGCACAACTTGCTGTAACAAACATACCTCTTGATGGGTAATGACATTGCGACTGATATACTCTTTTAGCTGATCATTCGTCGCATGAAAGTAATCACTATCAAAAAAAGTGCTCAACATCTTACCTGAAGCAATCGAGCTTGCTGAATTGATGACTTTAGCGTCATCAGATTCTGCGTTGTATAGATTGCTTGGAATATGTGAAACCAGTTTGCTATTGTTACTACCATAACGATAAACAATGCCTAATTGCTCAGAAGACAAGCCAGTAATTAAAGAGATCAATGAAATATTATCCTTAAGTACATCGGCAACCTTGCTTGAGTTAGTACTGGCAATAAGCGATAAATAAATCGCCTTATGTAGATAGTCTTCTGTTTGATATATTTTTGGTAATAGCACGTTTTCATACAAATAATTAGCATATAAGCGGTTTAGCGTTTTATTGCCATGCGCATTATATAAAAAAGGCAATAATAATTGACTGCGATAATAACTCACCCATTGCGCATAAGTCTTAGCAGCTGCCTCTGTTTCCATTGTATCTAATGGTGCAAAAGGACGCTTAAGTTGAATAAACTCACTAAACTCATATTGCTGATAGGCATTATAGGCAAACACCGTACTAAAGAATACTGAAACTAATACTGCCCCAGGCACCAATACATGCCTTGGCTTTAACGCATTTTTATATGCTTTGGAGCCAAAATCAAAGAACGTACTGTGATAGTTTTTAGCATGTATACCAAAATCAAGATGAATCGCTTGAGCAGGTACTTGACCATAAGCGCCTTGCGTTAATT
Source organism: Cysteiniphilum sp. JM-1 (assembly GCF_008711525.1). Lineage (GTDB taxonomy): Bacteria > Pseudomonadota > Gammaproteobacteria > Francisellales > Francisellaceae > Caedibacter. Next base: position 8,473 of record NZ_VXKS01000001.1, read on the forward strand.
CAGAGACTAATTGTATCGCTGGCAAAGTCGCACGCTCAATTTGATAAGCTGCCGTTAACGCACGCTGCACTTCAGTCGTATGATTATTTAAATCACTCAACTTCACTGAAATTCGATGACGGATAACAGCAAATTCGTCATCCAAGGTTGTTTTAATCTCCTCAGCAGAGCTTGGCGCTTCAAAGCTTATCTTAGTATCATGCTTCAACAAATCAAAAAGCGCTTCTATTTCCTCATCCATTGCAAAATCAGCAACCGATAAATGTATCTGATAATTCCCATGTGAGAATAATGGCATTTGTGCCATAAATTTCTGGAACATCGCAAACTGACTCGATATAAAATCATTGCTTGTCGCCTTTAGCAATACGACAGGTAGCTGAATTGCACCACGATGGTAAAGCTTATTCAAAAAACCGTTAAACAACGGGACATTTAACTGCTTGGTACTTTCTAAGGTAATCACGACAATCATCTTGCCATGTCCAACAATAATCGATTGATTCGCATCAATAATAGTAATCTCAAAGGCATCTAAATCAATCAAACCACCAAGATAAGTCAAGGCATGATCCATATTGCCTTCATAAACACATAGAAAGGATGGCCAAAATGAATGCTTTGCCTGCTTTTGAATATTTAGCTGAGCATCTACATATGGGTTTTTATTTTTCTTGGCTTTTGGTGCTGCTTTTTTCAAGCGACCAAACATTGACTTTGCCTTGCTTTTTTCACTCTTTAAGATCTTGATCAACCAAACAATAAAGACCAAAAAAGCAGCCACACCCATTGCGCCAAAAAGCATAACGGCATATTTACTGGTTAATAGACTCATTTTGACTCCTTTTCATCACTAAAGCTTAATATAATTCCCTGTTTATCACTAAACGCCAAGGCGTTAATCCCCTCGCCATTTTTTGTTGATTGTTTTAGGTTAAATTGTTGATCATTCGCATCTTGGGTATAACTAAGTGCACATTCTTGTTGTGCACCATAGAGTGTTTGCTGTGCTATTTTTTGTGAGGCTTTATCTTCGATTGTTGCTGTATTTAGCTTAACGGATTTAATCTCGACGGTTTCTGCCGAGCTAAACTGCAATAACACAACATCACCATTTCGTAATAGATTAAATGTATTTGCTGTGACGCCAAAGCTTGCTACTGGCACATACAGTGGTGCAGGTTTACTCGGATCTTTATAAAGAGCTTTTGGCAAATTACATGCATAGCTTAATAAGTTCTCACTTTGCTTGGCATAGACATAATCGGTGAGTTTAGTGCCTTGATCGTCAGCAAATGAGCTTTCAGTTTCAGACTGGCCTTTATAAAGCTTATAAGCATATTTGACACTATCATCAACATCTTTACCAATCGTTACCATTGCTTGTGTCTGAAATGTCACAAACGATTGATATTGAGGTAAGTCATTTGCCTTAGCACTTTGATCTAGCCATTGACTTTGAAGCTGCACAAAATGAGTAATACCAGCAGGCACACCAATCATCGTGATCTTCTCATAGCGATCCTTGTCCGTTTCTGACTCATAGTTTTGCTCGATTAATTTACGCTTCACAAACTCGATCGTTGCCTTATTCTGCATAAGCTGAAAACGTTGGACGCTTAAGATTACCGCTGTGCTTTGCCCAACAAAGGTGTTTTGCCATTGTGTTTTATCTAAAGCGATCAAATCATAACTTGGCGTTATCGGGAAAAAAGGCATAAGCTCACGCAAACTCACCTGAAATTTCGCCACACAAGCCAACGTGCTTTGCAAATCGCTTGTAATCTTTTGCTCGGTGTTGGTGTAAATCTTTGGATCCTCAACGAACTGAACGCGATCAAGTGCAAAACCTTTGATTAATGGCTGTTTTTCATTATAAATTTTTGCCAAGGGTTTTCTATCCGTACTCATATCTGCTAGATTCATCATATTCTGTGTTTTTGACCATAGTGGCTGTACTTGGCAATGTGCATGATCGATTTGAAATAAATCTTTTGAGGTTAATGTGCCCTTGCCTTCTGGCTTTTTTTGCCAATCACTGCTTAGCGCATCATATAAAACATAGCTGCTTTTGCCCTTTGTGAGCTTACTGTAGTCATACACCAAATAAACACTGTAATGAGCCAAAGCTTCAATGAAATAATCATAGAAACTACGTGCGTAAGCGGATACCATTATCTGTTTTTGCTTGGTTGCAAGCTTTTTGCATTTGGCTGCATCAATCTGCACCCAACTTTGGAAGAAATTATTGTCATTAAACACATCGACATATGACTTATCAAAATCAACATAAATAGGTTGATGTTGTGACCAGAATGCCTTTAGAGGATCGCTAAATTTCAAGGTGAAAGACGGCAACATCGAGGCAATTTTACTTGTTTGCTTATCAATATTTTGTTCAACCAAAGGATCGGCAAATCGTAAATGTTCATCATTTGCCATGGAAGCAATTGCTTGTAATTGCAGCTTAGTCTGATACTTGGTGTTTTTCTTATCAGGGTCATCAAAAACATAGGTATTCTCTAATGTAATTGCCATTGATAACGGAACATTTTGATACAAAAATGCATAATCGGGATGCACGCCATCATCATATGAGATTTGAAACTTAAGCATACCATCAAAACCATAGCGCTTAAGCTCAAGATCAAGCTCGGTAATATGATAATTAGCCAACATCAAACCTTTAAACTGTGACTTTTCCGTTTGATTTTGATACTTGTTGCTGACTAATGTTAATGGCTTTGTTGCTAGATTTTCATCTAATGGATTAAGCTCAATCGTGATAACTTGTTCAACGATAAACGGATCATATCCAATCACTGGACGAATCTTGGTTTGTAGAAGTGCGAACAATTTGCGTGACTCGCTTTTACTGACAATGCTAAGTGCGAAAAAGCGTGATAGTTTATTCACCACCTGTTTAAATTTAAAAATATCCACACCATCAAGTTGCAATAGCACTTCTTCAACCAATAAAGTCTCAAGTTCATCCAACATTAAGCGTGCATTCTCAAGCATGTTCGATGTATTTTGAAAATTTGTCTCTAGAATCTCATCCAATAGATTGATAAAAGTCAACTTTTCAAAATACACCTTAAAAGGGCGTATCACATAACGTGATAGCACACCGGCAGATAATAAATCAAGCACACGAGCATAAGCAATACTTTGGCGAAACCCAGGTTTTTGTTTGGCTTTGATTAAGCCTAGAATCTTTTGATGCAATAGCTTTAATTTATCAATACTCTGATCGTTTAACTCATCAATAACAGCAATGGTTAATACATCCAGTAGCGCGTGTGAGATATAGGCAAAGCGTTCTGAACTTAAGCTTAAATTTGGCAAAACTTCGGCTAAGATATCTGCTAATTGCACATTTATATCTTTCGTTTCAGATGTCTTTTGCTCTTGTTCTACTGCACTTGTGCTCTCATCATCAAGCATCTTGCTTTCATCTATTATTGCCATACCTATACTTCTTCCTTACATTGCCACTGGCTGTTTAAATTGACGTTTGGGATAAAACTCATGGCTATTAGGATCTTTCTTGCCCTCATCAGCAACGGAAGTCACTGCAGAGCCATCTAGCAACACCAAATCAAATTGACCACTTGTCTGATACGCATCAATTAAACTTTGTAACTTAGCAGGTTCATCAAGAATCAAATATGCTTGCGCGAGTAATGCCTGTTTTTTTCCGCCATCAAAGACACCTCTGACTGCCAACCATGTATTTTTCTTATTGGCATAGGCAGGCTCATCAATACTTGATTCAGGTTGTGACAAATACTCCATGACATTTTGATCAAAACCACCAAAGCTTTGAAAGGCGATTTCTCGCTGCGATTTTGGATCAAGCATCACACCTTTGAGCAATCTATACTTTTCAATCTCAACAATACTATCTTGAGTAAAGGTCTGCTTATCAAGCACATGATGGCTTGATTTAAATGTGTAGTTTGATAGTGCACGCAAGCTTGTATTAGACTCCATACTCGTAAGAATATTCATATAAACTGGCGTTTTACGCTGACCACTGCGTGTAGTTTTCCTCGTAATCAATGCCTGACAGTTTAGGGATCTATCAGCATTACATGCTGAGCCTGTCAAATTTACAATCTGCTGTAGATAACTTGCCTGAACTTTGCGCAACTCCTCTTGCACGGCTAATTGTATTGCTGTGCGCTGTGTGCTTAGACTGCCAACGGCTTCCTTTTGGCGCTCACTGGTATTTGATAGCATTGCCTTTAATAATAAGCTTACTTTTAGATCATCCACTTTATACACTGGCGAGAACCCTTGATAACGCACATCACCACTCTCGTCAAAACGCTTGATCTGTAATTTAGTCATCACATCAACCGCCCAGACTCTTAATTGGTTTTGCTCACTGCCACTAAAATTTCTGCTGCGTGTTGCATATTCAATATTGATCGCCACCTTGACATAAGCCTGTAACAAAGCATGCATGATTTCAGCGGCAACCGTGTAGAAGCTAACACTGTCATCATTTAATAACCTTTTTTCCTGTTCATTTTTAAATTCACTCACGGAGATTAGGTCTAAATATTTAGCGATAAATTCGCTCAGAGAGACATTTGACTCAGTATTACATAATTGTGCATAACGGCTTTGCGCTGTCCCGTCTCCTAAGGTAGCCTTCATTCGATCTGATAACACTTTATCTTTGCTATCGCCCTGATAAATCGGCTCGTCACCAATACCGTGGGCATACATCTTAAGCATTAGCTCATTAAGTTGACTAAATAAACCATAGAGATTCACAATGTCTTCGGTATTAATAACAAAAGATACTAACTGACGTATATTCATATTATTTTTCAAGGTTGAACTACTGCTGGATAATACCAATTGCATATAAATATACGCTTTACTCTCAGAGTTAAATCCACTCATGATCTGACTTGGAATATCTTGAGCGGCGCCAATAGCTTGCACCATGGCAGTGAAGTTATAAGGTTTGCTGCCTAGCTTCTGTCCTAGCGCAATTTCTGTTAATTGATCCTCAACAACCATACTGACAAGCTTTGGCTGTTGATTATCAAAGCGCAAATCCTTTAAGATTTTGGCACCTTGTTCTAAATAGGCATGCATTGAGTCTTGGAAGTCTTTGTAGCGCTTATCTTTCAAAGTGCTGGCAGCTTTAATAACATTCGCATCATAAAATGTATCTAGATTTTCTTCTAATTGTGGCGCATAGATTTGAGCCTTACTATCATCAACAAAGGCTTGGCAGAAACCAGTATAGCCTTGGGCTTTTGCCCATTTCTGCGCACCTTCAATAGCTTTCACCTGATCATTGGTTTTGGTCACCAACTCCTTATAAACATCTAAGCGCTCTCTTAATTTGGCAATTTTACGTACCGCTTGGTAGCTATTACCATGCACCTTGACACGCGTTGCATCTTTTTGCAAAGACTCTTTCCACGCATCGATACTTTTGGTTAAAGCACGCGAACTATCCTCAAACTTCTTGTAAACTTCAGACAATACTTTAGTAAAGTTGGCAATAATCTGTTGGAAACTACCTGTTCTAATAAACTCCTCACCATACAACCCAACAAGCTGTCTTAGTGCTTGTTGCACTAAGTAAAGCTGCACCAAGTGATCATATTCAACCATTAAAGCCGCAACACATAGCGAAATCAAAAAGCGAAAATCGGTATCACTGACTCTCAAACTGGCAATTTGTTCGATAAGCGATAATTTTTGCTCTAAAAACAAATTAGCTGCGTCAACATCAGGTGTCTGACCTTTAAAATAATCAAATAGTTTTGCTTGAAGCTCTTTTTGGTCGATTTTACCGCGTTCAATCGCCCCTTTACCATATAACTCTTGGGTTGAGAAATACAGCATACTGTGCGCTAATTGCCAATGCACTACCATGTCATAGCTACTAAACTTAGCAAATTCATTAAGTAAGCCCATACGCGTTCTAAACATGTGTTGTAAAAATGGCATCTGTTCTGGATAAGAGGCTGAAAACATCTGCATCGTTAATTCAGAAACTTGCTTGATATGTGACTGATTAATGCCAAATACAAACTCATTAATAAATGCCGTCATCTGTCCATAGCATGCCTCACGATAGTTTTGACTAGCATCAACACTAATGACTTTTTCTTTTGTTAAAAATGCCGCTTCAATTTCTTTTAAAAAGCCTTTTAATCCTTCCAGAGCTTCGTGTCGTGCTTGCACAAATTGTGCAAACTCATCCTTACTTTCAGGCGCAAAGCATGTTAGCAACTCCTCAACAGTTTTTTGCCCTTGGAAGTCTTTTTTTGCTATATCCTTACACTCAATTTTTAATTGCTCAACCTTTGGTATCTCTGCACTTTGATGCGATAGTGTTAGAAATTTGCCAGTAACATTATAATTAACCCTGATTTGTTTCAACTTAGTCACAACTGGATTTAGTTTATCCACATCTGCGGTTGTTAACTTATCCTCTTCAACCATTAAAAACTCAAAGCTTGATGAGGTCATTTGTTGAAAGTATTTTTCTTTGCAGGTGGTAATAAAAATACCATTATCAATCACAGGATAGCTTGGAAAAATAATTGTTGATAATTGAAATGGCAGATTTTTGACAACATATTCAAGCGATTTGTCAGCTAGCATTAATGACACTTGATCACCAGGCAAGCTCTTTTGTGCAAAGCTTTCAACCGCAACAATATAGTCTTGGAAAACACGTAAATGTCCTTGAAAATCATGCAACTTAAAATAGCTTGATATCACCGTCTGGCGCTTATTCTTTAAAATACCAAACAAATTACCCAGTGATGCACTATCGACAAACACATCACACTGTTGTGCTGACTTCTGCAAATCGTGAATCGCTTTGACCGATTCAGCATGCGCCTTCTGAGCCTCAACCAAATCCTTAGATACTTCATCAAACCGTGTTTGAAAGTCAACCACTGCTTCACTTTCTTTAAAGCTACCCAAAACCCCTCTTCCTGGCGTTTCCTGCGATTTTTTCAAGCTATCACTAATAAGCTGTAATGCTTTAATATTTAGTAAGTTTGCCACCTCAGTATCAGTAATTGCCGAAGGCTGATTACCGCTGGCATAATCCGCCATTTTTTTGACCAATGTGCCTTTGGATGTTGTCTTTGAAAGCTTTTCAACAACCGCCTTGGCATCACTTGCAAGCTTTTGACGTTTGTCTTTAATCTCCTGATCATGCTCAGGACGTCGATACTCTTTTTGTAAAAATTCATTTAAGAAATGCATATGATAAAGCGCAATAGGCACGATACTGGCAATACCGAAGCTACCTGAAACAAGTGTTTTGTCGTTATGGCACTGTACATTTGGACAAGTTAAGATCTTGACCAAGTGTGTCACAATTACCGCTGTTTTCCATAAGTTCTCATCATGGATGATCCATAGCTTTTTCTGCTCGGAGTAGTAACATCCTGCATACAGTTTTTCATCATCTTCTTGTGTGACTTTTTTGGCATCCTCATTCATTGCCAACCATTCATAATAAGAAACATACTCGTGATAGAGAGACTCTAACACTTTAGCAATCAGCTTTAAGTTGTCACTTTCTAGGTTTTCATAATTAAATGTCAGCACATTTTTTAACATCCGTGGATTTAAGCAATCGGTAATATAAGCATTTTTTCCTTGGAACCAATCCGCAAAACGGATTTTTGTCTTTTGCCAAAAGGAGGTTTTCTCCTGTACTTTGTCAAACTGCTCTTTACTGACTTGCGCGCCCATTTTAACAGCAACATCAAAAGCGCGCTCGTTATAACCAGAGCTGACCATATTCTTAAGTGCTAGTTTTTTATCATTAAAGAAATCACGATAAGCTTGCGCTTGCGCCGGCTTCGCAATAATCACCACCGTGTCATAATCAGCAACAGCCAGTTGGGTTTCAATATCCTCACTGGCACTTAAACGCTTTTGCACCTCATTGTAGCCATCGATCACCTTGCCTGCATTTGAGGCTAATGTCGCTAATTGTACTGCACCGCTAATTAAGCCCATGCTCAAACTCCTTTTTATCTATTTTTTCTGCCTTTACTGCTTTATGCTTGTTAACTTAATGCCTGTTCAAATGCTTTAACATAGGCTTGTAGCTTCTTAATGCGTAGTTGTGGGTTTGCTTCTAACATCCACGCGGAGTCGTCATATAAACGGATTAATGCTTGTTCGTTGTATAGATCAACTAACTCCCATTCTTTTTTCCAATTAGAGTTTTTCCCCATCCCAGTCACTGGACTATCATAACAATTTCCATATTTTCCATTTTCAGAAAATACGTCTTCTCCTTTATTTTTAAGCGTGGTAAAACACCCATTATCCATTAGTCGCTGCATAGCTCGTAGATGCGCTTCTTTATCTTTTGTCATCGTATCTGAGTCTTGAAACTTCACCAATGTATCATCTTCATGAGTACATTCAATAAAACGTGAATAAATTTCCTCATACTCAGTGTAAAGAATACAAAATTCTTGGGGTAGAAAACCTTTTAATGTTAAGATTTTCTGACTTAATGTATCAGCATCTACTTCAGTAATTGTATCAAAAACATAAGAGCTCTTAGCAACATAGGACATCATAACAATAGTAACCGCCAAGGTAATAGCACTTGTATGAACAGGCAGAGTCTTCACTGTTGGTTGCTGCGGGTCTATTAACTCTAAAAGCTTATTTACCTCTCGCTTGATCAAAGCATATACCGCAGGATATGACAACATGCTAAATGCAATATCATAGCGATCACTTATGATACTTCTGCTATCTTGAGGGTTCACAAAGTTGCACTTCATAATGTCACTTACTTTTATTCGTGATCTTGGAACATAATCCTCCTTTACAAAACGTTCTGTTGACCAGTTGAAATTTCCAGCCGTTACAAATTGAGGGGCTGTTAATTTGGATGTGGGATCTTTCTTAACAAACTCAAAAAAACTAGCATGCCGCTTTGTCCCCATCTCCCCTGATTTAGATTTTTCCGTGGTCGCACCTTGTGCTTTTAATATGCAAAAAACACGTCTTGATTGAAGGTATAACGAGCTATCATACAAATGATCTTTTAATCGCTTCACACTCCCTTGAGCCACTTTTTTAATATTTTCAACTAATGACTGTTTAAGTTTTTCATTTTCAAAAAGCATTTTAAAATCATGAAAAGCCTGATGGATAATCTTCTGAATAGAAGCAATGCTAAGCTCAATTTGTTGACTGATAAAAACTAACGTTGAAAAATCACAATCTTTTGATACATACACCAATGAAGCTTGCTCATCGTCCGTTAACCACGTTTTATTGGCTTGAATTAATTTTGCGAAACCTGATTTGAAGCTAGAACCTTCAACCTCAAAACTAATCAATGAATACAATGTGCATACAATGAAATACATTGTTGCAGGCATGCTTGCTTGATCATATTCAAAGGCGCCCATAACCTTGTCAAAGATAAGATTATACTGCGCATCCGAATCCGTATCTAACTGCACACCGGCTAATGGCTGAATGTTTTTATAAAGCTCATCATTCTGCAAAATCGCATAAAGAAGCGCTGCCGTAATTGTTTTTTTCTGAGTCTTATCATAATGTTTAAAGCTTAAAAACAACTGTTGAATAATCTCTATTTGCTTTAAAAGCGACACTCGCAGCGGATTCTTGTCCTCTGGTAAAAACTGCAGCCAAATGATTGATTTTTCAAAATCACTGACTTCAGTTCGCCCCCTTCGTCCATGGTGAACTGCTTCCAGTAAACACCAGTCCATCACATTATTGAGCTGATAACCTTTAATAATTTGGTTATTCAAATCCGCAAACATTTCTCGTGGTACGTCATATGTGATTTTTGACTCTGAAAGTGTTTTCTGATACTTATCATCCAAAAAGGAATACATTAAAAGCTCACTATCAACACTCGACAACAAAAACTCATCCGATGGAATGGGGTGCGTGCTAAACAAGCTCCAGCCACCACCTCTTAACATGCTGTAAAAGAACATTTTTGTTTCTAATGGGTACTGCTTAAGCTTAGAATAATCCGATACTTTTTTCAACAATGCTAGTTTTTGTTCTTTAACACTCGCTTGAATTTGATCATTTTTTATAATTGCTGATTGTACAAATGTATCATATTCAAATGTTTCGCCTTTGGCATTATAGGGCACTGTTTGCACTTGCTGCTTTAAGAACTCATGGATATTGCTAAGCAGGGTTAAATAGGCTTTTTGCTTAATATCAACTTTTTGCCCATCTTTGAGGTAAACACTGGCTTTATCCAAGTAGTCAACTGCCATCTGCCCATGTTTATACAGTGAATCTGATAAAGTCATCATTTGCGGGCGCACACTGTTATAGACTTTCTTTAATCCACTTAGCCAATAATGACTATTGACCGTATCAGCATACTGTTCAAGCTCAGGTAACAGCTGATAAGTAATGGCTTCTAATACTTGCGCGATACTTCGCTCATCTTCATAAAGCTTTTTTAAACTGCCTCTAAACACTTCGTTATGAAAAATCATGCTGCCATATTGCTTGATCATACTACTTGCTGAGCGTTTACCGATATCAAGTAAAACCAACCGCTCAAACAATGACATCATTGTTGCGAGTATCAATGACATGGTTGGCAGTAACGCATCTTTTGCTGAAGCGGCAATGGCTTCTACTACCTTATTGATAGGATTACCTACTAATTCATCAAACTCTTCTTGTGAAAAGCATTTTTGATAACGCTTTAAGTACTCTTGAATTAATTTTTCTAAGCGCTGTTCAATTTTTTTATCTTTTGGCTCTTTTTCACTCACACAAAGATGCTTTTTAATCGCCTGATTTGCCTTATCCATTGACTCGCGTGCATAGTGTACAACAAAGGAATGCACAACCATGCTATAGCTATAATCAAGTAATAAATAAAAAGGAGTAACACCGCTGATTGCCAAAGATGATTGACTGACTGCACTGCGCTTTCTAAATAAAAATTGTAACATCGGCATTTCAAGTGGAAAGCAACTGGCAATGACTTTTTCTAGATCATCGGCATTTTCAGCAAAATGCTTATACACTTCTTCATGCTTTTCTCTCTTTAAAAGAGCTGCTACATCATCACCAAAGCCTTTGGCATCGGCGTCTTCAGGAATCTCAATTGCCGCCTGCGTTAATGGCGTGTTTTGCTTAGCAGCAATTGCTTTAATCATTAGCACCTTATCAACCCACGCTTGAACAATTGGGATTTGTTCTGGATCTTTCATCTTGCTAAATAGATCATCCAGCTTTAATTTTAAGCCCACTATTTCAGTACACTCAAGATACGCCATCTCAGGCATTATTTGTTGCTTGCTACCAAATAATAATTGAGCAATTTCTTTTTCTGTTGTGAGATTTATATCTGAATAGCTAATAGCAACAATTTTATGTTTTACAGGCTCTAATTCTGCTACTTTTTCCAATGTAATACTCACTGCAGTATTAACATAGTCTTTACCCATTAAACCATTGAATTTTTCATCAACAGCGGTTTTGTCCTTAACCTCGGTAAAAAAAGCATCATAATAGGTAAACATCTTAAGGTATAAGCTACCAATAAAGGTATTTAACATACTGCTATTAAGTGAAATATCATTATAGCTAAACATCAAACGTAAAATTGGACGCACTAAATCAAAATAATAATTCATCAACGGCATCGATTCATGGATATGTTTAAGCATGGCTGTTGGTGCTGAAGTTTCTACTTTGTATAAGACACTTTGGAAATATGACTGTGACAAGCGTGCTACTTCAAAGGGTGGAATGGCTTTTTTAAACTTGCCACCTAAGTCAGCGCCACCTAACATCGTATGACCAAAATTACCGCCAAAAACTTTCAAGGTTTTATCATTAGGCTTCTCTTTTATCATTTGCTTGGATGCTTCAATGGCTGCTTTATTTTGCGCAATTACCTTTTGCATCTGATCATAATGCCCTTTTTGCTCGGCAACATCGGTCACAAATGCTTTGACATTACCCATGCTTGAAGCAATATTGCTGTAGGATTTTTTTGCCAAAAAACTAGCGATTCCTGCGGTAGGGGCGGCATTCATATAAGAGACTTCATCAACCTGTTTATCCCCTATACGACTTAGCATGGTCGACATTTTTTGCATATGGATATTCTGACTTTCCTTAAGCACACTCACCAAATGTGAAGTGGCATTACGAAAAGACTCAGCACGCTCTTGTAAATTTTGCTCTTGCTTTTGTTCTAAAAGTGGAATAGCAATGGATGTGATATATTCGTTTAAATGATCGATATGCGCATATAAGGTTGGATAAACCAAATTACCATTTTGATAAAGGTAATGCGTCATATTGAGGATATTATAAAGATGGTTGGTAATGATAAATAATAAGACAATATCCAAGGATACAAAGGTATAAACCGTGCCACTTTTATTGACCATCGTCGAGATATCTGCATCGGTTTGTGCATCAGAGAGTTTCTTTGGGTCTAATGAGCTTGCCGTGTGCACTTGCAAAAAAGTAACCAAATCGGCAAAAACCATAATAAGGTCACGTTTTACATCATCCAGTTCAAAAAAGTTTGAGCCGTTATCAATGCGCCCACTTTTAGAGGCAACTGCTAGTTTATATGGTGCAATACCATCGGTTAAAAACACGCGTTTGCCCGATAGATAGCCCCATATTTTTTTGGATGTTTCACGTAAACCCCAGCTTTCAGCCAAGAATTTATGCGCCTCTTTTGAGTTTTCACTGCCAAACTGCATGCGGCATTGCAGATCATGACTTTCGATCTTATTGACGCTTCCTTTCAACCCCTCGCGAATCTCACCAATTTTATCATCAAAGAAATTAACATATTGCTGCACAATCTGCGGATCAACGACAATCAGTGAAACATCTTCGACCTTGGTATTATCATTCACATCTTCGATTGACGCATAGCTTTTATACGCTTCTTGCAAGACTTGATAGCCCAGTTTGGCGACCGGTGAAAAACTTGCAACTGAAAAAGGCATTCCAAACATCATCCATTATCCCTGTAGGTTAGTTACTCCAATACTCAAGCCAATATAGCTATCGCAAAATAATTTACGAGCGGTGTAGCTCAAGTAACGACAGCCATTATTTGCCATTTCCTAATAAATAATCTATCGATAAACAAACAATTAGGTCAAGTCAATTTAAAGCATTTTTTGAAAATAAAAAAAACAAAATTTGTCTGATTCATTAAAATCGTCATCCGCCTATGCATAGAATTCATATAAATCAGGAGGTGAGTGTTATTTTTTCAAAAAAGCCTATTAAATCACTCGAAAAATAAATTTGTATTTTTTGCTTCTAGCTATTGACTAACCATAAATCAACAGGTTACATTGATCCAGCCAAATAACTAACCAGAAAATTGAATTTCTAGTAAAAATCCGAGTGCTGATAGGAAATATTCTCAGCATATAATCAACCATAAGAGCATTAAAAAGGAACGGATAACATGGCTGTAAATAAGAAGCTTCCAAAATCAAGATTGATGATTCAATACGACACTCGCGTTAAAGGCGAGGCAAAGAAAAAAGAACTTCCATATCGCGTTCTCGTGATGGGCGATTTATCCAAAGGCAAATCAAAAGATGCCAAGCTGCCATTTGAAGATCGAGATGTCCGTGTGATTAAAAACGGGCTTGACGCCACACTTAAAGATATGGAAATCACTGCAAATATGCGTGTTCCCAATAGCATCAATCCTGCGAAATCACCAATGATTGATATCAATTATAAATTCACATCAATGGCAGATTTTCAGCCTGATCGCATTGCCAAAAAAGTCCCTGAATTGAATGCACTTCTCCAATTAAAAGAAATGCTGTCTTCCTTTGAAAAAGACATTGATAACAATCGCACGTTGAAAAAAACCATTGACGGTATTTTTTCAGATAAGCAAACACTTGAATCTTTGAAAAAAGAGATCCCCAATTTAGATCACTATAATCTTGCCAAAACTGATGATGGCGCGATTGAAGGTGAAGTTGTCTCTGGCGAAGAAAATCCACAGCAAAACGGTTAAGGAGAACATAGAATGTCTGAAACAAGCACTGTAGAACAAAACGCCTTGGCAAGTATTTTTTCAATGTTTGGCGGCTCACAAGAAGAGCAAAGTACCAGTATTGAAAAAATAAATGCCAACATTAAAGAAGACATCAATGCCGTTGCCAATATTGCTGATGATTATTACTCGAGAAATATTGCAGCTCTTGCACTGGTCTTGGCAAATAATGATGATATCGTCAATTACAATAAAATCTATGTTCAGCGTGCGATTGAGCGCATCAACCAGATCATCGAAGAGCAAGTCAATAGCATCTTATTGCACCCTGAGTTTCGCTATATAGAGAATCAATGGTTACAACTTAAAGAAGTCATGCAGCATGATTATGATAACATCGATGTTGCAATACTTGATGTTACTAAGGAAGAGCTACAATACGACTTTGAACGCAATCTGTATGATATCTCAAGCAGTGAACTATTTAAGAAAGTCTATGTTTCTGAGTATGACCAATACGGTGGTGAGCCATATGGTTTATTGATGGGGCTATATGATTTCAAAAACAGCATGGATGATATCACTTGGTTAACAGGGATGGGGATGGTTGCTGAGAGTGCACACGCGCCGTTTATCTCTGCGATTAACCCGCAATTTTTTGGGGTTGATGATATCGCTGAACTCAAACAAATCAAAAGCTTTGAAACCTTGCTTGAGCACCCACGCTATCGCGACTGGAATGCCTTTCGCAAAACAGATCAGGCAGCTTACGTTGGCTTATGCCTAGGTGACTTTATATTACGTCAACCATATCATCCGGTAAACAGTCCCGTTGCCGATAGCCGCATGAATAACTTTGTTGAGCAGGTTAATAATTACGAATCAAATGACACCTATCTCTGGGGTAGCTCATCATTGCTGTTTACCAAAAATGTCATGCGCTCTTTTGCTGAAAGTGGCTGGTTCCAGTACATTCGCGGTCCTGAAAACGGTGGCTACATCAAAGAGCTTATTGCACCGGTTTATAACATTCGCGGCTTTGATGAACAACGTTCGGCTTTGAACATTTCACTGCCTGATTATATGGAGCTGTCATTAGCAAACATTGGCGTTATCCCTATTATTGAGGAGAAAGGCACAGCAAATGCCTGCTTCTTTAGTGTTAATTCAATCAAACGTGTTGAAGAATTTGTCGATAACTTTGATTCAATGAACTCACAACTTGTGGCCAACCTTTCCTATACTTTATGTATTTCACGCATTGCACATTATATTAAATGTGTTATCCGCGATAAAATCGGTAGTGTCACCAGTACTGAAATCATTCAAGAGCAATTATCCAAGTGGCTTGGTCGCTATGTTACAACAGTTTTCCAGCCAACTGCACTTGAAATGGCGAAATACCCATTTAGAGCCGCTGATATTCAGGTAACCCAAATTCCAGGCAAGGCAGGCTGGTATAAGTGTAATATCACGGTATTACCACATATTCAATTTGAAGGCATGGATACAACCTTGAAGATTGATACACGTCTTGACCCAGGTCTTTTTGCCACAGCCGAAGCTGAAGGCGAAGGTGAATAATTACATTATTAAACATCGTTTACTACATATCCATTTCCCAACCACTAACCACTAATAAACAAGGAGTTTTAAAATGGCAAGTATCGAACCTAAAGTAGCAAGATCCGTTGTCTTAGATGCCAAACCACTGAGCTTTAAGCTTGGCGAAGCTGACTTTGCAGGAAGTCACTCTAAAGCGCGTGTCTGGTTTGACTCATTAACAATCTTAGGACAAGACATGGGCAAGTTTTTATTTGCCATCGATGGCGGTCAAAACTTAAATGATGTCACAAGTCCAACGGCTGCTTGTAATCTGATTGAGTTTCATTTATCAGGTCCACAAATGAAAGCAAGTCTTGAAGTGACTATTGGCTTACCAATCAGTCCAAAAATGAAAACTACACTAGAAGGGCTTATTTCTTCTGTTAAGAAATCTGAAGCCAAAGATACTTCGATCAAGTTTGGTAAAACCAATGCTTCTCAAGAGTACAAAAATGATGAGAAATGGGACGTAATTACTGATCTTTCTGAGCTTGTATTAGTTCCTGTTGATAATTCGGCATTTAATATCGATTTCCAACAATACGGCTTCCTCGGTGGTTCAACTGCAGCAGCTGACTACTATATCCTAACGATTTCCGGGGTTATGGTTGATAAAGCTAATTTTTCTAAGGCAGCATTAGATGTTGTTCATGGTGAGAGCACTGAAAAAGGTCAATACGGCTTATTAAGTATTGATGAAGCAGCTTCTTCAGCTGGTTAATATACCGCCTAAAAACAATTAAAAAGGTAAAATATGGCAGCAAAAGTTCATTGGCAAGATGGCGCATTATTAAGTGCTAAATATTTCATCACGCAAGATATGCTGGGGCATCAATATGTCGCGCAAGCGCTACAATTACCCTATCAAATGCAGTATGGCATACTTAGCTTAAAACTTGATACCAAGCTTCTTAGTGTGGGCGAGCTCAAGATTGATGAGCTCGCACTATATACGCAAACCCGTTTATTCTTTGAACTTTCGTCACAACATAATGCCTTACATCTTTCGCTAACGGATCATGATGATACTAAAGCATCTATTTTTGTGAATGTTACACATCAAACGCATATCGCTGATATCCCAACTTTGCGCCCTTGTTTTCACTTGTCATTTGCAAGTGACCCAAGTGCCGTGCATAGCATCAAAGTTTGCGAGCTGCACCTTAGCAGTGACGGTTGGCAACTCTCTGAGTTCACACCGCCACTTTTAAGTTGCAATAGCACAACTTTCTTGCCGACTTTGCATCGGTTAGAAAAGATTCTTATTTCACTTAAACACCTTATCCAACATTATCAGCACAAGTCGCATTTATATCCATTATTAGGCTTAATGCTGTTTAAACTTGAGGATAAACTACAATCAATTACGCAACGCGCGATCCATTACCACCCCTTTGAGTTATATACCCTTTTAAAAGAGCTGTGTTTTTTACTACCTGACGAGCATCAAGTCTTCCAGAAAAACACCCTCCACATGCCTTTTGAGTTTTACGCCCCACACAAATGCTTTCAAAGTTTATTTAACACACTTGAGGCATTCTTAAACAAACCTATTAAGCAGCAATTTATTGAGCTAAAACTTGAGGGGGAATACTTCACCGCCTCGCACTTAGCAAGTGACTTCCTTGCCGCAAAACAATTCTTTTTGGTCGTTAAGAAGCCTAGCGTTGAAAGCATTGACCTTAATCCAAAATTCATTAAGCTCTCAGCAATTTCACGCAATAAACATATCAATCAAATGTCACTATCAGGTGTGCAATTAGAATACATGCCAGATAGCGGAATACATCAGTTAAATAACCCATTGCTGTATAAAACCTATCGCCTATCACCAGGGCAAGAGTGGGATTATATCCTAAGCGAAAAAAACCTCATTTTTCAAGCCAATACTAAAAATGAGACCTATCAATTTTTTATCTACTACCGTTAATAATCGATTATGATTAAGGCATTTATTGATCGCTATCACAGGCTCAAACGCTCTGTTAATATTGCCGAGCTACTTGAATTAATCCACTACTATAATATCAGCGCGCAACATGTCTGTTTTGTAGCAAATTTCTCGATCACACCGAGCAATCACCTGATTGAAGATGTTTATGCTAGTGATCATGATATTTTTGTGATGATTAATCTCTCTAAACTCACTATTTTTTCGGGTCTTCAACATTACTACAGTCTCGCAGATAAAAATGATCAAATGCAGATTATCAACACCCTTAATCAAGGGACGTCTTTGCTCCTTCATCATTATTTTTATGGGCTATATCCTGAGTTTAATCAGATTTATGACAGTAGCTACCAAAATGGTCAGGCGCTTTATTACGAGCATGATACCAATAGCTTGTCAGTCGCTACACTTGTCACCAGTTTACAATATGAATTATCAGAATATTGTGTAAGCTTCAGTGTGCAATCCAATCAATGTCTGCAACCATTAAAACCCTACTATATTAATCAAACCAGTTACTTAAATGCCTGCTATTTACAAGGACTTAAAAGCACAACCAAAGCATTCCTTAAGATGGTCATTAGCGTCCCACGATTTAATCAGCATATTATCGAAAGCATTCAAAAAATAATTAGCAACAATCCGTATTTCCAAAAAATGCAACATCTCGTCACAATTGATTTAACCATTAAACTCAATGAAATTGATCATAAGTCCTTTTTACCGATTGCCTGTGGTCAAGATACGCTTAACTCAATTTTCCGCACACAACTCTAAAATCCATAAAAACAAAAAAGGCCGCTTACGCGACCTTTTAAATTATGGCGTCCCCAAGGGGATTCGAACCCCTGTTACCGCCGTGAAAGGGCGGTGTCCTAGGCCTCTAGACGATGGGGACACTAGGAAACTTTCACTGATTTTTAGCGTACTGCCGAAAACTTCAGCGCATTCTAGTGAGCTTTGTGTTTACTGTCAAGCACTATAGAAAAATATTTTTATTAATTTTCAAACACATCCACCCACAATAGTATATACTACAAAATATATATCACCACTAACGGAGTAACACAAATGATCTCGACAGTTTTTAAAAACGGTAATAGCCAAGCCATTAGAATACCCAAATCGCTAAAGTTGGAATCCAATAAAGTAGATATTAATAAAATTGGTAACTCCCTTATTGTTCGAGAAATTCCGCAATCATGGGAGCAAGTTTTTAAGTGTTTAGATGAGTTTGATCATTTTATGGTTGAAAAACGCATTGATTTACCATTACAAAACAGAGAGGACATAAGATGATTAAACTTATGTTAGATACTAACATTTGTATTTTTATTATTAATGAAAAGCCACCTATGGTACTTGACAGATTTAAGCAATATAAATTTAATGAAATCGCTATCTCATCTATCGTTTATTCAGAGTTGGTATACGGCGCCTATAAAAGCAAAAGAGTCGATCAGAATATATCAGCACTAGCAGGTTTTATTGCCCCGCTTTCTATCGTTGAATTTGATCAAGATGCGGCTAATGAGTATGGACTTATTAGATCATCGCTTGAAGCAACAGGTAATCTGATTGGTGCCAATGATTTACTTATCGCTGCCCATGCAAAATCTCTAAATATCCCACTAATAACAAATAATACTAAAGAATTTAAAAAAGTAGACGGTCTTACTGTCATTGATTGGGTTGCAAAGCAATAGTTATCTCATAACACATTGAATCAATTTCTCAGGCACAGAACTTGGTCTGCCGCCATCTCCTGCGACAAAAGCACATTCTAAAGCTTCCAATCAGCGATAGAAATGACTTTAGCAATAAAAGCATAGCGATTTTTGGGCTAATCCGTATAATAATGCCGGTATATTGCACAAAGGATATAAAAACCTATGAATATTGATTTTAGCTTTTGGCTACTGGTACTGACAATTGCCTCAGGTATTATTGCAGCCATTGACAAATTTAAGTTTGAACCAAAACGTTTGGCACCAGTTATGGATGAACTCCAGGGCATGAAGAAAAAAGAACGTCGTAAGTTTATTCAAAAAAACAAAGCGCTAAAAGCGCCTTTATTGGCTGATTATGCGCGCTCATTGTTTAGTGTGTTCTTGATCGTTTTTATCTTACGTGGTTTTTTAATCGGCAACTTTTTAATCCCATCAGCTTCAATGACACCAACGTTACCCGTTGGTAACTTTATTTTGGTGAACAAAACGGCTTATGGCATTAGAAACCCAATTACCAACAATGTCTGGATTGAAACAGGCAAGCCTGAGCGCGGCGATATTGCTGTATTTCACTTCCCTGTTAATCCAGGCGTTGATTTTATTAAGCGCGTTATTGGCGTGCCTGGCGATGTTATCTCTTACAAAGACAAAAAGCTTACAGTCAATGGCAAAGCCATTGAGTATACCAACTGCCTAGATAATCAAGTTAATAGCTATAACGGCAATGGTCCAAACACTATTTGCACCGAGCATCTGGGTAAAGTTGCGCATCAAATTGATGATATGGCGAACGCCCCATCAGCTAACTTCACCAACCTTGTTGTCCCTAAAGGCATGTATTTCGTGATGGGTGATAATCGCGACAACAGTGAAGATAGCCGCTATTGGGGCTTTGTTCCTGATAAAGACCTTGTTGGTAAAGCAAGCTTTGTCTGGTTTAGTTGGAATAGTTTAAACAGCTCTGTACGTTGGAGCGAAATAGGACGAGTATTATAGATAATGACCATTGATTACACTTCTTTATATCGTAGCATTGGCTACCACTTCAACAATGAAGCGCTTATCATTCAAGCGCTCACGCATCGCAGTAAACAAAAACAACATAATGAGCGTTTAGAGTTCTTGGGCGATTCCATTCTTGGGTTTGTAATCGCCGAAGCGCTTTATCAGAAGTTTCCACATGAAGATGAAGGCAGTTTATCGCTCCTTCGCATGTATTTGGTGCGTGGTAAAACACTGACTGACATGGCAAAGCATTTTGACTTAGGTGAGTATATGTCTTTTGGGGTTGGCGAGCTTAAATCCGGCGGACATAAACGCGCACGCTTGTTAGAAGATGCTTTTGAGGCAATGATTGGTGCAATTTATCTTGATAGTGACATGCTTGTTGTTAAAGAGCGTATTTTGCATTGGTTTAAGGATGTCTTAGCAACACTTAATGTTGAAGAGCATACCAAAGATCCCAAATCACGCTTACAAGAGTATTTACAGGCCGAGATTCAAACGCATCCAATTTATTCAATCATTGCCACTGAGGGGTTGGATCATGATCAAACCTTTACAGTCGAAGTTTCGCTGGGATCGCTTGAGCACAGCTATCGCGGCAAAGGCAAATCGCGTAAGCAAGCAGAACATAACGCTGCCAAAGAAGCATTAAAAGCAATTAAAGTACAAGATAAATAACTATGGCACGTAAACGCAAAGGAATTGCCTTAAATGGCATTATCGTGATTGATAAACCACAAGGCTTATCCTCCAATCACGCACTACAACGTGTTAAGCGCCTTTTTAATGCACAAAAAGCCGGACACACAGGCAGCCTTGATCCTATGGCAACGGGCGTGTTACCCATTTGCTTTGGTCAAGCAACACGTATATCACAATATCTTTTAGATGCCGACAAGGCTTATCAAGCAACGATTCAGTTAGGTATCAGCACTGATAGTGGTGACGCTGAAGGTAATATTATTGAACAGCACCAAGTCCCTGAAATCAACCTTCAAAACATCCATAACGCATTGGAGACATTCCGTGGTCAGATAAGTCAGATCCCACCAATGTATTCAGCACTAAAGCACCAAGGAAAGCCCTTGTATGAATTAGCACGTCAAGGCATTGAAATCGAGCGCAAGGCGCGTAATATCAACATTTACACGCTTGAATTGATTGACTACAATCCTGAAAAGCACACCATTGACATTGAGGTGCGCTGCTCCAAGGGGACCTATATTCGCACGCTGGGTATGGATATTGCCAAAGCGCTAAATTGCGCTGGACATTTAATCAAATTAACACGAACCGCATGCGGATTATTGACGATGGATGATGCATTATCGCTTGAGACGCTGCAGACACTCACACTGGATTCATGCCATGAAAAGCTATTTAATCCAGAATATGCATTTACAGATACACCTATTTTTACTATACCTAGTGACAAAGTGGACTTATTTTATCTGAAAGGAAAGATGCAACTAACCAATAATTTCACCGGCAGCGCCCGTATTTATGATCAAGATCGATTTGTCGCACTTGGTCACTTTAATGATGGCGAGCTTGTGAAAAAACAACTTTTTTTACAAGGCATCATCGAGAATGAGCAAGAAATACACGATTGATAACGATCCGAACAAGGATTTAGAAGCACAAAAATATGATGACCCTATTCCAAGTAGAGAGGTCATTTTAACCTACTTAAAAGACCTTAAGCAGCCAACTGTTTTTGAGAAAATTGCTGATAATTTGGGACTAAAGCGCAGCAGACAACTCGATGCCCTTGCGAATCGCTTGGGTGCGATGGTACGCGATGAACAAATTGAACAAGATGGTCAATATTTTAGACCGTTAAAACAAAAACGTCGTATCATTACCGGCTATGTACGCATTGAAAACGATGGCACTGCGATTATTACTACCGAAGATAGAATGCACAGCGCATTTTTACCACAACATCAAGCACGTTTAATCTTTAACGGTGACAAAGTCTGTGCGATGATCTTGGGACTTAATCGCAAAGATAGATTAGAAGCGCGCATTGATAGTATTATTGAGCGCAACACCATTGAAATCACTGGGCGCTATAGCCAACAGTTGGATAGCCATTTTATCCAACCGATTAGCAAAACCATGCCGAAATATATCGCACTTTTACCCCCGTCAGAAGAGCTTGAGCCTGATACGCTGATCAAAGCAAAACTAGTTATCTTCCCCTCAATGGTTTGCTCAGCGGTCGCACAATTTGTTGAAATTATTGAAGAGCAATCACCGATTCTCACGGCAATTTCAGTTGCCAGCAAAAAGCATAATCTAATCGAGGACTGGAGCAACAAAACCGCGCGTCTAGTGCGCAAACTTCCGTCTCAAGTGCTCGATACTGAAATATCGCCACGCACAGATCTACGTGATTTACCATTTGTCACGATTGATGGTGAGGATGCCAAAGATTTTGATGATGCTGTTTACGCACGTAAAAGCTCAACGGGTGGTTGGAAACTTTATGTTGCGATTGCTGATGTTTCGTATTATGTTCGCCCAGACTCAAGCCTTGATAAAGAAGCACAAGCCAGGTCAACATCTGTGTATTTCCCAGGTTACGTGATCCCGATGCTGCCTGAGCAGCTTTCCAATGAGTTATGTTCATTAAAGCCAAAAGTAGATCGCTTAGCATTAATCTGCGAGATGAATATCAGTGCTAACGCCAAGCTGTCACGCTACAAGTTTTACTCAGGCGTTATTAATTCTAAAGCGCGCTTAACCTATACCGAAGTATCCAAGCTTTTAAACAATAAAGACAATAACATCTATTACGAGCAGCCTGAGCTTATTCCTCATTTATTTGATTTATATGATCTTTATAAAGTCTTAGCCGAGGCACGTAAACAACGCGGAGCAATTGATTTTGATACGGTTGAATCACAGATTATTTTAAATGAGCATCAGCATATCTCAGCGATTATTCCACGTCAGCGCAATGATGCACATAAGCTTATTGAAGAATGCATGCTGTTGGCAAATGTTGCCACAGCGCGCTTTATTGAGAAAAACAAAGCACATGCCCCTTTTCGTGTACATGGTGCACCACCTAGTGGCAAAGTCGATGATTTGAAAGCTTATTTGCACTCCCTTGGCATTACCTTTAAACCGAGCAAATCAGGTGCCACTCCTGCTGATTACAGTCAGATGCTAAGCTCTGTCAAAGATCGCGATGACTTTGCCAATATTCAACTGATGACACTAAAAAGCATGAATCAGGCATTTTACACACCAGATAATGATGGGCACTTTGGCTTAGCCTATCCGGCCTATAGTCACTTTACTTCACCGATTCGTCGCTATCCTGATCTATTAACGCATCGCGCAATCAAATCGATTCTTGGTGAGAAAACACTTGGTGCTTATCACTACACCCACAGTCAATTAGATGAGCTTTGCGCCCATGCTTCAAGTCAAGAGCGTAATGCCGACTCAGCTTCTAGTGATGTTGAGAAATGGTTAAAATGCCATTTCTTACACAATCGTATTGGTGAGCTATTTGATGCTAAAATTGTCCATGTTACTGGCTTTGGGATGTATGTTGAGCTCATTGAAAATTATATTGAAGGGTTAGTACATATCTCGTCAATGCATGGTGATTACTATGTGTTTGATGAAGTGCAGCATCGTTTAATCGGTCAGCATACGAAGAAAACCTTTGGCATTGGACAAAAAGTTCAAGTACAACTTGTACGTGTTAATTTAGATGAGATGCAGATTGATTTTGAATTAACAGTGAATGGCAAAGGTCGCAGTCATCAAGAGCTTGCAGCAGGCAGCACACCAAAACGCCGTCGCGCGCGTATTAAATCCTCAAGCCTAAAATCATCATCAACACAAAAGCGCACACGCAAAAAGCCTACGCGTAACAGTACCGTTGAACCCACAAAATTAGTTGATAGCAAACCGCCAAAAAGCAAAAAGAAAAAATCCAGTAATGCTAAGCGCACGCGCAAGAAATCAAATGCAAAATCCTCACAAACTGAATAACTCTCAAAGGAGCCTCGTGACTCATGCAAAAAATACTTATTAGCGCTTGTTTGCTTGGTCACAATGTCCGCTACGATGGCAATAACTGTTTCTCTGAGCACTTAACTTTAAAAAAATGGCAAAAAGAAGGTAGGATAATATCAATTTGCCCAGAAGTATCTGGAGGACTGCCTATTCCTCGAATACCTGCTGAAATAGTTGGCGGCAACTTGACTGATGTCATTCATGGGAAAGCTCAAGTTATTGGAAAAGATGGATCTGATATATCAAAGCAATTTATCCTTGGAGCTCAAAAAACCCTTGAGCTTGCAATAGCTCATAATATTAAGTTAGCAATACTCAAGAAGAATAGTCCTTCATGTGGCAATTTAAGCATTTATGATGGTAGCTTTAGTGGTAAAATAATTGATGGCTCGGGCATCACTGCAGAATTGCTAACATGTAATGGAGTACGCATTTTCAATGAAAGTCAAATTGACGAAGCTGATCTATTCCTAAAGGAAATTGAGAAGTAACATTTGAGTAAATTTAAAAAAGACTATTCCTGAGTATTATCACCTTGACTAAAACTAAGGACGATCATCATCCAAGCGTTGTGGCGGCAATAGTGATTCGCGCTTTAAGCCAAACAATACCGCTAATACGCCGGCAACATAGATTGATGAATAGGTACCAACGATCACACCTAAGATAAGAGCTAATGAGAACTCATGCAATGACGGACCACCGAAGAAATAAAGGACAACAACCACCAGAAGTGTTAACCCTGAGGTCATAATCGTACGCGATAAAGTATCATTAACTGAGCGGTTAACCACCTCAATCACTGATGCCTTACGCATCTTACGGAAGTTTTCACGCACACGGTCATAAATCACTACCGTATCATTCAATGAGTAACCAATTACAGCTAGTACTGCAGCCAATGTTGTTAAGGTAAACTCTAACTGGAATGCCGCAAAAACACCGAGAATAATAATCGGGTCATGAATAAGCGCAATACCCGCACTTATCGCAAACTTCATCTCAAAACGAAAAGCGATATAGCCAACGATACAGATCATCGCTACTAATAATGCCAATAAACCATTGGTTGCGAGCTCTTTACCCACTTGTGGGCCAATATAGTTTAAGCTAGTGACTTGTGCGTCAGAGCCTAAACTTTTCTCAATTTTCACTTTAAGTAATTGTTGCGCTGATTGACCATCTTGATTAATCACTGCCTGATTGTTTTCATTTTTTTGAATCGGCAGCTTAATCATCAAGCTATCGCTTGAGCCAAAAGTCGTCACTTGCGCGGTAGGAAAGCCATCACGCGCCAATACTTTTGCCACCTCTTGGGTTGATGGCGCTTTATTATAATTGACTTGGATCTGATAACCACCAGTGAAATCCAAGCCCATATTTAAGCCGCGAACAGCTAAAAATATAACAGATAAACCAATTAATACAATCGAAACAATCGCGGTCCATTTACGGATTCCCATAAAGTCGATATTGGTTTTACGTTTAAAAAACTCCATGCGACACCCCTATATTCCGATTGATAATTTTTTAAGATTGCGACGTGAGCCATATACAAGGTTCGTAATCGCCCGCGAGACAGTTACCGCCGTAAACATTGATGTCAGAATACCGATA
Source organism: Cysteiniphilum sp. JM-1 (assembly GCF_008711525.1). GTDB lineage: Bacteria > Pseudomonadota > Gammaproteobacteria > Francisellales > Francisellaceae > Caedibacter. The sequence continues at coordinate 34,472 of NZ_VXKS01000001.1, forward strand.
ATCAATGTCACCGCAAAGCCTTTAACAGCACCTGTACCAATCGCAAAGAGGATAATTGCCACAATCAAGGTTGTGACGTTTGAATCGACAATCGTACCAAATGCGCGCTCATAGCCTGCCGAGATCGCACTTTGCACCGGCATGCCATTTCTCAGCTCTTCACGTATCCGCTCAAACACCAAGACATTGCCATCAATTGACATCCCCAAGTTCAACACAATACCGGCAATACCAGGCAATGTCAGTGTAGCACCTGGAATAATTGACATAATTGCAACGATTAATACTAAGTTTAGGATGAGTGCGACGTTGGCAATCATACCAAACAGGTGATAATAAATTGCCATAAATAGCACGACAAGAATCAATGCGACAACAATAGATAACATCCCTTGCTCGATATTTTGCTTACCAAGCGTTGGACCAATTTGTTGCTCTTGTGCGATATGTACAGGCACCTGCAATGCACCTGAACGAATCATTAACGCTAAGTTATTGGCTTCACGTTGATCAAGACCCGTAATTTGGAAATTAGCCCCTAATACGGTTTGAATCGTTGCCGCATTAACAAGCTTTTCAGTCTTTTCAATCTTATTGACTTCTTTACCGTCAACCATTTCTTTTTTATAGGTTGTGTTAACAAGCATCACCCCCATCAAGTCACCGACATGTTTGCCAGTAACCTCTCTAAAATGACCAGCTGCATCTGAGCTTAACTGTACGGCAACGATCGGTTGACCACTTTGATGATCCACGCCAGGAGAGGCATTAACAATCGCACTACCACTGACAACCGAATTACCATTTAATTGATAGTAATATGTCTGACCATTTGAAGTTAATGGGTACACCTTAATGCCTTGCTCTTCAACTTTCAAACGATCGGTAACAGGTGTCACAATATAAAAACTTGCCGTTGATGTGCCGCCTAAGATTTGCTTAGCGCGTGCTGCATCTTGCAAACCAGGCAGCTCAATAATTACACGTGAGTCACCAGAAGCAGCAACAGAAGCTTCGGCAACACCTAGTGCGTTAATACGATTACGCATTACCGTCACCACTTGCGAGATAGCTTCTTGCTTGATTTGTGTTAATAATTGCGCATTGAAAGTAACCAACAATGTTTTATCTTTCAACGCACTATAAACTAACTGATTGTTTTGCGTCTTAGAGTAATCTGTTTTAATAAAAGCAATTGCTTTATCCAGATCCGCTTTATTGGCGAAAGTTAATGCCACATAGCCAATACTGCTATAAGTTGCAGGCACTGGCAATGCTTTCGTGATTTCAGGTTTTTGCGATGCTTTTAGTTGTGACTCAGGTGTTACACCCAATTTTTTAACGCCTTGCGCCAAACTCTCTAAGGTATTATCTAAACGTGCATTAATCGCTGATTGCGTATCAGCCTCAAGCACTAAGTACATCCCACCGCGCAAATCAAGTCCCAAATTCATCGGCTCAGCACCTAACGCCAACAACCAATTAGGTGTATTTGCTGCCATATTAAGTGCGACAATATAATCGCTACCAATCGTTTTCTGCAAAGCCGTACGTGCTGCAATTTGATCCTGCGCATCGGCGAATCTCACTTGAACCACTGTATTTGATTCTTGATGCAATGATTTATACGCGATCTTTTGCTCATTTAATGTGTCTTTAATTTGCGTCACAAGGGCTGAGTTCACCGTACCATCTTTGGGAGAGATTTGTAATGACGGCGTTTCACCAAATAAATTGGGCAACGCATAGATAATCGACAAAATCGCAATTACCAGAATAGTAATATATTTCCACAAAGGATACTTATTAACCGCAGCTTTTTGTCTGGGATGAAGCATAATCCTAATACCTTAGTTTGAGTTGACTGTATAGCAATGTAGTCAAAATTAATTGGTTTTAACAGCACCTTTTGGTAAAACACCAGAAACCGCGCTTTTTTGTACTTTAATAATAACGTTTTCAGCAATTTCAATCTCAGTATAGTTCTCACCAATCTTAGCGATCTTGCCGATAATGCCACCATTTGTCATGACCTCATCACCTCTAGCCAGTTCAGAGATCATCTTGCGCTGTTCTTTATTACGCTTCATTTGTGGACGAATAAGTAAGAAATAAAAAATGGCAAAAAACGCCACCAACATTAGAATTGAGCTCATTGCTGAGCCCCCAGCTGCAGCGCCTTCAGCAAAAGCGTTTGAGCTTAACAACAATAGCGATGATAGTGCTACTAATAACTTATTCATTATTTCTCTCCTGTTGAGGTATATTATCACACCGCACGTAAAATAATTATCGAGCGATATACTATTTAAAAATCTGGGATAATGTACATGACAGGTGGTATTTTGACAACTGTTGTCTGCTGCAAATCCCTATATGAAAAATATTCATCTAGGAGCAGTCGCATATGGATACGTAGGGACGATTCACAAATCGCCCCCTATACACGCAATTTATGACATCATATTTTTCAAAACGGTCTGCAAAATGCCACCATTTTTCAAATAATCAACATCGACATCAGCATCTAGACGCGCCAATGCTTCAAAGATTGTTTTGTGACCATTGGAGTGCACAGCTTCAACGATAACGTTCGCACGTGGCTTCACATTATCCAAGCCTTTGATATTGAATGTTTCTGTACCATCTAAGCCAAGCGTTTTGACCGTTTGACCATTAACATACTGTAAAGGTAACACACCCATACCAACCAAGTTTGAACGGTGGATACGCTCATAACTCTCAGCAATCACAGCTTTAACACCTAATAGGAAAGTTCCTTTAGCTGCCCAGTCACGTGATGAACCTGTACCATATTCTTTACCTGCCAATACAACTAATGGGGTATTTGATGCTTTATATTTCATCGCCGCATCAAACACATATTCAATTGAACCATCTGGATGGTATTTGGTAACCCCGCCTTCTGTGCCAGGTGCTAATAAATTGCGAATACGAATATTAGCAAACGTACCACGCATCATCACTTCATGGTTACCACGACGTGAGCCATATGAGTTAAAGTCTTTTTTCTCAACGCCATGCGCTTTCAAATATTGTCCTGCCGGATATTCCTCTGGAATAGAGCCCGCTGGAGAGATATGATCTGTTGTTACTGAGTCACCTAGCATCAATAATGTGCGCGCACCAACGATATCTAAAGAGCCTTTGCCTGAATCGGCAAAATTTTCAAAGAAATTAGGGCATTGAATATACGTTGATTTCTCATCAAACTTGTACAACTCACCCGTAGGTGCTGATAGTTTCTGCCAGTCTTTTGTGCCATCTAAAACCGTTGCATAAGACTTCTCGAACATCTCATTGTTGATCACACGCGATTGTAATTCTGCGATATCATGTGTGCTTGGCCAAATATCTTTTAGATAAACATCATGCCCATGCTGATCTTTACCAATTGGGTCATGCTCTGGATCAAAATCAACCGTTCCGACAATCGCATACGCCACCACATGGATAGGAGATGCTAAGTAATTTGCTTTAACATCAGGGTTAATACGCCCTTCAAAGTTGCGGTTTCCTGAGCCAACCGATGCAACGACTAAATCACCTTTGTTGATCGCATCAACAATCGGTTGATCCAATGGACCTGAATTACCAATACACGTTGTACAACCATAACCCACAACATCAAACTTCAGTTGTTCTAAATACTTTAATAAGCCTGATTTTTCAAGGTATTGGGTAACCACTTGTGAACCAGGGGCTAGTGATGTTTTGACATATGGCTTAACGGTCAAACCTTTTTCAACAGCCTTTTTCGCTAATAAGCCCGCACCTAATAACACCGATGGGTTAGATGTGTTTGTACATGACGTAATCGCAGCAATTGCCACATCACCATGCTTTAATTCACAGTCCATGCCTTCAATTTTAACTGCCGTTTTGGTCTGTTCTTCTGTCAGCCCAAAGCCATGCAAACCTGTTTCATTTGTTAAACATTTTTTGAAGTCAGCTTTCAAATCACGCATTGAAACGCGATCTTGTGGACGTTTAGGACCTGCTAATGTCGAATCTACCGTTGACATATCAAGCTCAATTACTGCCGTATACTCTGGCTCTTCTGCTGGGTTGTGACGGAATAAATATTGCTCTTCATAAACTTTCTTTGCTAATTCAGCATATTCACCGCGGTTACTGTTTTTAAAGAAGGCTAAAGTTACATCATCCACTGGGAAAAAGCCCATTGTCGCACCATACTCTGGCGCCATGTTGGCAATAGTTGCACGATCTGGAAGGGACAAATGTTTTAAGCCCTCACCAAAGTATTCAACAAACTTACCAACCACACCATGCTTACGAAGGAGCTCAGTAATTGTTAATACCAAATCAGTCGCAGTCACACCTTCACGTAATTTACCTGTTAACTTCACACCGATAACATCTGGTAATACCATATAATACGGCTGACCAAGCATAACAGCTTCAGCCTCAATACCGCCAACACCCCAGCCCATCACACCAACACCATTAATCATTGTTGTGTGTGAATCTGTACCGACAAGCGTATCAGGGTAAGCAACTTTTTCACCATTTTGATCTTTAACCAAAATGCCTTTTGCTAAATACTCCAAGTTGACTTGATGAATAATCCCCATGCCCGGTGGCACAACCACAAAATCATCAAATGCTTTTTGCCCCCACTTTAACAATGAGTAGCGCTCACCATTGCGCTCAAATTCTTTGGCAACGTTTTTCTCAAGTGCGTCTTTCGTACCGTAATAATCTACTTGTACCGAGTGATCAATAACCATTGCTGTATCAACCAATGGATTAATTTTTTGTGGATTGCCTCCGGCATCTTTAATCGCTTGGCGCATAGCAGCCAAATCAACAACCGCAGGAACACCAGTAAAATCTTGCATTACCACACGTGCTGGCATGTGTGGAATCTCAGGGCGCACCTGAGCTTTAGCATCCCAATTAAGTACATTTTCAACATCAGACACTTTAACTTTGTAGTCATCAATATTGCGCAATTGGTTCTCAACCAATACACGAATAGAATACGGCAAACGCGTAATATCTTTGCCGGTTTCAGCTGCTAATTTTTGCAAGCTATAGGCGGTATATTGTTGACCTTTGGCGTCAATCAAAACCTTTGTTGAACGTTTTAAATCCGTCATGAGGATAGCTCCTTCTTTACTGTTTTTTCTGTCTATTGAGGCTTATTTCGGCGCTCATATTAGCCCAATTAGCTGCTTTTGTACAGCGTGATGCAAGCTTGATACAGCAACCATGAGCACCTGATAAATCAGAGCAATTCCATATTATTCTTATAGCCTTACTACATAAACACCTAGATTCAACTATATTTAAATCTAATTCAAATTTCATAATGATTGATTTAGGTGATAAACATCATGCAAACAACCAATAAACAGCACCATAAACTACTTAAGAAAGTACTAAAGCCTGAGTACCTCGTATCATGTATTACAATCATCATGCTGTTTCGCCTTAGTCAGCACCTAGCAGAGCAAAAAGACAGAACAGCTACACTTGATCTTGCCGAGTACTATTACATCTACGCAAGTATTACCTTAGCAATTTTAAGCTTATTTCTTATCTTTGTGGTTGCTTACTACATTTACTTCAAAATTACGCGATTTATCCGTGAAACACGTAAAGTGATTTTAGGTTATAGCGATTATGAAACGACGCTCAAACAGGGTTATTTTTTCAAACAACATCTTAAGTTAAACCAATTGGTTGAAGATGTATTAAGGCGTCAAAAAAGCGATATGCTAACGATGCTGCATGACTTACGAACACCTTACACACGGCTATCATTTAAACTTGAGCTTGATTACAACGCTGCGTATAAGGCTGTCAAAGAAGATATCAACGAGATAAAAGTGATCACAGGACACTCATTAGCGAAACTCAAAGAAAATCAACTCCTGACTGAGCAAAAAGAGCCCATTGAAATAGGAGGTTTTATCGAACAATTATTTATTGATTATCAGCATATGCTTATACAAGACAATAAAAAAGTCAATTTACATTTAGCGCTTAATATCAATCAAAAAACCTATGTCATGATCAAACCTTTTAAACTAAAGCGCGTGCTCTATAATCTTCTAAACAATGCTATTGAATACGCTAATACCAATATACACTTATCGGTTGAGGCAGCCGAGCAACAAGTTCGTATTACCATATCGGATGACGGCGTCATACAGAAAAATTTAGATCTCAACAAAATGAAACAACTTTTTTGGCATCACTCAAAAAACGGACATGGTATCGGGCTATATTCAGTAGCTAAAATACTGGCTGAGCACCAAAGTAAACTGCAATTTACACCAACTGACGACGGAAAAAGCTTTCATTTTGAACTCAAATCCATTTGAAATATTTCTCAAACTCCACTATAAATTAGAACATCGCAATAACATGGATTAATCACAGATGGAACGTATCTTAATTGTTGAAGATGATGACTCATTAGCACAAATGATTGTGCGCTATCTTGAGCGGATGAATTACGAAGTCGTCATAAAATCAACCGCCATTGACGCATTAGCTACCGTTGAGGAAACATCCTTTGATTGCCTGTTACTTGATATCAATCTGGGTAGCGACAATGGCATTCAACTTTGCCAGAAAATACGCCAAGTCTATGATATGCCAATTATTATGATTTCAGCGATTAGCGACACCACGCAAAAGTCTTATTCATTAAACATTGGTGCGGATGATTATGTCACAAAGCCTTTTTCACTAGAGGAGCTTGAAGCGCGCATTAGTGCAAATATTCGCCGTTACAATCAGATGTGCAAGATTGATCAAGTACCTGAAACGCTGAGCACATATGATTTAGCGGACTGGCGTTTTTACCCTGAACAATTTTTACTTGAACATAAAAATGGTGAAAAGGTTTATATTAAAAAAGTCAAAACACAAATACTATTAATGCTTTTGCAACACAGTGGTGTTGTTGAGAAGAAGCTTATTCATAAAAAATGTTATGACGAACCTTTTGATAGTTTTGATCGGCGTATTGATGTACATATTTCACAGCTGAGAAAAGTTCTTGGCAAAGAGATGATTGAAACCGTTCATTCAATTGGTTTTGCCCTGAATCACTAGGATACTAAGATGAAGGATAGACGACTATTTCACCATTATTTCTTAATCTACCTACTCTTAATTTCTGTTTACTTTATCAACTTGAGTCTCATTGATGACAAATATGCGATCACCTTACAACTAGATGATTTTTTTAATCGTACTGAAGGCATTTTATTTGCACTACCTTGGATCATTCTTCTGCCTAGTACTTATGGATTTATGCGCCAAAACACCCAAATGATGCAAAACATTATGCTTTTTGCTGGGATTATTTCAATGCTATTTTACGCTGTTATTTATGATTATTTCCCACATCATAGTGTTTTATATCTTGCCATGCTCTTTAACGGTGGGTTGGTTTTTGCTTTGCCACTTGTGATGATTAATACACTTCAGCGCACAGCTTACGCACTATTTTTTGTTATTTATTTCGTTGTCTGTGATCTTTTATTTTTGTACATCGATATGCATATTTTTATCTTATATATAGCTGTTCCTGCCTTAGCGATTGTCCTAACTGTCAATTTACTCTCTAGCAAGTGGCAACATAAGAAATCTCGACCCATCACTGTGATGGCTTATTTGCTTTTAGCCAATCGTAAGGCATCAATCATTTTTTTAAGCTATACAGTAATCTTAATCATTATTACATTGCTCTCAATATGCATCACAACCCTATCACCACGGGAATGGATTCAAGCCTTGGCTTACCTGATTAGTTGCATAATTATGTATTTTGTGATTTATCCCAAACTTTCGATTAAGCCCCATTTGGCACTGCTTATAATACTACTAATCAGTGCTTACTATGAATACTTCTTTATCGCATCCGTTGTGACTTACTTGATGTTGACAATTGATTTGTCCAGACATATTGGCAAGCGTGATATCCTTATCTTTGCAAGCTTTACTTTTTATCTGGTTGTTATCTATAATACATTACTTGCTAATGTGCTTTTGGCACTTTTCTAAATACAAGTAAACCTCCCCCCCTCCTAAGCTGATCATTTCTTGTGTTTATGCACATAAGTATAGTTTGACAACTAAGAGTTTAAAAGAAGGGTGAGGTTCTTGAAGCAGTTAGGTTTGAATCATGCCAAATTTTGATACATGCGTTACTATTTGGTTTGATGGCTGACTGAGTTTTGTTACGCCTATATGTCTATACACTGATCTTTTCCAAGGTAACCATTGATATAACTTTTGAAATTATCTTTATCCGTAGATTGTTTCATGAATTGACATACGTGAGGAATTGTTACAGGTATAGTAAATTGTTTGTTAGTTATGTTTTCCCAATTATTTGCAAGTGTTTTCCATGAGTACTGCCACTCACCATCACTCCCAAGATTATGTAATGCGCGATCAACTGCATCAAATCTAACCGCCTCAGCCATCAACGCTATCGCTCGAGCTCTATTATTAACTTCCTTTCCATTAATTGAGTGATTTTTGTTAAAATAATCGTTGCGTTTTGTCATAAACGCATCCATAACAGTAAAGGCAGTGTACTTAGCTGCATTGCCAGGCATATGGCTATAATGAAATTCAGGGATATCAGAAAAAGTGTAATCTTCTGCGTTCTGCCAATTCCCACCTTGGTTTAAAAATCCAATCCATTTATAATACACTCTGTCATCAAACTTAAAGGCTACATGTGTATCTGCATTATAAACATATAAATGCTCTTGGTTTTGTACAGGATTATTGCCTGTATAGGCTTCTCTCATTGCAACAAGCAACGTATCATAATCCGTTTTATTGTCAAAGCTCACATAATGATTGTTTGCATAAGTCAAGTTACTCAATATAAGCATTCCTGATGTCACTTTAAATATAAAATTTTTGTAACTACCCAGCAGCTTGTTAATTGAACTGTGGAACTTTGCCATTAAAGACATCCGCAATGGTATCAATAATCTTCCAACCCTGTTTGCGTGCAGTTGATAATAATGTGCGAATACGCACAAACTTTTGAGCGCCAGTTTCACTACGAAAGCAGCCTGATACCTTTTGTTTTACCTTCATCATACGCAAGTCATTCTCAGCCTGGTTATTAGTAAAAGGCACTTCTGAATCATAGATGAATCTAAGCACGTCATTCTTGTAATCACGCAATCGTAACAATAAGTTATGACCTGTTCGTCGTTTTTTCCTTCCTCGTTTACCAACACTTGCTAAAGGCATCAAAATTTCATGGTATTTAAGACCATCCGCCACAATCCGATCATAAATTTTGCTGATTAAAACTTGCTTATTAGGCAATAGTACTGATTGATCAGATATATTCACCAAATGACAGCTTTTCCTCAGTAATCTCATCATACGTTTTGCCCAAATCTCGCCATCTTCAGCTAAAGATCTTAACTCACGCAAATGATGGGCATTGCATAATGCATGACTTATACCTTCAAGGGTAAAATAGGATTTCCAATGATCATGAACCACGATACCTGTTAGACCAGAGAGTAGAGATTTACGCTTAGGACTCACGTGATAATAAGTATAGTCAGCATTTGAGCAAACATGTAACCATTGGGTTTTTGAGCATATGCGATAACCAGTTTCATCTAAATGTTTAACTGGAGCATTTTTAAGCTGATCAAGAACCATTTGCTCGAATTCAATCAATTGATCAGCACATGTTTGACTAAACTCTGCAATACTGGCTTTTGCCACACTAACACCAAATAAATCTTCTAACAACTGCTGAATGCGTTGCTCAGGAATAAAGTGTTGATTTTGCAAATACGTCGCATAGCTTTTTAGGTTATTGCCATACTGCACTGGCGCATTAATGCCTTCTGGAAAACTTGCGGTCGTATATTTCTGACAGTTCGGACAGCACTTTTTCTCATGACAATATTCAATCACCTTAAGCTTTGGCATTTCAGGTAGATCATGCAACTGGCGTCTTACATGACCTTGTGCTTTTATATCACTTAAATCGCTCTGGCAATGATCGCAACTCGTTACAGATTTAGTCACGACTTCATCCGGTTTAGCTTGCCCAAGATTGTTACCATTATGACCTTTTTGACCACCTGATTGCTTCTTGGTAGCCTTGGGCTTAAGTTTACCTTTTTCGCTGACACTGTTATTTTTGTTAGGACGTGACAAACCATCGCTTGAAGGCGGCTTTGAGCTGTTGCGACTATTCCTAGAAAGCCGCTTCTTAAGTTGCTCAATTTCCTCTTTTAATCGAGCATTTTCACGCTCAAGCGTGTCGATTCTAGCCAATAGCTCTTGAATCATTTTTTCTAGTTTCATATCCATCGATCAAATTACGCCATATTTATTTGCAAATGAAAACATCAAATCTGGAAAAATTGCCAAAAATTACTGTTTATCAAAATCTAACCTGCTGGGTAGTTACAAATTTTTCATTATTCTTGTACCTCTAATTTGTTAAATTTTATTGCAAAAAAATATTAAATTTGATGAGAAATCATAATTCCTTAACAGAATTGCTAATCTTAGTCATTATATGTCATATTTATTTCTGGCTTCATTTTGCTAATTTCTTAATGATTTCTGCAGGTTGATGGACCAGATTATCTCCATATAAGTTTGCTGCATAATCAGTATTTAAAGACCATATCATTACACCACCGTATTGTGGATGGGCTTTGATTAACTCAATTTCCTTTTTGATATCTCCGCTCACATCTATAGCGGCAAGAGTTATCTCTGGCTTGGGGTGAAAAATTGTTGCATCGCCAGCACTAACAGCATTAGCAGGCTCTCCTATAGCTATTTTTGTTTTCTGAGGAACTTCTGCAGCTATCTTATAAAACAAAGATGAAATATACTTAGCACCCCTTACTCCGCCATTAAAATCATTATTTTCCGTATTGTAAGCTTGTACCAAAAGATAATCAAAATACCCATTTTTAATCGCAATATCATAATCATGATTTGCGCCTGTAGTCACAAGACCATTATCAAAAAATTGAGGCGCAGCAGTTAGTATTATATCATCGTCCAAGCTCTTTATTTCACCAAGCAGTTTGCTCAAAAACCAAGGATCGGTCTTAATTTCTAAATCAAAATCTATGCCGTCATACTGTTGATTGCGCAAAAAATTCACGATGTTCTGAGCTAACTGCTTTATTTGAAACTCATCTAGCACCCCTGGTGAAAATGTATTTTCAGCACCTCCCACACTTATGAAAACCGGCATCCCTATTACTTTTGCTTCTTTTGCCTTTATCTTAGATATCTCTTCTGCCCCTGGATAATAATTAATATTTACACCATCTATTTTTGCAAAACCAATAATAAGTGCACTGTATCCATCACTATACACCTTAGCCATTTGTATTTTGCTCGCGCTGAGAGTAGCTGTTGCATCTAAATATCCAAAATGCAAAGGTTTAATTTCTTTCTTTATTTTTTGATACAGCTGGTTTTCTTTGTTATCTATCACCATATTTGAGTTGACTGGCTTATCATTTACTTGAACCAATTCCCATGGAGTGTCCCATGCATTATTAACTACTGTATCTGGAATATCCCCTGAATTTGCCCACCATTTTGCCTTATATATTTTACCGTTATGAATGACTTGACAGCCTTTTGTATAGCTTTTATCAGGTTGATACAGCTCTGTATTTGCATATAGTGCTGAGCTAAAACAAAAAGTCAAAGTACTATAGAGCAATTTTATAAAATTATTTTTAATGTTCATGATCAACTCAATCTGTTTTTATTTGTTTTTTATCATTTATAGGGTCAGTCAAGGTGTTAGCCCCAACTACACACAGAAAATTAGCCTTAATTTGCTTTTAAATAAGATATAAGCTCTTACTTTGACCCTGCTTAGTCAGCATCTCATTAATAATCTTCTCATAATCGGTACCATTAAGCTTATCTAAGTCCACACCTGCTGCCATAGCTGCTGCCCATGCAATCACATAACGAGTACAGTCTGTTTGGAAAGGTAATTGAATCCCCATATGCTTTATCTCCAAGCCTGTTACATGTTCATCTCCAAACTTATCCTTAAAGCCATTAATAATATCTTCCATTTTTACTGCTATCTCCTTATCTTTGGCTTGACTTACCAACGAATCAATAACTTGAAAAGTGAGCTTACCATGATGAATATTAAGTACTGATAATGAAACATGACCAAAAGTATAAAATGGCATCAACACAGTATAGGTTATTTCCTCTTTCAGGGATGCTTTATATTTTTCCTCGACAAGCTTGCCATAATTTTCATGATCTTCAATAGAAGAATCAAAGAATACATCACTGGGCAGAATTTTTATTATTTGGTTACCAACTGGAAATTCAGCTTGACCGTTTCCTTGCTTTTGCAACACATTCAAATGCGATCTAATATCGGTTGGGCATTTTGATGTTGTAGTACTTCTGTTAAAAAGTGCAATACCGTTTAGATAATTTTTCCATTTATATACAACAGCATCTCCCAATCCAGCATTTTTCCTAGCGTTAATTTTTGTAGCATTTTCAATAAAATACGAATACAACATACTGGAAACACTTCCAGGTAAAGCAGCATCATAATAATCCCTAATTGCCGAGCTTTCATCATCATTCATATGCCCAATAGGTAGACCATATTGCGCCTTGAAAGTCACATAATCTTTCTCACCCATCCTAAGCTCTACCGCTCGATCACCTTGACCTTTTTCAAGCTCATCATGCGATATAGCTTTGTGACTGTCATGTAATTTATCGAGATTAGCTAGACGAGTACACGATAAAAAAAGCTCATCAGCAATCAACTTATCTTTATTACTCAGTATATAGAAGCTAGTACCAAGGTAACCAGTCGAATAGTATCGAGGACTTTCCAATTTTATTTTCGTTGTGGACTTCAGCTCTCCACCTATATAACAATAGAAATTAGCTTCAGTGGGTGCTGACATAGCAACAGAACCTGTTAAACATAGCACTGAAACAGCAATTATTTTTCTTATAGACATCTTAACATTTCCTTTTAATATTTATTTTTTTCATTGTTCATTGTTCATTTTTCACACTCCTCTACTCTAGTAAATTAGAATGTACCTTCCTTTAAATTAGCGAAAAGTCGGGAGTGTTGAGCGTGATAATATCAATAAAATTATTTCACAAAATTTTAACTGCTCAGCAGGTCTCAAAATACACAGAAAATCAGAGCAAAATGAAATCAATCTTATTCAAGAATTATCACATGCCAAACAATGTGACTTATTTTCAATAAGTGCTTAATCTTAAAGCAATCAAATCTTCTATACACTTATCACTCTGCTGGGTAATTAAGAGAGTTTTTAGTTATTCTTTTTAACTGGATATCCTTTTTTAGTGAATATAGCTCCCTTTAGTGTTAGACCAGGTTCAGCTATTCTTACATTAACCATATTACCTTTACCCATAATGTTTTCACACATAACGGTCAGTTTATCGTAATCTTCAGCTGACAAAGTATATGCATTTGCAAACATTGACTCCCATGTTGGCATTCGACTCAATGTAACCATATAAGGTGTGTTATTAACATTTAATAGCCTTTCACCATCATAGCAATATAAATATATTGGAAATGCTTCTTGTATAACTTCGGGCACTGGAAAGAATTTCTTTACAGACAGAGCATCATTCTTCATTAAATCTAGTGAATGATTGCTTGCCAAATTAGTTCCTTCATATATTTGACTCATCTTTAGAGACTTTCCAACATGCTTATATCCTAAACTCCCCATAGGAACAGCTGATACAGGATCGCCCTTTCTCCACAATCTCAATGCATTATCACCTAAAATTTCATTAACCTTTTCTGCACTATCATTATCAAAAACTCTTGGAGAGTTAAAAGTAATTAACTTGACTTTAGCCGTTGCCTCTAAATTCTTTCCCTTAATATCACCTATTAAATCTATAGCAGCTAAAGATGCAAGCGCTCCACCCAAACTGTGGCCTGTAACAAGTATATCTACTGCCTTATTTCTTGTTTGTGCTTGATGAATATATTGATTCAACAGATCCAGAAAATCATTCCTACCCTGAGAGTACCTTTGATAAAACCCACTATGCACTCGGCTCCCATTGACACTTCCGTGTAGAGTTGCCTTGATTTTCGATGCCTTTAGATCTGTCATGATATCACTAACATTTTCAGTCCCATGAAATGCAACCAAAATTTGGTCATTTTGATTATCTTGACCCTTTTTATAATAAATAATACCAGCAGGTTTTTGTTGTTGATCTACAGTGTAAGTAAATTTTGAAAATTCATCGAATTGCTCTTTTAATTCTGCGCGAGCTTTATTGCCAACATCAAGGATTACCTTACTAGCAAAAATTCCATCTTCTTCAAACCCTTCTGGATTATTATAATCAGAGAAGGTCTCGCCCTCCATTATTTGTCTGTCAGACAACTTTGGATTATTATAAGCACCTGAAGCAGCCATGACAGCTTGACTGATAAGTCCCGTCCAATCGTTTTTGTTCTTATCTTGGTACACAATTACAGCCGCAGAATATTCAACAGCACCTAATAAAGTAGCGCCGATAATAGATGCGAATATGCATATTTTTTTTATTTTTAACATAATTTAATCCTTCTATTTATTGCTTTTAATCTAAGATTTAAAAGTAAACTCCCTATTTTTTCTCACCCTCTTCTATTTTCAAGGATGAAAAAGTAATAAAGGTTAGTTTTAAATGAAACCTTTCAAAATCTGCGTTGTAAACTGCGATATAGTTATACTATAAAATTGTTTCAAAGTTTTTTAACTTTCCTAGACACTATAACTCAACCTAGAATACATAATTTTGTAATAACATTTTTAAAGTTCATCTAAATTGCTTGTTATAAAACCCCATACATTTCACTGTGAGCTAGCTCATTATCATATGCTTCTTCATAGCTTATTAATGCCTCACCTAACTTGTCTAGACAATAAAAAGTTCGGGAAGTTACATCACACACTCCACCCCAAGCACTATTAGCTAACATAAGTCCAGTATTCCAGTAACTATCATTAACATCTAGATCAAGATCTCCAATGACTTCAGCATCATTTAACCTATCAAAACCACTGAATTGTAATTTGTCATGTATGTAATCATCGAAATCTCTCATCCCATATGCGGACTGATTAAATTGAATCGGACCTAGTACATACCTACTTGCCACTCCTGAACCAGCCATTTGGTATGTGCGATCTAACATGTCTTGCTTAAATTGCTCCTTTTTAAGCATAGCCCCAGCCCCATTAATACATTTTGCCTCATGATGAGCATCATCCATAAATTGATAAAAAACGAAGTCATATTTTTTTCCAAAATTACTCACCGCTTGTACCTTGATTTTGTCAGAGTTTTGTTGAGCCCATTTCTGTCGATCATTGTCTGCATCTAAATCTGTCATATATTCTCTATTCTCAACGTGACTACTTCCTACTTCACGTTTTAGTTCCAATAAATATGCACATTGTGTTCTCAACTCATCAGGTGATACAGTTGTTGCAAAGATATCTTTACCATGATGATCTTTCATCCATCTACCTGAAACATACCCTTGATTATAAGCAAATTGGAATCCTAATTTTGAAAAAGTTGTTATAATTTCATCATGACCATTGGAACAGTAAACAAAGGTATGATCTAGGTTTTTTGATGAAAAGAAATTTTTATCTAATGTTTGTGAAACTACCTTATTTACCTGACTATAGCCTAGTAAATTTGATAAAGCTTTTACCCCTCCATTATACATTTTAAGATAATTAATCACTTGAGAAACTGTAAGTTGCCCTGTCAAATATGCCATACAGGCTATGGCTGATTTCGCAGCATCTATATATTTTCCACTCCCATAATCATTAATAAATTTCAAAGTTAAATCAACTGATTTAAATGGTTGAGACTTGATTACATCCAAGGCGTATTCAACTCCTTCACTGGCATAAGGTATATCGGAGAGAATGTCCTGTAACACATATTTCTGCTCCCAATACTTAAGACCTATAAATTTTGTTGATTCCAAAAAAGAATTAATCTTTAATGCATTTTTTGACATACTTAAAGCGCTATTAACTGGCTTTAATTTCTGTACACCATCACCAGCGTAACTTATGCTATTTCCAGCTAACAATAATGACATCATAGCAGTTAGCATAATTTTTTTAGGGTATTTCTTGTTTAACATTTTATAGTTCTCCTGAATCACTTATTGTTTTTTGTTCATTTTTCACGTCAATAAAACCCGCGAGGTATTGCTATGTTTAGTTGAGGCAAAACCTCTTAGGATGCTGAAGTGCATATAAGTTTGATATATAACTATTATCAATCTGGATTAGGTGACTTCCGATAGCTACCTAATTGGAAATCTTCATCTTCTACTATTTACCAATTAACGCTTGATTTTCTGTTTTGGCAGTGGCCCTTTCCCATGCTGCTTCAAGCATAGAGTTTGTAGGCTCAAGTGGACAATGCAAATCTGTCGTGGCTTTTACCCCAAGCGTTAATCCACTTACTTTATGAACACTGAAGTTCACATTAGACTTAGCAAAAACTGACAAATCACTTGCTCCATCGTGAGAGAAAGATATATTATTCTCCATATTCCCCTCAATAAGCGAACCAGTTTCAGGTAACAATTTTTTGATGTCACTTTTATCTTTTGTAACCCTTAAATCTGATAGCTCTGAACTACCCCAAACTCCGGTAATATTAAATCTATAAACCACTTTTAAGCCACCTTGATAAGAAAGTGTTACTTTGATTGGATATACAACACCACTCTTAATACCTTGATCTTGATTTAAGTGCATAAAATCTCGTGTAGTTCTAGCCTCAATGTGAGATGTTAATAATTTACACGCACTTTCTGGTAATTGAGTACCCGCATCCTTATCACCACAATCTAATGTTACAGTAGCATCTTCATAATATTCATTTTCTAAGCGCATATCATAACTAGCCCATGCCGAACCAAAAGTTAAGGCTAGCGCTAAACAATTTAATAAAAACTTCATTTACTTAATCCTTATTTTTTTGTTAAGGTTGTTAATTTATTTTCATGCTTTATTCTGTTCTAATACTTGAATTAAATTATTCTGTGATTCAATAAAATTTAATAGTTTACTATACACAGGTAATATATGATTGGACTCCAGTCTGTACTCGGCTCTATGTCCCGTGTATTGACCACCTAAAAACCCATATACACACCCCTTATTGTGCTCTTTGTATATTTTTCCTATAACATCATCAAACTCTTTTTGACTTTCTTTAAGTGCTGAATTAAGCGCTAAGTCTAAATATCGATACCTTGGATAGCCTTGCTCTTTGTCGCTAATAACAACAAAGTTTTTAGAGTTTGAAGCAGGTAAGCCTTCAGCAGATTGCTTCATAAGATAACTAGAGTCTATCTGGAATATTTTTGATAAATCTATATCATCAACACCCGCCAATTTAAATTGTTCAATATGCTTATACTCTGCTACTTTTCCTAAGTCATTCTCACTAATTTGATGTTCCTTAAAATACTCTAAAATTCTATCAAACTCTCTTTGATGATTTCTTGGGTTTTTGACTATATCATTTAAAGCATTGCTTAAAACGCCCTTCTCATGATTATTGAAATCATAGCTCTTTGATAGCATAACTTTGATTTTCTCTAAAGACTCTTTTAGGCTAATATCCAGATTGACTTTGTTGTATATTTCATCAATAGCATCTTCTAACTCAAGTCTTTCTCGTAAATATCTTTCAATAGCTGCATTTATATTCATTATTGACTGACTCTTATAGTAGGTGTTAATTGCTTCTTGTACGTTTTGCTTGGCATCAATGCCTTTAGGGTTAACAATAATTTGACCTATAGGAGAACTTTCTAGAGGTGTTCCCATAAGTGTCAAAGTATACTTAAACTTCTTTTGGTCATTCTTTGCAACATCATTAGCAACATAATTGCTGAAGTTAAATGTATAATTTGAAATCGCCTGAATATACTGAGTACAATCTTCTTCTGATCCACCTGATATACACTTACCCATGCTATTTGCTACTTTTTCACGCTCCTTTGCAGCAGTAGTTGAATAACCTGTTTCTGTACTTTCAATCTTAAATTGTGTTTTAGCCTGATACTTTTTATCTAAGTTAGCTATCTCACCCTCTAACGAAACCCAACCGCCATCCAAGTTCATTTTTACTTTCAGTATATCTTTGATTTCTTGAGCTTCTTCCTTAGAGTTAAATGTCATTGTTACTTTAAAAAGCGTTGATGCTCCAGCGTAGAAAAGTGTTGGTATATTCGTGCCACATGCAGAAATAAAATTTAAAGCATTATCTGGATTATTGCTCTGCTTAATTAGTTCTGCTGCTCTTTTTGTAAAAGGATTTGAACCATAATCAACACGAAATTTTTGAGCATAAGACGACATAAAAAATAAGTCAATTGTCTTCTCTTTACTTAAATTTGTCGTTATATAGGAAATCTTATTATTCCCTGAAAACGGACCATAAATAAAACCAAGGTTCAAATCCATGGATAAACTCGTTAGCGCATTTTTAGTATCAACAGCACCACCTGCATAGAATTTTCTGATCTCTCCCAATGATTGTGGGACTAATTTTATATTTTTTGACTCAAAACATGTTTCTGCACCATTAACCATGAAGCTTTCAAAATAACCTGTACTCGTTGTTGGTTCTTCATAGTTATTGGCTATAGCACTTCCAGAAAGTGTTATGCTGATTGCACTGCAAAGGAGTGTTCTCTTTATATTCTTCATAATATTATCCTGTGATTCTTTTTAAATGTTTACTTGGTTGGCTTGATAAATATAATGGATATACTGTTGAGTTTTTTGCAATAAAATGTAAATTTATTGTAATGTCCAATGAAGAACCGTTCGTGAAATTTTCAGCTTAGATCATTAGTCATAATGGGGGTTGAAATCTCCTAAATTGTGCCAAATATTTCCAGCCAGATTCAACGCTGCACTTTTGCTACTTACCACCGCATCAAGTAACGAATAAGCGCGATCTGAAGTTGTAAAGTTTTTAGCTCTAGCAAGTAACTCTACAGAGTCTGCATCTAAATTAGTCGTTACTAAATCATACGTATTTTTATCCTTATCGTAAGTTTGATAATAGCATGTTGGCTCTCCAGAGGTATTCATGTAACACTTATTACGGAAGCCTCCTCCAATGCGATTAATCACTGAGTTTGTTGGATCATTAGATAAATCACTTGTAAAATACTGACTATTAAGTATTAACAAGCTCCAATGAAAACGTCCTGTATCCATATCAGAAGAATCATCTACCTGCATTTGATAATCGATAGTTCTACCAAGTAAAGCAAACCCTGTTGCTTTATCATTAATATCTGGGATATCTATTTTTGCACGAGGCATTGAGTGACTACCAATATAGGGACCATTATCCTCTACACCTTTATTACATCGAGTATCATTTGACAGGCATCCCACTCCAGTCTCAAGATGATAGGAAGCTCCCCCTGAATAAGAAGTATCATAAGCATGAGCATATATATCAAAATATTGTGTATAATAAATAGGCTCTCCAGATGGTGTCTCAAGATAATTGACGTAATAGGCTTTTGCATCGTCTTTGAATGATCCATCATCGTGAAGATTTGTACTTCCATCATGATAATCACGTGAGTAAATCCAATCATTTTCATCAGCCCCGCCTTCAAAAGTATTTGCACCGCCCATAAATAACCCAATAGGTGTACCATTAGCAACATTATCACCAATGTCAGATGGGTTTTGATCATTATAGAAACTGTAAGGTAACGTATAGTCAATCAACTTTTCAAAATAGTCACGACTACTATAACTTTCATAAGCTATAGATTTTGAATATTCTAGCAAGTTGGTATTTTCTCCTCTATCACTGGCACCATCTGTAGCAGTTAAATGTGCATCGTGGTTTGGCTTATTAGCTGGTAAATAGAATGAAATTTTTCTTGTTACATTTGAATAGTTTTCTTGAGCGTATTCAGCATCAGAGTCAGATAAAGCATTATTGATATTAATACCATATATCACTTTTTTGCAACTATCGGGGTCTGTGGAGCAAATGGTTTGGTTCTTACCATCTGATGCCACAAGACATTCTGCAAAGAGAGCATCATCATATACCCCAATTGTTTTACAATAACTTTGATATGAAGATGAGGTCTCCAGAAGTGACTTAAAATCTTTACCTGGATCGGCTTTTGTTGAGCCATTAGCAATATCAGAGCCAGATTTCGTCAAAATATAATCATTACTAAGCCTGTCATAGAAACGCCCCACATTTCCAGAGCCTGCTTTGTCGTCCTGTGACGGATCATCAAATACTTTATTCACATAGTCACTCGCTTTTAAATAAAATTTATCAAGACTTTGCACATCTGTGATATTAGGTCGAGATTTGACTAGAGTTGCTAAATCTATTATTTTCGCTTTAGTATCGTCACTTGTAATCTTATGATTATTTTGCATATCAAGAATGGATCTTTCTATACTATTGCCAATAATTAATCCCATCGTAATTTGATATTGCAAGTTTAACATTTCATACCTGGATGCACTTAAATAGCTGTTAAAATCTTTCATGTTGTTATTAGTTTCTGTGTAATAATCATTGGCATATATTTTATACACAGCGCCTAAATAGTAGTCTAAGAAATCAGTCAACGGTGATCCGAGATCAGTGCCCAAATTACCTGTTTGTGAGAATTGTTTGTTTGTAACTCCACTGATAAATTGGCTTATGCTCTTCAAAGAATCTGGCGTAATAATTCCAGTCACTTTATCATTTCCAAAAATAATTCCGGCTGCTTTATTTGCATCATCAGAGGAAAGGCTATTAATAAACTCAGCAATATTTCCTTTGAAAGCTTTAAATCCAAGCTTTTCTAAATCTGCGTTATTTGCTAACGCATTTACTACGCCAGAGTAAACCATCTGATTGGCTAACTCATTGCCCCCCCCTTCTCTTGGTGCCAATGCTAATGCTCGGTTAGTAGCACTTCCACCATTTGAAACTGCGTCCCACGCATCTTGCATATATCGCAAATCAATCTTATCGATTAAACTTCTAGTTGCCTGATCCAGATGGTCAATTTTATCATCTATCTTTGCTAATTCCTGTTCAATCCTTTCTAGGCTATCGGTAACAGGGTCGCTAACATCAATTCCGAAAACATTAGATAATATCTGCTTTGGATCCGTTGCATCAAACCCAAAAATTGCTTGTGCTGTTGCAGCAGCTGCTGCTTTTGCAAATTGCCCAAATATATCGTCAGTTATATCACCTACCACCTGCTTCTTAGGTAATTGTGAAGAAGTAAGATTATTAATTCCTTCGATCATATTTGCTTTAACGGCCTGATGAGTTTCTTTTGGTAGCAAGTTTGAGTTAACATTACCAAAACTTGTAACAGTTGTGGTTAAGATTAATGTACCAGTTAAAATAGTGATTGTTTTTTTCAACATGTTGTTATCCTCTATTGATTGATATTAAATTGGTATACAATTACTAATAATATTTTGATTTCATTATTAATATTGCTTGAGTTAAATGACTTCCGTGGGATATTGCTCCTATGTAATCAAACCTACGCAATCTACTGATCTCTATCCCCAACTCTATCAAAGCTATCGATCTTGTAAGCGCTTTCTTGCACTAAATAATCAAGATCCACCTTATAAAAATTATTATTTTTATTTGTCTCAACCCTTCCTAAAATCTTCTCGCTACCATCCTTGATTATAATCTCATATCCTTCTTCTGATCTTTTTCTCTCAATTAAAATTGTTTTTACTTGCGTATCAGGAGAATAAGCAGTTAATTTCACAGCGGTATCATCTTCATTCATCATACCCATAAATTTGAGATATAGACGTTTATATGCCTTACCATTTTTATAAAAAACTGCCGATGTATTATACGAATACCCATGACCATACTCTGATGAAAGCGTTATAGAATTAAGAAATGTCAGACTGCTTACTGGAATATCAATAAACATCGTGGTTATATTATTTACTTGATTAATAAGACCATTATTCAGACTAGGAGTATTAAAGTCATACTGCACAATATTGGGAACCTTCTCATATGCGCCAAAATCAAAAGCATTTTTCATCAAATAACCATTTGCGATATTACTTAATGGTCTAATAGCAAATTGCAATGATTTTTCACTAGCAGTCAACTCCCAACTTAAATAAAAAAGTGCGTTTGATTTTCTATGTTCAAGCTTTGACAATTGATCTTTCTCCATATCAGCAACATGGTAAGTGTTTGCATAAGAACCAGAAATAATTGAGTTTGAAAAAACACCGTTTTCAGAGCTTCCTTCATAACCATTGTTTTTATCAAAAAGAAGTATCATTTTTCCTCTTAGTTTCTCAATTGGTGTATTTAAAAGATCATTTGAAGTTGATCTATAAATATATTTTGAATAATCTTGACTTCCTAAGAGTGCTAAAATCTTTTTGGCTGTTTCACTACGATGAGCTTCACCGTCATTAGGTGCATCAGACTCAGTATGAGTAATGGCAAATACAACAAACTCACTTGGGTGACTATTTAGAAATGTAACTGCACCATCAAATATATTTACAATCTTTTCACCATACCCTCCCCCAGCGCCGCCAAAATGTCCTGCGCGCAGAACCCCATTATTATCATAAGGTCTTAAGTCAAAATATCGTGTCCCATAATTTAACATCCCTCTAATATCATACTCTTGGGCTGTTACATATGAATCCTCTAAGGCTGCTCCATGTCGGCTTACTGGTGAGGCATTGTTAACACCAGCATCATGAGCTCCTGGTAATGTGACTTCTTTTAACAAAGTATCATCGCTTAGCTTGCTTTGCCAATTTGATAATTCAATATTAGTATCAGCAGATAAATCCTTATCTGCAAAAACCAAAGTGCTTGTCCCTCTTAACTCACTAGTGTTATAACCTGTTGACCAATATCCATGGTACTGGTTTGAAGCGCCGTCACTTTCATTGCGGTCTTGATTAAAAATTTTATGATCTACCGTTATGTGTGCTTGCTGTTGATTAACTCTTGCTGTAGCAATATCTTCTTTTGTATCAATATTTTCTAATGTTACTCGGTAAGGGGAACCGTCTGCTCTCGATTTAGTGTCTAGGGTAGCACAAACTGCATCATATGGTCCAAGCTCTTTACCATCAAACTGCGTATCGGGTCTTTCATTTTTATTATCCCAATCAAAGTTATCTACTTGAGAGATTTTTAATTTAACAGCATGAGAAGTTTCGTTTGATATACAAGCGCATGACTCTAATGCAAAAGATTGACTTGCTATAGTGGCACTAATTAAACTAACCAATAGTGATAACTTTTTCATTTTATTCTCCTAATTTCTTCTTGTTTGGACGAGTAAGAGAATAATCAATAGAATGTATTATTAGTGATATTAGAATGTAATAAAAATGTAAGAGTTATAATGATAGGTTGTGTTTAGTCTGATAATAATCAGACATAACTTAAGCATTATGTTTACTGCATAATATTATATAGTAGGTCATGAAATTCAGACCAGTTAGGGCAAATGTCATTTAGCACCCTAATTAACCCATCTCAATCGCAGCCAAGTATCCCACTTAAGGCGCATCAAAAGACCGGATTTAGTTTAAGAAAATTAGGTTGTCATATCATCTCCTTTTTGCAAATTTTTAATCGTACGATAACTTTTCCCCTCTATCGTCAGCATGTATGCGTTATGCACTAAACGGTCAATCGTAGCAGCGCCAAGCAGCTTATTTGGGAAAGCCTGATGCCACTCATGTGTTGAAAGATTACTGGTAATCAAAGTTGATTTAAACTCACTACGTTCAGCTATTAACTCATGCAGATATTCATCTTCTGGTGATCGCAATGGTTTTAAGCCAAAATCATCGATGATCAATAATGGTACCTTAGCAATGCGCTTCATCGTTTGCTCATAAGTATTTAGCGCCTTGGCAGATTGCAATTGCTGTGCAAGTTTGGTCTGAGAGGTTAATATGACATCGTAACCACTCTGCACAGCGCAATGCCCAATCGCCTGAGCGATGTGTGTTTTTCCAGTGCCACAAGGTCCCTCAATGATGACAGGGCTACCTTCTTTGATAAAATGACAGGTTGCTAGATCTCGTATCACTATAATACTCCCCATATTTTAGACCACAGTTAGAGACACAAAAAAGGTCTCAAAAAATGCTAAACTGTGTGTCAAATTAGGAGGTGACAAATGCCAGCTAAAAAGAATAAAAGCTATACAGCGGAGTTTAAAGCCAAAGTTGCTCTGGATGCTATTAAAGGCGATTTAACGATAAATGAGATATCCTCAAAATATAGTGTGCACTCAACGCAGATTAATCGTTGGAAGCAGCAAGCTTTGGCATCATTAAAAACCTGCTTTAATGGTAAGCAAGAAAAAGCCTCGCTAGACTCGCAACAGCAAATGGATAAGCTCTATCAACAAATAGGGCAATTGACCTGTGAAAATGACTTTCTAAAAAAAAGTGTTTGGAGCTAAGTGTTATGGAGCGTAAGGCAATGATCGATGCTAATGAAAGCCGCTTAAGCATGAGGCAACAATGCCAGCTTTTAAAGTTAAATCGTTCAAGCTTGTATTATCAAAGCAAGCCTGAAGATTCGGATAATGTCGAGTTGATGCGTCTACTTGATGAAGAGTACACAAGGCATCCTTTTAAAGGGGTTTTGCGCATGACTAAATACTTAGAAGATTTAGGCTACCATGTTAATCCAAAGCGTGTGCGTAGGCTATTAAGAATGATGGGGATTATGGCCATTTATCCGCAAAAGAACTTAAGTGCATCGCATCCTGCACACAAGAAATATCCTTATTTACTCAAAGATTTAACGGTCGATCAAGCAAATATGGTTTGGTGTACAGATTTAACTTACATTCGCCTAAATCAAGGCTTTATCTACTTATCTGTGATCATGGATTGGTATAGTCGTTATGTGCTTAGTTGGGGACTTAGCAACTCGATGGAAGCCGCTTTTTGTGTTGGCACATTAGAAGATGCATTATTGCGCTATGGCACGCCTGACATCTTTAACAGTGATCAAGGGTCGCAGTATACAAGTGCTGAATTTACAGGGCTTCTTTTGGCGAATGAGGTCAGGATTAGTATGGATGGTCGAGGTCGTGCTTTTGATAATATTTTTATAGAGCGTTTATGGCGTAGCGTTAAATATGAAGAGGTTTACATAAAAGATTATGCTGACATGCAAGAAGCCAAGCGCTCGTTGAAGCGATACTTTGATTTTTACAATTATGAAAGGCATCACCAAGGTCTTGAGTATAAAAAGCCAGCTGAGGTTTATTTCAATACTAGCTATAAAAATGCTGAGGTAGATACGTTTAAAGAATCATTTTTATCAGGTTTAAAAGCAGACAAAGACATTTGCTTAAAACCTAT
Organism: Cysteiniphilum sp. JM-1; assembly: GCF_008711525.1. GTDB lineage: Bacteria > Pseudomonadota > Gammaproteobacteria > Francisellales > Francisellaceae > Caedibacter. The sequence continues at coordinate 60,022 of NZ_VXKS01000001.1, forward strand.
AATTAATGACTTGAATTTGCAGTAGAAAAATATCCCATTTTTATTGCAAAGTGGTCTAGACAATGGGGAGACTTTAGTATAATTAGGAATAATTTGAAACAATTAACTCAATAAAATTCTTTTCTGACAATCATAACCAAAGAGACACTCCACATGCTAAGTGCAAAAAAACTCAGAAAAACAATTTATATAATATCTAGTACCATATTTTTAAATGCTTGCGGTGATTCTAGTGCTGGTCAAGCACCATCTATTAATTTACCTCCCTCCTCTCTTTCAAGCTCAAGATCTGACAATTCAACTTCATCATCAGATGCTTCTACTCGGATTTCTAGAATAGTTCCGATAAACATCCCCTCTGGATTCATGGTGAATACTATTCTTCACCGAGAGTATGAGTTTAGTTTTCAGCTCCAATCGCAATCTCTAGATAGTAACTTGGGACATTATCGGTTAGAGTCAGTGATTCGTGAGGTTTCTGATGGTGAAGACTTGGACGCAAGTAGTTTTCAAATTATGGATACAAAGCGTGACGGTAATTATTACTATGTTACGGTGCGCTATTTACCACAAATCAATAATCAAAATAAGCATGAAGCAAGGCTTATAGTCACTGCAAGTGATGTTAATGGGCACGAAGTTGAGCAAGAGATTGCATTAAAGGGGCAGGAGCCTTTTAATGTTTTCGTTCATAGGAATATTCGAGCTGGTCAGATTTCAGATCACTTTGCATTAACATACAGAGGGATCGTGAGTAGTGACTTTCCTGATAATCTTAGCAAACTTTACGGTACTTATAATATAAGTATTCCCACAAGCAATGCTTGGACTGATAGTTATGGGGCAAGATTTAACTTTCCATTTAATGTGCCTTTAATTCAAACTTACAATCCAGCACAGACATTATTTTTAAACCCTATTGCAGTGAAATTAGAAGCAGAAGATAATAGTGAAGCTTATTTTATCATACAGTATAAACCTAGTGAATCGGAGATTGGTAACGAGTTAGGCAGTACTAATTTTAATGATAATATGTTTAATAGCACTATAAAGCACCATGCTCTTTTTTCTGACGGGCTGACAGGACATATGGCCGTGAATATGAGTGCATCTTTACATATCGATAGTACAGCTGCGCAGAGTATCACTATTAACCCACATGATGGTACATGGTCGCCTGCAATAAACTCATTACGCATAAAAGATAAAATATTCAATCATGAAAGTAGTGTGACGAATTCGGTTCTGAATAATGTCTCGATTGATCCGGGAGTTATCATTAAATCTATAAATATTTTATTGAATGAAAGTGATTTTTTAGCATTTTACAGTTTGCTCAATGATGTTGGTAATTTTAATATGAATCAGTTTTTGTCCAGCAACAACATGCCTTTAGCTGTGCAGAGAGGAGTGGCAAGTTATCGAGAAATGTTTGTTAATACATCTATTTTAAAAAATAGGACATTTGAACAACAACAAAGAGCTGAGGAGGAACAGCATAGAGCACACGCAGAGCAGCAGCAAAGAGCTGAGGAAGAGCAGCGTAGAGCACACGCAGAGCAGCAGCAAAGAGCTGAGGAAGAGCAGCGTAGAGCACACGCAGAGCAGCAGCAAAGAGCTGAGGAAGAGCAGCGTAGAGCACACGCAGAGCAGCAGCAAAGAGCTGAGGAAGAGCAGCGTAGAGCACACGCAGAGCAGCAGCAAAGAGCTGAGGAAGAGCAGCGTAGAGCACACGCAGAGCAGCAGCAAAGAGCTGAGGAAGAGCAGCAAGCACGACAAGAAAGGCAAAGTTTTGAGTCTGCAAATAGAAGTGCTGAAGATATTATAAATTTCATAAATCAAAACTTTTCTAATGACCTTGAGAGGTATCATAGAGAAGGGTATAATTTTTACCCATTTCTCCGTGCATTTATAAAATTTTATTACAATAGCCACAATGCAACATTGGAGAAATTCAGCCAAGAAGACTATAAAAAAATAAAAAGAATAGTTACTCATAAAGTGCACCCAGATATATTAAGACGTAATCCTAGCCTTCGTGGTTATAGCGCAGTCTATTTTAACTTATTAACTTTAGGTTTTCAAAAACTAGCTGTTTAAAGTTTTACACATAAGGCAATGCTTTTTTATAGGGTTCAATATTTAATAAATACCATAGGAATATATAAATGAGTAAAGTAATTAAAATCATTTTGATTTTGACTATTATTTTTATACGTAGCAATTCTTTTGCTGGAAGTGATCCTGATTTCAATGCAGTTAAGGGAAACGCTAAAAAGCCAACTTATTTTGTTAGTCATAATATCAAAGGCCTAATCTCCTCTTTTTTAGCGCCCACCTCTGAAGAGATCAAAAATTATTCTTGTTGTGTGGCTTCTGAAAGTTATGCATTAAAAAGTATATCTATTGCTCCTGATGGAGTGATAACAGTTAGATATACGCATTACCTTGATGGTAATGACCACGTATATGAAACCAATATATTATCGCTTGATAGTTTAATAGAAAACATTAACTTAGGTTATGTTGTTTATGTTGATTCAGTTGAAGAGCTAGATTTTTTCTATGCTAAGGAAAGAGTCGAGCACAATTTTTTTAGAATCGCAATTAAAAATAAATGCAAAAATCTAAAGAAATTAATATTTCCGCTCAAATGGAGGGGTTATAGTAGTAAGACTTACAAAAAAGCTCTTGATTCCATTATGAGTAATCGATCTGTAGAAGAACTAAGGCTTCCTCTGATAAGTTATGATTTTTACAGTTATTTTGAGGAAAAAGCAGTGGGTAGATTAACAAATTTAAAGCATCTAGATATTTCTTTTGCCAAAAATTATCATGATGATTTTGATTTCACCTTAATGTTAAACAAGTTGAATATAAAAAGCATTACTATAGGTGGTAATAGCTTGAGTTTTAATTTTTTAAGAGATTTAAATAAAGTAAAGAGCTTGGAGAAGATGATTTTGGTAGGAAATGTGTCCAAAGAGGATGAAAAATTTATTGAAGATAATCTGACTCCATTAGGTATAAAGGTTGTGGTGATCGATAGATAAATAAAGTGTCTCTATGCGGTTGAAGACAGAGCACTGCGGGTGAATGAGATTACCGTATAACGAAGTTGGTTGGATGTAACAACTTTATCAAAACGTTTAAACTTTTATTACGTATTTTTAACAAGCGTATGAATAGACTCTACTTAGCGATATTAAAAATTGGTTGAGACGATATTATGCGCATTTTTATAGAATCCAGAAATTTGCTTTTAAAAGAGCAGTTAAAGACTCTGTTTTTGAGAAAGAAACCATCGGTAACAATTAATTTCAACGATGAATATATAGACGAAGCTGACGTCTGCATAATCGACCATACTTTAAACGCTTCAAGCAAAAGTAGTTTAGAGTTAATGAATAGTCTCTCAAAAGTTATTTTATTGCTTCCACCTAATTATCAAAAGCAAAATTTATATAAGTATTATCATCGTGGACTTTTATGCTCTTTAGATGCCCCTGTGCCATTAGATATTTTGGTTGGAGTATCCTTTAATCTATATGCTAAGCAAACAAATTTTGTCACTATTGATCTTTACAGCCAAAAGGAAAAATATTCTTATAGATTCGATGATTTTATTTTAAAAAATGTCCCAATGACATTGATGCAGGTTGGATCGACAGAAATATTAGAAATTAGTTATACAGAGCACAAAACCTTAGAAATACTACTTGAAAATCCCTTTCAAGTAGTCCCCAGAGGTCAAATATTTGAAAGAATTAATCAATTCAGATCTTTTGAAAGCGATCGAATAGTTGATATTACAATACATAAACTTAGAAATATTTTCAAAAGAAATAACAAAGGTAAGTTAATCAAAAGCATATATGGCGTTGGCTATATGTTACAAAGCCATACAAAGCTAACAAAGGAGTAGTAAACTACCCCTAAACACGTTTTTCTAAAAACTCTCCTTTCAGGAAAGACGGTACATCTTGCACAAAATAATCAATCTCAGGGTGTGCAATAAAACGCGCATGCGCCATGTCATCAGCATTAACAAGCACTGTTGCCATCCCCATCTGCTTAGCTGGGATTAAGTTATGCGATGAATCCTCAAAAAATACTGCTTTTTTAGGGTCTATATTCAAACGCTCAAAGCAAAATTGATACGCTTTAGGGTCTGGCTTAGGCACGAGTCCCGTGCACTCTAATGTGACAACATCTTCAATCAATTGATTAAGGGATAATTTCGACATCACCCGATCCGCATGATAAAGCGAACCATTCGTGAAAATAGATAAGTGTTTACCTTTTGATTTCAAATCATTCAACATGCCTAAAAGTTCATCATCCAAATGCAAACGCTCCAATGGCACATTATCAATCACTGCCAAAAATTCATAGGGATCGATTGCATGGTGATGCATTAAACCATGCATTGTCGTGCCAAAGCTGTGATAATATTCTTCACGCAAAAAGTCGGCTTCTTTGCGGGTTACTTTTAATTTCTCAACAATAAAGTCCGACATGTTGCGTAATTGCAAATCAAAAAATGCCGAGCTTGCTGAATAAAGCGTGTTGTCTAAGTCAAAAACAAAATGTTTAAAATCTAAATGCATAAGATGTTGTAGCTATTTCCTATGGTGTCAGCTTATACCAGTTGCCAAGCATTTGACAGTGTTTCTTTGCTTAAGAACTTATCGATAATTGATAATCAAAGTAAACTAGAAAAATCATTTACATTCAATACACTCTGACACGAACAAACTATCCAAGCATTCCTTTAATCGTATCCATTGTGATAAAAAGTTGATTATCCCTCAATGCTAAAAACCCATAGCGTTTATAAAAACACTCTGCCGTTTGATCTTTTGCATCAACTATTACTGCCATGGATCCTATAACAGCGCTATTGTCATAAGCACGAGTTAGAGCATCAATCAAAAGCAGCTCACCATACCCTTTGCCTTTTGCTTCATTTTGAACTGCTAATCGACCTAATAGTGTTGCCGGCAAGTATGGATATTTTGGCAGCTTCTTCGCCATTTCATCATTTATACTGGATAACTGATCCACATGAATAATGGTTGATGAAAGCGTATAGAATCCTATTAAAGAAGAATTATCTTGCAAGATATACGTTGCACAAACGTGTCTTTTCATATCTTGTTTAGCTTGCTTAAGTATGTAGTTGTTTAATTCCACATAACCACAATCAAATGTAATGCCAGACATTTTTTGTTTTGTTAACAACTCAATCTTTACTGCCATTAATCACCCTGCTAAGACATAGTTTTCTTATATGTTTGATATGCTTTTTTCAATGCATCATTCGCTTTGGGTGGATTTTCTAATGCCGCAAAAAAATTTTCTTGTTGTGACAAACTTAGCTTAATCAAGTTTTGCTCGGTCGTAACCTTCTTAGCAAAGCTCATCATGGCTCGCACACCAAATTCAGTTAACGACACACCCATTAATTGAGCTGCTCTCTCAAAAATAGCCTTGCTATCATCTGTCACTTTAAACTCTATTCGTGCTGATTTACTCACAATATCGCCTCATCCGTAAATTATACGGATATTTTAGTTTCCAAAACCTAATTAGTCAATATTGTGACCAACACCAATAACACTTACTTTCATAACAGTCCTGACTATAACCATATTGCTGCCCACCTTGATTGTGTAAGCGTTGGCTGAGCGTAAGTCGAAGCCTCTATGAAGGATGATTTTCCAAGCTGCCCACTTTGACTGATGCTCAGTGCACCGCTTCGACTTACGCTCAGGGTACGGTGAGCACTTGTCGGTGAATATTTAGTATTCTTTTAACCTTTTTTATCCTACCTTAGTTTTTAACTTCTGCTACAAGCCATTTGGTGTCTAGTTGCAAAGCAAGAAACTCTGGAAAATGGTTTGTGTTGGGTATATATTGCCTTTTATCATGCAAAAACAAAAGACTATTACCATGCCCGTTCGTTCATTCAATGGCAAAACACCAAGTATTGCTACAGATGCATTTATTGACCCAATGGCAACCGTCACCGGAGATGTTTCTATTGGCAAGATGAGCTCTGTGTGGCCTCACGTCAGCATTCGCGGTGACCTTCTCAATATCACTATTGGCTATAAAACCAATATCCAAGACAACTCGATTTTGCATACCACACAATTTCTTGACAACCCCGGCACGGGTTACGATACACGCATAGGTGACGAGGTCACCATTGGTCATAGTGCGGTTATCCATGGCTGCCATATCGGCAATCGCGTTTTAATTGGCATGGGCGCTATTATTTTAGATGGTGCGATTATCGAAGATGATGTCATTATTGGCGCGGGCTCACTGGTGCCACCAGGCAAAAGCCTTGAATCTGGATTTTTATATATTGGCTCACCGGTTTCTCAATCTCGCCCATTAAAAGACAGTGAAAAAGCTTATATTAAAGCCAATGCCCAAAACTATGCTGAAGTCATGCAAATACATAAAAAAGAGCTTGGGGTCTAAAGCCCATGTTTAAAAAACATATTACCCCTACCATCGCTTTATATTCTTTGATTACCTTCTTTCTTTTATTAATAACAGGTTGCACCACAATAAGCACACCTAAAACACCGCTTATGCCAACGACCTCACCACAAACACAGTGGCAGAGTTATCAAAAAAACCTACAAAAACTAACCCAATGGCAAGCATCTGGGGTGATTGGCATTATCATCAATCACAAAGGCGAATCTGCTAATTTCATCTGGAAACAGAACAAACAAGATTTCTGGATTCAGATTTATGGACCATTAGGTATAGGTGCTACGACTTTCGCAGGTGACAATCATCAAGTAAAACTTAAGCGTAGTGATGGTGAAGTGATTAAATCACAAAGCCTTGAAGAGCTTATGCAATCACAACTTGGCTGGAGTCTACCGATTAAAGGCTTATATTATTGGGCGCGTGGCTTATATATACCACAAGTGCCTTATAACAAAACGCTTAACAACTTTGGTTTAGTGCAAAATCTTAAACAGCAAGGTTGGCAAATCCAATATAAAGACTATATGCTGTATGACACGCAATATCCACTTGCTGAAAAAATTATATTTCGTTATGGTGACGATTTAAAAATTACCCTAGTGATTAAATCATGGCTTTTAAACCCGTAACTTATCCCTCTTATGCCAAGATCAACCTTTTTCTGCATATCACAAGCAAACGCGATGATGGCTATCATAATCTGCAAACTTGGTTTCAGTTTGTTGATCTTAAAGATTTTCTACATTTTTCATTTACAGAAGATCATCAAATCAGCCTGTCTAGTAACATTAACATTAGCCAAAAAGAAGATAACCTAATCTACAAAGCAGCACTCGCTTTAAAGCCTTTTGCTAAAGCGCATACTGGCATTGATATTCATATTGATAAAAATATTCCAATGGGGGCGGGTCTAGGTGGCGGCAGTAGCAATGCAGCAACCACGCTAATTGCCCTTAACACATTATGGCAGTGTCATCTTTCTAATAAGCAGTTACATAAGATTGGTCGAAATCTTGGTGCCGATGTGCCGATATTTTTACTACAACAAGCATCTTGGGCAGAGGGAATTGGTGAGATACTAACGCCTAAAGCTTATATCGAACAATATGCACTGATTATTAAGCCAGACTTTCATGCCAGCACTCAGGAATTATTTAGCCATCCCTTATTAAAGAAGAACAGAGCGCTATTAAATCATCGAGAAATCACTAACCCACTAGTGCATGACAATGTCTTTCTTGAAGTCATTCAAAAGCTTTACCCAAAGGTATGGCAAAATTTACAAAAACTACCCAATGCACAAGCGCTAAGATTAACTGGATCAGGTGCGTGCTTTTACCTCCTTAGCACGGATTACAATCAGCTTTTACAAAATCAGAAAAAGTTAGAAAAAGATGTTGACAGTTGGATAGTGAAAACATTAAACTTTGCACCTGTCGAACGATGACAACCCCTTAGCTAAGCGGTTTTCACGATCAATATTGGGCTGTCGCCAAGCGGTAAGGCAACGGGTTTTGATCCCGTCATACCCAGGTTCGAATCCTGGCAGCCCAGCCATAAAGCATCATCGTTTTTTTTAAAAAATCCAATAAAAAACTTCAAGAATTATCCATTTTGCTTTATTGAAGCATTATTATCATGCCTTTGATCTATTAAGCTCAAACCCGTTAATGCTACGCATGTCTTGATCAAAGGAAATACCGATTTCATAGATAGGCAAATTGAGACTTAAAAATTTCTGCTTATAATCTCTATCGATGATCTGCTGCACAGCACGTTAAACCAAGATCTGCTCTAACTCCAGCTGCACTTGATAATGCATTAATACTTCCTGTTTAATATGCTCGACCAATTGAAGTATCTGTTGTCCTGTGGCATTACCGGTGTTGATAATCACACCACCGTGCTTTGGTGATATCTGCGCGCCACCAATTTGGAAACCTTTTAGCCCAATTTTCTCAACCATCTCGCCGACAGTAATATGATAGTTAGGACGCTTAAACACGCTTCCCGCACTTGGCTCACAAGGTAATTTTGCTTGACGCTGTGACAGGATATTATCCATTTTATCTTTAATTTCTATCTGCGGTTTTAGCGATAAATCAAAACATGCCCCAAGAATAATCACGGATCTTGTTTTAAACATCGAATAGCGATAGCCGTAATCGATATTCGCTTTATCAATCCGCTGTTGTCTAAAGCTCTCACTATCCAAAACATCAACATAGCGCACATGATCATAAATTTCATCACCATAAGCACCAGTATTCATAATCATCGCCCCACCAATACTTGCCGGCACATCAAAAAATGTCTCAACACCACTTAAGCTATGATCATAGGCATATAGTGACAATTCTTTCAGTAACACCCCAGCTTCAGCATAAACACCGTCGCTCACGTGAGTGATCTTTTTAAACTGCTCCTTAATCACAATAAATGCAACATCGTCATACATGCTCTTAGTCAAAATGATATTACTGCCATTGCCCAAGATAATCACCTTTGTGTGGCGCTTGTATATTTCAATGATTTCATCTATCGATTGCGGAAAATACACATGCTTGGCAAAGCTCTCGATATGGTAAGTATTATAAGACTTTAACGAAAACATAATCATTCTTCTTTATCAATGCTGATATGCATAAAGTGGGTGAGGTTCTCAAGTAGATTTTCATAGCCACGAAAAATCTGCTCAGCTGAAGTAATCGTACACACCTGATCGGATAACGATGCGCCCATCACGACTGCCATCCCAGCTCTTAAATCATAGCTTTTCATACTTGTGGCATGCAAAGGCCCAACAATACTGCCGAGCACTTTGATCTTATTGTCTTGGTAATCTATTGGAAAGTTCAGCTTTTTAAGCTCATCAACATACTTGGTGCGCTCAGGATAAACGGTATCAGCAATTTCAGATACACCATCAGCTTTAGCACACATCACCGCAAAAATTGGCTGTAAATCCGTTGGGAATTCCGGATAAGGCATTGCTATAATGTTCATCGGCATTAATACGCTTTTCTTACCATAAAAACAAATACGGCTATGCTCAGCATCAAACTGCCATTTCGCCCCCATTTGTTTTAAAACATCCAGAGGTTTTGCAATATATTCTTTGGTATCAACCCCTTCAACGCAGACATTTAAACCATGCAAATAAGCTAAAGCCGCATAAGTCATCGTTTGGATACGATCGTACATTACACGGAAAGTCACACCAGAGAGCTTCTCGACACCATCAATCTGCATCATGCGTGCACTGTGATCAATTTTGATCTTAGCACCGGCATAATTGAGAAAACTTGCAACTTCAATCACCTCCGGCTCTAAAGCAATGTTATTAAGCTTCACTTGAGCAGTTCCTGTTGCTGCGTATAGCATCAAGTTGATACTTGCGCCCACCGATGGATAACGCAATGTATGCTCAACCGATTTATCCGCTTGATGTTCAATCACAATATGATATTCATCATGTGTGACCTTAGCTCCCAAGGCTTCAAAACCTAATAAGTGAATATCAAAGGGTCTTTGCTCGCTAAAAGAGCATCCGCCAGGATAGCCTATTTTTAACACACTGACCTTTTTAGCTAAAGCACCAAGCAGCATCAGTGAAGTCCGTGTGCGTCGCGTGTAATTACTGGAAAGCTCTATTTTGTTGACTTTTTGCGGTGCAGAAATAGTCACCATACCATCTTGGCTATCAACTTTACCACCAATTGCCTGCAAGATATCACACACAGCATGATAATCACGCAAACTGGATGGCACATTATTAAACGTCGTTGCTTCTTCAGTCAATAAACTAGCAAACAGCAAGTGCAACAAAGCATTCTTAGCGCCTGATAATTTAATATTAACATCCTGAAGATGGTGACGTTTACTGACTTTTAACTGCATAAAATGACTAATCTTTAGAGTGTTTTAACGCACGTTTTTTCTGCATTTTCTCCTTCTGCGTCTGCTTATCCCTATAACGTTGCAATGGTGTTAATTTTTTCTGCTTCGTTGGTTCATAAGGGTTTTCAGACTGTTTAAACTCAAAACTAATCGGCGTACCCACAAGATTAAAAGCCTCACGGAAAAACTTCTCTAGATAACGTTTATACGATCCAGGCAGGCTGTTTACTTGATTACCATGAATCACGATCACTGGTGGATTGTGCCCACCCATATGTGCATACTTTAGTTTGATCCTTGATTTACCGGACATCGGCGGTACATGATCTTGTGTCGCCATTTTTAAGACTTGTGTCAGCTCTGGTGTTGGTATTCTTTTGGTGGCACTTCTATAGGCATTTTTTAATGATGCAAACAAATGCCCAACATTAGTACCATGTAACGCTGAGATAAAATGAATATCAACATAGTCTTTTAAAAATACTAAGCGCCGATTAATCTCCTCTTTGAGGTTTTCTCTGTCTGACGCGCTCATGCCATCCCATTTATTGACCGCAATAACCATCGCTCGTCCCGCGTTTAACGCAAAACCCATCAAATGCATGTCCTGATCGGTTAATCCTTCTTTAGCATCGATTAACACAATCACCACATTGGCATCTTTGATCGCTTGAAGCGTTTTAACCACCGAGAATTTCTCGAGAGTCTCCCTGACCTTGCCCTTACGACGAATACCAGCAGTGTCAATAATGGTGTAATCTTCATCATTACGTGAAAAAGGAATATAAACACTATCAATCGTAGTCCCCGGCATATCATAAACAACCACTCGATCTTCACCCAACATGCGATTAGTTAGTGTTGATTTACCAACATTTGGACGACCTATCAAAGCAAAGCGAATTCCACGCTTGTTGGCTTCTCCTTCAGCATGCTCAGAGTCATTCAGCTCTTTATCACACAAAGGCAATAACGTATTTGATAATAGATTACCAACACCACGGCGGTGACTTGCAGCAATGGGAAATAATGCTTCAAAACCCAGTGAATAAAAGTCAGCTGCGGCAACCTCTTCCTGCATGCCATCGGTTTTATTAATCACTAATACCGAAGGCTTACCACGTGTACGCAGAAGCTCAGCAATATACAGATCTCCCGCTGTTAACCCAGCTTGTGCATCAACAACGAAATAAACAAGATCGGCCTCCTCGATGGCAAGGATTGATTGATCAGCCATTGAGCCATCGACACCAGCATCATTATCAGATAAACCTCCGGTATCAATGACGATAAAAGGCTGCTCCTCAAACTCCGCTTGGCCATACTGGCGATCACGTGTCACCCCTGGCATATCGTAAACCAACGCATCACGCGTGCGTGTTAAAGCATTAAAAAGTGTCGATTTACCGACATTCGGACGACCGACGATAGCAATGACAGGAACCATAATTCTAGAACTTAAGTAGTCTTGATATTTCTGCTTGGCACTATAGCTTATTTAGGTCTAAAGAACAAATGCTGATACGCGATCAACGCAACCTTTCGCGCGGCTCATCATGATCACCATCCTTGTGATCATTATTTTCATTTTGATTTTCTTCCTGCTGAATAAATTTCTCGTCCTCCTGACGAGCTTTCTCGATTAACGAGTTCATTTTATTACCATAGGCTAATGATTCATCATAGAAAAAGCGCAAAGCAGGTGCGACACGCAAACGCAGCTCTTTGGCAAGCGCTGTACGGAAAAAGCCCTTGGCTGAATCCAAAGCTTTCACTACCTGCGATGGATGCGTTTCCGTGCTTAATGATGAGAAAAACACCTTAGCATAAGATAAATCTTTAGAGACCTCAACGCCAGTAATGGAGACCCATTGCAAGCGCGGGTCACGCACTTTGGTTGCTAGCAATGCAACGATGATCTTTTGAATCTCATCGCCAACACGCTCAACACGCGAGTTACTTGCCATAATTATATCTCTCTTTTGATTTCAACCGTTTCAAAGACTTCGATCTGGTCACCAACTTTAACATCATTATAGTTCTTAACGCCAATACCGCACTCTATGCCTTTCTTGACTTCAACGGCATCATCTTTGAAGCGTTTTAACGACTCTAAAGATCCTTCATAAATCACCACCTGATCACGCAATACACGAATCGGGTTATGACGTTTAATCACACCATCAATAACCATACAACCAGCAATTGAACCAAATTTTGATGATCTAAAGACATCACGCACTTCGGCAACACCGATGATTTGCTCTCTTAACTCAGGCGACAACATCCCCGACATCGCTTGTTTCACATCATCGATTAAATCATAAATGATGCTGTAATAACGTAGCTCAATACCATCAGTCTCAGCTTGTTTTCTCGCTGTTGCATCCGCACGCACGTTAAAGCCAAAAAGCACCGCTTGTGATGCCACTGCAAGTGACACATCAGAGATGGTAATTCCACCAATGCCTGATGCAATAACCTCAACCTTGATCTCATCATTGCTAAGCTTAACTAATGATTCACGAATTGCTTCAACTGAGCCTTGAACATCTGCTTTAACAATGACATTCAAAGTTTGACGCTCACCCGTCGACTCACCCATGCGATCAAATAGGCTTGATAATTTACTGGCTTGCTGTTGCTTTAAACGCTCATCTTTTTTCTTTTGCGATCTATATTCAGCAACTTCACGCGCTGTTTTTTCATCTTTAACCGCAACCATCTCATCACCGGCATTTGGCACACCCGAAAGACCTAAGATTTCAACCGGTGTTGACGGACCTGCTGTGTCAATTTTTTGCCCAAGATCATTCATCATCATGCGTATACGTCCGTATTCCGTACCGCATAATACGATATCACCCTGATTTAACTCGCCACTTTGCACCAACACAGAAGCAACGGCACCACGTCCTTTATCTAAACGTGATTCAATAACGACACCTTTTGCTAAACCTTTATCAACCGCTTTAAGCTCTAATACTTCAGCTTGCAATAACACGGCATCTAGCAGCGTATCAATTCCAAGTCCTGATTTCGCTGAAACGTGAGCAAACATCACATCTCCGCCCCATTCCTCAGAGATAACATCAAGCTGTGAAAGCTCCGTTTTAACGCGATCTGGATCAGCATCTGGCTTATCCATCTTATTCACTGCAACGACAATCGGTACACCAGCAGCGCGCGCGTGTTGAATCGCTTCTTTTGTCTGTGGCATCACACCATCATCGGCCGCTACCACAAGAATAACAATATCCGTACTTCCCGCTCCACGAGCACGCATGGCAGTAAATGCTTCATGCCCTGGAGTATCCAAGAATGTAATTTGACCTTTTTGTGTTGTTACTGAATAAGCACCAATATGCTGTGTAATCCCACCGGCTTCACCCACCGCAACACGTGTTTTACGAATATAATCTAAAAGGGAGGTTTTACCATGGTCAACGTGTCCCATAATCGTCACCACAGGTGCGCGTGATATTGCTTCTTGATTTGATGAGTCTACGACAACCGTTTCCTCTAATGTGTCATCACGATGCAATGTATATTCATGCCCCAACTCTTCAACGATCAAAATCGCAGTTTCTTGATCCAATGGTTGGTTAATCGTCGCCATTACACCCATTTTAAATAGCACTTTGATAAGCTCAGCTGCTTTTACTGCCATCTTTTGTGCCAGTTCATTAACTGTGATACCTTCAAAAAGCACTACTTGTTTCATCACTTTTTCAACTGGCTTAGTAAATTGCTGCGTTTTGACTTTGTTTAGTTGCAATTTCTTTGGCTTAGATGACTTACGTGAGAACCCTGAACCATAATCATCCTCATCATCATACATGCCACGTGAACCTTTCTTCGCTGCTGCTGATTTTGATTTTTTCGCACCTTTGCGTGAATCATTATCTTCATCTTCATCCGCTCTACGCTTTGTCTTATCAAGCACTTTTTTATGCGTAGCTTTTGCCTCATTAACTGAGTTGTTATCAGCGACTTCTTTATCTTCAACAACCACAGGTCTTGAAGTGATTTTAAAACCATTATTTTTTGGCTTTTCAGCCGGTTTTTCAGTAATCATAAAACCACTATTTGTTGCTTCATCTACAACTTCATCAACCACCGTTGGCTTCTCAATCTTTGTTGGTTTTTCTAGCTTTTTAGGCTTAGGAATAGATTTACCCGCCTGCGCTTTCGATTCTTTCGCTTCTTTCACTTCTTTTGTTTCTGAAGACACATTATCAACAGTCACTGCTTCTGCTGCTTGATCTGCTTGAGGTTGTTCAGACACCACTACTTCTTCTGTCACATCATCATTTGCTGTAATAGCGTCTTGTGTTGCCTCTAATTCAATCGCTGATTCATGCTGTTTACCAATAAATACTTCATCTTCAAGTTGCTCATCAGCAATATCAAGTACTGGCGCAACAAGCGTTTTCTTTTTACGCACTTCAATATTTACCTTGCGATTTCCGGCGACTTTCAACTGCTTAGTCGTCTTTCTTTGCAAAGTTACTGATGATTTTTTCTCTGTCGAACCACCTTGGATAAAACTAAGAAGCTGGTTTTTTTCGGCATCAGTTACTAAATCATTGATACTTTTTTTATGTACACCTGATTGTTCAAACTTCTCAAGTAATACACTTTCATTAATTTTAATTAGTTTGGCTAGTTGCGCCACTGTCATCTCTGCCATCACATTTCTCCTACTTCTCGTTATCCTCTTCAAACCAAGGCGCGCGCGCAGTCATAATCAAAGCTGCTGCCTCATCTTCAGAGATCGAAATAATTTCGCGTAAATCATCAACCGCCAATTCAGCTAAATCTTCCATTGTAATCACATCTTTTTGCGCTAGCGCATCTGCCCACTCAGCGGTCATTCCTTCCATATTTAAAAGGTCATCAGCAGGTTTATTGGCAGCTAATGCCTGTGAAATAAGTGCTGTCTTGGCACGCTCTTGTAGCTCTTCACAGATTTCATTATCAAAGCCTTCAATCTCAAGCATTTCTTCACGTGCCACATAAGCGACTTCTTCAAGACTGGTAAAGCCTTCCTCAATCAAAACTTCTGCAATATCTTGATCGATATCCAATGCTTCCATAAAGAGTTGCATGGTTTTTTCTTCTTCTTCCTGCTGCGCTTTTTCAGCAACAGTGCTTGAGATAACATTGATATGCCAACCCGTTAAAGCAGTCGCCAAGCGCACATTCTGCCCGCTTTTACCAATCGCTTGTGATAACTGATCTTCTTTAACAGCCACCTGCATCGCTTGCTTATCTTCATCTTGCACGATAGACGTCACCTCAGCTGGTGCCAATGAATTCATCACAAATTGCGCTGGATTATCATCCCACAATACGATATCGACACGCTCACCTTGTAATTCATTAGTGATCGCTTGAATACGTGAGCCACGCATCCCAACGCATGCGCCAACAGGATCAATACGCTTGTCATTTGATTTCACCGCCACCTTAGCACGCGAGCCTGGATCACGCGCAATACTAACGATATCCATCAACTCTTCAGCAACTTCAGGCACTTCAAGAATCAATAAAGCATGCAACATTTTCTTGTTAGCACGTGACAAAATAATTTGCGGACCCTTGCCATCATCATCGATGCGTAAGATACAAGCGCGTAATTTATCATTTAAACGATAATTCTCTTTAGGTAATAGCTCTTTTCTAGGCAACACACCCTCAGCGTCTTCACCTAAATCAATAATTAAAAAATCACGTGTAGTGCGCTTAACTTCACCATAAACAATCTTGCCAACTTTATCGCGAAACTTTGCCACCATTAAACGACGCTCTTCATCACGCACTTTCTGCATGATGATTTGCTTAGCAGTCATCGCGGCAATGCGTCCAAACTCAACTGACTCAACCGGCTCCATCAGCACATCACCAACGACGACGTTATGCCCTTTCTCTTGGGCGACATCAACGTATAGCTCGGCTGCATAATTCTCAATCTCATGGTCTTCATCAACGATTTGCCATTGACGATATGTTTCATAATCACCGGTTTTGCGATCAATTTTAACGACAATTTCGGCATCTTCTTCAAAACGCTTTTTAGTTGCCATCGCCAAGGCTTCTTCCATGGCTGAAAAAAGTAAATCTCTTGAGACTTCCTTCTCATTAGCAACGGTTTCAATAACCAGTAGTAACTCTTTACTCATAACTTTCACCTATATCCACATTATTAAAGATTAAAACTTTGGCACAACGCGCATTTTGTCAACATTGTGAAAATCAAAGCGAATTTCTTCGTCTTCTTCTGTTTTAACAAGCACATCATCATTGTCTACTGAAATAATCACCCCTTTGAAACGGCGGCGATTATTCTCTGTTGCTTGATGCAATTGCACTTTAACTTCAAAACCCTCCAAGGCTTTTGCCTGTACCGCATTAAACACGCGACGATTCACCCCTGGAGAAGATACTTCCAACGAATAAGCGCCACTGATTGGGTCTTCAACATCTAAAATTGCACCAACTGCACGACTGACTTCTTGACAGTCATCAATTGAAATGCCTTCTTCATGATCGATAAAAATACGCAAGGTCATGCTGCCGGTATCTGCAGAATACGCATCCATTTCAATCCCCCATAAAATAAATCCAAGGCTCTCTACTTCTGGCGCAATAAGCGCTTTTAACTGATCAACCAACATTCCAACACACTCCTTGGGATATAAAAAAAGGACTACTATGAGTCCTTTTTATCTACAAAACAAAAAGGCCCATAAGGGCCCGCAATTTCTCAAATTCTTTTTAGGTTGGTAGCGGGGGCTGGATTCGAACCAACGACCTTCGGGTTATGAGCCCGACGAGCTACCAGGCTGCTCCACCCCGCGTCAACTGTGGGACATATTAGCAAATCTTTTTTAAATTGCAAGACTTAAGTTTAAAATTTTCTTAATCACTTGGAAAACATTTTGATTAGATTCAAATGCATATAGCTAGCCCATCTATACTTTCTGTACAATTTTCGTCATCTACTTGGCACTTTTACATGATGCTGTTTTGCTAATAGAGTTAGCTATTAACTGCAACACCATCATGCAAAATCACTCAAGCATATATAGAAACTAAATACCTAAAGCATAAATGGGATAGCTATACAAAATAAAAAATATGCTTTTACAGTAAAATTTACTTACACTCTGAAATGAATTTAAAAGAGGAGAGATACAGTTGAAAGCACTAACAGCAAATCAACCACAAGGTTTATGGTACTTATTTGGCGTTGAGGTATGGGAGCGCTTTAGCTATTACGGGATGCGCGCATTACTGATTTTATATCTAACAAGCGAATACTGGGGCATGAGTGATACCGACGCTTATTTAACTTATGGGGCATATGTCGCCTTTGTTTATATGGCACCTGTGATTGGCGGCTATATCTCAGATGCTTACCTTGGACATACAACAAGTGTTAAATATGGCTGTGTACTGATCGTGATCGGTCACTTATTATTAACGGTTGAGGCAAGTTTCTTCGTTGGTCTTGCCTTTGTTGTAGCTGGAACAGGCTTTTTCAAATCATCAATGGCAGCAAGCATCGGCAGATTATATGACAAAGGTGATAAACGTCGCGACGCAGGCTACACTTTGTTTTATATGGCAGTAAACTTCGGCTCATTCTTTGCTGTGCTCTTAGTACCAATGCTCGCAAAATACTTTGGTTGGCATGTTGGCTTTGGCGCCGCCGCTGTTGGGATGGCGCTAGGGTTAGTGGTTTTTCTATTAGGTCAAAAGAAAGGTGTGCTACCCAAAGATCAATTTAGCGCTTCTAAATTAACACGTATTTTAGCAATCGTTGGCGCATTGTTGTCCGTAATTGTATTTACTTATTTTATTGCTCACCCAACAGATACTTCAAAGCTACTGTATATCGTAGCAGGCTTCGTTGGCTTATATTTACTGTACAAAGCAATCAAAGGTGGTAAAGAATATATTCTGGCGATTTTAGCAGTTGTCAAAATGTCGTTTATCATTATGATCTTCTTTGCCCTTTTTGAGCAAAAAGCCACGAGTGTCTTACTTTTTACCGAACGCCTAGTTGATCTTAACTTATTTGGTTTTGAAATTTCATCGGCAAGCACGATGTCTTTAAATCCATTTTTCATTATTGTGCTTGCCCCTTTCTTTGCTGCACTTTGGTCAAAGTGGAATCCAACCGTATTTGCCAAGATGGGTAGCGGGATCTTACTTACAAGTGCAGCAATGGGCGTCTTAACACTTGGCGCTTATGAAGCAATGCAAGGCTCACCTATTTCATTGCTATGGATTGTTGGTAGCTATCTGCTAATTACTATGGGCGAGTTGGCTTGCAGCCCAACAGGACTGGCTGCAATCAGCAAAGTCTCACCAGTTGATGTCGTTGCGGTATTATTTGGCGTATGGGGCATTAAATCATCTTTTAGTAACTACTTTGCCAGCTATATTGCAACATTTACCGATGTTGGCGGTAATGGTACCGAACAAGCTGCTGCTTATTTCAACGTATTCTACCATTTAGCACTTGTTGCTTTAGCTGTTGGCATTATCGTATTGATCTTATCACCATTACTAAAACGTATTTATAAGATATAGTATCTTCATCTTTGTTTTTTATTTACTGTAGTTACGTACTTTTGCTATTTCAACACCCCACCTCGCAAGCTCGGCACCCCTCTTGCAAAGAGGGGAATCATCAAGCTTTGCCTAACTCCCCTCTTTGCAAGAGGGGTGGCAGCCGTAGGCTGACGGGGTGTTTATAAAACCACAGCTTTTCTAAAGTGCGTAACGCCATTTATTTATGAGAAAACAATCAATAGCTGCAAACATTAATCGATACAATTCGCACCGCTTACAATAATAAACATCAATCAGATGGCTCAATCTGTACGAAAATACTAATGGAATAATGCGCTGTATAAAAAATTGGGAATTTTTGAGATGTCTGACGATGTCTTACTTTCACATGGCGAATGCCACACTATCATCAGCGCTAAGCTGTTTCACTTCTGAGTTCGGAATGGAATCAGGTGGTGCCAACTTGCTATTATCGTCAGACGAAGGGCATTTTATATATTTTGAGATAAATGTCTAGAAGTTTTTTTGATTAAGCGCGTTTTGCTTTGTAAATCGCTGTATATTTCTTAGTGATATACCACTGTTGCACAATACTGATCACGTTGTTTGTCAACCAGTACAATACCAAGCCTGATGGGAATGATGCAAAGAACACCGTAAAAATCACCGGCATTAACATCATGATTTTTGCTTGTGTTGGATCGGCTGAAGTTGGGCTAATTTTCTGCTGCACAAACATCGAGATACCCATCAAAATCGGCAGGATAAAATACGGATCTTTAGATGCTAAGTCATGAATCCAGAAGATAAATGGCGCTTGACGCAGCTGCACACTTTCCAATAACACCCAGTAAAGCGCGATAAAGACAGGAATCTGAATCAAGATCGGTAAACAGCCACTTGCAGGGTTCACTTTCTCTTCTTTGTACATCTCCATCATCTTGCGTCCAAGCTTCTGGCGATCACCCTTGTAAAGCTCTTGCAGCTTCTTCATGCGCGGTTGCAACATACGCATTTTTGCCATTGACTTATAGCTTTTGGCAGACAATGGGTAAAACAACAATTTAATTAAAACCGTGACCAATATAATTGATAATCCCCAGTTGGCGACAACGCCATGAATAATCGTCATCAACCAAAAGATAATTACCGAGATAAATGACAACATGCCATAATCAACCAACTTATCTAAACCATCTGGCTTATTAGCACCGAAGTCTTTAACAATCGCTTCAAGATTCTTGGTAATTGTAGGGCCTGTATAAAGGATATTGGTATTCTCAACGCTTTGATCAGCATTTAATACAACAGGTTGCGTCTTAACCCCTGATTGATAAGTGTTATCGGCAAGTTTATTGGCATAAACGCTAAAGCTTGTACCTGGATTATTTGGCACCCAAAGACTGACAAAATAATGCTGAATCATTGCTGCCCAACCTTTATTGGTTGAAACATCGACTTTTTCATTGGATTTAGCCAAATCTGCAAATGATTCTTTTTGGAAAGTGCGTTGCGATGAGGACAAACCAACACCTTGGAAAGAATAAGAGTGCGCATCTAAAATACTAAAGCTATGACTCTCAGGCTTCACTTGACGCGTAATTTCATTGTCAAAACTAACGCTTAATGGCGCTTTGGTGGTGTTTTTAACACTTTGCTTAAGCGTGATTTCATAGGTGGTATCGTTAATAATATACTGACGTGTAACATCTAAGCCTTGAACAGTTGCCTTCAAAGTCACTATCGTTTGATCATCTTTTTTAGCTGTATGTTCTTGACCAAAAACAATACTTTGTGGCTGACCATTAATGTAAATAACACTTTGCGCAATGTATTTGCTACCTGCTGTATTATTTAACATCGGCATTGGGTTTTTATCCGTTAAACTCACGTTATAATCTTTCAATGCAGCATTAATAATCGCACCATTTAATGGGCTAATTTGCAAATCACTAAACACCGCTGTATTTAATGTAATAGGTTTCAGGTCTGTCTTATTAAAGTTTTGCTTAGTGACATCCGTCATTACACTTTGATCAGCTGCATTATTTGCATCAACATCTTTGTTATCTTTTTGCACTGCTGTTGTTTGTGCTGGCGTATCAACTTTCGCTGGCTGCTTAGGCGCATACATCTCCTCCCAGCGCGCCATCAACGACATAAAAATCACGACAATAAGCGCGATCAAGAATATTCTCACGTAGTTTGACTTCATTATACTTAACCTTTTTACCCTTTTTTAACCTTTTCTTTCGTTGGCACTGGATCGTAACCGCCTTTGCAAGCTGGGTGGCATTTTAGCAGTCTTTTTGTCATTAGCCAAAGCCCAAACACTAAACCATGCAATTTAATTGCTTCTAGCGCATATTGTGAACAAGTGGGATAGAAACGACAACGAGACCCAAGGTATGGACTAATCGCTATTTGGTAGAAACGAATGAGAACAATAAAAGGAAACGCAATAATTAAGCGTATTTTGCGAGAAATTCGTTGATAGAGTGCCACAATTCCTCCTTTGTCGCGCGTGCGGCATTGTGATTTGTAACAACGATCAACATCGTCTTTTCAAACAACGCCTTATGCTGGCGAAACATCTCTTTATTTAAGCGGCGACACAAATTGCGCTGCACAGCTCTTTTAACTTTTTTTTTGCCTGTGATAACCCCGACACCTGAGTGTAGATCCTCACCTTTAGCAATCAAATAAGAAAAGTGTTTGGTATGAACTTTTTGACAGATACGCGAAAAGCCAAGTGAAAAACCCTTGGCATCTAAGATAAATTCTTTGGCTAAGCTATTAAGCGGCAAGCTTATGTCTGCCCTTAGCGCGTCTGTTGCGAATCACTTTCTGACCGCTTAGCGTCTTCATGCGTGCGCGGAAACCGTGAGTTCTTTTTCTTTTTAAGTTACTTGGTTGAAACGTTCTTTTCATCGTATTATCCTCAGTTTGTATTTGTATTTATAAAATTTACTGCAAATCTGCCACATTCATGCAAGGCGCAGATTCTACGCCAAAAATAAATTTCGGTCAATTAAAATGCCCTAGCAATTTCAACCGCGCATTCTAGCGCAAAATATAGGCGCTGTCGATAACTATCCTTTGGTTATTTACGTGCGCGGTAGCGTCACACCCGTCTGACCTTGGTATTTACCACCACGATCTTTATAAGATGTCTCACATACTTCATCAGATTGATAAAATAGCATCTGCGCGACCCCTTCGTTGGCATAAATCTTAGCAGGCAATGGCGTGGTGTTTGAAAACTCAAGCGTCACATGCCCTTCCCATTCTGGCTCTAAAGGGGTGACATTGACAATAATGCCGCAACGCGCGTACGTTGATTTACCTAAACACACAACCAATGTATCACGCGGAATTTTAAAGTATTCAACCGTGCGTGCTAACGCAAAGGAATTCGGTGGGATAATACAAACATCACCGACAAAATCGATAAAATTGTTATGGTCAAAGTCTTTTGGGTCAACAATCGTTGAGTTGATATTGGTAAAGATCTTAAATTCATTAGCGCATCTAACATCATAGCCATAGCTTGATGTGCCAAATGATACGATTTTACCCTGCTCATTGTGACGTACTTGTCCAGCTTCAAATGGTGCAATCATCTCTTGCTCCATAGCCATTTTTTTAATCCACTTATCTGATTTGATGGACACTTTTTACTCCTTACTTATTTTCACTATTTTTACTATTATCACTAAACTCAACTTTAACACCCGGCATATTGATCATCATCGCTTTTGGCAAGCTCGCCATATTAGCCGCAAGCTTTAACGCAATTCGCTCATAAACTTTGGCAATTTTATTATCTTTGTTCGCTGTTGGTTGCCCCTTATCGGCATCCTCTCTAATAGATATATCCAATGGCAAGGCACCTAAAAATGGCAGATCAAACTGTGACGCTAATGACTCAGCGCCATGCGCACCAAAGATTGCTGACTCGGTACCACAATTTTGGCAAATATGCACACTCATATTCTCAACAATACCTGCGACATGAATATCAAGCTTATTAAACATTGCAATCGCACGCTTGGCGTCAATTAAAGATAGATCTTGCGGTGTTGTTACTGTGACTGCCGCTGTTAATGGAATCTTCTTTGTCATCGTTAATTGAATATCACCTGTGCCTGGTGGCAAATCAATCAACAAATAATCAAGCTCGCCCCAGTTAGTATCATTTAACAGCTGCATTAAAGCACCTGATACCATAGGTCCTCGCCAAATAATTGCTGAATCCTGGTCGATTAAATTACCGACTGAGATCATCTTAACGCCATGGCGCAATAGTGGCTCAATTTTCTTTTTATCATTAGTTTTAGGATTATCAAAGCTACCCATAATGAGCGGTTGACTTGGTCCATAAATATCCGCATCTAAAATACCAACCTTGGCACCCATTTTTTGCAATGAGATCGCAAGATTTGCCGTTGTTGTTGATTTACCCACGCCACCTTTGCCTGAAGCAATTGCAATAATATTTTTGATACCTTTAATCGGCTTTAAACCAGGCTGTACTTTATGCGTAGTCACATCACATAGCACACTAAACTCAAAAGCTTGCGTGACATTCTGAGCATATAAATAATCACTTAACTGCGCAATGACACGATCTATTTGACTAGCATTAAGAAAAAAACCAAGGCGCAGCGAAATAGTAGCAACGCCATCTTGCTCAATGATTTGCAAGTTGCGTAGAAAATTCTCAGCGGGCAGGTCTAAAATGGTTTGACTATAAGCTTGTAGGCTTTGTTTTAACATAAAAAGTAATTGATGATTTCAAAGATCTAGACAGTCTAACGTTAAGACGATTTATAGTCTACATTCTTTCAGGCACTTCTATCCCAAGTAGTCCCAAAACAAAAACTAACTGTTTTAAAGTCAACTGACACAAAGCGATTCTTGCCTCTTTCAATGCATGATCCTCTTCATTGGCAATCGGTGATTCAGCATAGAATTTATTAAACTGCACAGCAACTTGATAAGCATATTCACACAAATGATGCGGCTCACATTTATCATAGGTTTTTTGTAAAACTTGCGGCAATTCAGTTAACTTCAACTGCAGATTACGCTCAGCATCATTGCTTGCCTTGCCAACATCAGTACTGACATTTTCCAAATTGCGACCAAGCTTACGCAAAATCGATTTAATGCGCACGGCTGAATACAATAAGTAAGGACCTGTTTTGCCTTCATATTGCGAGAATTTGTCTAGATCAAAAATATAATCTGATGTATAAACATTCGCCAAATCAGCAAACTTAACCGTAGCCAATGCTACTTTCTCAATAATATCTGCCTTTTCAGCTTCAGTTAAGCCCTCTTGCTCACGCAAACTAGCACGTGATTTTGCCTCATCAATTAAGGTACTTAAACGCATCACTCCACCTGAGCGTGTTTTAAATGGCTTGCCATCTTTACCATTTAGCGTACCAAAGCCAATATGCACAAGCTCAGTCTCTGGCGCAATGCTTGATTTTTTAGCCGCTGCAAATACTTGTTTAAAGTGCAGACTTTGACGCTTATCAACCACATAAATAATTTTTTGCGCCTGATAGTCCTGGACACGCTCTAAAATCGTTGCCAAATCGGTTGTGCCGTACATTACCGCACCATCAGACTTCACCAAAATCAATGGTGGCGTTTTGTCATCTTCATTTTCAGCCACAGGAATAATAATTGCACCTTGACTATTTTCAGCAACTTTTTGCTTTAAACAATCCGCAACCATTTGATCAATGATTGGTTGAACATCACTCTCACCTTTCCATAGATCAAAATAGATTCCAAGATCGCCATAATCTTTTTTAAGCTCAGCAATCGATACATCCACAAAATGCTGCCACAGCGCGCGATAACCGCGACGCCCTTTTTGCAGCTCAGCCGTTGCCAAACGTGCTTTTTCCATCTCATTAGCATCTTCTTTGCAACGCCCTGAAGCCCGTGGATAAATCTCAGATAATGCATCGACCGTCACCGGCGATTCTTTAGGATATTCTCCAGTGTAATGTTCATCAAAATACGGCAAATTAGGATGCATTTTGCGAATTTCTTCGATCAACATCCCCATTTGTGTACCCCAATCCCCTAAATGGACATCACTTAACACCTCGTCACCATAAAAGCGATAAACGCGCTGTAAGCAATCACCAATTAACGGTGAGCGAATATGTCCAACATGCAATGGCTTCGCGACATTAGGACCACCAAAATCCATCATCACTTTTAATGGATTGGTCGTTTTAGGGCAACCTAAACGTGAATCTTTAAGCATACGGTTTGACCAGCCCGCCAAGAAATCATCACTTAAGGTGATATTAATAAATCCTGGCATCACTGCATTTACATCACTGAAAACCTTATCACTTTGCACTTGTGTCACAATATCATTAGCAATTTGAATCGGTGCTTTCTTAAGAATTTTAGCCAGAGGCATCGCACCATTACATTGAAACTGCCCAAGCTCAGGACGCGCTGATAATTGCACTTTGGCAAAACGACTATCAAAACCTAAAACATCAAAGGCTTGTACAAATAAATCAGTTAAGTAATTTTCTAAAATAGCAGTGTGATTCGCCGTAGCTGTCATTATCTAAAACTCATTATGATAATTTTGAAAGCTCGATTATATACCCACAGCCAGTTATTTTACAGATTTTCTTGTACTGCTTTTTCAATTGTTGCCACAGGCAATATCAACTGCAACGACTGTCCTGTTAATTCAATAAAACCATAATTTTTATAAAACGCCTTTGCCTCATCACTCTTGGCATCGACGATAACAGCAAAGACGCCCATAATTTGCGCTGCTGCCACAATTTTAAGCAGAGCGTCTTTTAGCAAATAAGCACCAATACCCGCGCCCTTATGCTGATTATTCACCGCTAAGCGGCATATTCTTGCGGCACTAACAGGATACCTTGGGTGATTGATATGCTTGGGCAGTGCTTTTTGAATAATTTCTGCCGCAGTGATTGTATAGTAACCCATGATCTCATCACTATCCACAGCATGTGCAACATATGTTTTGCTGTACATCTTCTTTTGATTTTGCAGTGCGAATTTTTGTATAAATATATCAAGCTCATGAACGCCACAATTAAAAAGACTACGATTAAATATTTTACTCAGAGGACTAACCTTAAGCCCCATCATGATTTGAGCAAATCTTTTAATTTCTGATTTGGTTTAGGTGGGTTATCCAATAATGACAAGAACGCTTGTGCCGCCTTACTATCCAAGCTGATTCTCTTTTCATTTTCAACGATTTTTCGCGCTCTAGGCAAACAATTACTAATAATGAATGCCGATACTGCCATACCAGAAAGTGCGGCAGCCTTCTCTATCGTTTGTTTGATATCATCCTTAGTATTTAATTCAATTCTTGCATGCGCCATAGCTTATACCTCAAATTCACCTGCTGATAAAATCTAAATACGACCCGTTATTTTAACGGCAAGTATAGTTGATTTCGCATAAGTTTCAAACACTTAAATATTAAAACAATTCGTCATTACTTTTAATACCTCATCGCCTTCATGCACGGTTGCCGAAGAAGTGCGTGTTAGCAGTAAAGCCTCATGCGGTACACTTAAAACCTGCGGCTTACTAATCCCTATAATACTATTTTTATCATAAATCGTTGCCAATGGTGTATTCGGCTTTTGTAGTGAACCCAATAAATTATCCTGATAATTAACCATGCCACCAATAGGGGCTCTAACACGTGAGAAATCCTGCTCATAACAAGCATATTTGCTACTGGTATTTTTCACATTTGCTGGATTATTAATATACTCAAGAACACCTTCCAATAAGTGCTTAGCATTCTTAAGATCAAAACTTTCCTTATTGCCCATTTCATAGGTAAACGCATGTTTTGGTGGTGTTTTACTATCTCCTGTAATGCGATTCCAACAATCAGTTAATTGCCACCACGGATAAAATATAGCTTGGTTAAAGCAACCACTAGGCTCATTCGGTGTCAGAATAAATGCATTACTATTAAAGTGTTTTAGACGCTCTGAATGCAAATAACTTGGCGCATAAATATACGGTGCTGAAATCGAGTCACAATGTAAATCAAAACTATAATCAGCAGCTAATGCCAAATCATGCAGAACGTTGGCAAGCTTCTCATGAGGCGCTGTATCATTTTGCAAACTCACCGCTAAGCGCGCTCTCAGAAGCTCTGAAAACTCATGACATAGCGTATCAAAGCCTTGGTTTCGATACTTTTTAACAAGCGCATCAAGATCAATCTTCTCTAAATCGGCATGTGCCGTAAGCAAATTTTTAAATCCGCGATTCCAGTTCTCACCAGTTTTAGCATCAAAACGTCCATAGGTATACTCACCAATTTTAATATCCATGGCAAAAGGATTGGCGAACGGCACCAATGTCACATTGTATGGGAAATCATGCGTTTCTAGGTACTCACGCAATAAATAAATCAATGCAATGCCATTGCTCTCAGCGGCATGCAATGCCGCCTGCATATAGATATTCGCTTTGGCTTTTGGGTGCTTATATTCAATCACACTAATGCTATGTGTTAAGCCTGAGATCGTTGTTCTAAAAGGAATTTCTCTTATATTTATCATTATGCTACTTCTATTTGACCATTAAAAATCAATCTCACCACGCCACTTAATCGTACTTCTTCCGGCGTGCATTCAACAGTTAAGTTACTGATGGCATTTTCCACTACTACGTTAGGCTTTAAAAGCCCCAATGAAACACCAGCATACACACTGGCAATACTGCCACTGCCACAAGAAGGTGTGATTCCCGTGCCGCGCTCCCAATGATCTAAATAAATACGATCTTTGGATAACTGCTTTAATGCGTGTACATTAATACCGCCAGCGTATTGCGTTTGCAGTGCTCTACCCAGATCATCAAAATCTTTTAACTCAGTATGCTGCGAGCGAAACAATACCAAGTGTGGATTACCCACATCAACCTCTAGTGCGTGATCAAAGCCCGAGTCACCCATCAGTCTTTTTTGACTCTCATTAACTACAGGTAAAGGAAAAGCCACCTCAATCCAATCATGCGCAACCAAGCGACAACGGTGAACAAAACCTCCGACCTCAATATTGACTTCTGAGCTTGCTTTTTCCGTGAGCAGTAAACTTGCCACTGCACGCAAGCCATTACCACATTGCTTGGCTTTAGAACCATCTTGATTATAGATATGCATACTGGCATCAGCTTTGCCAGATTTCCTAATCAACAATAGCTGATCGGCGCCGACACCAAAACGCCGATGACAGATTTGCTGCACTTGACGCGCTTGCCAATTACGTGGTTTTTTGCGTTCATCAATAACAACAAAGTCATTGCCTAACGCACACATTTTTTTAAACAGCAATGGTTTACTCATTGTAATAATCCTTAAAAATCAACGAGGTATTAATACCACCAAAAGCAAAATTATTACTCATAACGATTTTTGTTTTAAGTTTTTTTGGATTCCCAATAATGTAGTTAAGATCGGCGCAAGACTCATCGACCTTTTGCAAATTTGCCGTTGGCATAAATTCACCTTCTTTCATCATCATAATCGATAACCATGACTCAAGTGCGCCACAAGCACCTAATGTATGACCAAAATTACCCTTTAGTGAACTGATAGGCGTTTTAGCGCCAAACAAGGTAAAAGTCGCCTCACTTTCAGCGATATCACCGCGATCAGTTGCCGTACCATGAGCGCAAATATAACCGATATCATCGGCATTAACCTTAGCATCTGCCATCGCAAGCTTCAAAGCCTCTACCATTTTTTGTGCCGTGGGTTGTGTGATATGTCTTGCGTCACAGTTTGTGCCAAAGCCGATAATCTCGGCATAAATATTGGCACCTCTCGCCTTGGCGTGCTCATACTCCTCTAAGATTAACGTACATGCGCCTTCACCAATCACTAAGCCGTCACGTGCTTGATCGAAAGGTCTTGGTGTCATCTGCGGTTTATCATTTTGCTGACTTGTAGCAAACAAAGTATCAAAAATCGTCACTTGACTTGGGCATAATTCCTCAGCACCCCCTGCCAACATGATTTTTTGATAACCATGCTTAATCGCTTCATAGGCATAACCTATTGCTTGTGAGCTTGAAGTGCATGCACTTGATGTCGGGATCACGCGCCCCGTTAAACCAAAAATAAGCGCAATATTAACCGCACAAGTATGACTCATTGATTTTACATAAGTCGTCGCACTGACATTTTGAACGGTTTTTTCAGTCTCAATTTTAATCAGATCACACAAAGCTTGTGTGCTACCTGAGCACGAGCCAAAAGCGATGCCAACATTGCCACTTTCAAGTAGCGCTTTATGATCAAAAATTGCCGCATCTTTCAAGGCATTCTCACTGGCAACAGTTGCTAGCTGAGCAACACGCCCCATTGAGCGGGTTTGTTTGCGGGTATAGTGTGCCGGCATCTCAAAATCAGTAATCGGTGCGCCTAAGTTGGTATGTAAGCCTTTGATTTCTTGCCATGCGTTAATTTTTTTTGTAGCCGTTTTGCCTTGAAGCAATGCCGATTTAATCGTATGCCAGTCATTGCCTAATGCAGTAATACCAGCCATTCCAGTAATGACAACGCGCTTATTCATATCAAGCCACCATTAACTGATATTACTTGACGCGTGATATAACTTGCTGCATCAGAACATAAAAAATTAATCACTGACGCAACTTCTTCAACCTTACCTGCCCGACGCATTGGAATATGCTTTTCAATCTCGTCTTTATACTCTAAATCTTTAATCATATCTGTTTCAATTAAGCCAGGGGCTACGCAATTAACGGTAATTTTACGTTTAGCAAGCTCAAGCGCCAAGGCTTTTGTCGCGCCAATAATACCTGATTTTGCCGCACTGTAATTGACTTGCCCTTTATTGCCTGCAACTCCTGAAACAGAGGCTAATGTGACAATGCGCCCACCTTTTCTTAGCTGAATCATCGGCATCACACAAGGCTTAAGCACATTATAAAAGCCATCCAAATTGGTTTGAATCACGCGATCCCACATGGCATCTTCCATTGCTGGAAATGGCGCATCCTGACAAATTCCTGCATTATTCACAACTGTATAAAATGCGCCATTTTGCGCAATTTCAGTGTTTAATTTTTCATGACACGCCGCTCTATCTTGTAGGTCAAATTGAATCAGTGATGCCTTGCCACCATTTGCCTCAATCACATGCTTGGTTTGATGAGCACCTTCAACATCGCTGTGATAATGAACTACAACCTCAAAGCCAGATTGCGCCAGCATGATTGCAGCCCCTTGCCCAATCCCTTTGCTTGCCCCTGTCACTAATGCTCTTTTACTCAAAATACTTTCCCCTGAATAATTTCTGTAAACTCTTTATCACTTGGCTGATAGGCGCTAAATTTTGCTTGTGCAACACATTGATCCTGATGATGAATCTCACACATAAACACCCCCAGTGGATCACTTATAAACTCTTTATGCACCACAACCGTTAATACATCGCCTTCATCAAAGCTTGCACGCGTCGCTTTAAAATTACGCACGCTAATCATAAACCCACGCCTTGGTGCGTGATCACTTTCATCGCCCTGGAAATAAGCTAACACAGCCGAAGCTTGCGCCATCATCTCAATGCCCACCCAAGCATATACACCTTTAATCTCAGCATCATAAAAAATATGCTCGGGCGTAATTCTGGCAAGACAAACCGCCTTTTCTTGATCAACCTCCTGCAAGGAATCAATCAACTGCATCGGTGGTGATTGTGGAATAATTTCATTTAAGTCATACATAATAAACTTAGCTTCCTTTATTAGCTCTAGCAATAATCAAGCTGACATTATTACCACCAAATGCAAATGAGTTACTTAAAAAACAAGGCTTTTGCCAAACACTCTCTTCGTTGGTTAATTTAATCTCTGCTAACTCACGATCCAACTTAGCCGTGCTGATTTGTGCAGGCAATCTATGATTTGGGTTGTACTCTTTAGATAATAATAGTGCACAAAGTGCTAACTCAGTCGCACTTGCCGCACCTAATGTATGCCCAGTTAAAGGTTTTGTTGAACTACATAAGACATTTTTACCAAACACTTCAAAAATGGCCTTACTCTCCATCTGATCATTTTTTGGCGTTGCCGTACCATGCGCATTGACATAGGCAATATCATCTGGATTAAGATTGGCATTTTTTAGTGCGTTTAACATTGCTTGTTTTGCCCCTAATCCTTCAGGATCGGGAGAAGTAATATGGTAAGCATCGGAAGCTTCCCCTCCGCCTAAAAGTACTAAATCAGCTGGGGTTTTGCTTAACACAAATAACGCGGCACCTTCGCCAATATTAATGCCATCACGATCTTGCCCAAAGGGTTGGCAAATGCCTTTTGCCACGGAGTCTAAAGCATCAAAACCATTAAGCGGCAATTCAGATAAACTATCTGCCCCGCCAACAATACAGATATCACATAATCCTGAATTGATTAAACGCTTTGCCGAGAGAAAGGCCTTGCCACTTGAAGAGCATGCTGTTGAGATTACATAACAAGGGCCTTTAGCCTCAGCAAGCTCAGCAATAAGCTCTGCCATTGTGCCAAATTCTTGCTGGTGATAATGAAAATTAGCAAGCATTTCTCCTGTTTGCATATAATGCGTAAATGACTTCTCACCCTCTAAAATGCCCGAGGTACTTGTGCCTAAAATAACGCCTATCCTATGTCGATCCGTTTTCTTTGCTAACGCATCATACACAGGCTTAATTTCTTGAAATGCCTTAAACAACATCCGGTTATTATGGCAATCAATTGCCTGATACTGACTAGGCAATGCGTTTAATTGACAATTTACCTTGCCAACATAAGTTTGCCGCCGACTAAAAAGCTTATCATATGGCACCAATGGCGAAACATTCGTCAACAGTGCTTTAGCGACTTCTTGTTTATTATTACCAAGCGCATTTAACACGGCAAAATCATTGATATAAATAGGATCCCGCATTTTATGAATCACACACCGTTGAATGAACTGTAAGAAACTGACGGATTGCATCAAAGCTTACCTCTATATCACTATAGGCATGCCCTTGACCAGATTTAAGATCGATCTGCGCACCGTTAAAGGCTTCTAGCGCCAAATTTATTGGGGTCGTTTGATCATCTTCTTGTAACAACAGTAGATAATCTGACAATGAGGATAATTGCTTTGGCATTGCATTAAATAATGCCATCGCTTCATCATGCATATGGTTATACGCAGGCATTTGCGCGATTAAATCTAAGCGTGCCGCTGGGTTAATCAAAATCACCTTAATAACATCATCACGCGTTTGCTTCAATAAGTGCGCCATATAACCACCCAATGAACTACCAATAATTACTTTATTATCAGCCTTTGCGTCATCGAGCAGCTTATGAGTGAGATCAAGTGCAGCTTTTGTTTGCATCGGTAACTCAGGTGCATCGATCGATGCTTCTGGAAATTGATCATTTAGCCAAGCTTTAAGCTTTTGTGCTTTGGGCGAGTTAGGTGAGCCTTGAAAGCCATGTAAGTAGAGAAAATAATTATTTGTCATCCATCCACCCTCTTTTTATCGCAACATATATTGCCAACAGTTAATCAAATGATAGCCTGTTGTTGATTTAACATCATCAAAGCCTACAGCACCTTCACTATCAACATATTCAATCGGTAAATTATGCTTAAGAAATACCGTTGAAAAAATATTCAAGGCATTATCTAAGCGCTCATAATTTGCTGTCATTGCCAAATAACGCATATACTCCAACATTGGCCAAATGCGATATTGTGTATCTTTAGACGCATCATTTAAATTGGGCCTAATAAACCCACAATCATTTATGCCAACTTTAGTCGCCGCTTGATATAAGCCAACATGATCACTCATTATATCAACATCAACGCCCAACGCTTGTGCCTCAACAATCAAACTACTCCACTCAAAGCTATGCCCTGGCTCAAATAGTGCGCTTTTATCTTCTCTAGAATATTCGCGCATCAAGCTTCTTTCATGGTCAAAAAATAGTGCAATAATCTTCTGATATAACGCTTCAGCGAGGGTTTTAAAACTTGGATTTTGAGTGTGGCGGTATGCGCCTAAATACGCTTCAAAGAGATGCATTAATGAATTTTGTCCAATGACACCACGTTGATCTTTGAGCGCTTTGAAATCGTCTGCAATAAACTTTTGCGTGATTAGCTTATTAACATGCTCGATGCCCTCGCTAATCACTTGCTCTTTAAACGTGCTATATAGCACTGACAAGGAAAACAAGACAAAAGCATACTCATACAGATCATTGTCATTTTTTGAGCTTTGCGTTTTAATCCAAACTTTGCTGTGCTCATTGAAATATTGCGATTTCATCACTTGATATAGTTTATAGGCATACGCGTTAGCAGCTTGCGTATTTGTTAACTCACCATAGGTCAATAGAAAGAATAAACTACGTGTTTGACATAATAAGCGTGTATTAGCCTGATCTATTTTTTGTGGGGCATTTAAAAACTCAGGCGCATACCCCAACTGATCAATCGCTTTTATCAACAACTGATAATAGGCATCAATAGCAGCTGTCATCTGTTCGTTATGATTTTTAACCTTAACTGCCGCATAAACCTTAGCAAAAACTCCATCAATATTCAACGAGCTCGTATCAATAATCAATGCATCTTCAGCAGGTCTCAATGGCGCCACTTCACGATTGCGATCCTGATGATCACGTGCTTCAAGTTGCGTTAATATCTCTGTAAAGTCGGCTTTTTGACCTTTAGCGATAAGCTCATCATAGCGCCTTTGGGCGCGAATTTTACTATCAGCTTCTAAGAAGAATTTGTGTCTTGCGTTGGGAAAAACCACCGTCCCCATATCGCGTCCATCGGCAACTAGACCTCTAACACCTTGAGCAAAAGCCTGCTGACAAGCCAGTAATGCATCGCGCACTATTGAGATCTTGGCAATCTTTGATGCCATCATCCCCGTTTGTTCTTGACGAATACGCATAGTGACATCCACGCCATCTAAAAAAGCTTTTGTTTGATTGCCCTCAACGGCAAAGTGAATATTTAATTGCCTCAGTTCATCATACAGCAAATGCTCATTACTTATATCAATCCCATGATCAAGCACATAAAGTGCTGCCAAGCGGTAAATCGCACCACTATCCAACAATGCATAATCAAGCTTCTGTGCTAATAGGCGTGATAACGTCCCCTTGCCGACGCCACTTGGACCATCAATGGTAATAATTTCAACTTTATTTGACATCTAAAATAAATCCTAAGCGCGATACGCGAGTCTTTGCCCAATTCTACTATCTATTGTTTCAGAAACCAATCTATAATACCCCTTATAAGCACTTTCAACTTAACTAGGAATATAATAATGACAGATATTCGCTGGCTGCAACGCTTTGACAATTATCAAAAAGCACTCTCGCAATTACAAAGTGCCGTCAAGCTAGCACATCAAAGACCTTTGTCATTACTTGAAAAGCAAGGTCTTATTCAAGCCTTTGAATATACCCATGAACTCGCTTGGAAAACATTAAAAGACTTTCTTAAACATCGCGGCAGTACCGAAGATATTTTCGGATCAAAAGATGCAACAAGGCAAGCATTTACCAATGGCTTAATTGACAAGGGTGATATTTGGATGCAAATGATTAAAAGTCGCAATTTAACCTCTCACACTTATGATGAAAGCACGGTCGAAGAAATTGCTACATTGATCTTAAATGAATATATCAGCTGCTTTACTGAGCTTGCCGAAACATTAAAAAACCTAACAGCAAAAGAGTAGCAACATGCCTTACGGATTAACGGATAAAACGCTTGCTGCAATTACCCACGCGATAAGTCAGCAGCCAAAGATTACAAAAGCTATTTTGTATGGCTCACGCGCCAAGGGAAACTATCACACTGGTTCTGATATTGATCTGACACTTGTTGGAGATGATCTAACAGTGAAGGATTTATTTCAACTTGAAGAAGCTATTGATGCGCTTTTCCTGCCTTATTTGTTTGATCTATCGATTTATACACAATTAACCAACCCTGAGCTTAAGTCACATATTGATCGCCATGGTATTACACTATTTACACGTTAAGCGTTTCAAATTCACACATCACTGAAACAAGCTGCTCTACAGCCTTAAGCTCAATTGCATTATATAAGCTGACACGCACACCACCGACACTGCGATGCCCGGCAATGCCATAAACACCTTGGCTATCGGCAAAGCTTAGAAATTTAGCCGTTAAATCATCGCTTGGTAGTTGAAATACAATATTCATGGGTGAGCGATTATGCAGCGAAACATTATTGCTAAATAGTTTTGATTGATCAATTGTCTCATAAAGTAGCGCAGCTTTACGCGCATTCTTCTCAGTAACAACATCTAACCCGCCTTGTTTGATTAAATCAGCAAGTACCAGCTCCATTGCTGCCCAAGCAAACATATCTGGCGTATTATACAAAGAATCCGCCTGCTGCATTGCCTGATAGCTTAACACAGCCGGAATCGCCTTTTGCTTGATATTTTCAATCAATGCTTTTTTAATTAAAACAACCGTCACACCCGGCAAACCAATGTTTTTCTGCGCTCCAGCATAAATCACATCATATTTTGCGACATCGATGGGCTTTGATAAAAAACTTGAAGACATATCACAAACCAACGGCAGATTAGTCTCAGGAATCTTTTGCCATATCACGCCATCAATGGTCTCATTTTCTGTGTAATGAATATAATCATAGCCATCTACAATATGATCAATGACATTATCTACACCCTCAATCGGATCGACTTCAATAAATTTTTTTGCCTCTTTAATTGCTGCAGCTGCCCAGTAACCACTATTGATATATAGCGCCCTGCCATTTTGCTTAAGGTTCATTGGAACAGCGGCAAACTGCGCACTAGCTCCTGCTGGCATGAGCAGTATTTCATAACTCTCAGGCAACGCTAACAAAGTACGCAAATGCCGCTTAATCTTATTATTGATCTCAGCAAACAACTGATCACGATGCGACAAGGACAACAGCGATAAACCGGTATCGTGGTAGTTTAAAACCATTTGGCTCAACGCTTGATAAATAGACTCTGGCAAACTCGCAGGACCTGCGCAAAAATTAAGTTGATACATTTTATGTGAATTGGTGCATTAAAATTGCTGAAAATTATATATTACTCGCACCTTATTTTGCAGTGTTTATTGAAGCATCTTTCTATTCCATTTACCAACTGTTAAAGGTTATACTCACCTTGAGTAATTCACCAAAGGAAAGTATCTATGAAAAAAATATTAAGCCTCACGGCATTATGCCTATTATCAACATCCGTTTTTGCTCAGAGCGCCCAAACAGGTCTTGTTATTGGTGCATCAGCAGGCGCTGCTTAGACTGCCAGCTATGATTCAAGCGGCATTACCAGCAATACCACCAAAACAGAAGGCGGACCAATAAGCAGTGTCATGATCGGTTATGACCTTGCTTTAAATCAACATATTAGCGTAGGTTTGGAGTCTGGCTTTGGTTATGGCTATGATCTAGCGTCACTCAAAGCCGACGGTTCAGACAAATCAATGCTCAATCAATGGTATATTCCACTTCTTGTCGCCGGCAAATATACATTCACTAATGGCGTTAATGTTTTTGTTAAAGGTGGTGCAACTTACGTCCATCAAGATATCACCAATATGGGTGCCTATTTCGCACCTAATGTTGACAGGAGTAACTCTGACTTTCTACCAACCATTGTTGCAGGTGCTGGTTATAAATTTCAAAATGGGATTAATATTGGTGGACAGTTTAGTTACTTATTTGGCTCAACCGCAAAAATACGCTCTGGTGACTCGCTCCATAATAGCGATGTTAAAGTGATGGCAAGCGCGAGCTTAAGCGCCTATATCAGCTATACATTACCAATGTAATTGCTCAGCCCCAGATATAAAAAAAGCGACACTAGGTCGCTTTCAAGAATTGCCACTCTTTTAAAGCGGCTTAGATAATGGTCTTAGCTTAAGCTAATTTGCACATCAACACCAGCAGCGAGATCAAGCTTCATTAAGGCATCAACTGTTTTTTCAGTTGGCTCAACGATGTCGATCAAACGCTTATGCGTTCTGATCTCATATTGATCACGCGCATCTTTGTTAACGTGTGGAGAAATCAATACAGTGAAACGCTCTTTGCGTACTGGTAAAGGGATAGGACCTTTTACTTGTGCGCCAGTTCTTTTCGCTGTCTCAACGATCTCTTTTGTTGAAAGATCTATTAATTTATGGTCAAACGCTTTCAAGCGGATGCGAATGCGTTGGTTACTAATATTTGTTGCCATTTTATTCAAACCTTCTAATTATGAGTTACGCTTTTTAATGATGTCTTCTGCAATGTTGTTTGGTACTTCTGCATACTTCTCAAACTCCATAGAGAATGATGCACGTCCTTGAGAAATTGAACGTACGTTAGTTGCATAACCAAACATTTCTGCCAATGGCACCAATGCATTCACTACTTTACCACTTGGGTTTTCATCCATACCAGAGATCATGCCACGACGACGGTTTAAGTCACCAATAACATCACCCATGTACTCTTCAGGCGTAACTACTTCAACCTTCATCAAAGGCTCAAGGATCACAGGAGATGCTTTTTGCGCACCTGACTTAACCGCCATAGAACCTGCGATTTTAAACGCCATCTCAGATGAATCCACATCATGATAAGAACCATCATAAAGTGTCGCTTTAACGTCGATCATTGGGTAGCCAGCGATTACACCATTTTGCAATTGCTCTTCAATACCCTTACCAACCGCGTTGATATATTCTCTAGGAACAACACCACCGACAACTTCATCAACGAACTCAAAGCCTTTGCCCATTTCTTGCGGCTCAAGCTTAACCCATACGTGACCGTATTGACCACGACCACCTGATTGACGTACGAATTTACCTTCCGCATCAACCGTTTGTTTGATCGTCTCACGATAAGCTACTTGTGGATTACCAACGTTAGCCTCTACTTTAAACTCACGCTTCATACGATCAACAATAATCTCTAAGTGAAGCTCACCCATACCAGAGATGATCGTTTGACCTGATTCTTCATCCGTTTGTACACGGAATGACGGATCTTCTGCCGCTAAACGACCCAATGCCAATGACATCTTCTCTTGGTCTGCTTTAGATTTTGGCTCAACCGCAACTGAGATAACTGGCTCTGGGAAGTCCATACGCTCAAGTGTGATAATTTGCTTTTCATCACATAAAGTGTCACCTGTTGTGACTTGCTTTAAGCCGATACATGCAGCGATATCGCCCGCACGAACTTCTTTTAGCTCTTCACGCTTGTTAGCATGCATCTGCACAATACGACCGATACGCTCTTTTTTCTCTTTAACTGGGTTATAAACTGCATCACCTGATTTTAATACACCAGAGTAAACACGGATAAACGTCAAGTTACCAATAAATGGATCTGCTGCCAATTTAAATGCTAACGCTGAGAAAGGCTCGTCATCAGACGATTTACGTGATGCTTCTGTGCCATCTTCTAATTCACCACGAATCGCTGGGACTTCATCAGGCGCTGGCAAATAACGCACAACACCATCAAGAACCGCTTGCACCCCTTTGTTCTTAAACGCAGAACCACAGAATGCCAATACGATTTCGTTGTTAATCACACGCTGACGTAATGCCGCATGAATCTCATCATCGGTTAGCTCTTCACCTTCAAGATACTTGTTCATCAACTCTTCATTCGCTTCAGCCGCTGCTTCAACCATTTCTTGACGAAGCTCTTCAGCGTGGTCACGAAGCTCAGCTGGAATTTCTTCTAAGCTGTAAGTCAAACCTTTATCTTCTTCATTCCACATGATTGCTTTCATGCGTACAAGGTCAATTACACCTTTGAATTCTTCTTCAGCGCCGATATTAAGCTGCATAGGAACAACGGTTGCTTTTAAACGTGTTTTAATCTGACCTAATACACGCTCAAAATTAGCACCCGCTCTATCCATTTTGTTAACAAAAACGATACGCGGTACGTGATATTTATTTGCTTGACGCCATACAGTTTCTGATTGTGGTTCAACACCTGATGAGCCACAGAATACAACCACAGCACCATCAAGCACACGCAAAGAACGCTCTACTTCAATTGTGAAGTCAACGTGTCCTGGGGTATCGATGATGTTAATGCGATGCTTGTCAAACTGTTGGTCCATGCCTTGCCAAAAAACGGTGGTCGCAGCAGAGGTGATCGTGATGCCACGCTCTTGCTCTTGCTCCATCCAGTCCATTGTTGCGGCACCATCATGTACCTCACCAATTTTGTGAGAAACACCTGTATAGAACAACACACGCTCAGTTGTTGTTGTCTTGCCCGCATCTACGTGGGCACAAATTCCAATATTTCTATATTTTCTAAGTTCAGTCGCACGTGACATGAGTTTTCTCCAATCTTACCAACGGAAATGAGCAAAGGCTTTGTTTGCTTCTGCCATTTTGTGTGTATCTTCACGCTTCTTAACAGCAGAACCACGTCCTTCGACAGCTTCCATTAATTCAGCTGCAACACGATATGCCATGCTTTTTTCTTTACGCTTACGTGAAGCATCAATGATCCAACGCATTGCCATGGTCATTTGACGCTCTGGACGAACTTCAACAGGAACTTGGTAAGTTGCACCACCAACACGGCGTGACTTAACTTCAACCATAGGAGCAACAGCTTCTAAAGCTTTTTCAAAAACTTCAGTCGCTTTCTCGCCTGATTTTTTAGTTTCGATTTGGTCAAAAGCACCATAGACGATTCTCTCGGCTACAGACTTTTTACCTGATAACATGATGTGATTGATAAATTTTGCAACGATCTCGCTTTTAAACTTCGGATCTGGCAACACTTCGCGCTTTGGTGCTCGATTTCTTCTAGACATTTTATATTTCCTTCAAATACAAATTAAACTTATGCTTTAGGACGCTTAGTACCGTACTTAGAACGGCCTTGCTTACGGTCTTTAACACCTGAAGTATCAAGCGCACCGCGAACTGTGTGATAACGCACACCTGGTAAGTCTTTTACACGACCACCGCGAATCAAAATAACGCTATGCTCTTGTAGGTTATGACCTTCACCACCAATATAAGTCGTTACTTCAAAACCGCTAGTTAATCTCACACGCGCTACTTTTCTTAACGCTGAGTTTGGTTTCTTAGGGGTTGTTGTATAAACACGCGTACATACACCACGTCTTTGCGGACATGCTTTCAACGCTGGCACGTTTGTTTTTACAACCTTTTTTTTGCGCGGATTGCGCACCAACTGGTTAATAGTTGCCATTATTTACTCCGTAGTTTTTTAAACATCTAATCTTTGCATAAATATAAAAAGACGCGGCATTATATACAAAAGCCATGCTGTTTTGCAAGAAATGGATTTAGGTTTTTAATCGCGGACTTTAAACCATTGACGCGATGGCAATCTCAACTGAAATGTAAACGCCAGCGACATGACGATTAATCACAAGATAACGTCCATCGTAATTAGAAAATATTCTTTACAATCACATTCTGATTGCGCTCAGGACCCGTTGAAATAATATCAATCGGCACATTTAAAGTTTGCTCAACAAAGCGCACATAATCACGCGCCGCTTGAGGCAATTTGTTATAGTCTGTTTGCTTAAATGTCTCTTCGGACCAGCCTTTTAATGTTTTGTAAATCGGCTTGCAACGCACATAGTCGGCATTATCATACGGCGGATAGGAAACCTCTTTACCATCTAATTCATATGCCACACAAACCTTTATCTCTGTTAAACCATCTAAAACATCAAGCTTTGTTAAACAAATAGACGTGATACTATTGATCTCAATCGCACGACGCAATGCCACCAAGTCCAACCAACCTGTGCGACGCTTACGCCCTGTTACTGTCCCAAATTCACAGCCTTTGACACCCAAATGCTCGCCAATTTCATCAAACAACTCAGTGGGATAAGCACCACTTCCTACACGCGTAGTATAGGCTTTTGTGATACCAACAACCGCATCAATATAGCATGGACCAAAGCCCGCTCCTGAGGCAACCGTACCCGAGATCGTATTTGATGAGGTTACAAAGGGGTAAGTACCATGATCGATATCAAGTAATGTTCCTTGCGCACCTTCAAAGATAATTTTGCCTTTATTCACACGAATAGCATTTAATTCCGCAGATACATCGGTAATCATTGGCAAAATCGTTTTTGCATAATGCAACAATGATGCATAGGTTTCTTCCAAATCAAAATGGACATCTACTTTGTAATAGTTTTGCAAAGTAAAATTATGTAGATCTAATAGATTCGTAAGTTTTGCTTTTAACTTCTCAGGATGCGCCAAATCGCCAATACGAATCGCGCGACGCGCAATCTTATCTTCATACGCTGGACCTATGCCACGCTTTGTTGTACCAATTTTATGCTCACCTAATGCTGCTTCACGCGCTTCATCCAAAGCGACATGCACAGGCAACACCAAAGGACATGCTTCACTAATACGTAAGCGCTCAGACACCGGCACATTGCGCGCCAAC
Source organism: Cysteiniphilum sp. JM-1 (assembly GCF_008711525.1). Lineage (GTDB taxonomy): Bacteria > Pseudomonadota > Gammaproteobacteria > Francisellales > Francisellaceae > Caedibacter. The sequence continues at coordinate 101,646 of NZ_VXKS01000001.1, forward strand.
AGTTCATCCATCTCAGCATGTAAAGCCTCTAATGACACTACGACACCATTACCAATAAAGCTCTTAACACCTTTGTGTAAAATACCTGATGGAATAAGACGAAGCTTAGTTACCTCGCCATTGATCACCAAGGTGTGACCAGCATTATGCCCACCTTGAAAACGCACCACCGCATCGGCTTTATCTGTCAAAAAGTCCACGACTTTACCCTTACCTTCATCACCCCACTGGCTACCTAAGATAACAATGTTATGGTTCACTGAAATTCCTCACTTTGCTAATTACAGTAGCATGTTAAAGATTTTTGATAAGCTTGACAAACAAAATGCTTGGGTTTTATTGTTTAACGTATCTGCATGAGCGCTGCCTCTACATACTTCTTATATTCCGGATGTGCCAAGTTAAATTGCTCGAGCATGATTGCTTGAACTTCTTTTGTCGCATGCACTAATCCGCCGGCGATATTATGTGCTAACTGCTGCTTCTGTGCTTCACTCATCAATTGGAATAAATCACCCGCTTGTGAGTAATTATCCTCAGCTTGCGCATCATAATAACCAATATCTCCAGATTCTCTTAATGGTGGCTCTTGATATTGAGGCGCTTCAGTTGGAGCACTGGTTTGTTGGTTAGGATAAAAGTTCACATCACTATTTTGCGAGATATCTAAGCCCGTGCCTGCCATCGCACCATCACGTTGATAATTATGCATTGGGCATTTTGGCGCGTTAACAGGTAAATGATGCGCGTTAACGCCAACTCGATATCGATGTGCATCTTGATAGGCTAGCAGTCTTGCCTGCAACATTTTATCAGGAGATGCACCCGTACCAGGTACGAGATTACTTGGCGCAAAAGTTGATTGCTCAACTTCGGCAAAATAATTATCAACATTGCGATTTAACTCAAGCACACCAATCTTTTGTAATGGGAAATCAGCATGTGGCCAGACTTTGGTTAAATCAAATGGATTAATATGATAATTCTGCGCCTCTTGTTCTGTCATTACCTGAATTTTGACATCCCACTTTGGAAAATCACCCTTGGCAATAGCATCAAAAAGATCTTTCTGCGCACCAAACCCAGGCATTTTAGCCGCTTCTTCATCGGTTAGATTCTCTATACCTTGCTGGGTTTTAAAATGCCATTTGACCCAAAAACGTTGACCTTTAGCATTATACAAACTTAAGGTATGTGAGCCAAACATATGCATATGGCGATAGCTCTTAGGAATACCACGATCAGACATTAAAATCGTCATTTGATGTAACGATTGTGGATTCTTGGACCAGAACTCATACATCGCTGCGGGATCTGGTAAGTTGGTCTGTGGGTTTTTCTTTTGTGAATGGATAAAATCTGGAAATTTACTGGGATCTCTTAGGAAAAATACTGGTGTATTATTACCGACGATATCGTAATTGCCTTGCTTGGTATAAAACTTAATTGCGGTACCTCTTGGATCACGTGCATAATCACTTGAATCCTGACCGCCACCAACCGTGGAGAAGCGGATAAATACCTCTGTTTGTTTACCCTTGCCCTGTAAAAAATCGGCAATGCTTAAATGTGACAAATCTTCTTCCAAAGTAAATACACCATAGGCACCAGAGCCACGTGCATGTACAACACGCTCAGGAATACGCTCACGATTAAAATGCGCAAGCTTCTCAAATAACCTGAAATTATCAAAGGTTAACGAGCCACGCTCACCAGCACTGATACTGGTATTATCATTGGGCACCGGTGCGCCATTATTGGTTGTTAAATACTTCTTGTCCATCTTGAACTCTCCTTATTGTGGTTATGCAACTTGTTGAAATTTTTATACTTTCAATCTTATCTCCACCTCTCTCTTATGAGAAATATATTATATTTTTATTTTTAATATATTTTATTTATCATTATGCAATACTAAAAATCTAATCAACTGATAACGCTCCTTGCTACTTTTAAACCGATCCTTAAATAACCACAGCTTTAAACGCTTCTCCTGTGCACATTGGCATTCTAAATATAACGTTCCTGCAATCATAATGCTACGGCGAACGGTCACATCGTTATGCCACTGAGCGCCATAGTGCAGATTAATTTTACGTGTATGCGCAGTTTCAACTAAAATAATTTCGTTTAATTGCCTACTCGATAAATAATGTAATAACATGCCAATAAAGGCAATAACCCATAGTATAAAAGCGCTATAAAAAAGCGCTGCATGTAAGAGCTCAAAAATGATAACAAGACAAAAGCCAAATAATAAGATGATGACGACAAGCTGGATGAAAGATCGTTTTAATGCCACTTTCACCGTCGTCATTGATTTACTCTACTGTTTTCAATGTGGTTACAGTCAACTTGGTGGTTTCTTTGGTTGACTTACAAAACGTCTCTTTAATCAAGAAAATACTAATTAATACACCAATAGCTATCACAGAAATAATTAATAAAAAGCCATGCTGATAATTAGTAATACTTAAAGCGTGCCCTTTTGACAAATAGGCAAGTACCCCGCCAATCAAAGGCGCCATCAAAGAGGTTACAAGCATAATCATCGCATTATTAAGACCCAAGCCTGCTGCTAGATAGTTGTTGTTGCATTGCTCCGCCATAATCGCAAAACCAATACTCTGACCACTGGCACCAATACCAAGACCAAAAAAGGCAATACTAATGACGACAATATTGACCGGAAAATAGGTAATGCATAAAACCGACAACACACAAACAACTGCGGCAAACACCATCATGCGTTTACGCTTACTGGTGCGATCTGAGATAAAGCCCAAAAGTGGGCAGCCAATGGCATAACCCAACCATGATAGCGTTAACATATAAGATGACACACCCGAGCTAAAGCCATGCAACATCAAAAATGCTTTACCACTATTTTCAGAGAAATATTCTATGGCGAAATACACACATGCTGAATAACAGGCAATATACCAAACCTGACGTTGACGCATCAGCTGCCAAAGATTGACTTGCAATCGCTCTTGGCGCTTTAAAATACGAAAGCTTCCCGTGTAATCGGTATTATTGCGAACGATGAGAAGCACAATAATCGCAATCACAATACCAATTGCACCTAACGCATAAAAAATATAACGCCATGGCAGCTCAGAGTGCGATGATAAGCTATTTAAAGGACCTGCTGCCAACATGGGTCCCATCGTGCCTATGAATTGCGATAAGCCAATAAACAATGCAATATGTTTGCGTGGCATCCAGTCATATACAGCCACTAACAAACAGATAAAGCCGAAAGATGAACCAAGCCCCATTAATACTCGAAAGACAAAAGCACTATCAAAGCCAAAGCTCATGCCAAAACCAGTAACTGCCAATGCACAGAAAAATACGGCAACGAATAATGCCTTTTTTAAGCCTAAGCGATCGGTAATAATACCTACTGGAATTTGCATAATGCCATAAACCAGCTGGTAAGCGGTTGAGCTTAAGATGGCAAATGTCACAAGATTTAAATTAAGATCTTGAATAATAGGATGCTCAAATGTGCCCAAAATCGTTCTAAGTAAAAACTCATACATGAAGAATAACGCACACACCAACCAAATGATCGTGCCGATAAAACTCATTTTTTGATTTTGACTCATATTATTCGTCAACCTCAGGTTTATTCTCTTCCCATTCCTCTAGAATTTCCTCAGCCTTTTGGTTATCAATAAAAGACGCCACCTTAAAGATAGAAACGCCCTCTTGAATCAATGGTGAGCGATTAATCCCAACAATCACCCCGTCAAGATCTGATTTAATTACTGTTGCATTCTCATTGCTAAATGGATCTGTCAGGCGCCCAATTTTATCACCTTTCTTGATCGACTCACCCAATGCCACTTCACTATGCAAGACACCGGATGATGATGAAATAAGCCAATCATCATCCTTTGAGAATACCGGTGTCACACTATCATCGATCTCACCACTGAGCATCCCAAGTTTGCACATCACATTTTTAATACCATCTAAACCAACCTGAATCGCCGTTTGGTCAAAACGTTGTGCCTCGCCTGCTTCATACACTAGCAAAGGAATATTCAAACTCTCTGCCGTGACACGAATACCGCTTTGCTTAGTCTCAACCTCAGTAATCACTGGCGCTTGGAATGCTTTGGCTAATTTCTTCGCCTCGACATTATCAAAGCTGCAATACACTTGTGGCAAAATCTCATGGTTTAGCGAGCCCGTATTTAACTCAATACAGCAATCGATCTGTGTCAATATTTCTTTGGTAAAGATATGTGCAATACGCTCACCAAAACTGCCATGTTCATCGCCTGGGAAGCAAGCACTTAGTCTCACACCACTTGGCGTTGGCTTGGGGAAATGCGACAAACCATAAACATTCAAAACTGGAATAGCGATCAATGTCCCCTGCAGTTCATCAGCAGAGATGTCATCATATAATTGATTAGCAATTTCCAACCCATTAAATTCATTACCATCGACCATTGCAAAGACTAATAGTTTACGTCCATTTTGTTTGCCATTGATGACTTTAATTGGCATATACATTGGCGAGCATGAATACTGCTCAGGCAAGGGCAATGCCAATGTCGCTTTCTCACCAGGGTGGACACTGGCATCACAAATTTTGAAACTACTATTTTTCATTTTTTATTACTGACCTTGTTTGTTTTATTTTAATCTCAACAGCAACTTGGATCCTATAAAAGACCCTAAATATTACATAACTGAAATCATTGAAAATCATCTAGAAAGAGTATAGCTATTATTGACATAAGCTAAACAGTAAAACACATAAATTTTTACTTTTTTAATATAAAAAGAGCATTAAATCGCCTAGATTTTTTCACATAGACCATCATATTGCCCAAGATTATTATGACGCATAACAGTCTTTAGAATCGTCGCATATTCGTCACCTTTTAAACCTGAATAAGACTGCAAATAATCTGCTAAGTCATAGCCATTTAACATAATTAACTGCGCTCGTTGCTCTCTGAACTCAGCATAGGGCGCCAAAGTATTAAGCACTCGATAATAATCTGCAATGCCAGCACTCACATCCGTAAATTTACTGACTTCATCAATCACTCCTGATGTTGGATATTTAGGTGCAATACCACAACCTTGTGAGAAGCAATGTAATCCGAAATAATTCTTACCATGCACCGCAAAACGCGAGCCACCCCAATTACTCTCAACAATTGCCTGCGCCAAGGTCAAGCTTTCAGGGATAATATTCACCCTTAACAATAGATGATTAATCAAACTGCTATCATTCTTTGCGTAAGCTTGTAGCGCATAAACATCTGCCAACTTGTTTAAACGTACTTTATCTTGACGAGTAACACTAGGCTTTGATTCTAATGCTAATAAAAAGTCTCGATCTTTGAGAATCTGTCGGTTGATCGGACACATCTTAGTAAGCATCATATTAATAAATGCTTGCTTTGGCAATCGCAGCGCTTGTGAAATAGATAAGTCATTATCCTCAAGGTTATTCATCTGCACAATGCAGCCAGATGAAACACCAATACGATGAGCAATCCTATCAATCGCATCACCCTTTAATACCAAATACTTATAAGCACTATCATAACTACAACTTGGTGGCAAATTCAGTGTTGTTAAAACGTCATGCTTATTAGTATCTGTATTTCTTTCCGCGTGTATTTGCTGTTTTTGCGTTTTTTGCTCTTTTTGCACCACTGAATAACTTGATGAATCTGGCATATTATTTGCTGTTGTGCACGCGCTTAAAAGCACAACCATAAATATAATGCTGTTACTTTTAATACTTCTAATACTATTTATTCTTGCCATCTCTTTTCTCTTTACATGCTATGCGGACATTTTACCGCTTAGAGTATAGTCGCCTTAGACTTATTCCGCTTTTATTTCTGTGCGTTTTGGCTCTTTTATCAGGAAAACCAATAGCAATGAAATGCTAATACATATTGGAATAACGATATAAGCACCACGAAAACTTAATGATTGCTCAAGCATGCCAAAGCCAATCTGTGCTAAGGCTCCGCCGCCCATAATAATTAAAGATCCTAATGATGTTGCTGAGGCAGCAATCTCTGTTGGGTTTGACTCAGCAATAACAGGATAACCAATATTTTGCGCTGCAGTTAACGCACCGATAAAAAAGAAGATCACAATCAGCGCATGATAGCCAAGATTTGCATTAAGCAATAACAAAGTTACTACCAATGAGAGACTCGCCCCCAGCAACATAAAAGGCTTGCGTGAGCGATAATAATCTGAAAGTTTATTCCATAAAGGTCCACCAATCATATAGCCAATACTAATGATCCCCGCTATCATTGCCGCGTCTTGTGCGCTGATGCTAAAGCTATGCCTTAAAAACGCCTGCCCAAAACTAAACTCCAGAATCATCACAGGGAAATTCATTAGTGAAATATAAAGTGCCGCTAACCAGTTTTGTTTTTTGTTCACCACATAACGTAAATTTTTAAACGCACGCCAAATTGACTGCTGTGCTTTATTGTTTTCTTGATGTTGCTCATTTTGCTGAGCTCTCTGTGGCTTCTTTTGAATCAGTAGTAATGCCAAAGCAATAATCACAAGCCCCATCACAATATTAGTGATCTGCACGACCTGCCCAGAGCCAGAATATACCAACAGCGCATGCCCACCGGCATTTCCTAAGTAACTTCCTAAAAAGGCGATCGTAATCGCCATACTGATGGGGAAGCCGACTCGCCCATGCTCAAACCAGCTCGTTGCCACACGTACACATGACAATAAGGTAAAAGCACCGCCAAATCCGACTAATAGCATACAGGCGTAAGCAATAAACTGATTACTGACAAATGTCATGATTGCCACACCAATCAACATTACAATAAGTGCCGACACAATTACTCTTTTGCTATTGTAACGATCCAAAATCATGCCTGCTGGAATAAACATAAGCACATTACCAATCAGATACATCGACGTAAATAAACCATATGAACCGATTTGGTAACGCGCAATATAATAGTCAATCATCGTATTATTAAGTGATAACTGAATAAACCAATAAAAAAAGAAAAGTGCTGCGGCAAACATCGAAAGCCACGCACGTAATGAGTCATTTGTATTTTTATGCATTTTAAGATGCGAGATAAAATTAATTTGCGCCGACTTTACCGTGATATTTTAAGATGTCAAGCGCCTTGCTTTCTAGGATCGACTTTGCTAGGATGCACATGCTTTTATTACAGCATGAGCTTAATGAAGTTTCTGCAAGGGGTGTCCGAGTGGGCGAATTAGTCCCCCGAGCAGCGACTGAGCTGCGAGCTAATGAGCGCCTGTAGCAGGAGCGAAAGGCCGGGTTACTTAACAAGATCACGATGATCGAGTTTAGTAACAAATCAACCACGAGTTGAACAAGTTAATTTTCTGGAGGGGTGTCCGAGTGGGCGAATTAGACCCTCGAGCAGCGACTGAGCTGCGAGCTAATGAGCGCCTGTAGCAGGAGCGAAAGGCCGGGTTACTTAACAAGATCACGATGATCGAGTTTAGTAACAAATCAACCACGAGTTGAACAAGTTAATTTTCTGGAGGGGTGTCCGAGTGGTTGAAGGAGCACGCCTGGAAAGCGTGTATACGTTAACGCGTATCGAGAGTTCGAATCTCTTCCCCTCCGCCAGAATAGACTAAAACTAGATATTCATCCACAAGTGCTCATCGTACCCTGAGCGTAAGTCGAAGGGTAAGCTAGAGAAAACCACTTCATAGAGGCTTCGACTTACGCTCAGCCAACGCTTACACAATCAAGGTGGGCAGCAATATAATCATAACCCCATAATCAATTATCTCGACAGCACTCAAATCCCTATTAAAACAGTAAATACATTAAATCTTGAGATACAAAACAAAATACTTATATTAAATACACGATTTATGCATAAATGTTCCATTTATTTTGGAATAATTGAGGAAAAATGATGGTGGTCGCTACTGGACTCGAACCAGTGACCCCTACCATGTCAAGGTAGTACTCTAACCAGACTGAGCTAAGCGACCAATGAGCGGAGATTATAATTCGTTTATAGAAAATCACAAGCCCATTTCGTGATTTTCTGCCAACTTTAATAATTAAGCGCTAACAGGCTCTTTTGCCAAGTTATTGATAACCTGATTAAGTGTAGCACTTGGGCGCATTATTTTTTCAATTTTCTGCGCATTCGGATGATAATAACCACCGATATCAACGGCAACACCTTGCGCGTCATTAAGTTCAGCAACAATCTTAGCTTCATTGTCTTGAAGCGCTGCTGCTACAGGTTTAAAGACATGCGCCAATTGCGCATCTTGTGTTTGCTTGGCTAAACTTTCTGCCCAGTACATCGCCAGATAAAAATGACTACCACGATTATCAAGCTCACCGACTTTACGTGATGGTGATTTATTTTTATCCAAAAACTTAGCATTTGCCTGATCTAGCGCGTCGGCTAATACACGCACTTTGCCATCATTTGTTTTATTGGCTAAATCATCTAAAGAGGCAGCTAATGCAAGGAACTCACCTAATGAATCCCAACGCAGATGGTTCTCAGCTACTAATTGCTGTACATGCTTAGGCGCTGAACCACCGGCACCTGTTTCATACAGTCCACCACCGGCTAGTAATGGCACAATCGATAACATCTTAGCACTAGTACCTAATTCCAATATTGGGAACAAATCCGTTAGATAGTCACGCAACACATTACCTGTTGCTGAGATCACATCTTTACCAGCTTTGATCGCTTTAAGTGAAAAGCGCGTCGCATCAACAGGTGACATGATATGTATTTCAAGACCATTGGTGTCGTGATTTTTAAGATATGTTTTTACCTTAGCAATCAAATTAGCATCATGCGCGCGCTTTTCATCTAGCCAGAACACAACAGGTGTGTTGGTGATGCGCGCACGTGATACTGCAAGTTTCACCCAGTCTTCAATCGCAACATCTTTGGTCTGACACATACGCCAGATATCACCCTTTTCAACATCATGTGCTAATAGCGTATTACCATTAGCATCGATAACACTAACTTTACCATCAGCCGTGATTTCAAAGGTCTTATCATGTGAGCCGTATTCTTCTGCTTTTTTTGCCATTAAACCGACATTGGCAACACTACCCATTGTTGTTGGATCAAAAGCGCCATGTTCTTTACAAAAATCAATTGTTTCTTGATAAACACCAGCATATGAACGATCAGGAATCATCGCCTTAGTATCATGCAATTTGCCATCACGCCCCCACATCTTGCCAGAAGAGCGGATCATCGCCGGCATGGATGCATCAATAATGACATCATTTGGCACATGTAAGTTGGTAATGCCTTTATCAGAATCAACCATCGCAAGCTCAACGCGCGTCTTATAAACATTCTCAAGATCTTGTTTAATCGCAGCTTGCTCAGATTCTGGCAAACTCTTAATCTTGGCATAAACATCGCCAATACCATTATTGGGATTCACACCAAGCTTGGCAAAAACATCTGCATATTTGTTAAAGACATCTTGGTAATAAATACTCACTGCATGTCCAAAAATAATTGGATCAGACACTTTCATCATTGTTGCTTTCATATGTAGTGACAACAATACGTCATCTTTTTGCGCTAGATCAATTTGTTCAGCAAAAAATGCTCTTAAGGCTTTAACCGACATTTTAGAGGCATCAATGACTTCTCCCTTTAATAATGGGAAATCTGACTTAAGTGTTTCACTTTGTCCTGCTTTATCGGTAAATACAATTTTCACTTTGGTATCATCAGCGATAACAGTTGATACTTCGCTACCATAAAAATCATCACCTGACATATGTGCGACATGTGATTTAGAGCCTTTATCCCACGCACCCATTGAGTGCGGATGTTTTTTGGCATATTCTTTTACCGCCTTAGCCACACGGCGGTCTGAATTTCCTTCGCGCAATACCGGATTAACGGCACTGCCTAGCACTTTAGCATAACGCGCTTTTGTTTCTTTTTCTTCAGCTGTTTTGGCATCAACTGGATAATCAGGAATCGGATATCCTTGTGCTTGCAACTCAGCAATTGCCGCTTGCAATTGCGGGATTGATGCACTGATATTTGGCAGCTTGATGATGTTGGCATTTGGTGTTTTAGCTAATTCGCCTAAAATAGCTAACTCATCTTCATGACGCTGTTCTGTTGTTAATGACTCTGGGAAATGCGCAAGTATTCTTGCTGCAAGTGAGATATCTTTTGTTTCAACATCTATACCACAAGGCTTAGTAAACGCTTCAATAATCGGCAGTAATGAATAAGTTGCCAGCATTGGCGCTTCATCTGTATGGGTATAAATTAGCTTTGTTGAGCTCATGCTTATGTCCTCTTATATTGTGGATATCAATCAGTGATTGCTACATTAAATTCGCGCCTTATCATAACAAAATATATGCTTGACGCCTATCTTATGTTTGACGCAATTGAATATCTTGCTATAATCGCCATGGATTGTAGATATTAATTCTCTTTAAATTTTCGTTAAATCAATTACTCGATTAAGGATATAACAAACCATGGCTCGTCCAGGCATTTCTTACGAAGATATACTCGAAGCGATTACCAAGCTAGAAGCAGAAGGCATGACTCCTAGCATAAATAATGTTCGTGATACAGTTGGTCGCGGCAGCCCAACGACTATCAGTAAATTTTTAAAACAGTGGCGTGAAGAGCGTGCAACTGATCAAACAGCCGCACAACCGGCAACCACAAAGAACACAGAAGATACTATGCAACCTATCTCAGAAAACACCGCGACTGCAAAAATAAAAGCAGCAAAAACTCTTAAAGAAAAGCCTCAAGCAAAAGCAATAGTTAGCGACAAACCGTCAGCTGTAACTGGCACAATGAAGGCACAAGACCCAATAATTCAAGCACTTCTTACGAGCTCTCACGCATTAAGCAGTGATATTCTTAGCAGCATGTCTGATGAGTGGAGCATGATTTTAAACGAAAGCAACCCTGAGCTTAAAGTGCGTAAGCTATATGCCGCTTTAGTTAAAGAGCAAACTCGTCGCGAATCAGCCGAGCAAGTTGCTAAAGAAGCGCGTATTTATGCAGAAACACTAAAAGAGCAAACAACTCAGCGTATTTCAGACTTGCGTGATGCTTTAGAAGGGCAAATTGCTTTTTTAAATGGACAAATTCGTCAATTGAAGCGCGAATCCGAGCAAACACTTGAGTACTATCGCAAACAGCTTGAAAAATCAAATAATGCATTAGCTGAGAAAAAGCGTTCATAAACTAACTTACGATCTCAATAAGCGTTTATCAAATCTAAAATCTGTTAACTTAATCTCTTTAATCTTGGCAAAGTCTTGATGCAAGGGGCTAATATAAGTCAATTATTCAAGGACATTGGGTGTATATCATAGTAGAATGCGACCTTTATAAAAAACTTCTTATATTTATGTTATTACAACGTGTTAATCGCTTTTTAATGCCCAATCAAGATGGCAAACACATGACCGACTTCTTATCCGGTGTCACTGTCGCTTTAGCCCTAATCCCTGAGGCTGTCGCCTTTGCTCTAGTGGCGGGCGTCAACCCCACTGTTGGCTTATATGCAGCCTTTATTATGTGCTTTATGACGGCGGTTTTTGGTGGCAGACCAGGCATGATCTCAGGTGCCACCGGTTCAATGGCAGTCGTTATGGTTTCGATTATGCTGCTTTTTCCTAATGACCCTATTACAGGTATGAATTACTTATTTGCCACTGTTATTCTCACGGGTATCATTCAAATTGTTATAGGACTTCTGGGCTTTGGTAAGTTTATTCGCATGCTACCGAAGTCGGTTATGGTTGGCTTTGTTAATGGTCTTGCTATTGTCATTTTCTTATCACAATTACAACAGTTCAAATACACGCCAACTGGACTAGATCATAAAGTTTGGTTACAAGGCATTGACTTATATGTGATGATTGGACTTGTCGTACTTGCTATGCTCATTACACATTTCTTACCCAAATTTACTAAAGCAATTCCATCGGCATTAACGGCAATTATCATTGTCACCGTAATTGCCTTATTTATCCCACTACCAGGTAATCACATCTTAAACGTTGGTGATATGATCGGCACTGGCAAAGACATTGTGAGCCACGCCTTTAGTATTCCACATATTCCATTTACTTGGCATGCACTGACGATTATTGTACCTTATGCACTCATTTTGGCTATTATTGGACTGTCTGAATCGTTAATGACATTAACCTTAATCGATGAAATCACCAAGACACGTGGTCGTGGTAACAAAGAGTGTATTGCCCAAGGTGCTGGCAATATTATCTCGGGCTTTTTCAAAGCTATGGGAGGATGTGCGATGATCGGTCAAAGCATGATCAATATCAGCTCTGGCGGGCGTGGACGCTTATCTGGCATTACTGCCGCTGTGTTTTTACTATTTTTTATCGTTGTCGCCATGCCATTGATTAAAATCATTCCATTAGCTGCACTTGTCGGGGTGATGTTTATGGTCGTGATTGAAACCTTTGAATGGGCAAGCTTCAAATTCATTCGCAAGATTCCTTTGCACGATGCATTTATCATTATCGTCGTAACCATTGTCACCGTGATGACGGATCTTGCGATTGCAGTTATTGTTGGCGTGATCTTAGCGTCCCTTGTCTTTGCGTGGCAAACTGCCAAAAACATCTATGCTGAAACTAAAATCAATACTGACGGCAGTAAAGAGTATATTCTGAATGGTCCTTTATTTTTCAGCTCAAGTACGCGCTTTAAAAGCCTCTTCACCCCAGCGAACGATCCTAGTGAAGTCATTATCGATTTCAAATACTCGCGTGTTAGTGATCACTCCGCCATTGACGCCATTGCTTATGTTGCCGAATGTTATAGCAACCTTGGCAAAAACTTACACTTAAGGCACTTAAGTCTGGAATGCAAAGAGCTCTTAGGCAAAGCCGGGAATCTCGTTGAAGTCAATGTCCTTGAGGATCCTGATTATCATGTTGCCACCGATAAACTTAGTTAATCATTATTCACCGTCATATTCTTTATTTTATTCTGATATAATTATCGGCAATTATTGTACTGAAGTACCAAGTCCATGCAAGACACTGAAAAAAAACGTATTATCATTGTTGACGACGATCTGATTATTCGCCAAGAATTAAAACATATTCTTGAACGTGAACAATACGACGTACAACACGCTGCTAATCCACCTGCAGCCGATGAAATTCTCACCTCTTTTGCTGCTGATTTGATGATTCTTGATTTAAATATGCCTGGATTTGAAAATGGCAAATACTATTGCCGCAGAATCTGTGAATCACTCAATATTCCCATCATTATCATTACTGCTTCTGATGATGAGATCGATGAAATTTTATCTTATGAACTGGGTGCTTTGCACTTTATGCATAAACCGTTTAATACCCGATTATTGATTGCCAAGATTCGCAATATTCTCTCAATTGCTTACAAGCCTAAGATACATACTGAGAAAAGTCTCTGGCGCATTGATAGCAAGACCTTCACACTCTCTCGCTATGATACTGAGCAAAGTATTAGCATTAATAAAAATGAATATCTCTTATTGAGTTATCTCAATGACAATCACAGTGAAGCAAAATCGCAGCATGATATTGCACAAGTGATTTATAACCGCCCGATTGCTGCCGATGATCGGATTATCTCAACCTTAATTTCGCGCTTGCGTCAAAAGCTTGAAAGTGTTGCCAGTGATGATCTAATTGTTTCCGTTCGTGGTATTGGTTATAGTTTAAAAAGCAACATCACGATTGATTAACCGATGATGAAGCTTAGAAAAAACTCACCAAACTTGAAATCTAGATTACGCTTTAATTTACTGTTATTCATTGCCTTTATTATCAATATCGTACTGATCAGTTATTTCTACACCAACACGTATATTGATCACAATGAGGATCAACGCGTTGAAGCGATTAACTTAATTAATTTGATTACTGAAATCGATCACTTGAAACTGTCCACCAAAGAAGAAAAATATCTAAAAAGTATTATTCCGCGTTTTAGTAATAATCGTGTAGTGGTTACGATTGCAGATAAGCCACAAATCAGCTCTGATTATATCTATAGTCATGATCTCCAAATCAACTCGCAACAAGTACATCACGTGCTTAGTAATATTCGTTTCTGGCGCAATAACATTATCTCGATTTACTCAAATGAGTTGAAAGAGTGGATTATTGTCTATTTGCCTGCGATTAGTTTCCCGTGGTTTGCCACAGCATTTGTATTGCTACAATTACTGGTAATGCTTTATTTACTTATCTATCTGATTAATGGGCGAAAGTTACTTCTGGCGATGAATAGGCTGTTTGAACTTGAACAAAAACATCAACTAAACTTACCTGCCATTCGTGGTAATTTTTTCACACAATCAAGCTTACATCTTTTGCATAAATCCGCACAATATATCGATAGTCTTATTGCCAAGATCCAAACATTAAACGAAGTCAAAATGAAAACTATGGCGACTTTAGCGCATGATATCAGAACGCCGCTCACACGCATTGATCTTATGTTATATCAGATTGAAGATGCCGGATTGAGAGAGCGCATTTTTGAGCAAATTGATGATATCGATCTTATCTTAAAAAATACGATTGATTATGCGAAACAAAAACATTTATCACACCCTAAAAGCACCATTGATTTATGCCAAATCGTTACTGACATTGTTCAGGATTATCAATCACATAATCCTAAGCGTATTCAAATCTCTGCCATTTATGATCGTTACTTTATTCATGGCTCACAAGTGGAGATGGAGCGCGCGCTGACAAATATCATTAATAATGCGTTAAAATATGGCAGCAAAGTACGCGTGCGACTCACACAATACAAAGATACGCTCACCATTGAGATCAGCGATGATGGGCCAGGCGTGCCATCTGCGCAATTAGCCGATATTTTTCTACCCTTTCAACAAGGTGATAATTCCTCCTCTAAAGGCAACGGTCTTGGCTTATCTATCGCTAAAGATATTATTGAAAGCCACGGTGGACGCATTGAGGCTAAAAATAATCAGCCTTGTGGGCTGTCAATTACGATTACCATTTAACGTCGGCTGAGCGTCAGTCGAAGCCATATGCTCATGTGCTCCCTTCGACATTGCTCAGGGAACGAGTGGATATATAATTTAACTGTCTTTTAACGTCTTAATCGCTATTTGATAGTGATAAACAAAATTCTCAAGCTTGACATCTGCATAGAGATCTTGCTGGTTCTGATAGTTAATCTGCATAACTAGCTGATCATTCAAATAAAACTTTCGCTGATTTTTATATGACTGCATTGTAATATCAGTTGTTTGTAGCATCTCATGAATAACCTTTGTTGGCGCATAGGTAAAAATAAAATCAACCAGACTTTGCTTAACCCCCATATCAGCATGCGGCATCGGCAGACTGCTACTATCAATAGAAGCCCCATCATAAACAAGCGAGAAGATCGATCCACCCCAACCTGCAGCAGCAACAATGACAATCTTTTGTTTTGATGCTTCCACTTCAACCTGTGCAACATAGGATTCTTTTTTGCCCTTGATGGTATATTGTGAGCTTAAAATTTGGGTCACATCAAAGTCTAGGTCAAGCTCAGTTGGCGTTGGCAATTTTAGCTTTTGTGATTTGAAAACCTCAACCTCTGGCGTATTTACTGCACGAGTTTGCAATAGTGCGCAGGATGATAGCAATACACAACCTATTAGCAGCATTAAGATATTACGAAAATAAGCTAAATCTCTCATCAGTAAATACTCGCTTGACCTTGTGGGCGCGACTTATAGCGCCGATGCTGCCACAAATATTGATCAGGGAAATCCGTAATCGCTTTCTCTAGAATATGATGATATCTTAACGCATCTTGATAATCATCGCCTGAGGGGAAGTTATCAAGTGCAGGTAATACATAGATATCATAACCCGATAGATCTGCCTTACGCGTATAATAGCACGGCACAACTTTTGCAGCTGTTTTCTCTGCCAACCACGAGGTTGCCACTAAGGTCGCACATTCTTTGCCAAAAAAAGGCACAAAGATACTACGCTCTGCACCAAAGTCTTGATCGGGGGCATACCAAACCGAGCCACCTTTTTTAAGTGCTTTGACAATGGATACGACATTTTTGCGCTGTAGACATTGGCTAACATAGGCTTCGCGCGATGTTGTCATCACTTGTTCAAACAGCGGATTCTTATGCTTTTGGTAAACAAGATAAAAGGGGCTGTAATGCTCACCAATAAAACGACCAATGACTTCCATACAAGTAAAGTGAGCTCCGAGCATTAAAGCCCCTTGCTTAGTATCATGATGTGCATCCTCAAAATGCTGCATACCATGGCTATCAAACTTAATCTTATTAAAACGTTTTTTTGGCATAAACCAAGCAATCGCCGTTTCAACCCCTGAGATACCAATGGATTCAAAGCATTTTTTGCATAGCTTCTCTAGCTCTTGTTCACTCTTATTGGGAAAAGCAATCTTTAGATTTGTTAATGTAATCTGTTTACGTCGCTTCAAAAAAGGATAAGTCATGCGCCCAAGAAGTGCGCCTACTTTCATCTGCCAGCGAAAGGGCAAATAGACAAAGCCGCGCAAAAAAAGAAAGGCAAGCTGCAAACCCCAGTACTTTGGGGCATAAAAACGTGATTTTTCTGTCATTGATTACCTTTATGGTGGTTAGCTAAAAAAAGCTTGGTTTAGCAAAAGATGCGCTGCAATACTAGCAAAGTATCCCAATAAAATCACTAAGCTCCACTTCAAATGCCCTAAAAAAGTATACTGACCATGCGCTTTGCCCATCACTGCGACACCCGCTGCAGAACCAATCGATAGCAAGCTGCCACCAATGCCTGTGGTTAAAGTCACCAACAGCCATTGCCCTTCGGTTAATGGCGGATGCATCGTTAGCACACCAAACATCACAGGGATATTATCAACAATAGCTGAGAGTAGCCCAATCAAAATATTCGCTTGTGTGATATGATCAAAAACTTGCGGCATCGCACTTGGCACATCGTGATATAGGAAGTTAGATAGCACTTCTAAATAACCCAAAGTTGCTAAGCCCTGAACTGCAAGTAAGATACCAAAGAAAAATAATAAGGTATCCCATTCAATCATTTGAATTTTTTGAAATACATCAAAATGCTCACGGGCTTTTTCCTTTAGAAAGAAGCCTAAAAACATCAAATAACCTAAACCTGTCATCATGCCTAATGCTGGCGGCAGATCTAACAGGTTCTGAAAAAGCACAGCAGTAATAACCGTTAAAACAAACATCACAATAACAATAATCGCACCTGATTTAAGTTTAACCTCTAACAAATCATGACTATGGTCATCACCTTTGGGCAGGAAGAAACTCATAATAGTTGCCGGAATAAGGAAACTCACCAATGCCGGAATAAATAAGGCAAAGAAATGCGTGAATGGTACAACCTCATCTTGCCATACCATCAAGGTGGTGATATCACCAAATGGACTAAAGGCACCACCAGCATTAGCCGCAACGACGATATTAATACAAGATAAACAGATAAACTTCGTCTGACCTTTGCCCACTGAAAGCACCACGGCACTTAGGATTAAGGCGGTTGTTAAATTATCAGCAAACGGTGAGATAAAAAATGCCAGAAGCCCGGTTAACCAAAAGATCCCTTTAAAGCGCAAGCCCATCTTAAGAAGAAGTGCTTTTAGCTTCTCAAAGACATTGTGCTCTTCAAGCACATGGATATAGGTCATTGCCACCAATAAGAACAATAAAAGCTCACCATATTCCAATAAGCCTTTATTTAAGCTTTGCTCAACGATCGCGCTTTGTCCATTGATCTTACCAATGATTGCCGTGAGCACCCAAATAATGCCTGCCGCTAAAATCACTGGTTTTGATTTCGCCAGATGGATAACATCTTCAAGCATCACCAAGATATAAGCAATAATAAAAACAGCTAATGCAATAAGTGCATATGGGCTTAATATCGCCTTCATCACTGTTGTTGATACTTCATTTGCATATAAAGCGCATGGCAGCATCAATATGAATAAATAGAAAACTCTGATCATTTTTCTCCCCCACCCTTAAAACAAAAAAGGCCGCAATTGCGACCTTTAAAGTGTTTAAACTAACTAATCAATCAGATTAGAAGTAAACTGTAGCATCCAGCATTACTGTATTGAATCTACCAATTTTTTCACCATATGATTTACCAGACATATAGTTATAAGAACCACCGATCCAAACAGTATCAACCACGTTATAACGCGTACCCACTTCAAACTGATATAAGTTGTTATCAGAGTTTTGCGCTACTTGGCTATATGATACATAAGGAACCATATCTTTGCCCGCTACTGGCATAGTGTAAGAAGAGTCTAAACTCCATGCTTTAACAGTAGAACCTGAGTCAAAGCCAATCAATGCAGGTAAAGCATTAAATCCAAAGGCAGAATAACCTGTAGAATCAGCTACTTTATTTGCAGGAATATTCGGCAAGTTTGTTGTAGAAGCGTTATACACAACAGAAGTTGAGTTCATACCATGAACACCTGAAGTTGTCACTAAGAACTCACCATTAACTGCAAGTCCCTGAACTTTAACACCTGCATTCAAGTCAAGCGCGCCAACCATTTTACTATCTTTGTTCGTAAAACCAGTGGCGTTAATATATCCAGCACCAGCATAGTAACTCATAGCCCCAGCAGCTCCATTGTACGAAGCGCTTAAAGCAAAGTCATTAACCTGATTGGCACTTGTTGCTTGAGAGTTAAGCATTGATTCGCCCAATCCATTCATCAATGTCACAGCAGCATTGATGCCATTTTGAGCAAACCCTGCCGCAACTTGCCCGCCATACGCCATAAAGTAAGCACGCGTTAATGTTGGCATAAAGTTAGTCACTGAATCAAATTTACCAAAGTCTACGACTTTTTTACCACCTACGAAGTAGAATGGTGATTTAGATAAATTACCCAAAATAAAATAAGCATTAGGCAATGTAACATTACTTGAACCAACATTTGTAACCTGAACATCAGCAAAACCAGTAACCCAATCACCAATGGTTGATGTAAATGCTAAATCAGCATACGGCATTTTAACGTTAGTGGCACTGTTGTTACCATAATTATAACCAGCCGTTAACGTTCCTGGAACATAGCTAAGTGGGGTGTTCCCACTTACATTGCCATACACACCATAAATCTCACCTTTACCACCAATATAGATAGCGTTAGGTGCTAGATCGCCAGACTTACGCGCATTAAGGATATCTAAAACAGAACCAGTGACTTGCTGGTTGTTTAGCATTTGTTGTGAATAGCTTGCATCTGTACGCACGTTGACGATACCGCCACCGCTTTGTACTTGATCATTCATTGAACCTGCTGCGAAAGCTGAAGCGCTTGCAGTTGCAGCAACCGCTGCTACGATCATCTTAAGTTTCATAGTTTCTCCTCAACTGTTTTAAAACTTACATTTTTATTAAAAAATGATTCCTTTTTTGTTGGCTTCTTTGCCATCGAAAGACTACACACCGACAAAGGTATCACTTTATTTTAAATTTTCAAGCAAATCATAGATTTTTTTATAAAAAATTACAAAGATTCAGCATTTTCTGCTAAATAAGCAGCAACACCTTGCGGTGACGCCTTCATGCCTTTGTCACCTTCTTTCCAGCCGGCAGGGCATACTTCACCGTGTTCTTCAAAGAATTGTAATGCTTGAACCATACGCACTAGCTCGTCCATATTACGACCTAATGGCAGATCATTAACGACTTGATGTCTAACAACACCGTCTTTGTCAATTAAGAATGTACCACGGAAAGCAATCCCTGCTTCGGGGTGCTCAACACCATAGGCTTTAACAATACTATGGTTCATATCAGCAATCATCGTGTATTTAACCGCACCAATACCACCATCATTCACTGGGGTATTGCGCCATGCATTGTGTGTGAAGTGTGAATCAATCGATACTGCAAATACTTCAACACCTAGCTTTTTAAGCTCATCAACACGCTTATCAAGTGCGATTAACTCAGATGGGCAAACAAACGTAAAATCAAGCGGGTAAAAAACAACCGCTGCATACTTGCCATCACGCGCTTTTTCAAAGCTTAATGCATCTACAATTTCACCATTTGCTAGCACTGCTGGCGCTGTGAATTCAGGCGCTTTGCGTCCTACTAATACCGTCATGATTATCTCCTTAAGGGTTTGTAATTTCATAAATTGACAACAATTTAGTGCGCAAAAGTTTGCTAAAGCCTGCTAATTATGTCAATAATGACACAGCAGAATTTAACAAATTTTGGAAATAATTTTATGATTTATATTCACCCCAAAACCCAAGCCTTAATTTTTGACTGTGATGGCACCATCGCCGATACAATGGTGATTCATAACGAGGCATGGCATACCATCGCTCAGCGCTATCGTTTCAATTTAAGTGCTGACGAGCTTGCTCATTATAATGGCATCCCTACTTTACAAATATTACAAATGTTAACAACCAGTGAAGATAAGAAGCGTTTTGATTTACATAAAATGGTCCACGAAAAAGAAAACCTCGCTGAGGAAAAGATGGATCGCGTAATTGCTATCCAACCGGTGCTTAATTTGATTAATCGTTATCACCAAAAATTGCCGATGGTGGTCATCTCTGGTGGCATGCGTCGAAATGTGGTCAAAACACTCGAAGCACTTGATATTGCTAATCATTTTGAATTTATCATCACCGCTGATGATGATCACCCGACCAAGGACACTCCTGAAGCTTTTACTTTAATTGCTGACAGACTGGGTGTTGATCATGATAAATGCCATGTCTTTGAGGATGGCAAACCAGGACTTATCAATGCGGTTAAAGCCAATATGATGGTAACTGATATCAGAACGTTTTACCCTTAGCAATAAAAGGTAAGTTTCGCTATTTTCACCTCGCCCTTTGTGGGATCGCTCGTGCGGCTTATGCTGTACGGGTGAAGGGGAAGCAATTAAGATATTGACGACTTAGCCACACTGAAAAATGCAACTAAAGCAATAACACATACATAAACAACCACATAAGCAATATTCGCCAAATCGATTGCTAAGCATTGCGCAACCAAGGGTGCCGCGCCACCAAAGATAGCAACGGATATGCTCCACGCAACCCCCATGCCGGTATAGCGAATATTAACAGGGAAAATATCGACCAGATAGCGAAACATGCTTCCTGTAACTAAGATATTGCTTATTGCATATACAACTTGCGCGCACAGCGCCAAATATACACTTGAGAAACCTGACAAATAGAATAAAGCAGGCACAGTAATGACACTGCTTAAAAGCCCTGATTTCAACATTTTTTGTGTACCTAATCGATCTGCCAACAATGCTGCTATTGGTGTCAACACTGTCACAGTCGCTACACCAAAAGTTGCAGCCCAGTGCGCGTTTTCACTACTTAAAAACCCTCGCTGAATGACAAAAGATACCCACCATAGATTACAAATATAGATATACACGCCAACAAATGCCGCGATAAAAAAGCATTGTATCAGCTGATTTGTATACCCTTTAAATGCTTTGATGCCATTAAAGAATGCTTTATTTACTCTAACGCTTTCAAACTCAGGACTCTCAGTCGTGCTTATCCGAAAATAAAGTCCAATTAAACAGCCGACAAACCCCAAATAAAATGGCACACGCCAAAACCATTCCGGCATCATCGGCAATGAAACGATTGATGCCATTGCCGCCCCCAACATCATACCCAAGGCGGCAGCAAAGCTCACCCAACTCACCGCAAGATTTTTAAAGCCACCATGGTAATGCTCGGCGACAAAAATCGCAGCCCCTGTAAACTCACCTGACACTGAAATGCCTTGGATAATCCGCAAGAAAAGTAACATCAACGGTGCGGCAACACCAATACTTTGATAACTTGGCAAAAGCCCAATGCATAAAGTTGCTAAACCCATCAGAATAAGACTTAAGGATAAGGCTTTTTTGCGCCCGAATTTATCGCCGATGATGCCAAAAATAATTGAGCCAAAAGGTCGCGCTAAATAGCTTGCAGCAAAGATACATAAACTAAACAACATCGCATAAGGCGTATCTTCTGGGAAAAATAAATGGGCGAACTTAAACGCTAAATAACCATAAAAGCTAAACTCCGCCCATTCGACAAATGTACCAATCGCCGACGCGATAATGACTTTATTTTTTGATTGCATTACGATAACCCTCGCCCTTTAAACGCAAGGATTATGCCGTGAGTTAGATGAAAAGAAAAGATTCAACTCCGGTCACTCTATATTTTTTCGATTTAACTACTAGGAGACTTGACCGTAATAAGGTGAGGATTAACTGATTGATATGCCATAATAATCCCCTTGGGATCACTCTTAACTTCCCATGATATGTCACCCGTTGCTGAAGTTTCTAATGTGAGTTGCGCTGTTGCTGTCGCTGCTGTTGGAATTTGATCAGCAGGATAGGCACCATGATAAGTTGATGTTGTATATAGTTTAATAGTTGCCGTCATAGACTCTCCATTTTGAGGCGCAAAAAATGCTAGAGGCGTTGAAGCTCCTGAAATCCCAAAAGAAGAATTAGTAGATTTTAATTCCTGCCCATTTCCGGATGCTAATGTTACCGTAACAAACATAAATGGATTGGTTGCACTGATCGCGACACCTGTATTCATCGTCGTTGCTACTCTAAAAAAATTACGTTTTGGATTAGCGGTTGACGGCGTAACACTTAATTGCATTAAAGGTAATTTATCAGCTGAATAACTACCCTCTTTATTTGCAATAAAGCTAATAGCTAAAGGACTTTTTGAGTCCCTAAGATCTGAGCCCTCTATTCCTTTTTTCGTGAAGTCCTGAGCATACAAAATACCAAAATAATCCATAAGCTTGACTGAAAAATTATCTTTGCTCCAAGAGCCATCACCTAAATCAAATTTCCACACATTCGTAGCCATATCGAAGTCACTTGTATTTGACCCATCAAGATATTGACCACTATCTTTCTTAAGAGGGTAGTACGTTACACTTCTAAAATAAGCATCAACACCCTGCCAATCATTATCTGGAGGATTCCCAGACCATCCAGCACCAGCTTCTTGGCTAGGCGTTAATTTACTATTTTCAAGATCTTTAGCAGCTTTGAATGCGACATAATTAGCAAGGTTAATAGATACCTCGCCAAGTTTATTATCAAACCCTGTATCTACCCAAGGAAGGCTTCCTTGTGGTGCTTGCACACCTGATGCTTTGAGCGATGGGTAGTCATCTATCGTATATAGTGCAACTGGTGTTGCATGAGAAATATCAGTTCCATTGTCCGGTGCATTGATATAGTAGGCAACGCGTGTCGGTGACCAGACAATAGTGTAAGTATTAAATTGCGCATATGGATTAAAACTAGCATTACCTGCATCTGGCAAAATATAGGTTTCATTATTCATTGCTGCTGCCGTATATGATTTAGCAAGTGTAGAGCCACCCAATACAGGTAACTTTTCAATAAACTTATAATTCTGCCTATTAAATCCAGGTAAAGTAACATCAATATTTTGATTACCCTGCGGCATACGCCACCAATTAATCGCTGCCATTTTACGCATATCTAAAGTGGATGGTACGGGTTTAACTGCTGTTAATGGATATTTCCAAACTGAGGCATTTTGCCAACCTGGTTGTTTACTACTTCCAGTTATACCACCCACCTCATAACCATCCCCGGTTGTTGCTATTGCACCAAGGTAGTTATAATTTTCTGAATTGATTTGTGTATCCTTTTTGCCATTTGTCATCCATTTATTATAATAACGCTGCATCATACCAAGAGCTGTATCATCAGTAATGTAATAATTTTGAGTCCAATTAATAACATCTGCAGTAATCTGCCCTGATGTCATCTGGCTCATATCAAGCTTTGCACCATAGTACGTTGGATTTCCCCCTGTATCTAATGCAATATACGAATTCTGCGTTGCTTGTGTATACGGCACAAACTCCCAGTCAAACTCATTCCAACGCCACATTTGCGCTACCTCAGGCATAGCTCCTGGCGCTGGGGCATCTGAATAAAGCCAAAAGGCTGTACAAACAGGGCCATCAGCCGCTTTTAATTTAGCAACAAACATTCCATAATCAAACTTTTTCAACGACTTCATCTGTGCACTCAGATAATCTCCATAACGCGCATAGGGACTCCATTGATTTTGCTTTTCTTGTAATCTTGCCCCAGAATCTGCACCCACAGAAGTTTGGATATAACTTAAAAAAGGCAATAAAAATATACTACTAATAATTTTCTTCACACACGTTTTATTTTCCATAATGCTACCTCTCTTTGAACTCTACATCTTTAATCCATTACAAACCACTTTGCAATCACGCGTTACAAAATGAGTTAACAATGAGTTAAGCAGATCGTCATAAAAATACCTATGGCAAATGGATGATTTTTGGTGCGCCAATATCTTAACTTTCATAAAAAGATCGCTTTACATCAGCTGTGAAAAAGATTAATTTAACTGCTTCGCATGTATGGTTGCTATACATATTTTATCCTTATAGCGAAACTAAATAATTAAATAATGGGGCAAAATACCATGAGTAAAGATTTGGGTTTTATTTTTATGACACAGGTTTGGAATCTGTAGATTCACTGGTATATTACACACAAAGGAATTAATAATGTTTAAGCATGAAACAAACATCAATACACGATCAAAAGCACACTTTTTTCTTCACCAAAAATATCACAGTTTACGTATCTGAATAGATTGCCGCAATGCAGCAGCGATTGCAGATAATAAATTTAAAATAATTTTTGAACATTTGAAGAAAAGAGAAAAGTATGTCACATAAATTACAACGAAACTTAAAAGCTCGCCATTTAATCATGATCGCCTTGGGTGGCTCGATTGGCACTGGTTTATTTTTAGCAAGCGGCAGCGCCATTTATGAGGCGGGTCCCGGTGGCGCAATGCTCGCCTATGTCATTATCTCACTGATGGTTTATTTTCTAATGTGTAGCCTTGGTGAAATGGCAGCACACTCACCAACTACAGGCACATTTTGTGAATACTCTAGCCGTTATGTCAGTGCTGATTTTGGCTTTGCCATGGGTTGGAACTATTGGTTTAACTGGGCAATTACTATTGCCGCTGAGATTATTGCTGCAGCTTTAATTATGCAATATTGGTTTCCTTATGTGCCAACGATCTATTGGAGTGTTTTGTTTTTTGTGCTTATTTTTGGTTTAAACCTATTAGCCGTTAAAGTCTATGGTGAAACGGAGTATTGGCTATCTTTTATCAAAGTTGCTTTTGTGATCATTTTTATTGTTGTTGGCATATTAACAATCATTGGTGTTACTGGCGTTGGTGGACCTGTTGGTTTTGAGAATTGGCATATTGGGGATGCGCCTTTTCATAATGGCATGCTTGGGTTTATGGCAGTGTTTTTGATCGCAGGCTTCTCGTTTCAAGGCACAGAACTCGTTGGCGTTGCTGCAGGTGAAGCAGATAACCCTAGAAAAGCTATTCCTCAAGCGATTAAACGCACCTTCTGGCGTTTGGTTATTTTTTATATTCTTGCTATTGGGATTATTAGCTTCTTAATTCCCTATACGAGTGACATTCTCATTAATAAAAATTCTGATATTGCCATTAGCCCTTTTACCATTGTTTTTAAAAACGCAGGCTTGACCTATGCCGCAACGATTATGAATGCGGTGATCTTGATTGCAATCTTATCTGCTTGCAATGCTAGCATGTTCTCGGCAACACGTATTATGTGGCATCTAGCCAATACCAAACAAGCACCCAAAATATTTGTCAAAATTAACCGTCAAGGCATTCCGATTAATGCACTTTTGATTACAGCACTTGTTGGTTGCTTGTTCTTTCTGACTTCTTTTTTAGAGAATGGTAGCGTGTTTATCTGGCTTGTTAACATTTCCTCTTTAGCGGGATTTGTTGCTTGGTTTGGTATTGCTTTGAGCCATTATCGGTTTCGTCGCGCTTACCAAAAACAAGGTATGAACCTGCAAGATTTACCCTATCGCGCCAAATGGTTCCCAGTCGCACCCATTTTTGCAATGCTTTTAATTGCCGTGATTATCCTAGGACAAGAGTTTAGCGATATTATCTCAGGCGACATTACATGGCAGAAATTCTTAGCAACCTATATCGGCTTTATTCTATTTTTAGCATTACTTATCGGCTATAAATTGATTAAACGCAGTAAGCTCATTGCCTTGGAAAAATGTGATATCTCTGCTAAACATTAGTTATTCAAAATCATTCTATGCAAGGTAAAAATAACAGATGTTCTTTCGCAATAGCCTTAGTAAACACCTTATTCGCTTTCTTACACGCGATGTTGATAAGCCACGCAAATTAGCATTATCCGATTATCAATCATTAAGTCGCGCCGTTTTGACTTGTGATGTATTATTAGTTGAAGGACGTTCACGCACAGCACGAGTTATCAGCTATATCACCCGCAGTATTTGGACGCATGCCGCTTTATACATTGGAAAACTTAATGAGCTTGCACCACAACTACAACATACGCTATTGCAATTTAATCCACATCTTGAACATGAGCATATTATTATTGAAAGCATTCTTGGAGAAGGTGTTGTTGTTAAAAATCTCAATGAATACACACACGAACACGTTAGAATCTGCCGCCCCAAAGGGATTTCTAAAGCCCAAGTTATCACTGTTTTTAACTATGCAATAGCCAATCTTGGCAAGCCATATGACCATCGACAAGTCTTTGATTTAGCACGTTTTTTGTTTCCATGGATGATCTTGCCACGCAAATGGCGCTCAAGCATTTTTCAGCACAATGCAAAAGGGCACGCTAAAATGACTTGCTCTTTATTGTTGGCTGAGGCTTTCATTCAAGCACGATTTCCTATTCTGCCAACCATTGAGAAAAAATCTTCAGGCAATTATTTTGAAGCGATTGTGCGTAACCCTCGACTTTTTGTACCTTGCGATTTTGATTATTCACCGTTTTTCGATATTGTAAAATATCCGATGGTTAAAATTGAAGGTAATAGTGATGAGCTATTCTTATGGAATAACGAGGTAATGAGTAATGACGATGAGGGCTTAACAGAGATCTCATCATCAAATGAGGTTAAGCATTCAAGCGGCTAACAATTTGTTGTAAGTAATTGGACATCTTATGCCAATCTGCAATTTCCCAGTTTTTGCTATTCTCTGGATCGGGTAAATAGGTGTAATGAATGGCGTAATAATTAAGTTTGCCTTTCAATTCATCTTTAACCATATCAACTTTACTTCTGGTATCATCGACATAAATAACCGATTGACATAGGTTTGAGTTATTTGTCTTTTGACGCTCTTTTTCAATCAAGCCAAGAAGCAATTGACCTTTATCACCGCCTGCGGCGTATTGAATGCCATGGTTATACATCGTATAGTCATTTTTATACTTATTTTGCGCAAAGAAGCTTGGATCAAATCGATCGCTGCCAATAGGATTCTTGGTGAAATCAAGTCCATTGATTCTTAGCTGCCTTAAGGTTGTTGCCTCAGCACTAAACCCGCGTGACGTCAACGCAATCGAAGGATATTCCCTTTGCAATTTACTGACCACTGCCACGGTATCACTTTCGACCGGCTGATAATTGATAAAGTAGCGTACCGCATTCAAGAAATCATAAATATTTGCACTTTGATCAGTTAATAAATGCTTGGCATATGGATTACTTTGTGATGCCTGCCAATATACCCAACCTTCGCTGGCAAACTTTTCTTTATTTGTTAATAGCGTGTTATCAATATCATAAACAATACACACTGAAGACTTACCATAGTCTTTGCTTAACTTAGCAGCATATGGTTCGATATCTTTAATATTTGTAACACTAACTTCTTGATTTGTCATCGCTTGAGCTACACCAACACTAAACAGCACCAATGATATAGCTGTTATTTTCTTGATCATTTTTAACCCTCTTAGATTTCCCGCAGGCATATTAGCACAAACCGTAAGTTTGTGTATTTTTTTGTAGCAAGGCATTTTGCTTTTATTCTGTAAACTCCCCAAAAGATTAACAGTATGGATTTGCTAAGCTTACCATCCATGGTGATGGATTGCCTGCATCCTGCAGCAATGACGTCATTGTCGACAGGGAAGTCGGCAATCCAGTTTGCCAGGATGGCGACCTTTAAAACTTGACTATGTAAGGGCTTAATAAAAAAATACGGAGCTTTCAGTTTTATTACTATCTCATTCTGTTTAGAATATGCCGTCTATGTCATTGGAAAGTTGAAAGGGAAAAAAGAAACTATGCAAAAGATAGCTATTATTGGCGGATCAATCGCTGGCAACGCCATGGGATTAGTGTTGTCGCGCTTAGGTTTTGATGTCAGCATATATGAACGCTCAGGTGCTCAACTTGATGATCGCGGTGTCGGCATATGTATTCCAAAAGACCTACGTAATATGCTAGTACAATGCAATATGTTTGATTCTGATGCCAAATATATTGAAATCATTGATCGACAATTTATTGTTAGCGACGCAAAGCGCGATGCCGATGTATTCTGGCAACAGTCTGTAAATGTCATGGCGCACAACTGGTCAGAAATTTATACGCAATTATATAAGCGCTTACCACAGGGTATTTATCGACAAGATGCAAGTGTGGCGCATATTAAACAAGATCAACACAAAGTCATACTGTCACTCACTAATGGGCAAACCGTAGAGACAGATTGGCTTTTTTGTTGTGATGGGGTTAATTCACTTGGTCGCACAACACTTTTCCCTCAATCAAAACTTAACGAGGCACCTTATATTGCTTGGCGTGGCGTGATTGCAAAAAAACACGTTAGCGAGCCATCACTATTTGATCGACTTAATTATTTTTGCTACGAGTATGGGCATGTTGTCACTTACTACATTCCCAAACAAGATGGCAGTGTTGATTTGAATTGGGTTCTCTATCAAAAGGTAAATCAAGCACATAAAAATAAACTGTTAAACACGAATAACAGCAATGAAGTCACAAGCTTAGCAGCACGCGAGCTTCAGCCAATGCACTTTGAAGAGCTAAAGAAATTAGCCAACATGATGCCTGAAGTTTTTGCCAAAGTGATACTTGATACACCAAAACCTTTTATTCAGAATATCTTTGACACACAAGTCCCCGCACTTAAAAAGGGACGTATTTGCTTATCTGGCGATGCTGCATTTATCTCACGACCACATACTGCAAGTGGCGCGACCAAAGCCTTGCAAAGCGCACTTATTTTATTTAAACAATTACAAGAAAATCAGCATGATTTAGATCGCGCCACAGAACAGTGGGCAAAAATACAATATGATAATGAGCGCAAATTATATGAGCTTGGCAAAATTTTTGGGCATGCGCTTGTCACTGACACCCCCGACTGGCATTTAATGAATCAAGAGAAAATGGATCAATGGTGGATCAACATTATGCAAAATCAACAATGGTATGCCTATGAGGCACAAAAATAATCCAAGATTAACTCTGCGATTTATTAATAATCACATTCAGCAAATGACTACCTCGTTGTAACGCGCCTTTGCTATGAACACTGATCACAAGTCCAGCAAATGGGTAACTTATTTCACACTCTTTAGCATCTGCCATTTGCAAACATCGACCTATTATCTGATCTTTCTCAAAGATATCTCCTGGGACAACAAACCACTCATATAAGCCACCAGATTGCGCGTAGACTGCTTGGAAAGAACCCTCATCATAAAAGCCAATATGCTTAGCGCACGCTTCTTTGTATGCTTTATTTGCAGCTATTACTTGCTGTGTCGCTAGATAGTTTAATATTCGATTAGATTGAATCTGCGCTTTTTTATGCTCAATCAACTCTTCTGAACCCAACTCAAGGGTGAAACTATCTACTAATACAGGCTCATTTCTACCTAATTCACTAAATGCCTTCTGCACACTCCACCAAGGATAAAATCCTGCTTCATCTAATGAGCCATTACATTTATTCTCAATTAATAACACATGCTCAAACCCCAAAGACTCAGCACTATCTTTGGCATATTGCGGACTATACAAATAATCAATCGCTAATGAATCCGTATGTAAATCTAAAATAATATCAGCCTGTAATGCCTCTAGTTGCATGGTATAGTTTAACCGTCGCGCACGTGACAACCCAAAGTCATTATTAAGTGCTGCTGTCATTTGCGCACTAATCTCATTTCGCAGTGCCGTAGCATATTCTGCCTGAGCGCTTTTAAGATGCTCTTTGGCAAATGACTTATAATCTATCTCAGGCTTAAAATAATAGCGATTCCAATTGTCACCATTGGTTGCATCAAAACGCCCCTGATGTCCAGCACCAATAAGCATGTCACGCCCAAAGGGGTTACATTGTGGAATCATCGTAATATCACCTTGCGGTTGTTCTTCATGAAAGTGCTTAAGTAAATTTATAATCACGGCATTACCCTGAATCTCTGAGGCATGCATGCTTGCTTGAATATAAACTTTCTTAGCATTGTCATCTTGACCTTTAATCCTATATTTCGCAACTGTGATTGCCTCTCCTGAGGCATTTTGCCCCACTTCAAGCAACGACTTTGTGATATAACTTCTCATTTCTTTAGTTTCTTTAGTTTCTTTCATTTCTCTCATTTAAGCCAGACTCCCGCTGCTTCAGCTTTTCTTAGTATCTTAATTTGCCCTTTATTATATGTCACCTCCGCTGGCAGCGTATGACACAAAAAAAATGGCATGCTCTCAGTAAAGCCATAAGCACCGGTATAGTGAAAGATAATATGATCTTGTGCCTTAGTATCACTTGGCAGTTGCACTTCCCCTAAATAATCCAAACTAGTACATAACGCACCATGCAAATGCATCTTAGATAGAGTAGTACTACTTTCTCTTAGAAGACTCACAGGAAATGCCTGTGATGTCAGTGTTGGGCGCATTAGATGTTGACTGCCACCTTCTAATATTAACATGTCACGCTCATAAACTGATTTGCGATCAACTACTTTAGTAACATAAACTCCACACTTGGCAACGGCATAGCGCCCAAGCTCTAGCCAAATATCTGTTTGTGGATAATGGCTTTTAAGTTTTAGAATCAATGCGTTAATTTCAGCTAAGCCTAGCTCTTGTCCTTTATGTTGATAATCAACCCCTAAACCACCACCTAAATCTAATACACGCAAATCAATATGCATGGTCTCTGCCAATTCATGTAATGTATGAGCAATCGTAAACCAGATTCTCTCAAGCTTGTCTATACAGAGGATATTACCCCATTGAAAACAATGAAAACCTAAGATATTAAGATATGGGCAATCAAGATCATTGTTCTTTGAATAAGTCACCCAGTCATTGGGTGACAAGCCAAATGGTGTGACACACTCACCACCTAAGACATTTTTTTCTCCATCATGCCATTGCAATTGCACGCGTAGCAACACATCAATATAAACTTGCTTTTGATTGGCAATACTTTGCACATCTTGCAATTGTTGCGTACTTTCAATGACAAACCGTCTGACACCTTGATCAATAAAATAGCCTAACTGTTCATACGACTTAGCGGGTCCTGTGTGCAAGATATTTTGAGGATTAACACCTTGCTTTAGCACCTGATCAAGCTCACCAATACTTGCCACATCAAAGCGCATTCCCTCATCATCTAAAGTGCTAATAATTGCTGATAAAGGATTGGCTTTAAGGGCATACCAAAGGGTTACGGGTAATGTTTGTAACGTTTTTATATGGGATTGTAAAACATCTAGATCATAGAAAAAAAAGGGTGCATCAATCTCTTTAGCTAAATCAACTAATGCTTGATGGTGGTGTAAGGTATCAACCATTAACGCAATGCCTCCTCCAAACTAAGCGCATGATCACTTTTATCATCACGATATTTAACAATAATGGGGCATGCTGCTTGTAAGCCTTGAGTCTTTGCCCAACCTTGCGTCAACGGTCTTGTGCCTGGTACGACAACAGCATCTTCTGGAATGGCCTCACCTTTGTCAAGAATACGCTCATTAACGCAATCATACACGCTAACGCCACGTGACAACACTACAGATGGCGCAATAACCGCACGTCTTTTAACAACAATTCCTTCAACAATGACAGCTCCCGCACCAACAAACACATGGTCTTCAATCACGACAGGATTCATACCGATTGGTTCAAGTACACCGCCGATTTGCACACCTGCTGATAAGTGAACATGCTTACCAATCTGCGCACAAGAACCCACTAGTGCATGGCTATCAATCATTGTACCCTCATCAACATACGCACCGGTGTTAACATATGCCGGTGGCATAATGATTACCGATGGCGCAATATAAGCACCAGTTCTTACAGCTGAGCCGCCTGGCACCATACGCACGCCATCGGCAACGGTAAAACGTCTTGGGACTAAGTTATGCTTATCGACAAAGCCTTGGTAACTTTCAGTAAAATCGGTATTTTGACCCGCTTTAAATGCCGCTAAAATTGCTTCTTTAACCGCAATGTTCGCTTGCCATTGACCATTTTCTTGGCGCTCTGCTGAACGTAGTTTACCTGTTTGTAAATCTTGTAGGGTTTTCTCCCAACTCATCATTTATACTCCTTTTATATTTATTTGCTGGAGTTACAGACTTTTTCTAAAGTGCGTAACTCCGGTTATTTATTCAGGTTAAGACTAAATGTTCACCTATAAGTGCTCGCCGTACCCTGAGCGTAAGTCGAAGGGTAAGCTTGGGAAAATCACACTTCATAGAGGCTTCGACTTACGCTCAGCCAACGCTTACAAAATTAAAGTGGGCAGGAATATGGTCATAGCCTTTATTCATTACATTTAACTGACACAGATATGCTCATAATAGCTTTGAATCTCGGCATCGGCTTGTTGCAAACGCTCAATACTTGTTAGCTCTTGAGCAATCAATGGTAAGCGCAAAGTATCACTATCAATAACACCCATATGTGCAAGCCATGCCTTTGCCGGAATTGGGTTTGCCACACTAAAGCACGCAGCAGTTGCATTTTGCCACAAACGGCTTAAGGCTTCATCCGCATCAAAGCGTAACGAAGTTTCAACATAGGCTTTGGCTTCTTTTGGCCATAAATTGGAAACCACTGACACCAAGCCTTTTCCACCGACTTTGGCAAGCTCAGGCATCATCGCATCCTCACCACTGTATACATTAACGTGAGGCGCTATTTGTACATAACACTTAAAGCGCGAGATATCACCCGAAGCTTCCTTCAATGCCCACAAATTCGGATGATCCTTAAGTGCAGAAAAAGCATCAAAACAAAGATTCACCCCCGTTCTTGATGGCACGTTATATAGCATACATGGCTTTTTTGCTCTGTCTAATAATGCACTAAACCAAGCAATTTGCCCCTGAGTGCCAGGCTTGGCATAAATTGGCGTGACCATCAAAAAGCCATCAACTGCTTGAGCGTTACAAAATTCAACCCACTTAAGCTGCTCGGTTAATTGATAACCGCCCACACCAACAAGTAAGGGGACTTTAAGTCCTAAGCCACAGGCAAATCTCACTACTTGACATTGCTCTTCATAACTCAATGCTAAAGCTTCACCCGTGCTACCTAGAATCAACACACCACAATCAGCAGCTTCTTGTTTGCGTAGCAGTCGCTCAAAACTTACCAGATCAATCTCACCACCTTCAAACATTGGTGTAACCACTGCTGTGTAGGTATTGTTGTTAATATTTATTGCCATGACACACCTCTTACTAATTCATCAAACTGGTAAAAACCAGCATTTAACTTATTTTCACACACAAAGCGCGCGCTCCATACGGCACCCTCAGCAAAAAGCTTGCGATCATGCGCCACATGCTTTAATTCAATGGTTTCATAAGGGTTTTCCACCCTTAATACATGCTCACCCTTTACATCTTCTTTACGAATAGACTCAATAGGGCATTCTTTCACATTAAGCCATGATTGCCATGACACGGCAGTGCCACTTGGGGCATCAAGCTTTTGTGTGTGATGTGTTTCTGTTAAGTGAAAATGACTATTTGTCACTAGGTTTTGCAGATTACCTAAGGTGTTTAGCATCTCTTTTATCAGCGCCATCGACAAACTAAAATTATTCGCTATAACCCAGATTTGTCCTGATTGCCTGATGCGCTGTATCAACGTTTCATCATAATGAAATCCTGTGGTACCGCAAACAACAGATACCTTGCTTTGTAAAAGCACGGGCAATATTTGCCTTAAAACATTAGCGCTAACAAAAATAATTGCTACTGTTGCCTTATTGAGTTTCTCCACAGTCACTAAATTTTGTGAGTCAAATACATCACTTATCTCATCTTCTTTTAAAAGATCAAGTACGGCTTTACCGGTTTTACCTCGACCGATTATTGCTACCTTCATCGCACACACTCCTTAGTTGATTCACTAAAGAGAGACATATAAATCTCCATCATCACACCCTTTGCATCTTCTGCTGCTACTAACAGGCAAATATTATGCCCGCTTGCGCCGTGGCTGAAAAGGCGAACATTATAACTTTCAAGAGCGGCAAAGAGTTTAGCACTTACTCCTTTGTGCTGATGTAATCGATTACCCACCACTGCAATGAGGGACAAATTATGCTCAACACTAATCTCAAGATTACCAATGGATTGCAGCTCATCTAATAGTGCTTCGGTTAATAGGCTTTCACCGATTGACTGGCTACCTATATGATCCAAGGTTAAAGCAATACTTACTTCACTTGTCGTTACTAAATCAACCGATATATTGTGTTTGGCTAAAATACTAAATACTTTGGCTAAAAAACCTTGCGCATGAAACATGTCAAAACTTTTGAGCGTCATTAAAAGCTGGTTTTTACGCTCAGCAATCGCGCGAATTTGCGGAGGCTCCTTTAAGCTATTGGCCTTAGCAGTAATCCAAGTGCCGCCCATTTTAGGTGAAAACGTAGAGCCTACAAATACATCAATATTGCTACTTATTGCCGGCCATAAGGTTGCCGGATGTAAAACTTTAGCACCAAAGGTAGCAAGCTCAGCCGCCTCATTAAAGCTTAAACTCTCAATCGCTCGCGCTTGTGGAATAGTGCGTGGATCAGCTTCATAAATACCTGCAACATCCGTCCAGATTTTAACTGATTTTGCTTGCAAAGCTTGTGCCAAAAGAGCAGCACTATAGTCGCTTCCACCTCGACCTAAGGTCGTTGTTTTACCCTTTGAATCCATGCCAATAAAACCCTCACAGATGAGCACTTGATCAGCAAGTAGCAATGGCAACATATGAATCGTTACTTGCGCTTTAATCTCATCTAGATTGGGCTTTGCTTGAGAGAAATTACTATTGGTCTTCATCACGGTTTGCACATTAAAATACTGCGCATTAATCTTATTCTGTCTAAAGATTGCCGCGACAAGTTGCGCTGAGATCCGCTCACCGAATGATAATATCTCATCACTTAGCTCTTTGGTATTAAGGCGCACACTCATTTGCGCCAAAAACACAAGATCATCTACTCGCTGCTGTATG
The DNA here is from genome assembly GCF_008711525.1 of Cysteiniphilum sp. JM-1. Classification (GTDB taxonomy): domain Bacteria; phylum Pseudomonadota; class Gammaproteobacteria; order Francisellales; family Francisellaceae; genus Caedibacter. Next base: position 137,258 of record NZ_VXKS01000001.1, read on the forward strand.
TCGCTGTGTAAATGAGCACAATCAATCGCCTCAATAATTGGCGATAGTATGGTCTTAATATCATCAACAATACCTGAAATCTCATGCACAGACTTTACATGATGCGCCAACTTTACCAAGAGATTGGTTATCCCTGATTGTGCACTGACGACAACAACACGCACACTTGGCGAAGATTTAATAATTTCTGCGCATTGGCAGATCGCGTTTAGATTAGCGACACTTGTGCCTCCAAACTTCGCGACGACAAAAGGGTTTTGCATAAAGCTTCTCCATTTATCGACACGGGGTTACGGCTTTTGCAAAATTTGACTCATGTGTTTGACAAAAATACAAATACAACCGAAGCGCCCCACGTCTTTGTTGACGTGACAGTCCTGCTGCCTTTTAGCAGCAGACCCAAGTAATTCAGCCATAACACATCATTACTTTCGGCGCTTACTCTATTGCTGTTGATCGCTAGATGTTATGATCTTCACAAAAGCGCTATAGCTTGCGCACCTCTTCTTTTATTTTAAAATTTTTTAAATTCTTTAAATTTATTTTTATCGCGGTAACGCGACTTTTTTACTATAACGTTTGCCTTTTATCGCTGTCAAAACTTTTATGCTAGATTTTTTTGAAATACTTGCGACTTAAGTCCAAACCGAATAGTTTCTCAAGTTTCATTTTAAAACGTTGGCGTTTTTCTTTTTTGGTTAGAACATGATTGGGGTTAGCTTTGAACAGCCCTTCTTCTTTGACAAAAAAGCCCTCGATAATCTTAGGATGAGCCCCCTTAAACTCCACCAAGATCTGATGATCAATATCACTATATTTCGAGTCAAAACCTTCAGATTTACCCCAATGCTTATTCACTTGGCTGATTTTCTTACTCATTGCCGCCTCAGGCCGCACCCATCCATAATGATAAATATAGTTATCGAGTAATTTCGCCTTTGGATAGCGTGCGATACGATTAGATTTCTTAGGGTCAAGAACCAACCAATACAAGCCATCAGGCGCATAACTTCTGACACTTGCCTTAATGATTCTTGGCGCATAACGATACCAAGTCGGTGATGATAGATACGTATTAGTGTTGCCGTAAAAATGGTAATAATGAAATGCTAAGGCTTCGACTTCTTGGTCATCTTTATAGCGGTGCAGTGCTTCTTTAATCGTCTGAAGATCATTTTCATGCACGATCTCATCACCCTCTAAATAAAAAAGCCAATCCCCAGTACAGGCAAATTGGGCAATCATTTTCTGCTGGGCATAGGTATAACCTTTGACCTGCATATGTTCATTCCATACCGTTTCGATAATTTTAATCTTCGGATGCTCTTTTGCTAACTGCTGCAACACCTCGGGACTATTATCTTGCGATTGCCCCAAGGCAATTACAAACTCATCACAGATTGGCAAAATAGACTGAATCGATTGAATATAGGGAAAGCATAGCTCTTCGGCATTGCGTAAAAAGGTAAATCCTGATAATTTCATAACACATTTCAACATTTTTATTTTTTAATAGTGTACACATAAAGTAATAAGGACATAACGTGATTTTACAAAAAATTATTGAATCAAAACGTCAAGAGCTTAAGCAGCTCCCCGATCTAATCCCTCAAGCATTACTTCCTGCAAAATATGATTTTTTACAAGCCATAAAAACGCATAAGCCTGCAATTATTGCTGAGCTTAAATCCAAATCACCTTCTGAAGGAGTCATTGACCCAAATTATGACCCAGTTACAATTGCTAAAGCCTACCAAAGTGGTGGTGCTTGTGCTTTATCCATTTTGACTGATAAACCTTTTTTCGGTGGGAGTTTTGAAGATATTCGCAAAGTACGTGATGTAGTGACCATCCCAATATTATGCAAAGACTTCATTATCGATGAAAAACAAATCTATCAAGCGCGCCTTAAAGGTGCTGACGCCTGTCTTTTGATCGTGCGCTGCTTAGACAAAGTACGTTTACAAACACTTATCCAATGTGTTGAATCACTCAATATGACGGCACTGGTTGAAGTATTTGATGAAAAAGAAACAGAAACTGCCTTAGCCTGTAATGCCAAATTAATCGGTGTTAACAATCGCAATCTAGATACGCTTGAGATGGACACCAATAATATCGCACGCTTACAAAAAATAACTCCGAAAGATATTACGCTATTGAGTCTATCAGGTGCCAAAACCCCTCAAGACCTCCATCATTTTGGCTGCACCTATGACGGCGTTTTAGCAGGAACAGCTTTAATGCGTGCTAATGATAAGGTTGCATTTTTGCAGGAAGCGATAAATACAACGATGCCATAAAATCCAATCAAGGCAATAGATATTCTTAGTCACTTTTAGTTATTTAACTTTTTTTGCATGCTTTATAAATATCAGCTACATTACATCTTAAACAAATCTATTGATTCATAGAAAACGACAATAGCTTAAGGTTTTGTTAATAATAAGCCCATACATTGAGTTTGCTATTTTAACAAGGTCGTAACCACATAATGTTAAGGAAAATTTAGATGATTAGAACAGCACGCTCAAGAATAGTGATGATAGGGATACTAGCATCATGCTTTGGTATATCTTATGCAAGCACCCCATTAACTGCAGAGCAAATAAAAAATATCCACAGCCCTTTTTCTTATAATGTGGGCATTGATTTTGACACAATGCTTGCGCCAAAAGTCAACGCTAAAACAGTTATCAAAAACGTTTCCACCAATATCAAACTTTTCCGAGTCTACCGCTTATGCGCGTCTGGCAGTGATTGCAATGTTATTGATACCCCAACACAAGCTCTCGCTGATCAAATGCAGCAAGATCCAAGTATTGAGGCGGTCATTGGGACACTTAATGTGATGCCAATCTCTGCAGATGCTTGGGTACAAAAGTTAAAAGCCACATTTGGTAGTAGTATTAACCAGATAAAAGTTATCCTAATTGGCAATGAGGTAAATGCTAACAATATTACTGCTGACGAGCTTAGTAATCGCATACAGGCAATGGCTCAAGCACTAAAAGATAATGGGCTACCCAATATCAGCGTCAGCACTAGCTTTAATGGGTTGCCGCGTATTGGTACAGACAAAAATGCCAATGCTCTTTTTGATCCTTATATGCAAGCCATTGTTAATAACTGGTCTAGCAACTGGAATAATGGCTATCCTTTTGTCGAGTTTGATCCCTATGCAGATGCGTTATTAACTCCAGATCAACAGAAAGATCCAGCAAACATTATTGGGGCAGCAAATAAGGTTTTTTCTGAATACTATGCTGACGTTTACAATAACTATGTTTCACGCTTTAAAACAGTAGGTGGTAACGGGCTGCAAGTATTTATTGGTGAAACCGGTGCTGAAGGGATTAAAGATAGTGACGACCCCACCGATGGATCTAAAGTAAACTCTGCGATTACAGATGCTCTTAATGATCAATATAGTCTAACAGCTGGTTACACCATCCCTACCTTTTTATTTGAAGTTGTCAACGAACCTGGCAAGGCAGATGGACAACGCCAAATGGGATTTTTTACTGATGACGGAGGAAGCAATGGTAGCAGTATTCCTGGTTGGATAGCTAACAAGAAGCCAGCGCCAACTGCAACGGAGTAAACAACAAACATAAAACATTTTCCTTAATTATACTCAAACAAAAAAGCCCCGTCGGGATATTCGCAACGAGGCTTCAAGTTATATTCGACTTCAGAAAATCAATGACTACTCGTCATAGTCCTCATCATCGTCTTGTCTTTTGTTTTCATCAAGATCGTCATCACCGATAACAAATAGGTCTTCAAGATCAACACTATTTTCTTCAGCGTCTGCATTTAATGCCGCACTTAACGCCATTTCAAGCTCATCCATCGATGGACCTGTTTCTAATGCTTCTTGCTCTTGTAAGTGTTTACGCTTACGCTCTTGGTGATGAGCTAGCCCCGTACCAGATGGAATCAAGCGTCCAATCAATACGTTTTCTTTCAAACCACGCAATTGATCTTCTTGTCCACTGACTGAAGCTTCTGTTAGTACGCGCGTCGTTTCTTGGAAAGACGCCGCTGACAGGAACGACTCTGTAGACAATGAGGCCTTTGTGATACCCAGTAAAATCGGCTCATAAATCGCTTCTAACTTGCCTTCAGCACGTAGCTTCTCATTCTCTTCCAAGACTTGAACCAATTCAACTGGCTCACCATCAACGAACTTACTGTCACCCGCGCCTAAGATATTCACCTTACGTAACATCTGACGAATAACCGTCTCAATATGCTTATCGTTAATACCCACACCTTGCAAGCGATAAACTTCTTGGATTTCATTAATAATGTAATCAGCAAGCTCATGCACGCCTTTCAAACGTAAGATTTCATGTGGATCTAATGGTCCGTCAGAAATGATTTCACCCTTAGAAACATGCTCACCTTCAAATACGTTAATATGACGCCATTTAGGAATCATAATTTCAATCGGATCCATATCCTCTGGTGAAATGATCAAGCGACGCTTGCCTTTTGTCTCTTTACCGAAGCTAACAATACCTGAAGTCTCTGCCATGATTGCAGCGTCTTTAGGACGACGCGCTTCAAACAAGTCTGCAACGCGTGGTAGACCCCCAGTAATATCTTTGTTTTTAGAGCCTTCTTGCGGAATACGCGCGATAACGTCACCCACTTCGATTTTGGTGCCATTTTCGATATTCAAAATCGCACCGACTGGCATAAAGTAGCTTGCTGGAATATTGGTATTCGGGAAGCACAACTCTTCACCGACCTCATCAATCAAGCGCACCAATGGTTTGATGTCTCTATTACCACTTTTTTGCGAATCAGAGGTAATAACAATACTTGAAAGTCCTGTCATTTCATCTGCTTGGTGCTTCATTGTCACACCGTCAATAAAGTCAACGAAGTTAATGTGTCCCGCAACCTCAGCAACTACAGGATGCGTATGCGGATCCCATGTTGCGACAACGGCACCCGCTTTGACTTGTGCATCATCGTTTACTGGCAACTCAGCACCGTATGGCACTTTGTACTTCTCGCGCTCACGTCCAAACTTATCAATAATACTAATTTCACCTGAACGCGAAACAACTACGTGGTTACCTTCGCGGTTTTTAACAGTTTTAATATTATTAAACTTAATACGTCCGCCATTTTTGATCTGAACGTTGTTTTCAGCAGTATCCTGCGACGCCGCACCACCAATGTGGAACGTACGCATCGTTAACTGTGTACCCGGCTCACCAATCGATTGTGCTGCGACAACACCAACTGACTCACCCATATTAACCAAATGTCCACGCGCAAGGTCACGACCATAACATTTAGCACATAAGCCACGGCGTGTTTCACAGGTAATCGATGAACGGATGATCACTTGGTCAACACCATTTTTCTCAATCAACTCAACGACTTTCTCATCAAGTAATGTGCCTGCTTCAACCAAGATCTCATCTTCACCTGGCTTGTAGATATCTTCAGCATTAACTCGACCTAGTAGACGCTCACCCAAAGGTACAACTACGTCGCCACCTTCAATCAATGCAGAAACCGTTACCCCTTTTTGTGTACCACAGTCATCTTCAATAATCACAAGATCCTGTGCCACGTCAACAAGACGACGTGTTAAATAACCTGAGTTAGCTGTCTTTAATGCTGTATCAGCAAGACCCTTACGAGCACCATGCGTTGAGGTAAAGTATTGTAAAACCGATAGACCTTCACGGAAGTTTGCCGTAATTGGCGTCTCAATAATCGAGCCATCTGGTTTTGCCATCAAACCACGCATACCTGCAAGCTGTCTGATCTGTGCTGCAGAACCCCGCGCACCTGAATCTGCCATCATATACACTGAGTTAAATGACTCTTGTTCGATTTCATTACCTGCGTTATCAGCAACTTTTTCTTTTGCGATCACTTCCATCATCGACTTGGCAACTTTCTCGTTAGCACGTGACCAAATATCAATTACTTTGTTGTAACGTTCACCTGCAGTGACCAAACCACTTGCGTATTGCTCAGAAATTTCTTTAACTTGACCTTCAGCTTCAGCCAAAATACCCACTTTAGCATCAGGAATAATCATGTCGTTAATACCGATTGAGATACCTGATTTTGTTGAATACTTATAGCCGGCATACATTAATTGGTCAGCGAAGATTACCGTAGCTTTGGTACCTAAACGGCGATAGCATTGATCGATAATCTTACCAACGGTTTTCTTAGTCAATGGTTGGTTAATCAATGAAAACGGTAAGCCCTCTGGTAGGATGCTTGATAATAAAGCGCGTCCAACCGTTGTTTCAACAATACCTTTCTCATCAATATATTCACCAGATTCAAGCAGAACCTTGTGATCCAAACGTACTTTGATTTTTGCATGAATATCAACAACCCCTGCATCATAAGCACGTTGAACGTGTAATAGATCAGCGAATAATTTACCTTCACCTTTAGCATTAACCTTTTCACGCGTCACATAATAAAGACCTAGAACAATATCCTGCGTTGGTGCGATCACAGGCGAGCCACTTGCTGGAGATAAGATATTATTGGTTGACATCATCAACACGCGCGCTTCAAGCTGCGCTTCAATCGTCAATGGTACGTGAACCGCCATCTGATCCCCGTCAAAGTCAGCGTTAAATGCCGTACAGACTAATGGGTGCAATTGAATGGCTTTACCTTCAATCAAGGTTGGCTCAAATGCTTGAATACCTAATCTATGCAGCGTTGGTGCACGGTTAAGAAGCACTGGATGCTCGCGGATCACCTCTTCTAAGATATCCCAAACAACGGCTTCTTCACGCTCAACCATTTTCTTAGCAGCTTTAATCGTTGTCGCATGCTCATAATGCTCAAGTTTTGAGTAGATAAACGGTTTAAATAACTCTAATGCCATCTTCTTTGGTAAACCACATTGATGTAAACGCAATGTCGGACCAACGGTAATTACTGAACGTCCAGAATAGTCAACACGCTTACCTAAAAGGTTTTGACGGAAACGACCTTGCTTACCTTTGATCATATCTGCTAATGATTTTAAGGCACGCTTATTTGAGCCGGTTACCGCACGTCCGCGGCGACCATTATCCAATAACGCATCAACTGACTCTTGTAGCATACGCTTCTCGTTACGTACGATAATATCAGGCGCATTTAGTTCTAAAAGACGCTTTAAACGATTATTACGGTTAATTACACGACGATATAAATCATTCAAATCAGAGGTTGCAAAACGTCCGCCATCTAATGGTACTAATGGGCGCAAATCCGGTGGTAACACTGGTAAAACGGTCATAATCATCCACTCAGGTTTATTACCTGATTCACGGAATGATTCTAATAATTTCAAACGCTTTGTTAATTTCTTAAGCTTAGTTTCTGAGTTAGTTGTTGGGATCTCTTCACGAATCGTTTCAATCTCATGATTAAGATCGGTGTCAATCAACAATTTTTGAATTGCTTCAGCACCCATTTGTGCTTCAAATTCATCACCATACTCTTCTAATGCATCAAGATAGGTTTCTTCATTGAGTAACTGTCCTTTTTCAAAAGGCGTCATCCCAGGGTCAGTTACTGCATATGCTTCAAAATATAAAATACGCTCGATATCGCGTAATGTCATGTCTAATAACAAACCAATACGCGATGGTAGTGATTTCAAATACCAAATATGCGCTACAGGACAAGCCAAATCAATATGTCCCATACGCTCACGACGCACACGCGCCTGTGTGACTTCAACACCGCACTTCTCGCAAATGATACCACGATGCTTTAAACGCTTGTATTTACCACACAAACATTCGTAATCTTTGATTGGACCAAAGATTTTAGCACAAAACAAACCATCTCTTTCTGGCTTGAATGTACGATAATTAATGGTTTCTGGCTTTTTCACTTCACCATATGACCATGAGTGAATCATTTCAGGTGACGCAAGACCGACACGAATACGGTCAAACTCTAAATCTTTACCTTGCTGTTTCATACCGCCTAGTAAGTTTTTCAAGGCTCTACTCCTATTTTTGCAAAGTTTTAAATCAAAATGCTATAGGCTATGCCCATAGCTGTTTCATCACGACAACTAAAGTACGTTTAGTTTTCTAAGTCAGACTCAAGGTCAATATCAATACCTAATGCACGTACTTCTTTCATCAATACATTGAAAGATTCAGGCAAACTTGCGTCCATCTTGAAATTACCATCAACAATATTTTTGTACATTCTGGTACGACCATTCACATCATCTGATTTAACCGTCAACATTTCACGAAGTGTATAAGCAGCACCATAGGCTTGTAGTGCCCATACCTCCATTTCACCAAAACGTTGACCACCAAACTGTGCTTTACCACCAAGTGGCTGCTGCGTAACCAAACTATAAGAACCTGTTGAACGCGCATGCATCTTGTCATCAACTAAATGGTCTAACTTCAACATGTACATATAACCAACGGTTACATGGCGATCAAATGGTAAGCCAGTACGCCCATCATAAAGCTGAGCTTGACCGCTTTCATTTAAGCCACAAAGTTTTAGAAGATCTTTGATGTCTTTCTCTTTAGCACCATCAAAAACAGGGGTTGCAATAGGTACACCTGCTCTTAGGTTATACGCCATTTCAATCACTTGATCATCATCAAGCTGACTTAAATCAACTTTCTTATTACCGATCGTGTTATAGACTTCTTCTAAAGTCTTACGAATATCTTGCGCTTTCTGACTTGCTTCAAGTGCATCTGATACTTTGTGTCCTAACGCTCTTGCTGCCATACCCATATGCGTCTCAAGTACCTGACCGATGTTCATACGTGATGGAACCCCCAGTGGATTCAAGACGATGTCCATTGGCGTGCCATCTTCAAGATAAGGCATATCTTCAATTGGTAGAATGCGTGAAACAACACCCTTGTTACCATGGCGACCCGCCATTTTATCACCCGGTTGGATACGACGCTTAACCGCAACAAACACTTTAACAATCTTAAGAACGCCAGGAGATAAATCATCACCTTGTGCAATCTTCTTACGTTTCGCTTCAAACTTCGTTTCAAAGTCTTTACGCGCTTGTTCAATCTGCGCTTTACAACGTGTAATTGCTTCCATCGTTGCTTCATCTTCCGCGCGGATATCAAGCCACTGGACAAATTCAAGATTCTTTAAGTACTCTTTAGTGATCTCTTGTCCACGTTTTATACCGCCAGGACCAGCAAGTGCTTTCTTACCATTTAGCTCTTGTAATAAATAAGAGCGCACTGCCCCTTCAACAATACGATATTCATCACGTAAATCTTTACGAATACGCGCTAATTCTGCTTTTTCAATTTCAACAGAGCGCTGATCTTTTTCTAAACCATCACGCGTAAACACTTGAACGTTAATGACCGTACCATACATACCTGTTGGCATTCTTAATGAACTGTCTTTAACATCGGAAGCTTTCTCACCAAAAATCGCACGTAGTAGCTTTTCTTCAGGTGTTAATTGCTGCTCAGCCTTAGGCGTGATCTTAGCAACTAAAACATCACCAGGCGCGACATTAGCACCAATGTGAATAATGCCCGCTTCATCTAGTTTGTTTAGCGCATGCTCGCTGACATTCGGAATATCTGAAGTAATTTCTTCAGCACCTAATTTCGTATCACGCGCAATACACGTTAATTCTTCGATATGAATAGAAGTATAACGATCATCTTCAACAATACGCTCTGATAGTAGAATTGAATCCTCAAAGTTAAAACCATTCCACGGCATAAATGCTACAAGAAGGTTTTGACCTAAAGCCAATTCCGCCATATCAGTTGATGAACCATCTGCTAATACATCGCCTTTTTTAACGACATCGCCAGGACGAACGATTGGACGCTGGTTAATACAGGTATTTTTGTTTGAACGACGGAACTTTGTTAAGTTATAAATATCAACAACAGAGTCACCTTCATTGATTTCGTCATTACTCGCACAAACAACGATACGACCACCATCAACCACATCAACAACGCCTGAACGCTTAGCGACAATACACGTACCTGAGTCACGCGCGACAATACGCTCCATTCCCGTACCAACCAATGGCTTCTCAGCTCTAAGCGTTGGCACAGCCTGACGTTGCATGTTTGAACCCATCAATGCACGGTTCGCATCATCATGCTCCAAGAACGGAATAAGCGCTGCGGCAACAGATACCATTTGTTTTGCCGAAACGTCCATATATTGAACTTGATCAGCGGTTGTAAAAATTGCTTCGCCTTTTGAACGACACTGAATTAATTCATCGGTTAGACGACCTTTTTTATCCATCGCAGCAGATGCTTGAGCGATCACATAGTTGCTCTCATCAATCGCTGATAAATAATCGATCTCATCCGTAGCAACACCATCAATCACCTTGCGATATGGCGCTTCTAAGAATCCATAATGATTCGTGCGTGCATAACATGCCAAAGAGTTGATCAAACCGATGTTTGGACCTTCCGGTGTTTCAATCGGACATAAACGACCATAATGTGTTGTATGAACGTCACGCACCTCAAAGCCTGCACGATCTCTTGATAAACCGCCTGGACCTAATGCTGAAATACGACGCTTATGCGTTACTTCTGATAATGGGTTATCCTGATCCATAAACTGTGACAATGCACCTGAACCAAAGAATTCTTTAATCGAAGCAGTAATTGGTTTTGCATTAACAAGATCTTGCGGCATCGCACTTTCACGATCAACCATTGATAAGCGCTCACGCACTGATCTTTCAACACGAACCAAACCGATTCTAAATTGATTTTCAGTCATCTCACCAACCGCACGGATACGGCGATTTCCTAGGTGATCAATATCATCAACATCACCGCGACCATCACGAATATCAATCAATGTTTTAACCACATCAATGATATCTTCTTTAGTTAAAACACCCGCTCCTTTATCTGTCTTACGACCTAAACGATTATTAAACTTCATGCGACCAACTGCCGATAGATCATAACGATCTTCTGAGAAGAACAGACCTTGGAAAAGGTTCTCTGCTGAATCTTTTGTTGGCGGCTCACCTGGACGCATCATACGATAAATTTCAACCAACGCATCATCTCGATCACGACATACGTCATTGCGCAGCGTATCAGCAATATAAGCGCCACGATCCAAATCATTCGTATTAAGCGTTTGGAATGTTGTAATACCACGATCAGAAAGTTTCTCTAATAACGCAGGGGTAATCTCTTCATTCGCTTTAGCTAAAACTTCACCTGAAGTTTCATCAACGATACGCGAATACAACACCTTGCCAACAACATAAGAAACTGGAACTTCGATCTTATTTAGACCTTGCTCTTTCATCAACTTGGTATGTCTTGCGGTAATACGCTTGCCTTCGGCAACCAACACTTTACCTTCTTTATCAACCACATCAAATGAAGCCGTTGTTCCTTTTAATGAATCCGGATCAAATGTCATCATTATAGCGCCATCTTCGACAGCAAACTCAACCGGCTCATAAAAAATCTTTAATAACTCATCTTCTGTATAGCCAAGTGCCTTTAGCAACACAGTGGATGGCAGTTTACGACGTCTATCTATACGCACATAAAGTAAGTCTTTTGGATCAAACTCAAAGTCTAACCATGATCCACGATACGGAATCACGCGTGCTGAATGTAATATCTTACCTGAGGAATGGGTTTTGCCTTTATCATGATCAAAAAACACCCCTGGCGAACGATGAAGTTGTGACACAACCACACGCTCTGTACCATTGATTACAAAGGTGCCGTTATCAGTCATTAATGGGATTTCGCCCATATAGACTTCTTGTTCACGGACATCTTTAATCACTTTATCTTCAACTGGTGCATCTTTATCATAGATAACCAATCTAAGCTTCACACGCAACGGAGCAGCATAGGTTACCCCTCTAATGCTACACTCGTTTTCATCAAAAACAGGCTCACCTAAACGGTAGCTTACATAGTGAAGCTCGGAATACCCTGAAACGCTTGCTATAGGGAAAACCGATTTAAAAGCTGCTTCTAAACCGTTATTTTTACGGCTTTGCGCTTTTACATCTTGTTGTAAAAACTCTTTATATGAATTCACTTGAACAGCAAGCAAATATGGAACATCTAGAATATTAGGAAGGTTCCCAAATTCTTTACGGATTCTTTTTTTCTCAGCGTATGAGTACGACATCAGGCACTTCCTCTGACTACATTCGTTTTAACCACTAAATCATGCCAAAAGTTTGGAAAACTTTATTTATCTGCAATTACAGACACATCTACAAATGCTATTTGTTAGATAGCAGAAAAGGCCAACAGATAAAATACCTGTTAGCCTTTACTTTTTAACTTAAAATAATCGTTTGATTACTTAAGCTCAACCTTAGCACCAGCTTCTTCAAGCTGTTTTTTAAGTGCATCAGCATCAGCTTTAGAAGCAGCTTCTTTGATCGTGAAAGGCACGCCTTCAACAGCATCTTTTGCTTCTTTAAGACCTAAGCCAGTTGCTGCGCGAACTGCTTTGATCGCGCCAACTTTGTTAGCACCTGCATCAACTAAAACAACGTCAAATTCAGTTTTTTCTTCTGCAGCGGCAGCATCACCAGCAGCAGGTGCAGCAACTGCAACAGCAGCTTGTGCAGAAACACCGAATTTTTCTTCCATCATTTTAACCAATTCACAAACATCCATAACGCTCATTTCAGCAACTGCATTTAGGATATCTTCTTTAGTAATAGCCATTATATACTCCTATTAAATAATTTAATTTCAAAAACGAAAAGTGGTTTTATTTTGCATCACCAACAGCAGCGAATACACGAACAGCTTGCGCTGGAATCTCGTTAGCTGTACGCACAAACTTGGTAACAGGTGCAAGTAATACATTGCACAATAACGCAAGCGCGTCGTTTCTACTTGGAAGCTTAGACATTTCTTCTAGCTTATCAGCACCAAACAACTCACCGCCCATTGCTAAGTTCTTCACTTCAAAAGCTTTATGATCTTTCATAAAGTTTTTGAATAATTTAGCAGCCGCACCTGGTTCCTCTTTCGAGAAAGCCAATACTAAAGGACCAACAAGCGCATCGTTCATGCACTCAAACTCAGTACCTTTAAATGCGACTCTTGCTAAGTTATTGCGAACAACTTTCAAGTACACACCTGATTCACGAGCCTGTTTACGTAAATTACTCATTTGATTCACAGTCAAGCCACGGTAATCAGCTACCGCTGCAGACAATGCCAAGGATGCCTGTTCGGCAACTTCTGCCACAATCGCTTTTTTATCTTCAAGCTTTAGCGCCATTAGCTAATCCTCTTGTTTTTGTCTACGTTATTATTTAATACGATGTTTGAAACCAAATAAAAAATTTTATTCTCTTCAAAGGTCACACGCACCGTCTGCGTAGGAAATTAAGCGATCTTGCGATCACACCTACGGTCTTTGACATCACTGACTTAACATGACATTAAGTAGCGACCCAAAGAAACTCGTTTAAGTCCTTAGCACAAAATCGCACCAAGGCACACAAAAAAGGCTCGTTATCTTAAACCTCGATTGTGCTCATGTCAAGCAAAATCCCAGGACCCATTGTGCTAGATACTGTAATCTTCTTAATATAAACACCTTTTGCTGTTGCAGGCTTAAGCTTTTTAAGATCTGCCAAAAGCGTTTCTAAGTTTTGTTGCAAAGCTGCTGGTTCAAAATCAGCTTTACCAATAGTCGTATGCACAATACCTGCTTTATCAACGCGGAAACGAACCTGACCTGCTTTTGCATTCGTAACTGCTTGAGCAACATCAGTTGTTACCGTACCTACTTTAGGGTTCGGCATTAAACCTTTAGGACCAAGAATTTGACCTAGCTGACCAACAACACGCATTGCATCAGGCGTTGCGATTACAACGTCAAAATCCATATTGCCTTTTTTAACTTCAGCTGCCAAATCATCCATACCAACGATATCAGCACCAGCTTCAGTTGCCTTGAGCGCATTCTCACCTTGCGTGAAAACTGCAACACGAACTGTCTTGCCTGTACCATTTGGCAATACAGAAGCGCCACGCACAACTTGATCAGATTTACGCGGATCAACACCTAAATTAACTGCGACATCGATCGATTCTTTGAACTTAACTTTTGAAAGTTCTTTCAAAAGGTTGAATGCATCAGTTGCTGAATACGCATTTAATCTGTTTATTTTTTCAGACAATGCTTTCATTCTTTTTGATAACTTAGCCATTATTCAACCCCCTCAACTTTAAGACCCATGCTACGCGCGCTACCTGCAATTGTTCTAACAGCAGCATCTAAAGTTGCCGCTGTTAAATCAGGTTCTTTTGCCTTAGCAATCTCTTCTAGTTGTTCACGATTAACCGTACCTGCTACTTCTTTTGAAGGCTTAGAACTACCAGATTTAATCTTAGCAGCCTTTTTCAACAAGAATGAAGCCGGTGGCGTTTTCATTGTGAAAGTGAAACTTCTGTCGCTATATACAGTAATCACAACAGGAACCGGTGAACCCTGTTCCATTTTTTGTGTCTGCGCGTTAAATGCTTTACAGAATTCCATAATATTCACACCGTGCTGACCCAATGCTGGACCAATCGGAGGACTAGGGTTTGCTTGCCCTGCTTTTACCTGAAGCTTAATATAAGCTTGTACTTTCTTTGCCATTATTTACTCCTAATTTGGGTATAACGCTATTCTTTTATAAATAGCTTCCCTGTTACATTTGCTTAATGCTTAGCATCAAGCACCTTATATCACCGACTCTGGCAGTGATAAACTCTTAAGCATCTTTCTCGACTTGAGAGAATTCTAACTCGACAGGCGTTGAACGACCAAAAATTGAGACCGCAACATGCACGCGCGATTTTTCATAGTTAATCTCTTCAACCACACCGGTAAAGTCAGCAAATGGACCATCCAACACACGAACCACTTGACCAACCTGAAAGGTGGTACGCGGTTTCGGTGCAGTCTTATCAGCACCTGTTTTTAATGAACCTAAAATTCTTTCTGCTTCTGCATTAGTAATTGGCATCGGACGCTCACTTGTGCCGCCAACAAACCCACTAACACGAGGTATACGACGCACTAACTGCCAAGCAGCTTCATCCATTTCCATCTGTATCAATACATAGCCAGGGAAAAATTTACGCTCACTTTTACGCTTTTGCCCAGCCTTCATTTCAACAACTTCTTCAGTTGGAACTAAAATCTTGCCAAAGAAATGCTCTAAGCCTTCGAGCTTTATTTTCTCTTCAATCTGAGTCTTTACACGCTTTTCATAGCCTGAGTAAGCTTGAATAACATACCATCTCTTCTTGCCGCCACTCCCTGCTTGCGCATCTGACTGTGCAGCTTCTGTTTCGACATGCTCATTAGGCACATCTTTTTCATCCGCAGACATAAACAACCTCTTAACTTAATATCGCCTGAATAAGATGCATAAATAGCATACCAACAAAATAAATAATTACCGACGCCACAGCAACAATCGCCAGAACAATCAATGTTGAATTAATGGTTTCTTGGCGTGTTGGCCATACGACCTTTCGCATTTCCAACCTTGCTTCAAGCACAAACTGCCAGCCTTTTGCACCTTGATTCGTCTGCTTGCCTATCGCCAGTAAAACAACAATACCAACAATAATAAGCACCGCCATCAATGCAGATGACTCGGTAAAAAGCGAGAAATACATACTCGAAAAAACAATGACTGCAGCGATGATCACCATCAATAACCACAACATCTTATTATTAGCGCTACTTATTTGACGCATATCAGCTTTTTTAGTGGTGGTTGTCCACACTTTTTTAGTTACTGAATCTTTCATCTAGAAGCCTCATTTCCCACTACAAACAAAAACGGCGTGCAATCTTAACACAGATTAACACGCCGTTCAAGTCAATTTATTTGGCAGGCCAGGAGGGACTCGAACCCCCAACTTGCGGTTTTGGAGACCGCTGCTCTACCAATTGAACTACTGGCCTACAAAACTTATCGAGCTATTACTGATATTAAGCAAGAATCTTAGCTACAACACCAGCACCAACCGTACGACCACCTTCACGGATAGCGAAGCGTAAGCCATCTTCCATCGCGATAGAGTTGATCAATGTAACAGTCATCTTGATGTTATCACCAGGCATTACCATCTCAACACCTTCAGGAAGCTCACATGAACCAGTTACATCCGTTGTACGGAAGTAGAACTGTGGTCTGTAACCTTTGAAGAATGGCGTATGACGTCCACCTTCCTCTTTAGATAACACATATACTTCTGCTTCAAACTTAGTGTGTGGCGTAATTGAACCTGGCTTACAAAGAACTTGACCACGCTCAACGTCATCACGCTTAAGACCACGAACTAGAATACCAACGTTCTCACCCGCTTTACCTTCATCTAGAAGCTTACGGAACATTTCAACACCAGTAACTGTCGTCTTTTGAGTCGCTCTGATACCAACAACTTCAACTTCTTCACCAACTTTGATAACACCACGCTCAACACGTCCAGTAACAACTGTACCACGACCAGAAATTGAGAACACGTCTTCAATTGGTAACAAGAAAGGCTTATCAGTTTCACGTTGTGGCTCAGGGATGTATTCATCAAGTGTTTTACCTAACTCAAGAATAGCATCAACCCATTTTTGCTCACCAGCTAAAGCGCCAGTTGCTGAGCCTTTAATGATTGGTGTATCATCACCAGGGAACTCGTATTGATCAAGAAGCTCACGAACTTCCATCTCAACTAATTCTAACAACTCTTCGTCATCAACCATGTCACACTTGTTCAAGAAAACAACGATATATGGAACACCTACCTGACGTGATAAAAGGATGTGCTCACGCGTTTGCGGCATAGGACCATCAGCAGCTGAACATACAAGAATCGCACCATCCATCTGAGCAGCACCAGTAATCATGTTCTTAACATAATCCGCGTGCCCTGGACAATCTACGTGTGCGTAGTGGCGATTTGGTGTTTCATACTCAACGTGAGAAGTTGAAATAGTAATACCACGCGCTTTTTCTTCTGGCGCATTATCAATCTCATCGAACGCTTTAGCACTACCACCATATGCTTCTGAAAGCACTTTAGTGATCGCAGCTGTCAAAGTTGTTTTACCATGATCAACGTGACCAATTGTACCAACGTTAACGTGCGGCTTCTTACGTTCAAATTTTTCTTTAGCCATTATTTGCTCCAAAGTTTTATTAACAAACTCAACTGGTGCTCACAACCAGATTTGAACTGGTGACCTCTCCCTTACCAAGGGAGTGCTCTACCTACTGAGCTATGCGAGCTTCAATATTTTAAAACCTAATTTTTTTGTACTTTAATCTTTAAATACACTTTATAAATCCCTTTAATGGAGCGGGCGATGGGAATCGAACCCACGCTATCGGCTTGGAAGGCCGAAGTTCTACCATTGAACTACGCCCGCACTGGGAAATCGTGGTGGAGGGGGCAGGATTCGAACCTGCGAAGGCTGAGCCGTCAGATTTACAGTCTGATCCCTTTGGCCGCTCGGGAACCCCTCCAGCGTGCTGGCGACAATCATAGGGCTTTAGTTTTTAAAAATCAACTTTTTTTCATCGATTTTTTTGCCTATAATTTCATGCACCAGATTTTGAAAACTTAAGCAGTTAAGACGCGTGCAAGTATATACGAAAGCAAAATCATTTTGCCAGCATTTTTTGCTATTAATTTTAGTTTTTTTCATCTTCACAGCGAATGCTGAGATATATCAGTGGCAAGATGAAAATGGCAATACTGTTTTCTCTAATACACCGCCCGGCGAAAGCACTGATACAACCACTATTGATACACAAACGCTAAACGTTATTACTCAGACACATAGCAAAACTGATAGTGAAGATGCCGATGATAATAGCACTGAAGCTTTAAACACAATGACCTCAACGCTTAAAAAAAAACTTTCTGAACATATCGATAATCAAAAAAGCACGCTTAATATAAAAATCACATCTCCCGCCAATAACACGCATGTTCATAACTTCTATCCATTAATTCCCATCCAGACCTCTCCACCACTATCAGCCAAAGCCAAAGTGATGGTGATCGCGAATGAACATGAGGGAAGCGCTGTTTATCAAAATGACACATGGAATATTCCAAGGCCTTTTCCTGGCAAGAACGACATAAGCCTCTACGGCAAGACTGAAACAGGGGAGTCTTTTTTCTCCGACTCAATCACCATGTATATTCATAACAGTCGCGTCAAACAAAATCTCAAATGAGTTTGGCTCTATTTGTGTTTCAGGGAGTTAAATAAAATATGATGTTAATGTTGTGCAATAGTGATAAATCCTGTAGTTTTATGACGTTTTCGTGTAATTAGATATGCCAATGATTAATATTCAACACTTAATAGATGAGCAACAGTGCTATGAAACAGTGCGTAAATTGCGCTGGTTAAATGGAGTAACTTGTCCGCATTGTATGGCGTCAGAAGACAAAGTCATCAAGCGAGGCGCCTCAAGTAAAGCAGAGTTTTGCCAACGTTACCATTGTAAACAATGTGATAAAGATTTTGACGACTTAACAAATACGATTTTCACCAATCGGCACCAACCTTTGAAAACGTGGATTTTATGCCTTTATTTCATGGGGCTAAACCTCTCAAATGCGCAGATTGCAAAGGAGTTGGAGCTGAATGAGACTGACGTGTACACCATGACTATGCAATTACGCGAAGGTGTCGAGCAAAGACGAGAACCTACCGTATTATCAGGTGAGGTCGAGTGCGATGAAGTGTATGTGGTTGCGGGGCATAAGGGCAATTCAGCGGCAGTTAAAAAAAAGGGCGCAAAGCAAGGCGTAATCGACTGAAAGGAGCTCGAGGACGAGGCACCTTGGAAAAAGAAAAGCCGCCAATATTTGGTATGATTCAACGTGGAGGAGATGTTGTGGTGCAAATGCTACCTGATGTTAAACAGAAGACGATAAAACCCTATATTGAATCTTGCATACAGCCAGGCAGTACCGTCTATACGGATGAGTATGTCATTTACGCCAATTTGACGCAATTAAGCTATAAGCATAAAACAGTGAATCATGGTTCTGGGGAGTATGCACGCGATGAGGATGGTGATGGGTTTTATGAAGTCCACGTTAATACTCAGGAGGGTTGTTGGTCGCTATTAAGATCATGGTTAAGACCACATCGAGGGATTTCTCAGGAAAAGCTACCAAAGTATCTGGCATTTTTTGAGTTTGTTCATAATGCAAAGAAGCGAGGAAAAGCATTAATTTTCTCGTTGTTAGAAAACGTCCTTTGTAAAAAACCAACGGTTCAATAAGTATGATTTATAATCTCCTCACAACACAAATAGAGCCAATCAATATTATAGCTTTGATAAAATTTTGTCATTTCTAGCAAGCACTGATAAAGAATAAACTGAGCCTAACTTCTTGAGCACATGATGCAAAGGAAGCATTTTGTTCATATCACTTATCAGGAGAAATATTATGAAAGGCATTAAAAACATTGGGTCTATCCTTGTTGTTATCGCAAGTATTTTAGGTATTATTTTCGCAGCGACACTTATGGGCTATTCAGTTGCAGTAGGTGTTTGGGGAATTATCTTATCTGCCGCCTCACTGCTGTTAGGCTTCCTAACATTTGCCAATACCAAATCAACAGTAAGCACGATATTCGTTATCACGTTTATTCTAGCCATCATTACCGCGAGCTTCTCAGTCGGCGGACTTGAAAAAAGCATGATCTTGCAACTTATTGCGAGCATCATCGGCTTTATTGGAACGATTGCATTACCAAAATCATCATCTGCGCATGCTATTTAAGACTCAGCACCCCTCCCAACTCTTTGGGTGTCTTTATTTGACAACTGTAGGGATATAAGCTTAAATATGCCTCAGAATTTTTTACTTACCTGCACAAACTAAAACAACACGAAAACTCTCTTGTTGACTTCTGTCACAATGGAGTTTTGCGCTGTTTAAATGTGCCAAATCATGGAGATCAACATGTCTGAAACTGCTGTTTTAAACATCCAACACAAAAATTTATCATTAACGCTACCAATTCACACTCCTGTATTAGGTCAACAAACTGTTGATGTATCTTCTTTAGTTAAAGAAGGTTTATTCACTTACGACCCAGGCTTTCTCTCAACCGCAGCGTGCTGGTCAAAAATCACTTATATTAACGGTGGTCAAGGCGTGCTTCTGCATCGCGGTTACCCTATTGAGCAATGGGTTGAGAAATCGCACTACCTGAATCTTTGTTATGCTTTATTAAATGACAAGCTACCAAGCACTACTGAAGTTAATGCATTTAGTCAACGTATTTTAGATCACATGCCTGCATGTGAGCATGTTGCGCATACAATCAAAGCATTTCCGAAAGACACGCACCCTATGGCAGCCTTAATGGCAGCAGTGAGTGTAATGTCTGCAGAAAATCAAAAAACAATGAATAAGAAAGATCCCGAGCAACAAATAGCAATGGCAGAAAAAATCATTGCACGCATTCCAACATTAGTTGCAATGACTTATCGTCACCGTAATGGCTTGCCTTTTATGGCGCCTAAGAAATCTTTTTCATATGCTGAGAATTTCTTATATATGATGTTCGCAGACAATGAAAATTACCAACCAGATCCATTAGCCGCACGCGCCATGGATACGATTTTCATATTGCACGCAGATCACGAGCAAAACGCATCTACTTCAACTGTACGCCTTGCTGGCTCCACAGGCACTGACCCATATGCGGCTATTGTTGCTGGTATTGCCGCTCTTTGGGGACCGGCACACGGTGGTGCGAATGAAGCAGTCGTTAAAATGCTTGAGCAAATTGGTGATGTAAGCAATATCGATAAGTTTATCGAGCGCGCTAAAGACAAAGAAGATCCATTTAGATTGATGGGCTTTGGGCATCGCGTATACAAAAACACCGATCCACGAGCAACTGCTATGAAAAAAGCATGTGAAAGCATCCTTAATCAAATGGGTGATAGCAATAACCCATTGCTACACATTGCCAAGAAACTTGAAGAAATCGCATTAAATGACAGCTACTTTATTGAAAGAAAACTATTCCCGAATGTGGATTTCTACTCAGGCATCATTTTAAAAGCACTAGATATCCCAACTTATATGTATACGCCAATTTTTGCATTAGCTCGTACTTCTGGTTGGATTTCTCAATATCTAGAAATGTACAATGATCCCGCAATGAAAATTGGACGTCCTCGCCAACTTTATATCGGTGAAAACAAAAGAGACCTTCCATAGCCATTCTGTGCTTGCAAAATTCCTGCTAAATATTCTTTGAGAGTTCAATATAATTAGGTTAAGGATAACCCATTATGCTTAAAAACATTCTCCGCAATAATCGCGAGATTAACTGTCATTATCACAAACATGACCGTAGCCCAATAACACTAGTATTTATCCATGGCATGGGCGGACGTCAAACGCAATGGCATCATCAGATAACATTTTTCAAGCAGTTTTTTAACGTCATTACACTAGACTTACCAGGGCATGGACAAAGCCCTGTTATTGCAAATAACAAGACAAACCCTTACACGCTTGATGAGTATGTTAACGATATTGCCCATGTTATTTCGGAATTAGGTAGCGCTCATCATATTATCATTGGACATTCACGAGGTGGTGCGTATGCTTATGCCACCGCTCAAAAACATAGCTTAAGCCTTAATATTGATCAGCTTATACTCATCAGCCCATCGCCATGCACCAAGCTTGATGCTGAAAATTTTGCCTTTTGGAACCAAGCTCTTGATGTCTTAGAAAGCATCTGTGACAACATGAATCAATTTTTCGCATCCTCAGGCTTCCACCCCGATACGCAACAAACACTTATTGATGAGCAAGTTAATGCCGGCAAAACTAATGATTTAGAGGTAATCAAAAAGTTAAACTTAGGAATGCATGATATTAAAAATGCAGACAACTTCAGCATTCCAACACTATTAATCACCTCATCCGAGGATAAAATTGTTGATGCTGACAGCAGTATTAGCTTTTATCAAAACATTAAAAACATCACATATGTGAGCATGAGCAAAAGCGGGCATTTTGCGCCATTAGAAGAACCTGAGCAAATTAATAAAATTATTTTGGACTGGATACTTAATCATGCTACATCTTAAAGAAACAACTTTTGTTAGCACAGAGTGGCTCCATAACAACTTAAATCTACCACAACTCGTCATACTCGATGCGACACTCACCGATAAAAAGTGTAGTGCCTCATTTATTCCACAAAGTCGCTATTTTGATTTGAAGCAACACTTTAGTGACTTAACTAATTCTTTGCCACACACATTGCCTCAAGCTCAAGACTTTGCCCTTGCTGCAGCAAAACTTGGCATCCATAATGATAGTATAATCGTGGTCTATGATCAAAATGACATTTACTCGAGTGCGCGCTGTTGGTGGATGTTCAAAGCGATGGGACATCATAATATTTATATCCTAGATGGCGGTTTGCCACAGTGGCTTAATGATAACCTACCAACGACAACTTGCTATATCACATCCACTACAGAATATTTTACAGCCACGCTAACAAATGGGTATTTTTGTGACAAAGAGCACATATTAAATAATTTAGATAGTAAGTCCGCCATTGTCTTTGATGCAAGATCACCCGCACGCTTTAGCGCACGAGAACTCGAGACACGTGACAACCTGAACTCAGGTCATATCCCACAATCTATTAATATGCACTACGCCAGTGTCCTTGATCAAGGTTGCTTTAAATCTAAAGAAACCCTAGCAGCAATGTTTGCCACTTACGCACCTAGTCTACAACAACCACTTATTTTTACATGTGGTTTAGGTGTCACTGCTTGCATATTGGCAGCAGCTGCAAAGATTGTTGGGTATCGCAATACCAGCGTTTATGATGGATCGTGGAGTGAATGGGGTAATAAAAAACTGCAATTACCTTTTTGCCAACAAAATCACATACTCTGCGATGCGTCGCCCAAATAATTCAGCCGTTCTTTTGTCACCAATTGGTGGTGTCACTTCTGGTGAGTCATTTTCTGATTGTGTCATAAGCCCCAAAGATCCGCCCATCCGATTAAGTGCTTCCAAATGCCCACTATGATGCTCATTTTGCCCAGAAGTATTATCAATACCCAATGACAACCACAACATACCATGCTGACAAGCAAAAGTGCATAACTGCATTAACACGTTAAACTTGTCGCCACTTAGAGAGCCTGAGTTGGTAAACCCCGCGGCAAGCTTATCTTTCCAACCTTTTTTTAGCCAAACTTTTGATGCATCATCCATAAACTTTTTGAACTGGTATGGCACCGAGCCCATATACGTTGGCGCACCAAAAACAATCGCTTCATAATCATTAAGCGCATCGACATCTTGCAACTCATCAACACTAATAAGCACCGCATGCACTTCTTTTGATGCATTGACACCCATTCTAATATGCTCTGCTACTTTCTTAGTATGACCATAACCACTGTAATAAACGATTGCTACATTTTTCATGTTAAAAATGATATTCATTCTTAAATAAAGTATTGGCATTGTAGCACGCCTAAGATGAGATTCAATAAAGCCTCTCAAACAAAAACATGATCAGTTTGGCGCCACCAGTTTAGGGTGCATTTCAGAATCAATATCTGCTAGACTTACGCACACTAAAAATTCATATAACAAGTATTTTCTTATGACTACTGATCAGCGCCCACAAAGGGTTACCTTTTTTGGGTGTTTTTTATTTCTACTTGGCAGCCTCTTCTTTATCTATGAGTATTTTGCACGCACCTCGCTGGACTCTTTAAATGCTATGCCACACAATGCATTTGCCAATAGTTTACACATCACGCCTGAACAATTAAGTCTAATTGGTGCCGCCTACGCGATCGCCTACTCAGTGATGCAAATTCCGGTAGGCATTATTTTGGATCGCTTTGGCGTACGTAAGGTGGGGACTTTTGCTATTTTATGGTGCGCTATTGGCGTTTTGGTCTTTAGCTTCGCCTCAAGCTTTTATTCTGCATTTATTGGTCGATTTTTTATTGGTTTTGGCTCAGCCTTTGCCTTTATCCTGCTCCTTAAAATCGTGCTTGATTGGTTTCCACACCGCATTCTAGGTCTTGTGGTTGGCATGACTCAGATTCTTGGTGTAATTGGTCCTATTCTCTCCAACGTACCCTTAGCTTACGCACTTGAATCGGTGGATTATCAATGGCGCATTGTTTTTTATTTTATAACCGTTGCAGGTATTATATTGTCAGTTATTTTCTTGATATTTGCACGTGATCGTCAATCAACAAAAAACATCCTATCAATTAAAGAAGTAACACTGCAGACGTTATCACTTTTTAGATATCGCCAAATTATTATCATCGCTATTTTTGCTTTTTTTATCTATCCAGCTGCTGAACTATTTGGCTCGCTATATGGCTCTAGTTACTTGGTTAGCATGGGCTACTCACAAATCTCAGCAAGCTCTGCGATTCAATTTATTTGGCTTGGCATGGGGCTCGGCAGTCCAATATTAGGGTTATGCTCAGACTTAATGCGTAAACGTAAGCCCGTTCTTTATTTAGCTGCATTAATAGGTGTAATTGCCTCATCGATTATTGTTTGGCTACCAAATTTACATTTACACGTATACTACTTACTGTTTTTCTTATTTGGTTTTGCTACAGGCGCTCAGGCTATTTCTTTTAGTGTTGTGGTTGAAAACGTACCAAGAAAGCTTGAAGCAACGGCAATGGCATTTAACAATATGAGTGTTGTTTTAGGAGCTGCGATTATTCAAATACTAGGCGGCATCACCTTGAGTAAAATAGCATTAAGCTCAACACACTTTAGTACGCAAAATTATGAGGTAATGCTGAGCATTAGTATTATCTTTTTTGCAGTGGCTTTTGCTTTTAGCTTATTTTTTATTAAAGAAACACACTGCCAAAGACAAGTTAATAGCTAGGCTTTAATGACATGCAATCCACCCATATATTTACGCAGCACTTCAGGCACAACAATAGAACCATCTTTTTGCTGATAATTCTCTAATACAGCGACAAGCGTTCTGCCAACTGCTAAACCTGAGCCATTTAATGTATGCAACAGCTCTGGCTTACTCATATCTTTTGATTTAAACCGTGCTTGCATACGTCTGGCTTGGAAATCACCACACCAGCTACAAGATGAAATCTCGCGATAAGTATTTTGTGATGGAATCCAAACTTCCAAATCATAGGTTTTACGTGCGGAAAAGCCCATATCCCCTGTACATAAGGTTAGTACACGATAAGGTAGTTCAAGCTTTTGTAACACTGCTTCGGCATGTGAGGTTAACTCTTCCAACGCATTTAAGCCTTCATCAGGTGTGACGATATGCACCATTTCAACTTTTTCAAATTGATGCTGACGGATAAGCCCACGGGTATCGCGACCGTAAGATCCCGCCTCACTACGAAAGCATGGTGTATGTCCTACGAATTTCAATGGCAAGCTTTCAGCTGGAATAATTTCATCACGTACGATATTGGTAATTGGCACTTCTGCCGTAGGGATTAAGCTAAATGGAAATTGCTCTTGAATATTAAAAAGATCTTCTGAAAATTTCGGCAATTGTCCTGTGCCAAATAGTGAATCCTTGTTGACAAGATAAGGCACATAGACTTCATTGTATCCATGCTCGTTAACATGTAGATCAATCATAAACTGTGTCAATGCACGTTGTAACTGGGCGATTTCTTTTTTAAGCACAACAAAGCGACTTCCTGTTAACTTAGAGGCAGTTTGAAAGTCCATACCACCAATCTTTTCACCTAAATCAACATGATCTTTCACTTCAAAATCAAACTGTTTGGGCTCACCCCAACGTCTGATTTCAAGGTTGTCACTTTCATCTTTGCCCACAGGAATATCATCTGCTGGCAAGTTCGGCATTTCCGCAATAATCGCCGTTATTTGATCTTGAATTGCTTTTAGCTCATCCTCTAGCGCTTTAAGCTCATCACCTAAGTTAGCAACTTCTGCCAGAATGCTTGATGCATCTTTTTTTTGTGCTTTGAGCATCCCGATTTGTTTTGAAGCGGCATTACGCTTAGCTTGTAAGTCTTGTGTTTTCTGCTGAACGATACGACGCTCTTCTTCCAATGCATTAAAGGCATGGATATCAAGCGCATAACCGCGTGTTAATAGCCCTTTAGCTACTGCATCAATATCACTTCTTAATAATTTAGGGTCAATCATTTACTCTTTACTCACATTTTTTTAATCAAACTTTAAAATAGACTCACCAGTCATCTCTTTAGGTTGCTTCACTCCAATCACTGCCAGTATCGTTGGGGCAATATCCGATAATTTGCCATCGCTTAATGCAACTGAAGCTTTCTTATTCCCTTGATAAATAAAAGGCACCGGATTGGTGGTATGTGCCGTATGCATCTTACCTGTTTCAGGATCAACCATCTGATCCGCATTACCGTGATCTGCGGTAATAAATAAATTACCATTGATCGTATGAACAGCATCAGCAACACGTCCAATACATTTATCTAAAGCTTCAATTGCTTTAACTGCTGCGTCATAATTGCCCGTATGCCCAACCATATCAGAGTTAGCATAATTACAAATAATCACATCATATTTTTGTGCAGTAATCGCATCAACGAGTTTATCAGTCACCTCATAAGCGCTCATCTCAGGCTGTAAATCATAGGTAGCCACTTTAGGCGAGGGTACCAAGATACGATCTTCACCGCCAAATGGCGCTTCCTGACCACCATTAAAGAAAAAGGTCACATGTGCATATTTCTCAGTTTCGGCAATTCTCAGCTGCGTCATATGCTGATCTGCCAATACTTGACCTAATATATTGGTTAGCTTCTCAGGTGCGTAAGCAACGTTTGCTTTAATATCATCAGCATATTTTGTTAAGGTCACAAAATGCACTTTAGGAAAAACTTGGCGCTTAAAGCCAGAAAACTCACTATCAGTAAACACATGTGATAATTGGCGCGCACGATCAGAGCGGAAATTCATAAATATAACACTATCACCATCAGCAATTGTCACTGTCTGATTGTGCTTTTTGATGATTGTCGGCTTAACAAACTCATCATTTTCATTGCGCGCATATGCCATATTTAATGCTTCTTCAGCACTATCTGCTGTGTATTCTGCTTTGGCTATTGTCATCGCATCATAGGCTTTCTCAACACGATCCCAACGATTATCACGATCCATTGCATAATAGCGCCCGCTAACACTTGCAATATAGCCAACACCAAGTTTTGACAATAACGCATCAATTTTTTGCAATGAGCTTTCCGCTGAGCGTGGTGGCATATCGCGCCCATCTAAAAAAGCATGAACAAATACTTTTTTTGCACCTCGTTCAGCAGCGAGCTTAATCATTGCAATAATATGGTCTTCATGCGAATGCACGCCACCTGGCGATAAGAGTCCCAAAATATGTACGGCTTTGTCACCTTTCACGGCTTGATCAACAGCGTTGGTTAGCACTTTATTATCAAAGAAACTTTTATCTTTGATTGCTTCATCAATCCGTGTTAGCTCTTGGTATACAATACGACCTGAGCCAATATTAATATGCCCAACTTCCGAATTACCCATCTGTCCTTGTGGTAAACCCACCATCAACCCTGAGGCGTTAATTAAGGTATGCGTGGAATGTTGCCAAATACTATCCCAATTGGGTTTATTGGCATTATTAATGGCATTATCTTTATTTTCTTCGCGATAACCCCAACCATCGAGTATCAATAAAACAGTCGTTTGCTTTTTCATAAAATCTCCAGAAAAACAGATTGATCTATTGTATGCGCTCGATAGCCAAAAGGCTAGATAGTTGTAGTTAAAGTGATAGAAACAAAAAAGGCACCGATAGGTGCCTTTCTAAATAAAAACCTGATGATGTTCTACTTTCACATGGCGAATGCCACACTATCATCGACGCTAACTGTTTTCACTTCTGAGTTCGGAATGGAATCAGGTGGTTCACAGTCGCTATCTTCATCAGGTAACTGTCAAGCTGAAAGCTCTAACAATCTATCATAGAGTAATAACCAAGTCTCTCGGGCAATTAGTACTGGTTAGCTTCATACATTACTGCACTTCTACAGCCAGCCTATCAACGTCGTAGTCTTCAACAACCCTTCTAGGGGATTTAATCCCGGGAGATCTCATCTTGAGGCTGGCTTCCCGCTTAGATGCTTTCAGCGG
>NZ_VXKS01000002.1 GCF_008711525.1 Cysteiniphilum sp. JM-1
TTAAGTGTTGAATATTAATCATTGCCATATCTAATCACATAAAAACGTCATAAAACTACAGGATTTATCACTATTGCACAACATTTTATTTAACTCCCTGAAACACAAATAGAGCCTTATTTTTTATCCTTGGTTTAGACCAATGCCACAATAATTTATGATGAATAAACATCAAACTTAGCTTACACTATAAGCATGAATGCGACTCTTACCATCCAAAAAGAAGCTAATATTATCAGGGTGTGTTAAGTCATTAACCGCACTAATTGTATCTCCCGTATAGTAATAACGATAATGATCTTGAGAAATGCCGTTGGTATCTAATCCTGTGCGATCTGATCTTAAACCATTGGCATAATAACTATATTCAAGATGCGCTGCTTGATTTAGCACACCAATGAGCTGACTTATGCCATTAAATTGATAGCTTGTGCCTTTGCCATCATCAACCTCGTCACCATTGGCATTATACTTGGGCGTGTATGTACTACCGTCCTCAGTATAAGAAACTAGCTGATCAAGATTGTTATATTGATACGTCGTTATTTTGCCATCTTTGGTTTTGCGAAGAATGTTACCATTACCATCATAAACGAAGTTTGTGCTTGTTATTGGTTGCTTTTGCAAACTATCCGTTTCTTCTTTAATTAACTGATTAAAATCATCATAAGTATAGTGTTTGACATAGTTAACATTGGGATCATTTGGCGCCTTATCCGAAGTCGCGGTGACGTCAGTTAACATGCCCTTTGCATCAAACGTATTAACGATATCAAGAAGTGTCGTGCCTAAGCTATCAATTTGTTTTAACTCATGCTCTTGACCAAATGCATCTGCTGTAAATTGCTGTGTATAAATCCCCTGATAGTCCTTAGCAATAAGTGCGCCATATTGATTATTCTCGTTTGGCTTATCTTGTGTACTATATAAATAAGTCACTTTGTCTTGATTGTTACTCACCGTATTGAGTTTGCCATCTTTAAGATAGGTCATTGCTGTTTGTTGAGCATTGACATCAGTGCTTGATAGCAATTGCCCATATTTATTATATGTTGCCGTTGCCACTTTGCCATCGGGATAGCTAATCGCCGTTTGTAATCCTGAAAGTGTATAGCTTATCTTAATGCCTTGACCATCTAGACTTTCAAAGACCTTATTGCCATCAGCATCATAGCTGTAATTATAGCTATGTTTACCACTGTTATCGGTATATGTTTTAGTGATCAGGTTATCATTTTTATCATAAGTAAAGTGCACGACCGTGCCATCAAGGCGTGTCTCAGTGATTTTATTACCATCCTGATCATAGCCGTAGGTAATCGATTGACCTGCTTGATTGGTTTCAGCTAATTGCTCTCCTGCCGCATCATAACTAAAATGATCGCGATGCGTAACATCATGATGCCCCCCCGTACTATCACTAAAATCAAGTGTTTTTGCTTTATCAAGTACATTGTCTAATAGATCATACTCTGCTGTTATTGTTTCTTTGGATTGCCCACTTTGCAAGATCTGACTTTGGGTTTTGCCATCAGGCGTATAGCTACTGGTTAGTGTATTAAGAACGGTCACCGCTCCGGTATCATCTACTTTATTATGTGTTGTTTGCAGCACTTGATTATTACCATCTAAAGTCGATATTTCTTCCAGATGATAATGTGGTTGCAGTGGATTATGACTATTTGGATAGCTCATTGTCTTTAGTGGTTTTTTATCTGGGTTATAAATAACCGTGTTAGTTTTGATGCCATTGACAAAGCTTGTTTGACTTAAGTGCGCAAGATCATATTGCATCGTCGTTACATTGCCATCGCTATCGGTTTGAGCCGTTGGTAAGGAGAGTGCATTATAGCTATAGCTTGTTACATTACCCAAGGCATCTTTTTTCTGCACTAGTTCACCGTAGGCGTTATAGCGATCACTTTCTTGCAGTACCATGTCATTGACATTATTGGGATCGGTGTTGCTATACGTTGCTATTTTGTGGTTTGATGCATCATATTGTGTTGTAGTTTTAGCACCCAAGGGTGAAATTTCTGTTACGGCATTTTGCTTATCTTTTTGGTAATCCTCATATTGATACGTAATGCTTTGACCTGCTGGCAACATCTTTTTCAAGACTCGTCCATCTAAATCATAGCTTGACGTTATGGTATTACCCAGTGCTGAGCGCTTACTCAATAAATCACCTGTTATGCTATCAATCGTTTGCGTGGTGACACTACCTAAGGCATCAGTGTGTGTTAGTGTTTCCAAACGTTTACTTAGATCATAGCTAAAGTTATCTTTAACCGTACTTGATGGCACCCCTGCGTGGCCTGATTGGCTCCACTTCACCGTGCTTTGTATTACAACGCCATGGCTGTCATAGCTATAATTGGTACTTTTCCAGGCGTTAGTAGCATTAATACCCCCATCATACAGTGTACTTTGAAGCACATTTTTATGATCGTTTGATAATGTGTTTTGCACAGATTTTGTATCGAATGTATTGGTTAACGGATTCCATGCCATATTAATGTTGGTCAAAAGTTGATTAAAGCTTTGATCATAGGTATTTATTGACTTAGTTGATTCAACCAGCTTTTGTGTCAGGGGATTATATTTGTACGTATCGGTTGTTAATGTATTGCCATAAGCATCGTACGTGTAGTCACTCTTGCCTAGCGTTGTATATGCTTTAGTGGCTTCATCATAAATAGCACTATTCTCTGCTATCGGTTTATTATAATTAACCGTTTGCGCATGCTTATCCGGAATAAGCTGATAGGTACTTGTTGTTTTATACGTTGGCGTATTTTCACTATCTCCAGGTAAATAAACATCTTGCTCAACTGGCTCACTCATCGCATTATAAATCGTCTGTGTTTTACGAATATCCATGGCATTGCTCGCTGTTGCGCTATGCTCGGTAACCGTTACCGTATAACGATAATCTGGGTTATTACTTTCCATTAAACTGTCTTTATCATCTGATAGCGGATAATTTGGATAGCCTGTGAAATTGTTCTGACTAAAACCATAGTCTGCCTCTGCCAAGACCTGATCAGCATTAGCATGATCAATATGATTAATTGTTGCCACCGCATTTAAAGCACCTATCTTATTATCAGGTGTTTTAAAGTGTAGATCTTGATAAGTGATGTCTGTTTCTAATCCATTAGGATAAAGAATCTGATTAACGACTGGGACGCCATTACGTGTCTGATAATTTAACTGAGTTATAAAGCCTAACGAATCGATATATGATAATATGCCATTTTGATTGTAGGCTAAGCTCTGCGTATGCGATCTATTTTGACTATCGATATAACTAATACTTAGTTCATTAGCACTATAGCCAAAGTTAAATACTTGCCCCAAGCTATCGGTAATTGATTTTAGATAGTTATGCTGAACACCCATCTCTGGATCGTTATAATCATATCGAATATGATTACCAAAACGATCCCCCTTGGCAATCAGCTTGCCCGTTGCATCAAAGTAATCCGCTGAACCATCTGGCATACTCAAACAATAACGATAAGCTCTTGAATCAGCGAAACTTGTAGGTAATGGCGTATCGGTCAACATATCTTTAAACAACACACCATGTTGATTTAAATATTTAAGCCCTGATTGATAACCTGTGCTATCACTCCAATTAAAATCAATCACATAAGTTCTACCATTAAATGTCACGGATTTACCTGGCACCACATAATCAATGTTAAATTGCCAACCATTAGGAAGTCCTAACATTCCAGAGCTGCCTGCACTGAAGCTTACACTAACGTCTAAAGGAATAAAGCCCTTAACCGATAATAACGGCAGTGAAATACTCAATGCCCCAGTTGCTGGATTGACACTCTCACTTAAGCTTTTAATCGTTTTATTGTCTGCCTGCGAACCTTTATAGTTTGATTTCTCATCATCTTGAGATAATGCATTTCTTGGGCTTTTGAGTGATGCTTTATTATGATGAACAGCAACTGATGCTGATCCGCTTTCGGCACTCACCCCATAACTAACAGCTGACAAAAAAAGGCAGCTCATCAGACTTAACTTAAATTTATAAATCATCTAAAACCTCAATATCAATTATTTGGATTAAATGTAATGGTGGTATTTGAACATACGCCTTTTGCACAGGATGATGCCTTAGGGTAAAGTTTGATATTTGCATCATTTGGTACAATGCTAAACTCTCCATCCTGCGTTGCTAGCCCTAACGCATAAACACCATTCACTGTCTGACCTTGAGCATCTGCTATATTCACATATGGTCTAAGAGTAAAGCTATATCGCTTACCAACGGCATCGTTAACATCTATTACCAATTGAGCAGCATTGATCCCTGTATTACTCGAATTACTTAACAAATCATGGCATGCTGTTGAGCTTGTTTTGAGATAAAGAGGTTCTGTTACACACTTCACTCCCTCGTCACCTTGATGAAATAGCACTGATCCCAGGTTAGTGCCTGATGAATTTGGCAATGTAATTGTTGTGCGATCTGCAATTTGTGGATGTAGCCACTTACTTAAGTCATCACGATCAACAAAGCCATTAGCGCTATCAATCTTAAATGTATACGCCGTATCAGCACTAGCTGGCGTTACAAGCTGCACACACAGATTAACCTTTGCTTCTAAAGTGCTTGGAAATAAATAAGAATATCCAAAATTATCCGCATCATCACTATATGCTTTTCCATTTGGGTCTGGTATAGCACACGCAATTTGAGGTGTTGCAAGAGGCTGACCTTGCGCACTATTATCAGAACCAGTTTCCATAAACGCATTTGACTTATTTGGATCGTTAACTACTTCATTACTACTGACAAAGTATGATTCTTCATGACCCGCATCATGCCCCGTAATCTCAATTGCCCCACAGTCATGTCCATCTTGATTACACCCCTGTTTATCCATCACCAAATAATTATCTCCACCATCTCGACCGAGCACTTGTTGTGTGATGAGCTCGCCACTACTAGGGACATCTATCGTCTCATATCTATCATGATTATCACTATCTGGACCATGTTCCCAGCTCATACTATCAAGAACATAACCTGTATTGTTAATTAATACAAAATTTGCCTGAGAACCATAGCCACCAATACATGCCAATACACTGAATGATGTTATAAGTGTAATGTGTTTTTTTAAGCGCATGCCTATTCTCCTATTTATATTCGCTTAATACATAATGATCAATATTCACTTATCCAATGACGCAAAACCCCCTAGCGCATATCCTTTAATTCATACCAAAGTGGCTTAAACAATAGAGATAACCATAAATCAACCAACATTTACTCAAAAGCAGCCAAATGGCAGGATATGATCAAACCTATTTACACCTACAGATTTAGCACTTGCCGTTGTCACTATTTCTTTTTGAGTAACTAACTGACAATATGCATTTAGATACGCTGTACTACCTATCAGCAATGCTAAAACTGATGCTGATAATAATTTTTTCCTCATCTTAATATATTCCTTATTTTTCATTGTTATATCCACATAATCAACAGATGTTAATACAAAAAAGCATTAGTCACGCTGAAATTTAAATGTATAAATTTTCAATTAATTTGTAAATTAATTAATATTTAAGGCTTTTTAACTATAAATTAATTTACAAAGCATCTATCTCTGAGGATACTGCCAAAAGTCATCAACAGCTTATGTTTAAATTTATTTCATGCGTAAAAAAAGTATTATTATTGAGCCAATAACTCAAGCTAGATCATGCGTTATATGGTTGCATGGTCTTGGTGCAAGACGTGATTTTTCAAAGTTAGTCCCTGAGTTTGACTTACCTATTAATCATAGTATTCGCTTTATTTTCCCATTTGCAGAAATAAACTCGCTAACGATTAATAAATCTGAGTCCATACACTCTTGGTATGATATTAAATCTGTTTGCAACACTACCATGATCAGAGAAATTGATATTACATCAGCCTTGTATTCATGTGCTTACATTCATAGCATTATTGATCAACAAATAAAACTTGGCATTTTACCTCATAACATCATACTCATAGGCTTCTCTCAAGGCGCACTTATTGCAGGACTGTCGTCATTAACCACAAAACATGCACTTGCTGCAAGTATGATAATATCGGGTTATTTACCTGAGTGGTCACTCTTTGCGAGAAATATTCAAATACCTCACAAGCATACTAACTACATCTGTATGCATGGCATGCAAGATACAATTATTCCGATAAAGCTTGGCACCATAGCTAAAGATATGCTGATCCAGCATGGTTATAATGTCACATGGCACACCTATGAAACTGGTCATGAGTTATGCTTTGACGCAATTCAAAAGATTCGTTCTATTTTGGCAGAAAAATTAATAGATATAAGCACACTACAGATCAATAGCCACTGAATGCCCCTTTATTTTTAAGCGTTTTCATAAAACCAACTATCCATGATCAGATGTTATTACAAACTAAAAAATAATAAATGTCCGCAAATGAAAGGTTAAATTTAACACAACCAACCCCAACCATAGGAATATAATAATGAAAAAAATGAAGAATACGTTAATCATCGCAATGATTGTCTCGAGCCTATCTAGTTCTGTAGCTATTGCTGCAGACCCATGGGATGATTGTCAACACTGGACTGGATTCACTAAATACTGTGAAGATGGTGATTATGTCGCTGGAAGCTTTACGTGTGATCTTCATGGGGCAGGTACTAGCACAGCGTGGCATGACAATATCCCTGTTGTCTGTAGGATGGATGTGACCGATTATAACTGTAATAATGGCAAAGGGATGTGGATTGATCAAGGAGACAATAAATATGTCTGCGATTATCCTAAATATAAGTTTTATATTTACAATGATACTGCCTATACAGTTTCTATGTATGGTTTTTCTGGTGATTATAGCGGACCTTACAAGCCTGGATATGACTTTGTTCATGTAAATACTGCAAGCGGGGAAAAATTCCAGACAGATCCAGGCATGCCAGGGGATTCGCAGACTGCGAAAGAGAAAGATGGAGTAGTAGGTAAATTCAGATTATATAGTAGTATTTATTCCATTGACCCCGACTATCCTATCAGTGGTTCTGATATGATTGCAGATAACCCTGATAATCTTCAGCACGTCACATTACGATCTACAAAGAATGACTATCATGATAAACAGTTTAAAAATTTGGCATGCATTATCGAAACAAACAAAAATAGCTGGAGCGATCAAAAATATCAAATAGGCTCATTATATTTATATCCAAATATACTAGAAGCAAAAGTAAATTTTTGTGTAAGCTTGGCAACTCGCGCATCTGAAGCTGTACAATATCAATTTAAATTAAATGATTTTAATAGTATTGAGACTGCAGATACTAAGCTATATCCTAGCATTGATGATCAAACCGAAATTACGCCTATCTCTCCCAGCACGAGCCTTGGGATAGTAAACTTCTCTAAAGATCAAGGTGGCACACAGTGTATCAGCACCCCACTATACTTTAAAACACAACATAATGATTGCCAAAATCTGATTACTAACTCTCAGTCTTCTGCAATTAATAGTGCATCTATGAATATTAGCGTTACTGATCCATCAGGTCATACTCACTATATGACACTAAGACCTGCAGCTAAAATTCAAACAAATGATAGTGATGTAGTGGGACTTTACACCTTAACACTGACAAGTGATGAGAACAATATTAGCTTAACGCCATCAGATGCTGGGGATAAAAATAGCTCACGCTGTGATAACGGAGTATGTAAGACCGAAGTAGTGACTTATAATCCACAAAGTTAATATATAATTACCCCACCTATACCCATCACAAACTAATCAATACATCAAAAACTTCTTCAACATTAAACACCGCGAAATTATTTACGAGCATTATATTGTCGTTACTTCTGGCAACAGGTCATAATTAAGCAACTCCTTTATCGCATTATTATTTCTTGTTCCCTGCAAAGTGTATGCATATATAGACTGCGGTTCATTATATTTCTGTAGTATTTGCAAAGTATCGTTGCATGAAGAAACACAAAAAGAAGGTATGACACCATATCCCATACCATGATCAATAAATTTTTTAATTGTGGTTACTTTATCTAAATACTCAATATCGGGCGCTGAAATAAACGCCTCTA
Organism: Cysteiniphilum sp. JM-1; assembly: GCF_008711525.1. GTDB lineage: Bacteria > Pseudomonadota > Gammaproteobacteria > Francisellales > Francisellaceae > Caedibacter. Next base: position 8,137 of record NZ_VXKS01000002.1, read on the forward strand.
GATATTTGATAAAGTAGCTTGTCGTTGCATAAAAATACTGAGGCATAAATACTCTCGTTGAGGTTAGTGATGACAAATCTTGAATAGCATTTACCCTTGGAAAATGGACTTTACTGCTACATAGCAACATCTTGTAACTACCTAATGTCGTTACACTATAATCATCCTGCGATATAAATGGATAAAGTGTGAAAATGACATCGTACTGCTTTTCTTTAATGGCTTTTTGCATTTCATCAAGGCTACCTATCAATGTCATGCTCACCTCCATCTCTAAATCTTTTGATTTAAAAGCACTGATCATACCCAAAAAAATCTCTGCAAGATTTTCAGGAATCGCCACTTTGATTACTTCTTTTTTTTTTGCTGAAGTTCATAAATATAACCTGCCACATTTTGCCTTTGCTCTAATAAGCTAATGATCTGAGCGTGCAAACTTTCGCCTTCAGCAGTCAAGCACATATATTTCCCCTCTTTTTGATAGAGGGCTGTGTTACACAGCTTTTGCAGATTATCCAAATGCTTCCACGCGCCTGGCACGCTGATATAGCACTTATTCGCGGCTTCGGTAATGCTCAAGGTTTTTGCGAATGTATCAAAAACTTCCATTTGTTTTAATGTGAACATTGATTTAATTACTCCTATCAAATGTCATCTACCCATTTCACATAAGTATCAATAACTTCTACGATATTAAAAATCGCAAAATGATTCATAAGCGATATACGCCTATCTATTTGTTAAAAAACAAAGGCATGGAACTGTAACTTAAGATAAATATGACAAGTAGCAGCCAAATGGCAGGGGGTGATCAAAATTTACATCTTTTCTTATTTTTTTATTTCTTTTAAGTCTCGCTTAAGTTAAAACGTATAAATTACGGCAAGTTTTTTAGTTAATTCATTTCATGGAGCAAGATCACAAATGCAGGATTCAGCATTCTTAGAGAACTACTTTATCCCTTTTTTAAATAACTATAACGATCTGGGGGTCAACTTTATTGTGCATGACCTTGAAGGGAAAATAAGATTTTTAAATGAGCAAACTGCCAAAATCATCGCAAATACTGAAGCCAAGCAGCTGATTGGCACCACACTTTTTGATCTTAAGATTATCAGTGAATCCGAATATGAAACACTAAAGAAAATACGCAATGAAGTCATCACCAAGCGTCAGATCATTCGTTGTATAAACTTTTCAACCAATTGTTTAATTGAGCAAGGCTTATCACATCATATTTATCAATGTAGCGTATTGCCGATTATTGATTTAAACAATGAAGTTATCGGCACACTGACTACCGGTCGCCTGCTGGATAATTTAAACCCTTACTACCATTATATTAAGGGCTTAAATATCGATCTCAGCACTGAAACCTCCAAAACTTTAAATTTACTTTCTCCCAGAGAGCTTGAGATTGTCTATTTATTGGCTCACGGCATGAGCCAACGTGATGTGGCTAGCTTCTTAGGAATCTCCAGAGGTAATGTTTCACGAGTGCTTACTGAAAACATTTCAAAAAAATGGGATGTTGAGCCAACAACTGATGCCATTATTGAAAAAGCATTACATTGTGGCATCAGTACTCATGTCCCCAAAAGCTTAGCTAAACATCAAATCATCATCCTACCTTAACTGCTCTGATTACCCTGATTACTCAGCTTTCTACGACTTCTAAGCTTATTGCGTTTGCAAAGCAGCGAAATGATGATTAGACTTACGAGAAATAATCATCACAAGGATCGACTTATGGCATACAAAGAATATAAATTATTAGATACAGCAACGCACACTAAAGATCAAAGCATCCCTTATTATCATCCAGAAACCTTGGATGTCATCTCTCTTGAAACACCTGCTTTACACGTTTTCACTGACTTTCATACCGTCAAACCTTATGTTATTCATGTAAAGACTTTGGCAGATGATGCATTACAAATGATGCAAAAAGTAGAAGTACATGCATTATTGGTAATCAATAACGATGATGAGGTCGTCGGTTTAATAAACACCCGCAGATTGCAAGGGGTATACCGTACACAAGTTGCACAAAGCGAAGATATTCACCATAAAGAAGTGACTGTTGGCATGTTGATGGCAAAAATTGGCAGTTTACCAATGCTTGACTATGCGGTATTAAAAGACACCTTAGTTGGTCATATTGCCCGTTTAATGCATGATCAACACATTGATCATTTACTTATTCAAGAGCAAGATAAATCTGGTAAAGACGTTATTCGTGGCATTATTTCAGCCAGTTTTATTGCCAAGCGTCTTGGTGCACAAATCGGGCATGACCTTGCATCACGCAACCTTGCTGAACTTAACAAAATTATTTAACTTGACGATCACCACACACTATGCCAATTATTTCTCTTCGCAATGCCGAGCTTGCCTTTGGACACCATAAACTGCTAGATAATGTTTCCTTAGATATTGATGCTAATAAACGTATCTGTTTAATCGGTCGCAATGGCGCGGGCAAATCCTCTCTTTTTAAAGTCCTACAAGGGCAAATACTCCCAGATCACGGTGAACGCATCGTCCATGACAATGCCAAAATCGCATGGCTTGAGCAGGAGGTGCCACAAAATACCAAAGGCTCGGTATTTAATATTGTGCTTTCTGGTTTTGGTGAGACTGGTCAATTAATTATTGACTATCAAAATTTATTAACAGCTGATTTAACACAAGCCGACAACCTAGATCATTTAAATAACTTACAGCAGCAAATCGATAATGCCCATGCATGGGATTTGCAAATGGAGGCAGAGAAGGTGCTTTCTGCCCTATCGCTTGATGGCAATGCATTATTTGATGATCTATCTGGTGGCTTAAAACGTCGTGTATTACTTGCCAAAGCATTGGTCACCTCACCTGATCTTCTTCTACTAGATGAGCCGACAAACCATTTAGATATCGAGTCAATCGAATTTTTAGAGCGCTTCTTGCCACAGTTTAAAGGTAGTATTTTATTTATCACGCATGATCGCCAATTTTTGCAAAATATTGCGACTGATATTATCGAGCTTGATCGTGGTAATGTCTTAAGCTTTCCTGGTAATTACGATAAATTCCTGACACAAAAGGAAGCTTATCTACATGCCGAGGAAGTACAAAATGCTAACTTTGATAAAAAGCTGCAACAAGAAGAAGCGTGGATTCGCCAAGGTGTTAAAGCACGTCGCACTCGTAATGAAGGGCGTGTACGTGCATTAAAAGCATTGCGTGAAGAGCGTAAAGCCCGACGTGACAAACAAGGCAATGTTAGCTTAAGTGCATCTCAAGCAAATAAATCCGGTAAAATGGTGATTAAAGCTTCAGATATTAGCTTTAATTATGATAATACGCCGATCTTTAATACCTTCTCATGTGAGATACAACGTGGTGATAAGATTGCGATCTTAGGCAAAAATGGTTGTGGCAAGAGTACGCTACTGCAAGTATTACTGCAGAAATTAACACCGCAATCAGGCATGGTGACTCATGGAGAGAACTTACAAATTGCCTACTTTGATCAGCTACGTGATCAAATTGATCCTAAACTTTCACTTGTTGATAACGTCACCGAAGGTTCCGATTACTTGGATATTAATGGTCAAAAAGTGCATGTTATTGGTTATCTTCAGAACTTTCTATTTAATCCAAAACGCATGCAAAGCCCAGCTTCTTCACTCTCAGGTGGCGAGCGTAATCGCTTATTATTAGCCAAGCTTTTTGCCAAACCAAGTAATGTGTTAATCCTTGATGAACCAACTAATGATCTTGATGTTGAAACACTTGAAGTCCTTGAGGAGCTTATTTTAAACTATCAAGGCACTGTGCTGATTGTGAGTCATGATCGCAGCTTTATCGATAATGTTGCCACAAGCACGATTGTCTTTGAGGGTAGTGGTCAATTACAAGAGTATGTTGGTGGTTATGACGATTGGCTGCGCCAAAAAAGCTCGAGCGCCAAACCTGCAGACCAAGCACCTCAATCATTACAAAAATCATCTTCTACCAAAGTAAATACAGCAAATAATAATGTCGCTAAAAAACAAAAATTAAGCTTTGCACAGAAAAAACAGCTTGCTGATTTACCTAACGAGATTGAACAATTAGAAGCCGAAATTGAAAACTTGCAACAAGAAATGGCAACACCTGAGTTTTATCAGCAAAGCAAAGAGGCGGTTCAAGAAACCTTACAAGCACTTGAACAAAAGCAAGCATTGTTAAATGATAAATATCAGCTATGGGAAAATCTCTCCGAGCTTGAGGCGCAATATGAGCAATCCTAATGAGTCTAATGAAGCTAATGAATTACTCAAAGCCAAAATCTTAAGCGAAACAGCACGTATTGCGTGGATTGAGCTTCAGCGTTTTTTTGCACAAGGCAAAGTCATCAAAGTCAGTGACGCACTTGATTTAATCGATGTCGCCTATGCATTAGCACAAAACGATCAAGCACAAATCACGGATTACATGAGCCAAAATCATATTGAATATGTTAATGATGCCGATGCTAAACATTGGTTTAAGAACAATACAACGCTTTGGGCTTCAGTCGTCAAACCTTGGGTTTTGGTGCAAGAGAAAGATGATAATCAATAATAGCAACACTCAACATATCAATCTTAGATCCTATATTTTATGCCTTGTCGGCTATATGACCTTAACACTTTCACTATCTTTGGTGCCTCATATCGCGATAGCACTTAAGCTTAGTACTACCGAAGTTTTACAAGCATTAAGCTTCCTATTTTTATCTTATAGCCTTTCTGCCATCTTACTGGCAAGCGCTTCAGATGTATTAGGCTCTTCAAAAGTATTAACCATTGCTCAATGTATTTCTATGCTTGGGTTGTTACTCATAACCATTGCTCAAAATGAGCTAATGCTTTATCTGGGCTTTTTACTTACAGGTATCGGCACAGGCCCTTATGCTTCCATTGCTCGTGCCTTTATCTCACGCTATGCCAGCAACAATATCGAACTAAAAAAAGCCTATGCATTATTATCGATATCACTGGTTATCGCCCCTTTATTAAGTGCCTTTGTTGCCCAAATCGCGCTTATTGAAAGTTGGCGCTTAGCCTATCTTATGATGTTTATGATTGAGCTTAGTGTATTTTGGTTAATGCGCTCAATGTTACAACGCGATAAAACCACGCAACAACTGATTAGTTGGCAAAAAATACTGCATAATTTTGTTTATATTTTCCGCGTTAAAACCTACTTACTCAACTTACCAGTTTTATCCTTATGCTTTGCTTTTTATATTCAAGTGATCATGACCAATATCAAGCCGCTCTTAACCACAGATCTTGGCATTAGCATTATTAGCTATAACATTATTTTAGTATTGATTACTAGCTGCTATATCGTAGGCATTTTGTGTTTTCGCCGTTTAGCACATCTTAGTCATCGTGCTCAGTATCGCATTAGTGCTTTATGCTTTTTCGCAGTGATGACAGTGCTATTTGGTCTTTTACCTTTTACATTATTAAATACCCTCATATGCATTACGCTACTATGCTTTTGTGCTGGATTTTTCGTCCCACTATCAACGGGCTCTGCCATGCAGCATATTCAAAAAGCACATGGTTCAGCTGCGGCAACGATTTCATTTGCCGTCACCTTTACCATTTCCATCTGGACTTATGTGCAAGCACATAGCCATTTTTCCACTTACCACTTTATGTTATTTGCTTTATGGGTAACTCTTATTGCTTCAAGCTTATTATCAATAATTATTCTCAATGTGAAAAACAGTACAATGCCGACAGCCTAATCGACAATGCTCAAAGGCTTGTGCTAAGATACACGCAACTTTTTTAAAGAAAATTTCTAATCAAGATATGACAGATAAAGAAAAAGAGATTGAACGTCAAAGCAATATGACGCATAAAGAATTGTTCAAACTAAATGGTGCTAAAGCTGCGATACGCTCAGTGATCTTTATTTTGATTTTTGCCGTATTTTTGTACGCAGTCACCGGTGATATGTTATCCCCCGAGCTTGCTGTGATTTTCTTTTTAATCGATGCCAGTTTAAACACATTTCGTTACAAATGGTTTAAATCACTGAGAAAATAAGAAAACAATTACGCCTTATAGCGCTCGATACTTGCTTGAATGTCTGCTTTAGCTGCTTTAGCCCCTGCAAAGCCATCGACTTTAACCCACTTATTTGGCTCAAGATCTTTATAGTGTTCAAAGAAGTGCTTGATTTGATCTAACAATAATTTTGGTAAATCATCGATTTCTTTCACATCATCATACATCTTGGTGAGTTTGCTTGTAGGTACTGCAATGATCTTCGCATCAATGCCTGATTCATCTGTCATCTTAAGTACACCGACTGGACGACAATTGATAATAACACCTGGGCGCAATGCCACAGGTGCCACAACCAATACATCCACTGGATCACCATCTTCTGATAATGTGTTTGGCACAAAACCATAGTTACATGGATACTGCATTGTTGTTGACATAAATCGATCAACGATCAGCATATTGGCATCCTTGTCAAACTCATATTTGACAGGCTCATTGTGCGCTGGAATTTCGATCACGACATTGACATCATTTGGCGCATCTTTGCCGACTTTAATATTAGAAAGCATATTTACCCTTAATCATTTGTTTTTCTGGTTAAATGAACTGGGTTATTCTCTTTCATTTGTTATAATTATTCAACCCATTTAACCGACAAATCAAAGCAAACTGAATATGACATATCTTATTTTATTATTGATATTCTCTGGCTGTTTAACAGGTATTCTTGCAGGTCTTTTAGGTATTGGCGGTGGGCTTATTATCGTTCCTGTGCTCGCCTTTGTATTCCATCAACTGCCTGAAACCACAAGTGCTTACATGCAGTTTGCTGCTGGTACTTCACTCGGGATTATGATTTTTACCGCCCTTTCTTCAGTGCCCCATAAACTGCGTGCACGTGAGGTCAGCTTTGATATTGTCATCAAAATGTTGCCATGGATTGTCAGCATGAATATTGTTGGCGCGGTTATTGCCCACTTTCTTAGCTCACGACTTTTGGGACTGTTATTTGCCTTATTAATGCTTTTTATGTTTTTACGCATGCTCTTTCAATCAAGTCATGCCATTGATAAACCAAAGCGCAGTGGTAAAAGAAAAAGCGCCCTTTGGGGAAGTGTTGTTGGTATTAAATCTGGATTTTTTGGTATTGGTGGTGGCATTATCACCATTCCCTATATCAATTCATTAGGTTACTCGATTCGTATTGCTATTGGCACATCGAGTCTTTTTACACTTATCATTGCAATAACAGGCAGCATTACCTTTATCGTAACAGGCTTAATGGATCATATTGAACTTAGTTGGAGTCTAGGTTACTTATATCTACCGGCAATCCTTTGCGTTGTACCCAGTAGTATGATCTTCTCAAAAATAGGTGCTAAACTCTCAAGCAAAACGCCACCTAAAATGCTTAAAGTAATTTTCCTTGTTTTACTTTTGGTTGTTTCAATCAAGATGTTGTTTTTGGCGATTTAGCGCTGCATGTATCAATTTTGTTACACAGCGTTACCCCGCTGAAACTGTCTATTTATAAATCTTTGTCTATACTGCATTTGTCCCCACGATAAACTCTCAACAAGGAGAACACTATGCAAAATTTAGATAACAATACTAAAAAAGCAAAGACCCCAGCTTGGAAAAGAGCATTAACAGCTTATGTTTCATTTTGTGACTTACAAGCACGTGTACGTGATCAGTACTAATTAATGACAAAAAAGTACACTTTTTTTACCTCGCCCCTTGCGGGATTGCTTGTACTGCACGAGCAAGGGTAATTGAAACTATTCTTCGTTTACTTCTTATCTTAATCAAGAATATTGAAGCTTAAGACATCTCGCCACTGGTGCGAAACTCTTGCGATACACATCCAATACGCCATACTTTTCTAGTAACTCCAAATGCAATTTGGTTGGATAGCCTTTATGTTTAGCAAATTGATAGACTGGATACTCATGATCTAATTCAATCATTTGACTATCTCGATAGACTTTAGCAAGAATCGATGCCGCACTGATCTCTTGTACTTTACTATCACCTTTGATAATCGCTTCTGCCTCAAAATCCCACAACGGCAAACGATTACCATCAACAAGCACTTTATCAAAGGCAATTTCAAGCTTAGCGACTGCGCGATGCATCGCTAATAGACTTGCTTGTAAAATATTATACTGATCAATCTCTTTAGCACTACACTCAGCAATGGCATAAGCCTTTGCTTTATCGGTGATCTCAGTGAAAAGTGCTTCACGCTTTTTCTCGGTTAATTTTTTTGAATCCATCAATCCCGCTATTGGCTTATCTGGATCTAAAATAACAGCCGCAGCAACCACCGAACCAACCAACGGTCCACGCCCTGCTTCATCAACACCTACGATTATCATTTACCTATCCTTTATCCTCATCGTTAATTTGTCTTATTTGACTTAAAAACCCACGCAGAATATTTATTTCTTGTGATTCAAGTTGCGCCCGTTGAAATAATCGCTTTAATTTATCAACAACATGCCCTGGCTTATCCGGATTTAAAAAGCCAACAACTTGCATTTTGTGTGCCAACTCATCATAAAAACTTTGCACTTCTTTGGCAGAAGCTTTTTCACGGACATGGTTTTGTGTTGGTAAGGCTTCCACCTCATTATGCGATAAATATTGTTTAAATACTTCATAGGCAACGATTTGCACAGCTTGCGCCAAGTTTAATGAAGTATATACTTCATTGCTTGGAATAAATGCATGATAATGACACATCAGAAGTTCCTCATTAAAAAGTCCCGTGCGCTCACGCCCAAAAATAATCGCCACATTAAGACCTTTGCTTACATGTGCCATTGCCTGTTGTGCTGCATCTTCAACACTTAACATCGGTAAATCCATGCGTCGTGTTCTGGCACTGGTACCAATCACCAGATCCACCCCTTCAAGTGCTTCCAGAAGCGTTGGTACAATCTTGGCATTGTTAACAACATCAGTGGCATGCGCCGCTGTTGCCATGGTTTGCTCATCTGGCAACTGCTTTGGATTTACCAAATAAAGCTCTGTCAACTGCATGTTAAGCATGGCACGAGCACTTGAGCCAATATTACCAGGATGCGAGGTCTCAACGAGAATAATCCGAATTTTATTTAACATCTTTGAAATAGAAACTATCACCTTAATACTAAATCGGGTATTATACACAACTAATTTTTTATTCGGGTAAAAGCTAAGGTATTTTTCATGCATCCAATGATGAATGTTGCAGTTAAAGCTGCACGTAAAGCAGGTCGTATGATCTTAAATGCAAGTGAAAACATGCAAAACGTTAAGGTTGAAACAAAGTCTCCTAATAACTATGTCACCAATGTCGATGTTGATGTTGAAAAATCAATTATTGATATTTTGCAACGTGCGTTTCCAGATCAGTATTATATTACCGAGGAATCAGGTGAGTTTGGCAATGAAGATAGTGATCACACATGGATCATTGATCCGATTGATGGCACGAACAACTTTATTCACGGCATCCCACATCACTGTGTCTCGATTGCAATGCAATTTCGTGGCAAAACAGAGCTTGCGGTGATTTATAACCCTTATTTAGATCAATTATTTACGGCAACCAAAGGTTCAGGTGCACAGCTTAATGGTCAGCGAATCCGTGTTGCCAATCGCAAAGATTTCTCAGGCTGCTTGTTTTCAGGCGCTTTGAAATTCAGCAAAAAAGTCTTTGCGCACACTTATCCTGAAGCCGTACTTGATCTACATAAAGAGATTTCCGGTCTTCGCTATTCTGGCTCATTAGCACTTGATATGTGCTATGTTGCTGCCGGCTACTTAGATGCTGTTTGGACATCAAGAGATGCCAAAATCTGGGATACTGCCGGAGCTGCCCTTATGATTAAAGAAGCCGGTGGTATGTTATGTGGATTAGATGGCGGTGTTACCTTCCTTGAAGATGGACGTCTCATCGGTGGCAATCCGCGCATCGTAGCTAAACTGACCAAGTTTTTAACACCTCATTTGGTACCTGCTGAAAAAGCTTAATCTAAATCTAAGCGATGAAAACATTAACCAATCCACGCGCTATCGCGTGTTCTATTATTCATCAAATCACTCAACATAAAGACAGCTTAGCGTCTTTAGATACCACACTTCAACATTATCCACTGACGGAGCAAAATCGCCGTTTAGTCTATCTGTTATGCTATGGCGTGTTTCGCCATTTTTTTTACCTTGAACATATTTTCAACCGGCAAGCCGAAGGCAAAACCAAACCAAAAGTGCGACTATTGGCAATGATTGGTTTATATCAGATTATCTTTATGCATAAACCAGTGCATGCCTGTATTAATGAAACCGTCAATGCCTGTGATGAATTAAATATTAATAACTCTAAGTCGTTTATTAATGCCTTATTACGTCAGATTGATAAAGCAATGTTGCCCACCAGTGATCACTTTAAAGAACTGCCTGATTGGTTATATGGCAAACTTAAGAAACACTACCCAAGCACGCTTGATAGCATCATTACAAACAGTAATATTCAGCCGCCCATTTTTTTGCGCATTAATCACCAGCAAAGTCCTGAGCAATTTCTAAAGGCACTTAAAGACAATAACATTGGTTACAAAGCAACAACCATTGATAACTGTATTCAACTAAATGAAGCACAGAGCATCCAGGAATTACCTTTGTTTTCTCAAGGGTTCTTCAGCGTTCAGGATCAATCGGCTCAATTAGCCGCACATATCTTAGCGCCACAAACACGAGAGAAAATTCTTGATGCCTGTGCCGCACCTGGTGGTAAAAGTGCGCATCTATTAGAGCTTTGTCCTGATATCGAATTAACCATTATGGATAATAATGCCAAGCGTTTTGAACGCATTAAAGAGAATCTTGCGCGTTTACAATTAAATGAGCTTAATATTCACCTTGCAATTCATGACGCCACAGCGCCACTTAAAGAGGATATTTTATTTGACAAAATATTAATTGATGCACCGTGCAGTGCCACGGGTGTGATTCGGCGCAATCCAGATATCAAAGTGCTACGCACGCCTGATGAGATCAAAGAGATTGTACACATACAACAGCGTATCTTGCATAATCTTGTGAGTTATCTCAAACCTAATGGTTTACTTCTTTATGCTACTTGCTCTATTTTGCCTGAAGAAAATGACAAGCAAATGACAAATTTCCTGCAAACACATTCTGAGTTTACTGTTATTGATATTCCAATGCTGGATAACAGACTCAAACAAGTCCATGGTTACCAGATTTTGCCTACTGAAGATGGAGGCGATGGATTCTACTATTGTCTATTACAAAAAATGAGGGAGACATAATGATGACAACAGCAACAAAACAACATTTCTTACAAGGTGATAAGCGTGTCAATAAACATGTTATTATTTTGTTAATCCTATCAATGATCGTTATTTGCGCGATGACTTCTTCAGCAATCACTGCTACGAAACCTGTTCATTTAGGACTAAGCTTTCCTTTTTCAAATATTATTTTTGCCCTTTTCACTTTCCCCATCATTGACGCAGTTTGTGAGTTATATGGTAAAAAGAAAGCCTATTTCATCTCAATCCTTGGGGTAATCAGTCAGGTAATTTTCGTACTGATTATTGAGCTTTCAGTCGTTATGCCACATACTACAGGCTGGCATGATCAAAGCGTTTATGCCCATGTTTTAGCCAAAAGCAACCTTGTGATTTTGGGCACGGTGATTGGTTTTATTATTTCACAGTTTCTTGATGTTTTTATCTTTCAGACAATCAAAGATCTATCTAAAGGACGTTTTTTATGGTTACGTTCAGGGTTTTCAAGCATTTTAGGTCAATTGATTGATTCCGTGATTTTCATTTCTATCGTTTTTTGGTCTTTTCCTGATAAAACCACATTAATCCTAGGCTCATTTGGCTCTAAAGCCATTTTCTGTATCCTTGCTATTCCTATTACTTATGCCATTGTTTATGCAGCGAAATGCTATATAAATTCAACTTACCACAATGAATCCATTAGTTAAATTCACTGAGTTTTATATCCTCAATTGCTACTAAAGCTTTGGCAATACCGACTAATTTTTTATGTTCATAAATAGGCATATAGATTGGTGCTACAACTTCTGAAGCACTATCATCATATTCAATCTCGCCATAACACACCTTGCCTAATCCATTGTGATAAGCCACTTGCCACCACTTTTCATCTGCTTGATAAAAATCAGTCGTCATATTGGTTTGGCAAACATTCATACCCGATAAATCAGTAACAAAAATCTCAATAAAGGCAGGATGCTCTGCCTGAAACTGCTTTAATCTAACCGCGCACGCATTATAAAGTAAAAGCTGAACATTATAGGTATCGCGCATTTTTTGCATATTCTGATCAATCGCCTGATAACGCGCTTCAGGTAATGGTGTTTCCTCAGCTAAGCGCTTATTGGCATTCATTAATGTTTGCGTAATACGACTATCAGCAAAAAGCTCATTCAATTGCGCTTGGCGCACATCTAAATGTGATTTAAGCTCATCTGCGTACTCACCTGTCTCAAGATCAGACTTGCTTAATGTGTCTTTACTTTGATTACCACAAGCAGTCAGTATTACCAACATCGCACTTAGGATTAACACCTTTAATTGCTTCACATGACACCGATTAATTATAAATCTTCGTGTTCAACTGTATTGCTTTTCTTTGATGAAAACAAAGATACAATAAATTTAATCACGCGATATACAATCGCCACACCAATCGCAACCAATAAAATCCAAAATAAAAAGATAAAGACATGATAAAGCACAACCAATGCCGTTAATATCACAAAAATAACTAAGACTTCCTGAATAAACTTTTCCATTTTATTTCCTTTTGTTTTTTTACTGTCTATACCAATGTAATTTTAGCAAATTTTCTTTTGCCCACTTGATAAACATCTGAGGTTTTCTGTTTTAATGCAAGCTGTGTATCCTCAACCTTATCACCATTAATTTTAACCGCACCTTGCTTAATCATACGGATCGCTTCAGAAGTGCTTGAAACCAAACCTGCTAACTTTAAAACATTTGCAATCGGCATATTGTCTTCTGCTAATGTAATCGTCTCTTCAGGCATATCTTCAGGCATCTGATTCTTTTGGAAGCGATCGATGAAGTTTTGATGCGCTTTTTGTGCTGCCGCCTCGTCATGAAAGCGCGCAATAATCTCTTTAGCTAAATCAATCTTAACATCACGTGGGTTTTGACCATTGTTAACCGCTTCTTTTAAACTTTCAATCTCAGTCATCGGCTTAAAGCTTAACAACTCATAATAGCGCCACATCAGCTCATCCGAAATCGACATGATTTTACCAAACATCTCATCTGCAGGCTCTTCAATACCAATATAGTTATTGGCTGATTTAGACATTTTCTTGACACCATCTAACCCTTCTAACAACGGCATAGTGATAATCACTTGTGGCTCTTGTCCTGCTTGTTTTTGCAGCTCACGCCCCATTAATAAATTAAATTTCTGATCTGTACCACCTAACTCAATATCAGCAACCATCGCCACCGAGTCATAGCCTTGCACTAAAGGATATAAAAACTCATGAATAGCAATGCCTTGCCCAGACTTGTAGCGCTTAGAGAAATCATCACGCTCAAGCATCCTGGCAACAGTTTGTTTTGACGCAAGCTTAATCATGTCACTTGCGCTCATCTGATCAAACCAATCACCGTTGCGCTTAACGACTGTTTTTTCTTGATCTAAAATTTTGAAAATTTGCTTTTGATAGGTTTTAGCATTCTCTTCGACATCTGCCGCTGACAATGGTGGACGCGTAGCATTTTTCCCCGTTGGATCACCAATTTGTGCGGTAAAGTTACCAATTAAAAAATGAATTTCATGTCCTAAATCTTGTAATTGACGCAATTTATTGATCACCACGGTATGTCCTAAATGAATATCAGGTGCCGTTGGATCACAGCCAAACTTGACAATAAGTGGCTTTTTCTTTTTTAACTTCGCAATCAAATCTTCTTCTAACAGCACCTCTTCGGCACCACGCTTAATCACACTTAATGTTTGTTCAATGCTATGCATAGCGATCTATTTACCTTCTTTTACCTTTTTATATTTTCTGTCATTTTTGATAACCCTCAAGCTGCCTCTATGTATACCAACATTAGCCACAAAACGCAATTACCACTGACAATTATTGGCAATTCTCGCGCGAGCGGTTGTCTTAATGCTGCATTTTCCGGTACACTCTCGAACTGTTACGGTGACCACGATATTTTTATGCATGAGACAATATAACAATAAGAAAGATAAAGAACTAAAAAAACCCAAAAAAACTAACACCTATAATGACAAGCCAAAGCGTACACCCAAGCATAAATGGCGCTTTTTCTTTACATTCTTTCTGATTATTGCGGTCTTTCTTGTGCTGGTTTATCGCTTATTTTATCTAGAAACCAAGGATCACCGCTTTCTATCTGATCACGGTCAAAACGAAAGTCATCGCACCATTGATTTAGATGCAACACGTGGCATTATCTATGATCGCAACGGCATTCCATTGGCAGTCAGTACCAATTTGTATAAAGTTATTTTGGATATCAAAGTCTTAAAAAACTACCCTGAAAAATATCAAAAGATCAATGCGGCAAATATTGATGGTCTTTCATTAAGTGACCTTGAAACACTCATCAGCAAATATCCTAACAAACAATATTATATCGCCGCACAGTTTGTTGAACCCTCAAAAATCGATGATTTAAAAGCATTAAATATCCCAGGCGTTGAGATAGAGGATCAAAATAGAACCTACTATCCTAAAGCCGATGAAATAGCCCCGCTTATTGGTTTTACAAACATTGCTAATAAAGGACAAGATGGCTTGATGCTAACCTATCAAGATAAGCTCCACGCAGAGGAAGGTGCACTATCTAGTACTTTAGATGGTAAAGGCCGCGCTATAAGTTTCAATGATAAACCGCAACATTACCATCTAGGCAAAAGTATTTACTTAACCGTTGATAGTAATATCCAAAGCTTTACTTATCAAGCGCTTAAGAAAGGTGTCATTGACACCAATGCCGATTCAGGCGCTGCCGTTGTTGTTGATCCGCAAAATGGCGAGATTTTAGCACTTGCCAGTTACCCAAGCTTTAACCCTAATAACTTCAATGAACATACTGGCAAAGCCATTGCCTTACAACCCGTTATTGAGACCTTTGAACCAGGCTCAACCATTAAGCCATTTTTCATCTCTCAAGCACTTCTGTCGGGCAAATACACACCAGATAGTATGATTGATACGAATCCTGGTTATTATTTCCTGCATAGTCATCGCATTCGTGATGATGCCAACTTTGGTGATATCACCTTGACACAAATTCTTGAGAAATCCAGTAACGTTGGTGTTAGTAAAGTCACCTTAACACTCGATAAAGAAAAGGTTTATAACTTCCTATCAAGTTTAGGCTTTGGACAGCCATCAACCATTGATTTCCCACGTGCCACCAATGGTTATTTGCCCCCTTTAAGCTCATTAAGTGAGTTTGAATTTGCTACCCTTTCCTTTGGTTATGCATTAAGTAGCTCAGCCTTACAGTTAGCACATGCTTATACGATTTTTGGCAATGATGGCAAGCTTTGTCCAGTAAGCTTAATCAAGCCAAAGCATCCAGATGAAATCAATTGTCGTCAAGTATTACCTCAAGATATTGCCAAAGAAGTATTGGCCATGCTACAAACGGTGGTCAGCATTCATGGTACAGGTGTGCTTGCTAATATTCCAGGGTTTGACGTTGCCGGCAAAACAGGTACTTCACATCGCGTTGCCAATGGTAAATTTGTTAATGAATATAACGCCATTTTTGCCGGTGTAGCACCCGTTAAAAATCCAAGACTTTCAATTGTCGTTTGGATCAACAACCCTAAAGGTAGCCATTTTTATCAATTCGGTGGCGTATCAGCAGCACCTGTCTTTGCCAGTATTGCTCAGCACACCTTGCAATATATGGGCGTGCCTTATCAGCAGCCATTAAGTGAATATGAGTTATTAAATCGAAATAAGAAATGGTTGATGCAGATTATTGCCGATAACTAGGCTGATTTTGGCATCCAAGCATTTACAAGTGTATTTTTAATCTCATCTTGCTGATCTTTGTTTAACAGATCTTCGCCAACACCTGTTTCAACATTAAAGCTTGCCAATGTTTGAATAATCACATCAATTTGTTTGTTGCTTAGTACAAATTTACCAACTTCTATCTCATCGATTTGATGGTCTCCAGATTCAAACCAATCCGTTACAATGATCTCTTTGGGTTTGTTTTTGTCTGCCAAATTCTTAATCATTAAGTTGCTTACTTCACGATAAAATCTTAAATCCGTTGTTTTAATGCCGTTGAGCTTCATAAAGTCAGAACTGCCATCACCATCATAATTATTAATTATTGTATTATTGGTATTTTTGAAGTTGATTTGATAATGATCACTGCCATTGCCACCGCTTAAGATATTGTTATCACCATGCGCGATAAGGGTATCATCTCCGTCCTGACCTTGAAGCAAATCATCACCATTTTTAGCACGAAGTGTATCATCACCTTGACCACCAAAAAGCTGATCCGCGCCATCATTGCCTGCATATAAGGTATCGTTTCCAGCCTCACCATATAAGCTATTATCACCCCATTGCGCGTAAAGCTGATCATTGCCGCCTCCTGCATAAATGACATCATCACCTTTACCTGCATAGATCAAATCACTCCCATTGCCACTATAAACGGTATCATCTCCAGCACCTGAGCGAATAGTATTTTGACCGGATTGAACCTCGATAACATCATCACCATTGCCTGTGGTAATGATATTATTACCGTTGCCTGCATAGATCTCATTGTCACCATGCCCCGCTTTAATGACATTATCACCATCATAAACATAAATCACATCATAGCCATTGCCACTATAAATTTGATTATCGCCATCGCCCACATCGATCTCATTATCACCATGTCCAGCGCGAATGATATTATTACCATCGCCTAATTCAATGTAATCATCACCGCCCCCTGTCATAATGATATTATCACCATCATAAGCGTAGACTTGATTATCTCCACTACCTAATTTTACTGTATTGTTACCATCTCCTAGATTAACTGAATCGTCACCTGAGCCTGCATAAACCACATTATCACCATCCCCAGCATCAAGCTCATTATCACCGTTCCCTAGTTTGATTAGATTATTACCGTCCTCAACATAAACATAATCATAATCCGCACCGCCATAGATCTGATTATTACCACTGCCTGCTTGAATGCTATTTTCGCCATGCCCTGCTTTAATGACATTATCACCCTGACCAACTTCAATCATATCAGCGCCACTGCCTGTGATAATCGTATTCTCACCATCACCAGCTTCAACCACATTATCACCACTTCCTGCCTTAATGAGGTTATTACCATTATCTACATGAATCCTATCATCACCACTTCCGGTTGTAATGGTATTATTTCCGGCACCGGCTTCAATCCAGTTATCGCCTGATTTGGCATGAATGACATCATCTCCAGCATAGCTTTCGATATAGTCATTACCTTTGCTGCCTATGCGATGTATATCATCCGTTATTGCACTATATTTATTTTCATCCTTTAATAGCTCTGCGATTGAATGCGTATTACCTTCGCTATCAATAATGGTTTCAACACTTAATCCCTTAAAGTAGCCACTTAGCTTCATGCTGCTACGATAAAAACCACCATTATTTTGATAACTGCCCGCCTGCTCAAAATCACTGTTGAATGCAATGATTGAAAGATCATCGTTGTCCCTTAGAAAATAAAGCTCATCCATACTCACATCTTTAAGTAAAATAGCATCCTCTGTATTTAATTCATCAGCGATGATAACATCATCATTGAAAGAAAGATTTGATAATACATAATGATCAGCACCTAAGCCTCCGGCTAAATAATCATGATAGCCACCACCATCTAAAATATCGTTACCTTCAGTGCCTTGTAAATACTCGCTTCTGCCTATCCCTTTGATATGTATCATTTGTGCTACTTCATCAAAGCACGTTAAAGTCACACTGTTATGAAAGGTCTTGTCTTCGCCATTGATCTCCATGCTAATCGCTTTATGCGGCATTAGTTGCCAACGCTCGGTGCCGTTGTTAAATTCAATATATGTCGGTGAAGAATAGTCCCGTTTATCCTCATCGTAATCTTTGGTCATGCCATAATCTACTAGGGTAATATTAAGCCCTTTCTCCTTGGAAATAAATATTAAGTCTTTGATATGCCACTTAAGATAACGCTCCCCTAGCTTTGATTGAATTTGCGAAAATGATGTTAAATTGATCTGGTCAAAATCACTTAATTGGATACCTTCATTAAATACTAACGTTGAACTGTTTTCGGTGATTTGTCGTGGTAAATCCATTTTTTTAACTTTATCTTCTCCATCCATTGCCGAAAAAACATAACGGTTATGTCCCACATCACCATAAAGATAGTCATTACCTTTGCCACCGATTAAAGTATCATCACCCGCTCCTGCAGCTAAGCGGTCATCACCCAAGCCGCCATCAAGTGTATCGTCACCAGCATTTCCCTCTAAATTATCATTCCCATCTTGCCCATACATCAAATCATTTTCATTACTACCTATTAGCTTATCATCATAAGGCGTCCCTCTTACCGTAGCTGGATCAAGTAACATATGGGATCTATCGACCATTTCGTCATCGGCGAAAACAAATTGATTCACGCCTGAGCGGTAATTTGATGTCGTGGTGTAAAAGTTTTTTAATACAATCTGATCCTGATTATTTGCGTGCTTAACAATGAGATCATCTAGATTTTTAACAAAGAAAACATCACCAAGCATAATTCCATCTGTAAACACTACGGTATCATTCGCGAACTGCTCACTATTATACAAGTGAGTTGCTTGAATTTCATCTCTACCAAAGTTTACGCCAAATATATAGTTGTTCTTACCATACCCTCCAACTAAAAGATCATTGCCCTGCCCGCCATTCAATATATCATCTCCATCATTGCCATATAATTGGTCATCGCCCTCACCACCAAAAACCTCATCATCGCCTTTACCTCCATATAAATAATCATTTCCAATCATCCCTTCTAAAACATCATCAGCAATCGTCCCATGAAAGCTATCTGCCTGATCCGTCCCCACATAATGAACATTCTCAGGTGTAATATTAAAAACCTCGTCACCTCGTTGCCAAACGGTACCATTTGCAAACTCAATTCGTGACACTTTGCCTAAATCGACATAGTCATCAAGCGCTTTATAAAAATTAGTAAGCCTAACACTATCATACTCATTGATTGTTAATTGCAGATCATACTCAATTCTTTTGAGAGAAATACTCTCAGGACTTATACCGGCAGAGAAACGCAATACATCATTAAAAGTGTCATTGATTGTCCCCTCATCTTTAGCACTAAAGAGGTAATCCATCATATAAGTGCCATCATAATTAAAGCCAATACGCCCTTGCGCATCCAAAAAGGCATTCTTCACAACAACATCATGCCCATCACCTAAATGGTAAATATAAGTCGATTGATTGCGGTAACCACTAACAATTATATCATCGCCTTTGCCCGCCTCCGTTATGGTATGGCTATTTGCTAGAAATTGCCCTCCAGTGAAACCTCCGTCAGTGGCAACGTAATATACCTCTGACACCACAACTCCTGACACAATAACATCATCACCACTACCACCAAAAACTTTATTGTTTCCAGCTCTGGCAACAATCATATCGTCACCCTCACCGCCATCTAAAATATTATTGCTACCTCCACCATGCAAAACATCATCCCCTGCCTCACCATATAATGCATCAGCTATAAAATCTTCATTATTATAGTTTGAAAAAATACGCATATCTGATGCCAAATAATCATTACCATCGCCACCAAAAACAATATCGATATAAAAACTCCCACTTTCGGTATGGATCCAATCATCACCATCACCGCCATCAACATAATTAAATGCTAAGCTACTGCTTGGACTTGTTGTATACCATCTAGGGCTATCTATTGGATTGATTACATCATTTTGATCACTACCTATAACAATTTCATTGCCTTGAATAGTATGCTCCAGAGATTCTTGTAGCGTGTGTATGGCACTGATCATGCCATTTTTAAACTGATCTGATTGTATTTGTGATAGCTCAGCCATTTGCTCATCATTTAACGTTCTTAAGACATTTGCTAATGTTTTGTTACTATCCCAACCAAGCGCTGATAGCTGATTATTCTCTACCGTATTAAGTGATAATAACAAGCCAATCGTATCAATCGCACTAATTTGTACACTATCAGTAAAATACTGATCAATAGCCTCAAAATTTATCGCCAATTGATCCTGATCATCGATATAAAATTCAACCATATCAACCAACCGTTGATAATCATACGTTTTAAAAACATTGTTCTCAACAGACACCAATAATTTATCATATGCACTATTAATCAATGGCGCTTGCTGTGCAAATCCCACGAATATCGCATCATTTAACACTAAATCTTCATTACTGTTAAACTTCATCACGTTTGACCAATTACCAATGGATATTCTAATTTCCGAATTTTCCCCATTCTCAGTGATAGCATAATCAAGCATATGACTAAAATTAAATGCCTCAAGTACAGCAATCTTCTCTAAGCGCTGACGTGTTTCATCACTAATGTCAAAACTAATCTGTGCACCTGACTCGAATGTTAACCCTTCCAATGTCGTAATAGCTGAGGTAAACCCTTCCGCTGATTGTGACCATACCTTAACAAGTTCTTGATATAAACTTTTGCGCTGTTGATAACTATTGGTTTGTATAATACTTTGCACAACGTTAGCAATGTCTGGATTGAGTAATGCCGCTTGATTTAAGTCCCTTACAGCGCCTGAGCCTTGCATATTAAACGCCAAATCCATGGTCTCCAATTCATCAGCAAATTGATGGTTAAAGTCATCATGATATTCACGATAAAATAAATTGGCATTAAAATCTAAAGCAGCGACGACAAAGCTCTCACCATTGATCATGTTATAAGTTGATTTCTTAGCGATCACACCACCGGCTGAGCCACTGCCATCATTAATCGCATTTAAATCAACGCTTGATATGCCAGCATCATCTAGGCTTTTGAGCTCGCCTTCTTGCACAACACCATCTTGATTGCTATCTTGCCATAATCGAAGCTCATCAAATGCTGTATCATTATGATCAAAAACACCATCGTTATTATCATCCAAATCTGATAGCGCATCAAAACCATCTGTGGCTTTCTCTCCATTTGCTTTAATGGTATTGTCCCCAAATAACTCTAATCCATTATCAATCTGTCCATTTTGATCTACATCACGTACCAGTAAAGCATCATCAGCACCAACCCAACCTGAGGCATATTTCACTCCATCACCATTGTGATCAAATAGCACACTTCCATCCGCAACTACGGTTTCAACACCATCACCGTCTAAATCAAAAACTAATGGGTCAGCTCGCAACGGTACTGCATTGGCTGCGGCGTTGAAGTCATTATTAATAGTTTTATCTATGGGGTCTTCCTTATTATCTTCTTTTTTATCTTCAGGGCAATCATCTAACTCTGAGGTAACTCTATCTCTTTGATCTCCATCAAGAAAAGATGTTAATACCTCGTTCATCATTCCCCCTAATTTCTCACCTAATAAATTGAAAAACGCATTCACATCACTATCCAAATAGAGCTGAACCCCATCATATATTGCCTTTGATACTTGATTATAACTATCTGGTGAGTTTTCTTTCCAAAAATTCAAGACCGAGTCTGTCCAACTTCCTTTTGATTTATACGTAAACTTATTGGCAAAGTCTTGAAAACTCCCATCAAAATTATTAATTGCAAAATATAAGTCACTAAAGGCTCTTTTTGTTGCTGCAAGCAAAATTATAGCACCTACACCTTTCCCAGCAATCCTAAGTCCACTTCGATACCATCCTGAGACATTCATCCTTGCCACTATTTTTCCTCCAGTTGCAGCACCTGTAGCTGCCATAGCAGATTCTATAGCAATAATTGCTACAGGCTTACCATGTAAATACTCAATCACAATATCTCCGATTGAAAGCATTCTACCAAAATGACTTGAAAAACCTTTTATAGCAGCCCCCATATCTTTCATATTTTTACCTTTGGCTAACTCCTCAGCAGCATGTCCAATTTCTTTAGTCTGTGTTAATGCTATACTAGTCCCTCCAACGGCTTTTTCTAAACCGGTAAACTCTTTAGTTTTTTCTAATTCAGAACACATGATAATCTCCTCAGTTAGTTACAAAATAACAAATACAAGACAGTAAAAACAAAAACAATCATGAGTATTAAAGGTATATACAAATAGACCCTCCAAATACCTATTAACACTTTTCTAACACCTAACTCTTCAAACCAATTTGACTTTAAATATAACAGCCATGGATATATAAAAACATATCTAATAAATTTAATTTTAAAGGCAAATAACATCCCGTTATTTCCTTTATTTGTTAGCATCCAAATTGTTGATAGACCCACAAATCCATGCATAAATAACATAATATCAAGACGCTTACCAAAATACTCTGGATGGCTCTCAAGAATTTTATATATAACTAGAAAATAAAGCTTATCTAGTCGATAAAAATAATGTTTATTGCATAAAAATGACAACCATAATAACGATTCAGTTATGCCAAATATTGACAAGAAAATAATGATGTAATCATCCGATCTGAGTGCAAACACAGCTAGACATAAAGTAATAGTAGTTCCTCCCCAGAGTAAAAAGTCTTTATACCATATCGGCACTACCAGCATGCTTATAAAGACAATATATAATACATAAGGTTTAATTAATTCATAGAGATGTTGATTACTTGCACTTTGAGTAATCAAGATTTTATAGTTAATATAAAAAGCAAAAAACAAAATAATATAAATCACAACAAAAATACATATTCGACGAGAATGGATAACTTTTCTTTCTCTCTCAGATGCCATGTACATAGCATAATAATCATCATTAATTATCTTATTTTCAGCCCAATTTCTATGCCAGAACGATTGTGTTGGAAACTTTTCACAGCCATCCCCGTTAGGCAACATCACTATGCCACCTACTCTTTGCTTAAACAATCTGTGCGCTTTCAGAATCAGCACTACTAGCAATAAGATAAAAACTAACATAATGTAAAACATACATACACCACTTACTCCATTTAGAATTTACTGTAAATATACAAAACACAAGCGCCGGTAAACATAATGCTTGGAAGAATGATTATCCAACGACAAAGTGCAAAGCACCACAGGGTACCAACCTCCTCTCCAAACCACTCAGGCTTACTATAAATAAGCCAAGGATATACACACATATACCTAAAGTACTTGGTTTTAAACGCAAATAAATAAGGTGTTTTTTCATCCGACTTTAAACACCAGATAGCTGTAAAGCCGAAGGCACCTTGTAGAAAAATATCAATCAATTTATTTCTCACAATTTTTTCATCTCCATTCACTCTAGTTAGGTTTGAGTAGATACGATCAAAACATACGCTATCGATATATTCTCCTCTTCGTTGAATTAGCAAAAAGAAAATAACAACGATTAACTCCGAAAGAAGTATTAACATTACATATGCTGCATCATATGAATGCTGTAATATATATATATGAAAAATGCATAAGAAAGAGCCACATTTATCATCAATACAAATATTATCAAGAACAACCTTAAAGATATAACGAGCAAAACCAACAATACTATTGGTGTCCACCAGTAAGGATACTTGTCTACCAAATCAACGCGACCTATAAGCAAATAAATAATAGTATAAACACTGAATACTGCTAATAACGTCATCGAAACAGCAATAATAATCCAAATTAATAATCTCCTATTATAGGATCTACTAATTTCACTTTCTTCTGCCCAGTTCATTAAATAATAATCGTCTTTTACAAGCTTACACTCAAGCCAATTTCTACTCCATTTGTTGGGTTTATCAGCGCTATCTTGTTTATCTTTTAATACCACGATTATCTCCTTACATGTTTTCACAAAACAACATCACCAATTCATTCAAATCAAGCCTTCAAAAAATGGCTTTTAGTACAATCAATCCATATGATAAAAAATCAAGCGCGGGGGATAAAATAGAGTTGCCTCGGATTAAGCCTAGACCATTATCTCTAAAGATCAAATTTCATTCTTGATTTTTTGAAAAATTCTGCTTAATTATCCTCGTGCTGCAAGCAAAAATATTGTTCGGAACTATATTCCGTAACCGTGGACTGAGCGTCAGTCGAAGCCCTTATACATTTTTTGATATTTCCCCTTCGACTTAGCTCAGGGAACGGGATGATTCTTTGAGCATTAGTCCTTCCAGTGTGGTAATAGCTGATGTAAATCCTTCAGCTGATTGTGCCCATGCACTGACAAGCGCTTGATACAAACTTCCAAATATTTCTTTAGTCTGTGTTAATGTTACACTAATCCCTCCAACAGCTTTTTCTAAACCGGTAAACTCTTTAGTTTTTCTAATTTAGAACACATAATAAATCTCCTGCTTTATTTAGAATTTACTCAAAACATACAAAGCACAAGCAACAATAAACATTATGGTTGGGAAAATAACTATCCAACGACAGAATTCAAAGCAACGCAACCTTCCTCCTTTTTGAAACCACTCAGGCTTACTATAGATAAGCCATGGATATAGACATACGTACCTAAAGTATTTAGTTTTAAACGCAAATAAATAAGGTTTTTTTTCATCCAACTTTAAACACCAGATAGCTGTAAAACCAAAAGCGCCTTGCAAGAAAGCATTAATAATACAATTATTTGTTAGATTATCTTTAGAACCCATCTGTTTTAACTTTAAATAAATCGATTCAAAATAAATTTCATCCAGTCTTTTACATGCTCCTTGATTTATCAAAAAAAGCATAAAGACAGTAACCTCACTTATTATTAAAACAAATACAAAAGCAACAACATACTCTCCTTTGGTCAATGATGCATATGTAAAAAAACAACATACAGCCATAGTCAACAAGCCAAGGATAAACCAAAAAAATCTTAAAGAGATAAAATATATAATGATTAGAATTAAGGGAGTCATCAAAAAAAATGGTGCCACTGAAATAGTTAGCAGCAATATTATAAGCGATAGCAAACGCCTGAACCGATAAGCTTTTTTTATTTCTTCATCTTTTGCAAAATTCATTAAATAATAATCATCTTTTACAAGCTTACACTCAAGCCAATTTCTACTCCATTTTTTGGGCTTATCAGCGCTATCTTGTTTATCTTTTAATACCACGATTATCTCCTTACATGTTTTCACAAAACAACATAACCAATTCATTCAAACCAAGCCTTCAAAAAATGGCTTTTAGTACAATCAATCCATATGATGAAAAATCAAGCGCGGGGGGATAAAATAGAGTTGCCTCGGATTAAGCCTAGACCATTATTTCCAAAGGTCAAATTTCATTCTTGATTTTTTGAAAATTTCTGCTTAACAAGTCTTAAATTGCTAACCAAAACTCCTTATCAGACTCAAGTTATTGTAGAGAATTCCCTCTATCCAATCTTCATCCCTACACCCATTATCAACGCTCATGCAAGCTTTCTTTAAATGCCTTAGTTAACGGACTTAGGAAATATTCAATAATTCGTCTTTCGCCGGTTTTCACCTCAACGGTCACCGTCATGCCTGAGCGAATGCTAAACTCTTTTCCTTGCTTGTGTAATGTCGTGCTATCAAGCTTTGCAATGACTTTAAAGACCAATCCCAAATGTTGATCGTCAATCGCATCGTCACTTATCTCAACAATCTCACCGGTTAATAATCCGTATTCAGTAAAAGGATACGTATCGATCTTGACTTGTACCTTTTGCCCTTCATGCACATAGCCAATATCTTTATTTGAGATCATCGCATTAACTTCTAGTGGACTATCTTTGGGAATAATCTGCATTAATATTTGAGCAGGCGTCACCACCGCACCAATGGTATGCACAGATAAGCTCTGGACAAAACCTGAAAGTGGTGCGCTTAGACTTTGTGCCTGCTGCATTAATTGATATTTGTTAAGTTCATTGCTTAGACTCTTAAAGTCTTTTTGATTTAACTCAATTTCCTCTAACACTTGCGCGAAGTAGTCTGCTTTAGCACGCATAAGCGCACTATTTTTACTGCTAATATTTGCAGTTAACTGCGCTACTGTTGCCTTGTGTTGTGCTAATGCTTGCTCGGTTTCAATCACCACTTTTTGACTTTGTAACATATCAGCTTTTGAGCCATAGTCATTTTGATGCAGTGTTTGGTACATGCTATTTTGCTCAGTAATAATCGGCAGTGTCTTATTGAGCATTTCAAGTTGCATCTCAAGTGCTTCTTTCTCGGCTTTGGCAGCACTAATCTCAGCCATCAAATAATCGATATCCGCACTATAAGCTTGCCATTTTCGCCATATCAGCTCAATCAAAGCATCTCTTTCTGTTGACGTTAATCCTTGTGTAAACAACAGCTCATCAATATCCTTTTTTGCTAATCCATCCTTCGTTGCTAACTGTAATAACTGATAAAGGCTTTGGTACTCTTTCAACATAAAGTACGCCACCTTAAGCTGTTGCGTAATATTCTCAATATCCGCCTGAGTAACCCGCTGATCTAACTCAATCAATACTTGCCCTTTTGTTACCAGCTGACCATCTTTCACCAAAATCTCTTTAATCACCCCTTTTTCTAACGGCTGAATTGATTTAACCTGCGCTTCGGGCACGACCTTCCCTTGTGCGCTCACTACAACATCCATTTTGCCAAAGCATGCCCATAGTACGGCAATGACAATTAACACAACCAAAAGCCACATCATGATGCGCGCTAAGGGGTGTGGTGGTCTCTCTTCAACCTCAAGTGCCAAAGGGAGAAAACTTAACGCATCCCTTTGCTGATTGCGCCTGTCTTGCCATTGCACCAATTGCTGATAAAGTTGGACAATTTTGCGATATAAGTTTCTCATCATCATCCCCTTATGTTTACAAATTGTGCACGATACAGCTTGGCATAGTGACCACCCAATGCTAATAGTTCATTATGACTCCCTTCCTCAACCACCTTACCTGCTTCAAGATAGATAATCTTATCGCAATGCATCACCGTTGATAGTCTGTGGGCGATAATAAACACCGTGCGATTTTGGGTGATTTCACGCATATTTTGCTGAATCATACGCTCAGACTCGTAATCTAAAGCCGATGTTGCCTCATCAAAAATAAGTATTTTAGGCTCATTGATCAATGCTCTGGCGATGGCAATACGCTGCTTTTGCCCTCCAGAGAAATTGGCACCTTGCTCCTCTACGATCGTGTCATAACCATGTTTTAATTTGACAATAAACTCATCAGCTCCTGATAATTTAGCCGCATTGATTACTACATCCAAAGAAGCCCCTGGACAAGTTAGCGCAATATTCTCACGAATACTGCGATTAAATAAAAAGCTCTCTTGTGACACCACGCCAATCTGTTGCCTTAACCATACAGCACTTAATGCTGAGATATCAGCACCATCGAGTAAAATACTGCCTGATTGCGGTAGATAAAGCTTTTGTAAGAGTTTTGCCAATGTACTTTTACCCGAGCCTGAGCGCCCGACAATACCAACGGTTTGATTGGCTTGAACGTTGAAGTTAATCTCTTTTAATACCGCAGGGGTATTAATGCCATAATGAAATGTAAGATTCTTAAATTCGATACTTCCAGATAATTGGGCTAATTGCTGATTATTGCTTACGGTGGATCCTTCCGCTGTGGTATTTAAAATATCCCCCAAACGTTTTAATGATATACGTGCTTGCTGAAAGTCCTGCCATAATTGCACCACTTTTAAAATAGGACTAGTAACGCGTCCGGCGAGCA
The DNA here is from genome assembly GCF_008711525.1 of Cysteiniphilum sp. JM-1. GTDB lineage: Bacteria > Pseudomonadota > Gammaproteobacteria > Francisellales > Francisellaceae > Caedibacter. Next base: position 36,180 of record NZ_VXKS01000002.1, read on the forward strand.
TATTAAAAGCAATCAATTGACCAATGGTTAAATCACCTGACATCACTAAGTTAACCCCTAGAAAAATAATCAAAAGTGTCGTGATCTTGCTAATAAATTGTGCGATTTGCGAAGTGATATTACTTAAGTTGCGCGCGCGAAAGTTGGTTCGCACATAATTTGCTAGATTATCTTCCCATTTATGTTGCATTTGTGGCTCAATCGCTGATGATTTAACGGTTTGAATTCCGGTTAATGATTCGGTTAGAAATGCTTGATTCTTGGCACCTTCTTTAAATGCCTGATCAAGGCGCGCCTTTAGTATTGGGGTAATCAAAAGTGACAAGACAACATAACAAGGAATGGTTGCCAATACGATTAAGGTCAATTGGGCTGAATAAAACCACATGACCGCGAAAAAGATAAAAGTAAAGCCAAGGTCAATCAGCAAGGTCAATGCGCTACTAGTCAAAAACTCACGAATACTATCAAGCTCTTTAACACGTGCCACACTTAAACCCACTTGCCGCGCCTCAAAATAAGCAAGAGGCAAACTTAATAAATGCTGATACAGTTTAGTACCTAACTCAACATCAACGCGACTTGTGGTATGTGCAAACAAATAAGTACGAATCGCACCTAAAATTACCTCAAAAATACTCACTGCCACAAAGCCAATGGCTAATATCTCCAATGTGGTTAAGGCTTGATGCACAACCACTTTATCCATCACCACTTGGAAAAATAGTGGTGTTACCAGAGCAAATAACTGCAAGAAAAATGACGCGATAAACACATCACGAAAGACGTGTTTGTATTTCCATAATGCCGGAATAAACCATTTGATATTAAATGCCTTATCTTTTGACGTATTATTTTTAGGATTGAGATAGATCACTTTACCATTAAATAATTGACTAAATTCAGCTGACGATAAACTCGTCAGCTCATTGCTATTGGCTAAAATAACAAGATACTCTTGTTGATCATTAACACCGACCAAAACAAAATAATCGTCTTTGCCAACAATAATTGCAGGTAAAGTAGATAACTTAATACTCGCGATATCGCAGCTGATCTCTTTGGCATGAAAAGCATTGACTTTAAGCGCTCGCATCAATGCCGTATGCCCAAATGCCCCATCCACAGCAAACTGATGAAAAATCGTTTTAGGATCTAATGCCACCTGATATAAACTGGCTGCTTGTATTAGTGCTAATAACGCTGTATTTTGCTGATAACTCTGCATATCATCGCCCCGAAAAATTGCCCGCTCAAGATAAAATATAGATCAAAAAATAGATAAATAAAGGGTGGTTTTAATGTTATCTGTAGAAATTCAATAACCGAAACTCTGTAAATTGATTTGTGATGGGTGTGGCATCACGTTTTAAGATACTTGGTCTAATAAGCACTTGACTTAATCCTCAAAAATTCAGACACTCATGGGCAGTCTAAATCATACTGTACACAATCATGCTATTTATTTTAATGCTTATCATTGGCTACTTATTTGGTTCAATTAATAGTGCCATCATCACCTGTAAATTGATGGGCTTACCTTCACCACGCAGTATTGGTTCCGGTAATCCAGGGGCAACTAATGTCTTGCGTCTAGGAGGCAAAAAGGCCGCAGCAATCACCCTTTTGGGTGACGCACTGAAAGGCTTAATCCCCGTAATTATTGCGCATGCTTTACATTTAAGCGCAACTGAAATTGGTTATGTTGCACTTCTTGCCGTTGTTGGGCATATATTTCCTGTATTCTTTGGTTTCAAAGGAGGTAAAGGTGTTGCCACTTTAATCGGTGTTGTTCTTGGATTTTATTGGTTGATTGGCATTATCTTTCTTGCTACATGGCTCATATGCGCATTAATTACCAAGTACTCTTCATTGTCTGCATTAATTGCGACGATTGTTTCTGCTGTTTGTGTGATTTTCATCTTTAGTTTTCACACTGCACTGCCATTTATCATCATTGCTGTTATTGTGATCTTACGACATCATGAAAACATCAAACGCCTTATCAATGGCAGCGAAAGCAAAATAGGTCAAAAGAAAAATGCCTGAATTACCTGAAGTCGAGACGGTTAAAAACGGTCTTAGCTTACATTGCTTAAAGCGCAAGATTATAAGCGCTCATACTTATATTGATAAACTACGCTATCCACTGGATCCTAGGCTTAGTGACAAAGTAACTAACCAATCAATTCATGATATCTCAAGGCGTGGCAAGCATTTGATTATCACCTTAGATGATTATGCGTTGATTATTCATCTTGGCATGTCTGGTGTATTGCAGATTACTGATCGTAATACCTATCAACACAAAAAACATGATCATATTGTTTTACAACTCGATGATGGTCAGACGATCTTTTATCATGACCCTCGGCGCTTTGGTTATTGGGATATTACCGACGGTGATCCTTTGCTACATAAATACTTTTCAAACTATGGTCCTGAGCCTTTAACGCAACACTTTAATAGTCGCTATTTGCAACGCACACTTAAAGCACGCACACAAGCGATCAAAAGTGTGATTATGGATAACAAAATCGTGGTTGGTGTTGGCAACATCTATGCCTGTGAGAGTTTATTTAAAGCAGGTATTTCACCGTTGAAACCCGCTAATACCTTGACAAAGAATGAGATCAGCAAGCTTATCGATGCCATCCAATCCACGTTATTGCAAGCGATTAAAGCCGGTGGCACCACCTTGAAAGACTACAAAAATGCCACAGGCAAACCTGGTTATTTTGCCCAATCTTTAGCAGTTTACGGGCAAAAAGACAAAGCATGCCAGATCTGTTCAACCGTTATTTCATCGATTGTTATCAATCAACGCAACACCTTCTATTGCCCACAATGTCAACCATAAGGGAAAAATAATGATCAAAGCCACTAACTACCTAGAAGCCTTAAAAGTCATTGAAAAAAAAGACTTCCCTTGTTATATCATCACCGGCAAAGAGCCTTATCAAAAAAATAAACTCATTGAGCAAATTAATGCCAAATATAAAGCACAAAACTTTGAGATTCTGCGCGCACAAATCATCAATCAACAATATGATTTTTTACAAAGCAACTTCAATAGCTTTAGCTTGTTTGCCGAAGAACGTTTATTGCAACTGACCATTACTAAAGCGCCTGATAAGAATGCGCAAAAATTGCTCGTTGATTGCCTTAACAACATCTCACAAAGTGATCGCTTTTTGTTGATATTTGATGATCTGACGAGTGCGCAACAAAAAACTAAATGGTTCCAGTCACTTGTGCAACAAGCACTATATATTCAAGTATGGCCAGTTAGCATTCAAGAGTCGATTAAACTCATTAAGCTTGAACTTAGCTCTCTTGATAAGCCAATCACATTAACTGAAGACGCCTTGATGCTCTTAGCACAAAAAACCGAAGGCAATCTCTTTGCTGCTAACCAAATGATTAGCCTACTGCAACATCAACCACAGACGCACTTTGATGATAAGACGCTTACTGAGTATTTATCCAATGCGATGAATTACGATGTATTTGATCTGGCACAAAGTCTTATTGAGCAGAACATGAATCGCTCACTGGTGATATTACAGCACTTATTCAAAGAGCGTGTTGAAAGTGCCATTATTCTTTGGGCAATTTTAAAAGAGTTACGCATTTGCTATAACCTGAGCATGCAAACGCCACAACAGCAACAACAAACCTTTGTACGCAATAATATCTGGAAAACACGGCAAGCCGTCTATGCACGCCTAGCTAGAAAATTTAGCAAGCAGTATTATGCTCAGCTTTTTAATCAATGCTTTGCCATTGATTTACTCGTTAAAGGAATCGAACAAGGTGATGTAGAGCACGCATTAACTGAGCTAGTATGTCAATTACATTAGCACACTTGTGAGGTACTAAAAATATCAAGCTTGATTCTGCCAATCATATTAATCACTACTTCTCGATCATAACGCCCCGCGCCTTGCCCATCAACGGTAGCGCAATAACGTAAAGATGCAGCAGTTGAGGATAATCCACTTGGCTGAAATTTCATCGAATCACCATTTGTACTTGAAATATATTCTCCTGTGGTTGGTGCCTCAATCGTTGTAATAATACGATCAACATCAGTAGACACCCCCGTTGAACTTGTAAATAGAATCAAGCGATTATTCCCCCAATTACTTGCTGGTACCGTCGCACAGGTAGCACCATCCGTGCTTGGACACAGAAATACTGATGTTACTTCTGACATTGCTGTGATTCTGCCTAACTCTAAAGCCGCTTTGACTTTATCTAAATAAATTTCTGAATTAGCGCGCCCCAAAGTGCCAACCATCAAAGGCACAGCAACCGCAATAACGATCGCCATCACGACAATAACCACCATTCCCTCAATCAAGCTAAAGCCTAGATTTCGAGCGCCTCTGTTGTTTTTGCCATTTTTTCTCATCTTCATATTGCAATTAACTCCATATTCCCTATAATGTGCCCTGTCTTTGGGTCGTTAGCTCAGTCGGTAGAGCAGTTGGCTTTTAACCAATTGGTCGCAGGTTCGAATCCTGCACGACCCACCATTTTCATAATGATCATAATATTTCATATTTTTAGTGATTCTAGTCAACAATATGCACTGATACAAATCTATAATTGGTATATTAAAGAAGCCTAGCCCAAAGGTTTTAAAATAGCATAGCCCTTTAGAATGCTTTCATGAAAAACCTCAGGGATTCTAGCCCAATCTAACACTTGCACTAGAATAGGAATATTTGATATCTGTATTGTTTCCTTAAAAGCCTGTAGTTCAGAAGTATGTAATGGTTTCAAATCATGACTTCTAATCACGAGATACTATTCTCGCAGACTGGCATCAGTATTTTCTTTTAGCGACTTAAGAATTTTAGCCATCGCGTCATTCATAAGCTCATCCGTCAAGGTCTGCGTATTATCTTGAAAAGTGAGATTCAAAGCGATACTCTTTTTATTCTCTGGCAAGTTTTCACCTTGATAAACATCAAATAAATCAACCTGATTCAATAAATTCACATCCGCTTTATTCACTGCATCAATCAAGCTTTGCGCACTGATATTACAATCAACAATAACCGCAATATCACGTGAAACCGATGGATATTTAGAAATTGCCATAAATTTAGCAACATCTTTGTTTGAGATTTTACTGGTTTGCAGCTCAAATACTACCGGTGATTTGCCTTTGATTTGCAATACTTTCATTACACTTGGGTGCAAGACACCAATAACACCAACTTTTTCACCATTTTGATAAATATAAGCGGATTGTCCCGGGTGCAGCCAATCGATATCTTCACAAGCAACATAATTGACTGACTTTTTATTTAATTGCAGCAGCGCCTCAGCATCTGCCTTAACTGAGTAAAAATCACTTGCCGTTTTTTCCTGCCAATTCAGTGGATTGATATCACCATAAACAAGACCGGCTAAATGTGAGTATTCATGCGCTAATGTCTCAGCCGGTTGAAAACAAACACCTTCTTCAAAAATACGAATACGCGATTGCTGACGATTTAAATTGGCTTTAAATGTTGACACAAGGCCTGGGATCAAGCCTTGACGCATCACCGACATATCTTGTGAAATCGGCTTTTGCAAAGCCAATCCTGCGGTATCAAAAAACAATTCATCTAATTTAGGATCAATAAAGCTATAATTGATCACTTCATGATAGCCGCGATTAATCAATGTATTTTTTAATGCGCTTAAAGTAATGATATGTTCAGAAACTTGTTGTTGCGACAATGTTACCTCGGGCAAGGTCATCGGTAAATTCTGATAACCATAGACACGCCCGACTTCTTCGATTAAATCTTCTTCAATCGCCATATCAAAACGATAACTTGGGGCAGTTGCCAACCACTTAATCTCATTACAGGCATCGTTAACTGGTTCAAGTGTGATATTAAGCGCTGTTAACACGTCTTCAACAAATGCGGCACTAAAATCCATACCAAGAATTGAGTTTAGCTTATTTAAGCGTAATGGAATTTGAGTCGTTGTTTCATTGTAATGATCCGCCTTAACAACTTCACTGACTTCACCTCCAGCAATATCAACGATCAAACGTGCGGCATAATCAATTGCATATTGGCATAGCTTCGGATCAACACCGCGTTCAAAGCGATGTGATGAGTCTGTATGCAATCCATATTGACGTGCTTTACCTGCAATTGCTTTAGGCGCAAAATAAGCACTTTCTAGAAAGATATTTTGTGTATTATCAGTTACGGATGAATCCAGCCCACCCATCACACCAGCAATCGCTAACGCTTTATGCTCATCAGCAATCACTAAAGTATTGGATTTAAGAGTTACTTCAGTTTCATCTAATAAGGTAATCTTTTCATTCTCTTTCGCCATGCGCGCATAGACAGTACTACCAACTTTATCAGCATCAAAGGCATGCAGTGGCTGACCCAGTTCAAGTAATACATAATTGGTAATATCAACAATCGCAGAGATTGATCTTAAGCCTGAACGGCGCAGACGCTCTTTCATCCAAAGGGGAGTTTGCGCTTTCGCATCAATATTATAAATCATCCGTCCAAAATAGCGTGGACATGCCTCAGACACCGCTGAAACAACTTGTTTTTGCACACCTTTAACAAGATTAAGTTTAATCTCATCAAGAGGTTTAAGCTTAGCATCAGTTAAAGCGGCAACCTCTCTTGCCACTCCATATACACTTAAACAATCCGCGCGATTCGGTGTCAAATCCACTTCAACAATATGATCATCCAACTGCAAATATTCACGAATATCAACACCAACAGGTGCATCCACTGGCAAATCCATCAAACCTTCGCTTTCATCACTCAACCCAAGTTCTTTTTGCGAGCACATCATGCCATACGATGGTTGACCGCGAAGTTTACTTTTCTTTATCTTAAAATCACCAGGCAGGCATGCGCCAATCTTAGCGACAGGCGCTTTCATCCCCGCATAGACATTTGGCGCGCCACAGACGATGGTAACTAGCTCATCATCGCCAACATCGACTTCACAAACGTTTAGCTTATCCGCATCAGGATGCTTATCAATTTTTTTAATTTGCCCAACAACAACCTGTGTGAAATCCAAAGCAACGGCTTCAATTGAATCAACTTCCAAACCGGCAGCTGTAAGCTTTTCACTTAAGGTATTTACCTCAAGATTTTTATCCAAATAATTTTCTAACCAACGATGACTAAATTTCATTTTGTTATCCTGTAATGTTTGAGGTAGCGTTAGCTTTTAAGCTAATGCTACCTCCGATATATTATGTACGATTTAAAACTGTTTTAAAAATCGTAAATCATTCTCAAAAAATAAACGTAAATCATTAATACCATAACGCAACATAGTCAAGCGCTCAACACCCATACCAAAAGCAAATCCGCGATATTTCTCATTATCAATGCCGCCGGCTTTTAACACATTAGGATGTACCATGCCGCAACCTAATACTTCAAGCCAACCAGTTTGCTTGCACACGCGACAACCTTGCCCTTCGCACATCACACATTCCATATCAGCTTCGGCTGAAGGCTCAGTAAATGGGAAATATGAAGGACGAAAACGCATCTTTAGATCTTTCTCAAAAAAGGCATTTAAAAAGGCATTTAACAAGCCTTTTAGATCAGCAAATGATGCCTTCTCATCAATCCACAAACCCTCCACCTGATGAAACATCGGCGTATGTGTCATATCAGAATCACAACGATAAACACGCCCTGGTGCGATCATACGAATCGGTGGTTCTTGTTTTTCCATTGTTCTGATTTGCACACCGGAAGTATGTGTTCTTAACACAGTATTGGGATTAAAGTAAAAAGTATCATGCATGGCACGCGCTGGATGATGATCAGGAATATTCAATGCTTCAAAGTTATGATAGTCATCCTCAACTTCAGGACCATATTCAATCGCAAAGCCCATTTTGCTAAAAAACTCTTCAATGCGCTGCATGCTTGTTGAAACCGGATGCAATGTACCTTGCTCATGTCCAATACCTGAAAGCGTGACATCAATTTTCTCAGCTGCTAACTTTTGCGCCAATTCAATCGCATTTAACACATCCAAGCGTGCGGTAATAGCCATTTGCAATTTATTCTTCGCTTCATTGACAGCTTGCCCAAGCTTTGGCTTCTCTTCATTCGGCAAACTACCTAACTGCTTCATAATCTCGGTAAGCTCACCCTTTTTCCCCAAATATTGAACGCGAATATGATCTAAATCTTGTCTGTTTTTTGTATTTTCGACGTCTGTTAATGCTTTTAAACAGATTTCATCTACGATTTGCATGCATGTTACCTTTACTCAAATAATGGCGAGCATTATATACCCATCACAAACCAGTTTACAGTATTTCTGCTATTGAATTTCTTGCACTTTTGAATGATTTGATCTTGCTAATAGTCCTAGCTACTACCTGCAATCCAATCATTCAAAAACACCAAAAACTTCTTCAACATTAAACACTATAAAATGGCTTACGATGGGTATATACCTATCATCAGGCGTTTTGTAGAACTTATTGCTGTGAGATTGGTATGATTTACCTTGTCAGACCCATGCTGTTTTATTAACATTCTGCACAGATTCATACAATAAGAACAAAGGACAACATTATGCGTCTAGCTCACATTATGATTCGTGTTAATAATCTCGAAGAATCGATTAATTTTTATCAAACTATTTTTGGCATGAATTTACTTAAAAAAATGGATAACGAGGCTTATCGCTATACATTAGCGTTCATGGGATATGGCAATGACATCAATGCCATTACCGCCATTGAACTGACTTATAACTGGGATACCGATAGTTATGATCATGGCAATGCTTTTGGGCATTTATGTATTGAAGTCGAGGATGTTTATCAAAGCTGTGAGGAGATTAAGAAACAAGGAGGGATTGTCACGCGTGAAGCTGGCCCTGTCAAAGGTGGCACCAGTGTCATTGCTTTTGTCAAAGACCCTAATGGTTATCAGATTGAACTCATTAATAAGAAAGTCCGCTAATAATTGAGACATGCAATTCTCACAAAAAAACATTGCGTATTTTAAATGTGACCGTACAATCACTAATCAATTTACGCTAACTCTTAAAAGAATATAATTTTATGATCGAAAATTTACGTAATATCGCAATTATCGCACACGTTGACCATGGCAAAACAACGCTAGTTGATAAACTATTACAGCAATCGGGCACATTAAAAACGCGTGGCGCTGATGTTGAGCGTGTAATGGACTCCAACGACTTAGAAAAAGAGCGTGGCATTACGATTCTTGCTAAAAACACCGCTATTAAATGGAATGATTATCGTATTAACATCGTTGACACACCAGGACATGCTGACTTCGGTGGTGAAGTAGAACGTGTGATGTCAATGGTTGACTCTGTGCTTCTTTTGGTTGATGCCGTTGATGGTCCTATGCCACAAACACGCTTTGTTACTGAAAAAGCATTCGCGCGCGGTTTAAGGCCCATTGTTGTTATTAACAAGATTGACCGTCCAGGTGCCCGCCCTGATTGGGTTATGGATCAAGTCTTTGACCTATTTGACCGCTTGGGTGCCACGGATGAGCAACTTGATTTCCCTGTTGTCTACACATCGGCATTAAATGGCTTTGCAACAATGGATGCAAATGAAACCACCGATAATATGAATGCCCTATTTGAGACAATTGTTGAGCGTGTATCGCCACCTGAAGTCGATAAAGAAGGTGCATTTCAAATGCAAATTTCTTCATTGGATTATTCAAGCTTCGTTGGCACAATCGGTATTGGACGCATTAAACGTGGTAAGATTAAAACCAATACACCGGTAAGTATTATTGATAAAAACGGCAACACAAGACAAGGTCGTGTATTGCAAGTATTAGGACATATGGGACTTGAGCGTGTTGAAGTGCCTGAAGCGTCCGCTGGAGACATCATCTGTATTACAGGTATTGAAGGAATTAATATCTCTGACACCATTTGCGCATTAGATTGCGTTGAAGCACTGCCGCCATTATCCGTTGATGAGCCAACCATTTCGATGACTTTCCAAGTGAACAACTCGCCATTTGCTGGGCGCGAAGGTAAATTTGTAACTTCTCGTCAAATTAAAGATCGTTTGGAAAAAGAGCTTTTACACAACGTTGCTCTTCGTGTTGAACAACTAGATGACCCTGATAAATTCAAGGTTTCTGGTCGCGGTGAGCTTCACCTATCTATCTTACTTGAAAACATGCGTCGCGAAGGCTTTGAAATCGCCGTATCACGTCCACATGTGATCTTTAAAGAAATTGATGGTGAGATGTGTGAGCCGTATGAGCAAGCCATTATTGATGTTGATGAACAGTATCAAGGTTCTGTTATGGAAAAAATGGGCTTACGCCAAGGTGAGCTTAGAAATATGGAACCAGATGGCAAAGGTCGTGTACGCTTAGAATTTATCATCCCTTCGCGTGGTCTAATTGGCTTTTACACTGAGTTTTTAACTATTACTTCAGGCACTGGCATTATCAATAAGATATTTGATCATTATGGCCCTATGAAAAAGGGAATTATTGAATCGCGCCTAAACGGCACTTTAATTTCCATTTGTGCTGGTAAAGCAGTGGCATTTGCTCTGTTTAATTTACAAGAACGTGGCAAAATGTTTATTGGTCATGGCGTTGAAGTTTATGAAGGTATGATCATCGGCATTAACTCACGTGATAATGATTTGACGGTTAACCCTTGTAAAGGCAAACAACTAACCAATATGCGTGCCTCTGGTAAAGATGAAAGTATCGTGTTAACTACACCCATTAAAATTACCCTTGAGTATGCATTAGAATTTATCGAAGATGATGAATTAGTTGAGATCACACCAAAATCAATCCGTCTGCGTAAGAAACTTTTGACTGAATCAGATCGTAAGCGCTATTCACGCTCAAAAGAATAAGTACCTAAACAATAGCTTATTGTAATAATGGATATTCGGGTCAAGCCCGAATATGACGGCTTGCTGGCATTCTCGGACTTGATCCAGGAATCCAAAAAATACCTGATAAGATTTGCATGGCTACTTAATTCACTATAAACATAAACGTTGGCTGAGCATTAGTCGAAGCCACTCATCTTTGCATGCCCTTCGACTTTGCTCAGGGCACGTTTGGAATGGCTGGACTTGGTTCATAGCCCAAATAATTCACTACCATTTAAGATAACATCTTAATCGCTTTATGTAGTCCTTCAACCAACATATCAACATCTTCTTTGGTATTGTAAACACCAAAAGATGCTCGCACCGTCGATGGCACGTTGTAGCGTTGTAATAACGGTTGTGCGCAATGATGTCCTGTGCGCACACACACGCCGGACAAGTCAAGTAACGTACCCAAATCATTGGCATGAAATCCGTCAATAACAAAGGTAATTACCGCAGATTTATGTGAACTTTCACCTAATATTCTAAGCCCTGAAATAGTTTGTAATTTTTCTGTGGCATAGTGAAGCAGCGTTTCTTCATGCGCTTTAATCTTACAAAGTCCGATACTTTGCACATATTCAATGGCTTTGGATAAACCAATCACGCCAATAATATCGGGAGTCCCTGCCTCAAATTTATACGGGGGATCAGCAAATGTCGTCTCACTCATCGTCACAAGCTTGATCATATCACCACCGCCTTGATAAGGAGACATCAGTTTATGCCATTTCTCTTTGGCATACAACACACCAACACCCGTCGTGCCATAGAGCTTATGTGAGGAAAAGGCAAAGAAATCACAATCCAAATCAACTACATCGATTTTTTGATGAACGACAGACTGCGCGCCATCAACAACAATCGCAACTTCAGGGTGTGTTTTGCGAATGCTTTGTATAATTTCTTTAATAGGATTAATCGTCCCCAATACATTTGAACAATGCGTTAATGAGATAAGTTTGGTCTTGTCTGTTAAAAGCGTAGGTAAAACAGATAAATCAAGCTCCCCTTTATCGGTTACGGGTATATACTTAATCGTCAATGGTTTATGTTTACTCATTAACTGCCATGGCACAATATTGGCATGATGCTCCATCTCGGTAATGATAATCTCGTCATCCCCATTAAAATACTGATCCAATAACGAGCTTGCCACCAGATTAATCGACTCCGTCGTGCCTTTGGTGAAAATAATTTCTTCCATCTTTTGCGCACCAATGAAGTGCTGAACAACCTTACGCGTGCCTTCGTATTTCTCAGTGGCTTGATCACTCAAATAATACACGCCACGATGAACATTCGCATAATCATTGGTATAGCTATCTTTCACCGCATCAATGACAATATTAGGTTTTTGTGCTGATGCACCGGTGTCTAAAAACACCACCGGTTTACCATGAATCGTTTGCTTTAAAAAAGGAAAGTCTTGACGAATTTTTTGTATATCTAACATTTGAAATGCTCTGTTACTAAGTTCTAGTAACATTCTAAGTTAAAACATACTTGAATGTAAATTTAAAAAGTATAAGCAACTCCTACTAAAATACTGTTTAGTGCACCATTATAACTTTCCTTATAATAGTCTTCTGGAGACAAGAAATTATTACCTTTGTAGGCTATATTCATTTGAGTATATTGATACTGAACATAGAAATTTATACGCTTGTACTGGTAGCCTGTGCCTATAGCAAAAGTTGGCTGCCATGACCGTGATATATCTTTTGCTGCTGTCTCAAGAAAAGTACCTGAACCATATAAATAAGCAACACCAACCTTAGCAAACATATTGAAGCCATTTTTAAATGGATAAAACTTAGTTGTTAACATTATCGGCAGGTACCCTATTCCAGCACTTGAAGCATTTAAACCGCCCGTATTAGGAACCGCTTCAACGCCAAGACTAATTTTATTATTAATTGCATAATCATAGCCTAAAATAATACCTAGATTATATGCTGCTCGTTTATAGTCACCACCATATTCACTCTCGCTATGTCCAGCTGGGATATCTGCCCCCATATCCATTCCTACAACAAAACCGGTCTGAGCGCTAGCAAATGAGCTTTGGCATATACTCACCAATGTTAAAGACATTACAAATAAACTCCACTTTTTCATACTTAACTTTTACCTTTTTATTTGATTGATTAACCTAACTACATTGCTTATCAACTAAGCCAAAGGAATTGTACAAAAAAGAGACATTAAAAAATGTATGAAAATTGTAAATTAGCGCACTTATAAGGCTAGATGCTAATAAATTTAAGATATAGAACAGGGGGCAGCACATCCTAAAATATATTTAATACACCCCAAACGGCACACTTTGCTCAAAAGTTAAATCAGCAAAGCGACAGAAGCGCCCTTCAAAATGCACTTTAATACTGCCAATTGGACCATTACGTTGCTTACCGATAATAATTTCACCGAGTCCTTTATTATCTTCTTTATCTTTGTGATAAACCTCATCGCGATAAACAAACATAATCACATCGGCGTCCTGCTCAATGGCACCGGACTCACGTAGATCTGACATCATAGGACGTTTGTCCGCGCGATCATCAACCGCACGATTAAGCTGAGATAATGCCACGACAGGAACATGCAGCTCTTTGGCAAGAGACTTTAAAGCACGAGAGATTTCCGAGACCTCTTGGGTACGATTGTTTTCATAACCAGGCACCTTCATCAATTGCAGATAATCGACAACAATCATGCTTAAGCCTCCCTGCTCTTTATAGAGTTTACGTGCACGTGAGCGCATATCAGCAGGAGATAAACCCGCACTATCATCAATATGCATATTGAAATCTTTGGATAATACTTCCATTGCCGTTGTGATCTTTGCCCAGTGCTCATCTTCTAGGCGACCATTTCTTAGCGCATTTTGCTCAACCCGACCAAGAGATGAAATCATCCTCAGCACAATATCTTCTGAAGGCATCTCCAAACTAAAAACAAGTACAGGCTTTTCAGCACCTCTGGCAACATTCTCAGCCAAATTCATGGCAAAGGTTGTTTTACCCATTGACGGACGTCCGGCAACAATCACTAAATTCGCCGGATGCAAGCCTGAAGTTAACTCATCCAAATCGGTAAAGCCACTGGAGATTCCGGTAATACCATCACTTGCTTCCATCATCGCATCAATGCGATCAATCACACTCGGGATAATATCACGCACAGATTTTGGTCCATCACTGCGCTGAGTATCACTCTCAGCAATTGCCAAGATTTTCTGCTCAGCAACATCCAAGATATCTTCGGCTTTGCGCCCTTCTGGCACATAAACCATATTGGCAATATCGGTTGCCGTATTTAAAAGCACGCGTAATTTTGAGCGCTCTTTAACAATTTCAGCATAAGCGACAACGTTAGCAGCAGTTGGCGTATTTTTGGCAATCTCAGCTAAGTAGTGAAGTCCGCCAGCTTGTTCTAATAGTTTCTCATTCGACAGTGAATCGCTTAAAGTAATGATATCAAAAGGTGATTCATCTTTAATAAGCTTTTGCATTTGGCGAAAAACAATGCGATGTTGCATGCTGTAAAAGTCATCAGGTCGCAGAATTTCTTCAATCTTAAACCATGCTTCATTATCCAGTATCAATCCACCAATAACCGAGCGTTCAGCATCGATTGAGGATGGTGGTCGCTTGATATTCTCAAGCTGGCTATTTAAAGACATTACTTCATTTGGATGCATAAACTATCACATTATTGGTTTTGATGATCAACTGATATACCAACTGAAGTATCAAGTGTATCATCTGTTACTTCACTTTCTTCCCATGGCACATCATCCTCATCATGTGCTTGACTTATTTCTTCGTCATTTTCAACAGGACTTATATCAGTCATTGTATTTGCTGTATCAGAAACTTCAGTTTCTTGAACCTCTTTAGCAAAAATCTGCATAATAAAATCAATAAATTCACGCAAGGTTTCGGCCATAATAATAAAGTCAGCATCAAAGCGTTCTTGCTTTGTTTCAGAAACAATATCATTGGCTTTGTCTTGTACGACTTCTAAAAACTTTAATGATTTCAACATAAACTCATCATTGATAACAAAACTTAGCTGATCCTGCCATGATAACCCCAGCTGGATCACTTCACGCCCTGAGTCAATCAGTGACAAAATATCATCGGTAAATAGATTCTGGCGCTGACAGCGGATAATACCTGAGGCATCTTTATTATCTTGTAACACACATTGATCTTCAATCGTTAGATCTTGCGGGTATTCATTGGTTTTAAGCCATTGTGTCAGAAGCATAGAAACTGGCAACACCTCAGGAATACGAATTTTCAAACTGCCTAAGGCTTTGCGTAAATTAACGGTTAAGTGCTCCGCTTTTTTAGCGGATGAAGCATTGACAATAAGCCAACCTGCTTGCGTGTCAATATAAGCATTAATCACGGTGTTGCGCGTAAAGGCGCGCGGCAATAAGCTTTGATAAATCTCTTCTTTTAACGTATCTTTTTCTTTCTTTTTGACTTTACGCGATTCTCTTAGCTCAATTTCTTCAACTTTTTCATCCAAGACTTCTTTGATAACGCCAGCGGGCACCATCTTTTCTTGGATTTTAAATGACACCATCATAAAGCCCGAGGCTGCATGCACTAATGGCATATCTTGTGCCATTGGCGATACCCAGCCCATTGATATGGGTGCACTTGTTGAGCACGGACTAAATGCATGCTCGGCTAATTGTTTTTCAAGATCTTCAGCACTGGTTGTAAAGTCTTCTGTAAATTGAAACAATGCTAAATTTTTAAACCACATAATTATTACCTTTATTCATTAAAAAAGCGCTTTTATCATTAAGCGCTTTATGAGTTCTACATCAACCAACTTCACATAATTGATTGAGTTTATTTAAATACTACCGTTGGGCGTTTTGCTGCATCTTCTAAAGATTTTAAATACGCATTATTAGGATAGTTTGCCTTTAATACTTCCATTGATTTCTCAGCTAACTCAGGCATTTTCAAAATATCATAACTTCTAATCAACAGAACCAATGCATTTTCAATCGAGTTACTTTGTGAATATTTCTCAACGATGATCTTAGCGCGATTAATCGCAGCAACATAAGCTTCATGCTCAAAGTAGAAATTAGCGATATTATATTCATATTCAGCCACGACATTATTAATATGCACCATACGACGCCTTGCATCCTCGGCATAAGAAGCTTTAGGGCTTAAGATGACCGAGCGCTTTAAATCATTAAACGCTTGTAAGTATGATGCGGGATCATGTTGCGCCATATCGTATGGCAAGCGGCGCTGTAAGAACCCACGACCATTATCATAGTTAATCACACCCATCATATAATAAACATAACCCAAATGCTTTGATGTCGGATAAGCGCGTAAAAACTGGCGTGCCAACCCCAACGCCATCTCAGGCTGCCCATCTTCATAATAAGAGTAAATAAGCTCTAAATTACCCATTTCGGTATAGCTTTGGAATGGATATTGCGAGTTTAACGATCTAAAGGTATCAATCGCTTTATAATAATCGCCATCTTTAACCTGCTCGTGCCCTTTGGCATAAATATACTCAGCACTTTCGCCTTGATATGGCAATGCCTTAGTCGTTGTTGTTGAACATCCTGCCATTAACAAAAGCGCGCCCAAGCCGCTTAATGCCAAACTGATCTTTTTCATCGATTACCCTTTAATTTATTACCGCCTTTGTCATTTATTGTTTACAATGATGCACAATTTAACCGGCGTCTTGATAGGATTTTATTTGTGCCACATCATACCGTATCTAAAAACATTCAGCAAAATGTTATTGCACCTGAAAGCTGTGCTGGTCAACGTTTGGATCAATGCTTATCCAACGTTTTCAGTGACTACTCACGCTCACAACTACAAAAATGGCTAAAACAAGGTGCCATTCTTGTTAATGGTGAGATCAAAAAAGCCAAAGATAAAATCATTGGTGGCGAGGAAATATCACTTAATGCGACACCGGAGGATAAAAACCACTGGCAGCCAGAGGATATCCCGCTTGATATTATTTATGAAGACGATGATGTCATCGTTATTAATAAGCCTGCGGGTCTGACTGTTCATCCCGGAGCTGGCAACTTATCCGGTACATTATCCAATGCGCTATTGGCACATGATCCAGCATTCGCCAAGGTGCCACGCACCGGCATTGTTCACAGACTGGATAAAGATACTTCTGGATTAATGGTTGCTGCTAAAAGTCTCAAAGCACATGCATCACTTGTTGCTCAATTATCCAAACGTCAAGTCAAACGTGAGTATGAAGCAATTGCCACAGGTTATATTACGGTGGGCAGCACGATCAAAACCAAAATTGGTAGAAGCCCACATAATCGCTTAAAAATGGCGGTGACCCCTACGGGCAAAGAAGCCATTACCCACTTTGTGGTATTGGAGCGCTATCGTGCACATACACGCATTCGTTGCAAACTAGAAACTGGACGCACCCATCAAATTCGTGTGCATATGGCACATCTTAAAGCGCCATTAGTAGGAGATCCTGTTTATAACCCGAGATTAAAACTTGCGCGCGGCTTATCTGATGAAGCACAAGATGTATTAAAAGACTTTAGCCGCCAAGCCTTACATGCTTATAAACTGGCTTTCATTCACCCAGTGAGTGCTGAAGTTGTTGAATTTAGTGCTAAACCTCCCAAAGATATGCAAGCGCTGATCCTCACATTGCGCCAAGATGCTGAGAGTTTATATAGCTATGAAGAAGATGAGTTTGATGATGATTATTTTGATTTCGCCGATGATTATGACGACTTTGACGATGAAGATTACGATGATTATGAGGATGAAGAATAAACACTAAAGTATGCCTGATACTGCTCTGTTAAGGCATTAAGATTTGCAGAAATTCCAACACTTTGTTGTTTCTTTTCAAGTAATTTGTTTAAGTGCTCAGGCACTTTAATTTTCTCTTTGACAATTGGTTCGATCACTTCTTCAAACTTTGCCGGATGGGCAGTTGCGACAACGATATAATGCGTGTCTTCTGGCAAAGACTCACGCGCAAAAAATGCAGTTGCCGTATGTGGACAAATAAGCATATTATGCTCATTCTTCACCTCAGCAATCATCTTTTTAATATCACTATCAGATGCTTTAAAAGCTTTTACCTCATGAGCAAAAACGTCAAAACCAGGGAAGAGCGCATAAAGGCGCTCAAAGTTACTTGGCTTACCGACATCCATCGCATTGGCAAGTGTCTCGATACTGGCTTTATTGGGCAATGTTTTATGTTCTAAAAACTGCCCAATGACGTTATTTTCATTTTGAGCAATGACAATATCACCAATCGGCAAACCCATTTTTTTCGCCCAGAAACAAGCGCAAACATTGCCAATATTACCCGATGGCACGATGAAATTTGCCTTTTTACCATGCTTTAAAAAATACTGCCAAGCAACATAAGCGTAATAGGTTGTTTGTGGTAACAGCCGTCCAATGTTAATACTATTAGATGTATTTAAATACGTATTATTCTGCCACCATTTATCGGCAAATGCGCCTTTAACCAATGCTTGGCAATCATCAAATGTGCCATCAACCTCAACTGCACAAACATTATCTTGCCAGCAAGTAATCTGCTTTTGCTGACGCATTGAGATTTTACCCTTCGGAAATAGCACCATAACATTGATGTTTTGCTTTTGATAAAAAGCCGCGGCAACCGCAGAGCCTGTATCACCTGATGTTGCGACCATAATCGTAAACTTTTTATCGGTTTTAATATGACTTAAGGCATTGGCTAGAAATCTCGCCCCAAAATCTTTAAATGACAAAGTTGCACCATGAAAAAGCTCAAGTACCGATGTTTTTTGATCAACACTGACCAGTGGTAAAGGAAAACTAAAGCTCTCATGGCATATTGTGCTTAATTGGCTTTCAAGTGCATCGCCTTTACAAAATGGGGTTAATAGTTTTGTTGCAAAGTCAGGATAGCTCATTGCACTATCTAAAGCCCTCCAATCAAACAGTGGAAAAGCTTCAGGCACATAAAGTCCTCCATCTTCTGCTAAGCCATTTTGTAATGCGCTTGATATCGATACAGCCTTGGCATCACCTCTGGTACTGATAAATTTCATACTTCCTCCTTCGCGATAATTTGCCCACCTTTTGCAGATAAGCTTGTAATATATTTCTCTGCTGATAGCCCCTCTTTAGCAAACACTTTAACTAATTCATTTGCGATCGCTGCAGTATCTTCGTTGTTACTTAGAGCAAATACAGCAGGACCTGAACCCGAGATACCAAACCCAAGTGCGCCAAGTTCAACTGCTTTTTGTTTTGCCTGATCAAAACCCTTAATAAGTACTTTGCGTTTTGGCTCAACTAACACATCAACAAAATGTTTTTTAAAACGCACAAGATCACCCTCATATAGCGCACTAATTATCGCCGCAGTTTTAGCACTCTGTGCGACAAACTCTTTGATCATAAAAGGCACATCAATCAACTTTCGTGCTTCTTTGGTTTCGATTTTTAGATTAGGTACAACAACACTAGCATATAAATCTAAACTCGGCAGTTGAATAAACTCACATGGCGATGAGTTTTGTAGCAACACCAAACCACCAAACATCGCAGGTACGGCATTATCACCGTGATAAACACCACCAGAGATAAGACTCTCACCATAAATGGCATAATCAATTAACTGCTCTTTTGCTAAAGGTTTTACCAAGAATTCATTAACTGCAAGTATTGCCGCGACTGAAGATGCAGCAGAACCGCCAATGCCAGAGCCTAAAGGAATGCCTTTTTCAATGGTAATATCTAAACCAATTGATAGCTGGTGATCTTGTAAAAATTTCTTTATCACCGAACCACAAACATTTTTATCAACATCTAGACTTAACTCTTTATCTGTTAATAACCCACAAATTTGTTTGATAACTAATTGCTTATCATCACGCTTTTGTAAATGCACTGTGTCACCGACACCTGATAACGCAAAGCCCATCAAATCAAACCCTACTGCAAAGTTTGCACTTGTTGCTGGCGCAAATGCAGTTACTTTAGCTATCTTTTCATTTATTTCTATTTTCTTTATTCTTTTTATCATTTCATCCATTGATTAAGTCCTTTACCTCTAAACGCATCATTCCCCCTCACCCGACAGGCAAAGCCTGTCGGGTGAGGGGTGTTTTCATATGCTTTCACGGGGCACTATTCCTGTCAATTTTGCCTTAATTGGAAATTGCCAATATATCACCAAAAACACCCGCTGCAGTCACTTTAACACCAGCGCCTGCACCTCTTATCACCATTGGTGAATGCGCATAGCGCTTGGAATAAATAAGCACCATATTATCTGCACCATCTAAGCTCACAAAGGGACTGTTTTGCGCTAATGATGCGACAGACACTTTCGCCTCACCGGTATCTGATACTTCTCCCACAAAATGCAGTGCTGAAGCTTTACCTTGCAAGGCTTTAAGCTGTTGTGTTAACTCCTTATCATGAGAGTTGATTTTCTTTAAAAACTCCTCTTTTGAGCATGATCTTAAATTTTCAGGTGTCAAATTTTGCACGTCAACATCACTTAGCTCAAGACTCACACCGATCTCACGCGCTAAACACACCACTTTGCGTGCTACATCCATACCGGATAAATCCTCACGTGGATCAGGTTCAGTGTAACCCTTGTCATAAGCGAGCATTAAACTCTCAACAAAGCTTTTACCTTTATTGACTTCATTAAAAATAAAACTCAGTGTCCCTGAAAAAACTCCTTGAATCTTATGGATTTTGTCACCCGTTTTTTGCAACGTTTCTATAGTGCTAATCAGTGGTAATCCCGCACAGACATTCGTTTCATATTTAAATGTAACATTATGATTACGCGCTACTTGCCGAAGTTTGCGATAATAATCCATCGACTGCGTATTAGCATATTTATTGGGTGTCACTACATGAATACCTTGTGCCAAGAAATCAACATAGACTCGAGCAATATCAACGCTTGCCGTTGCATCGACAAGCACCTTGTGTGCACATGAAATAGATTGTAAATATTTTGCCAAAGCATTTGTATCCGCTTTACAATCACTTGCTTTTAATTGGTGAAGTAGCTCACTCTCTAACAAAAGATCATCAGCACACAATAACTTCGTTGAGCTCATTACAGCAACCAAACGCAAATTAATATTTTGCTTATGTAAAACTTGTTGCTGTTGTTTTAGCTGATTGACAAGCTCGGCACCAATACCTCCGACACCGATAAGTGCAATCACCATTTCTTGTACGGGTGGATTTTTGGCTTGTTGATGAATTAAATTAAGTGCGAGATCTTCATCTTCTTTTTTAACGGTAACGGTGATACTGCGCTCGGATGAGCCTTGGGTAATCGCATGAATGTTAATCTTGGCATCTGCTAGTGGTTTAATCACACGTGCTAAAGCACCAGGTTGCGCCCTTAGTCCATCACCAACTGCTGTAATCATTGCATAACCCGTCTCGCAATAAATATGTTCAATATCACCGCGCTCAATTTCCGCTTTGAAATGACGCTCTAGTGCTTTAGTAGCGCGCTTGGCAAGTTTTGCTTCAATCGCAAAACAAATCGAATACTCCGAGCTTGATTGCGAGATCATCATCACTGATACTTGCGATTGCTCAAGCACACTAAAAACTTTGGCTGCCATTCCCGAGACGCCAATAATGCCCGCACCCTGTACACGCATCAAGGCAACATTGGAAATACTCGTTAAGCCTTTGATAAGGTATTGCTCAAGGTTGGTCTTATCCAATGCGCGAATAATTTCTGTTCCTTCTTTTTGCGGCTCATAACTACTTTTTATCTCAATCGGAATCCCCATTTCCATCATCGGATTAATTGTTAATGGATGAACCACTGAAGCGCCAAAATAGGCAAGCTCTAACGCTTCTTTATAGGATAGCTGTTTCAATTGACGCGCAGTTTTAACTACTTGTGGGTTCGCACTATAAACACCAGCAACATCCGTCCAGATCACTAATTTACTGGCTTGCAAAAGCTTAGCAAAAATAGCTGAGGAGTAATCGCTACAATTCATGCCTAAAATACTACGCACACCTTCTTGGTTTTGGGCAATAAACCCCGTAATGATATAAGTTTTATGTTTGCGATCATTAAATTTCTGATCAACCGCTTGCTGACTTCTTTGCCAATCAACACTGACAGGCTTATGATTATCATCGATAAATAACACTTCCGATGCATCAATAAACTCAGTATTCATTCCTTTATATTGCAAAGCGCCTGTTAAAATTTGTGCCGACCATAGCTCACCAAACCCTAAGATAAAATACTCCAAAGCATCACCACAAATACCACTTAAGGCAATGGTCGTAAGCATTTGCTTTAAATGTTTAACATCACTCTCAAAGGCACTCTTAAGCGCTTTATCTTCAGGGCATAATGTGCTAATCAAAGATAGATGATGTTCAGTAAGTTGTGCAATAATTTTACTGCTGTCTTTATTCTCTAAGGCAAGTTCAATGGATTTTTTTAGTAAACTCGTGGTTTTACCACTTGCAGAAACAACCACTGATTGCGGTGTCGTGCCAATAATATTAACTACACGCTCAATTTTCACCACGTCTGCAAGACTACTACCACCAAATTTATGTACGATATATTCCATCAATAACTCACCTTCAAAAATTAGCATGAGGTTTCATTATATAGAGATTATTCGGCAGAATTCATTATAAAAAATCAACTATTTGGTGATGGTGCTACCTGCGCTTAAGTTTACAGAAAT
Organism: Cysteiniphilum sp. JM-1; assembly: GCF_008711525.1. Classification (GTDB taxonomy): domain Bacteria; phylum Pseudomonadota; class Gammaproteobacteria; order Francisellales; family Francisellaceae; genus Caedibacter. The sequence goes on from NZ_VXKS01000002.1 coordinate 58,910, forward strand.
ACGCACCTATTTAAGCTTTTGTTAATATGTGATTTTAGAGATACCCACTTCGACTGATGCTTAGTGCAGCGCTTCGACTTTGCTCAGGGTACGGTAGGTGCTTTTAGATTCTGCGACTACTTATAACCACATAGCAACATCGAGTGCACTATAAGTAAGAATGATTTTGGCACCAGCGCGCTTTATCGCTGTTAAGGATTCAAGGGTAACGCCTTTTTCATCAATCCAGCCTTTCTCAGCTGCAGCTTTAATCATCGCATACTCACCACTGACATGATATGCCGCAATCGGTAACGTGCTATTAGCTTTAACATCTTGAATAATATCCAAGTAGCTTAAAGCCGGTTTTATCATTAAAAAATCAGCACCCTCATCTTCATCCATTTGCGCTTCTTTAAGTGCTTCTTTTTTATTGCGATAATCCATTTGATAAGACTTTCTGTCACCCTTTGGCGTTGAGTCACACGCACTTCTAAAGGGTCCATAAAAGCTTGAAGCATATTTCACCGCATAAGACATAATCGCAACTTCAGCATAATCTTCTTGATCCAAGGCATAACGCATCGCTTGAATCATACCATCCATCATGCCACTGGGTGCCACGATATCAGCCCCGGCTTTAGCATGTGAAACCGCTGTTTTTTGCAATATCTCTAAGGTCTGATCATTATTAATCTCATCATTATGCACGATACCGCAATGCCCATCTTCAGTGTATGCGCACAAACAAACATCTGTGGCAATGATCAATTGTGGATGAAGCGCTTTGATCTTAGCAATCGCTTGCTGCACGATGCCATCATCGGCATAATTTTCTGAGGCATATTTATCTTTACTCGCCGGAATACCAAACAGCATAATCGATAAAACACCGGCTTTTTTTATCTCATCAATCAACTCAGGCAGCAGATCAAGTGACCAGTGATACTGATTTGGCATTGCCGTAATTTCGCGCTTGATGTTCTCACCATGGACGACAAATACCGGATACATCAAATCACTCATATGCAGACGCGTCTCAGCAATATGCTCTCGCAATACTTCAGTTCGGCGCAATCTTCTTGGACGTGTCACCGGGAAAACCCCCATGTTATGCCCCTTTTTTCTTTGGCTTCTTGCGATATAATATCGAGATATTGCCAATTAATTGCACCAACTCACATTTGGTCTTCTGACAAATTTCCTCAGTCGTTGCTTGACGCACTTCTTTTTCAGCACCTGCAATTTTAACTTTAATAAGCTCATGTGCCGTTAATGCTAAATCAATTTCAGTTAACACATTCTCCGTTAATCCTTTATCTCCAAGCATAACCACTGGATTTAAACTATGTGCTTGCGCCTTTAGCTGTTGACGCTGCTGTGATGTTAATGCCATATTTTCCTCTGTATTTTAAATAACATATATAAACCGAAGCAATTCTACACTTATTTGCCTAGGCTTAACTAGCTTTACTTTTTATTTATCTTAATATCTTAATTTGATTTCCCAGACTTAGATCTATTGACTACTCTGCCAGCGCCAGCTATCGATCATCATTTCCTTAATATCGCGTGTCGCGTGCCAATTAAGCTCATTTTTTGCTTTTGAGCAATCAGCCCAACACTCATCAATATCTCCGGCGCGTCGTGGCTTTATCTCAAAGGGCACTTTCTCTCCTGTAGCTTTTTCAAAGGCATCAATGACTTCAAGTACCGAATAACCATTACCCGTACCTAAGTTCCAAATATGACAACCTTTTTGATTCTTAATATATTCATATGCTTTTAGATGTCCTAACGCCAAATCCACCACATGGATATAATCACGAACCCCTGTGCCATCGGGCGTATTATAATCATTACCAAAAACAGATAACTTTGCCAACTTGCCACTAACCACCTGTGTGAGATAAGGTAATAAATTATTTGGCACACCATTTGGTAATTCACCAATTAAACCACTTTTATGCGCACCGACTGGATTGAAGTATCTTAGCAACGCAATCGACCACTCATTATCAGCGAATGCCAAATCCTGCAGTATTTTCTCAACCATCACTTTAGAGACACCATAAGGATTGGTTGGTGTGCCAATCGGACATTTTTCAGTAATCGGGATTTCTTGTGGATTACCATAAACCGTAGCTGATGAGCTAAACACAAAGCTTTTGACATGATGTTGCTGCATGACTTTTAATAAATTTAGCGTACCTGCAACATTATTATCATAATACTCCAGTGGTTTAAAAACACTCTCTCCCACGGCCTTTAATGCTGCAAAATGGATCACCATTTTGATATCATATTGACTGAAAACCTGCTGCAATACGGCTTCATCACGTATGTCACCTTTAACAAAGGTAGGATTTTTAGCGGTGATTTTTGCAATGCGTTTAATAATATCATCACTACTGTTATAAAGATTATCCAAAATAACCACATCTAAGCCTGCTGTTAAAAACTCAACCACCGTATGCGAGCCGATAAATCCAGTGCCGCCAGTTATTAAAATCATTTTTGCCTTATTGATATCACTTTAATCTTTTAATACCGCTAATCTAACAAATTAACAAAATAACGCCAATCAGAAGTTAATATAAAAACGACAAAGTTGGAATCAACTCTAGGTTTTTAACAAAAAACTTGGAACAGACTCCAGACTTTTTAGATAAAAACTGGAATCAACTCCAACATTTTTCATTCAAACTAAGCTTTAGCGCGATATATGTAACTTCAAAATAGCTGACAAAAACACTGATTTTCTGACACATTCGTGTAAAATACACTAAGTTTTTAGTATCGAGTTAATTAACTTATATTTTTATTTGGTTACATAATGGTTTGTAGAGGATAAATTTTGATTTTATTACGTTATCTTAATCGCGAGCTTGTGAATATGACGATGGCGATTATTCTTATCCTACTGTTGATTGTCATCAGCAACATGTTTGTGCGTTACTTATCGATCGTTTCTGGCGGCAATATCGAGGCTGATGCTGTTTTTAAAATGATCTCAGTCATGCTACCAAAATATATCGCCTATTTACTACCAATCGCCTTTTTCTTTGCCATTTTGATTGTTTACGGCAAGATGTTTGCAAACAATGAGCTCACTGTTACATTTGCCTGTGGTACTAGCTGGTTTCGCTTATTGAAATTCATCATGATTCCCGCATTAAGTCTCTTTGCAATAGAGCTTATTTTAACGTTATTGGTTTTACCAAAAATGGATCAAAACTATTTTCTGGTACAAAAGACAACGACTAAAAGTTCGCTTTTAAGCTTTATTCAGCCAGGAAAAATCACACCCTTTAGTGATGGCAAACAAGTCGTTTATACCAAGTCAACCGATCCTGATGGCACTTTGCATGATATTTTCATTTATCAGCAAAAACCCAACAATGGCAGCACGATTATCACAGCGCCTACCGGATATGCCGAAACAAGACCTGATGGCAATCAATATCTAGTGCTTAAAAACGGCTACTTCTATGATGCAAAACCTGGGGTTGCTGAGGTGCAGAAAGGTCATTTCACTGAAGCGACACAATTTATTCCAACCAAGGTTAGCGTAGGCTACAACAACTCAATCGAATCTGTTCCTACTTCAGAGCTAATAAATAGCAATGAACCACGCTATCAGGCTGAGCTGCAATGGCGCTTAAGCTTTCCTTTGGCAATACTCGTATCTTCGCTCATCGCATTAGCGATGTGTAAAATGCGCCCACGCCAAAGTCGCTATAGTAAAATCATTCCAGCCCTTATTGTATTTATTCTTTATTTTAACCTTCTGTCTTTATCCAAGTCATGGCTTAATGATGGCAACATTCCAAGTTGGCTTGGACTTTGGTGGGTACATATTGTCTTTGCCGGTATTATGCTTTTGATACTCAAACAATACAATGGACGCGTCTTTGAAGAGAAAACCAAAGAGGTCAACGCATGAAACGCTTAACTTTATATGTCGCCTCAACCGTTTTATACACCTCTTTTATTATGATTCTGGCATTAACTGCCATTTTCTTTTTATTCACTTATATTGCACAAGCCGGTGACATTGGCAAAGGCAACTTCACCGCATTAGCTGCCTTTTTGTACGTTCTCTATGAGGTGCCTGCCAATATTTACCTAATCATGCCGGTGTGCGCTTTATTGGGAGGGCTCATGGGCTTGGGGCTTTTAGCCAATAATAGTGAATTGATCGTCATGCGTGCCTCAGGTCAATCGATCACACAAATTGCTAAAGGCGTACTTTTGGCAGCTTTTGGCTTGGCGTTTTTAACATTTTTAACTGGCGCCTATATTGCACCATATTTCCAAAAAAAGGCAACGATTAACAAAACGCTTGCCACCGGTGGCAATGAAGCATTAGTATTATATGATACGCAAACCTTATGGATTCGTGAGGGCAACGCATTTATTCATGTTGGCAAAAACGATGCTAATGGCAAGCTTAAAGACATCACTAAATACACCATCGATAACAATCAACTCACGGCAATTGATCATGCTGATAATGCATTATTTACCAATAAGCAATGGCAAGTTAATGATGTCTCAAGCACGCAAATTGGCAAAGATAGCAGCATTGTTTACCATGATAAACAACAATACTGGAACAACCTATTACCACCCTTTTTACTTAAGATAATTACCTCCAATACTGATTATCTTAATTTAAGCGAGCTGATTGACTATATCAAAGTCAATAAAGAAGGTCAGCAAAGTGCCAATCGCATTTGGCTTAAATTTTGGCAGACTTTCTTTCAACCGCTCTCACTGATTATTTTAATGTTGATTGCAGTGCCCTTCTCTTTGGGATCGATGCGCTCATCAGCCTTGGGCTATAAATTTATCATCGGCATGCTCTTTGGCTTTAGCTTCTATATTATTAATCAAACCTTTGGACCCTTTAGCCTTGTATATAACCTCTCAGGATTCTGGGGTGCGGCTATTCCAAGCTTTATCTTTTTGATTATTTTGGGCTTCTTATTTTGGAAAATGCGAGAATAAGACAATGCGCCCTCTTTCTAAAACACACACTAATAAAGCACCATTAAGCAAAGTACGCATTATTGCTGGCAAGTACAAATCACGCCAGATTGAATTTAGTGGCACAAATAACACTAATCTGCGCCCAACTTCAGATCGTTTGCGTGAGACGCTATTTAACTGGCTTACGCCTTATGTTGTTGACGCAAACTGTCTTGATGCTTTCGCAGGCAGTGGCACGCTAGGTTTTGAAGCCCTTTCACGTTTGGCAAAGTCTTGTGATTTCTTTGAGCTTGACGCTCATGCGATAAAGCATTTAAACAGTAATAAAAACAAACTCAACATAGAAAATGCCACTATCTATCAAAGAGATGTTTTAACTCATCTGAAAGCTTGCGATAACTATAATGTCATTTTCCTTGACCCGCCGTTTAGTAGTGATCTATTGGAGCAGTCACTCTCTAGCATCCTTAACAATGTCAATATCAATAATGATTGCGTTATTTATGCTGAATACGCAAGTAACAACCTACCGCCATCACTGTCACACTTCACTATACTCAAACAAACTAAGCAAGGTGCAGTTTCTGCATGCTTGTTACAAAAATCATGATTTGTGCTACAATGCCCAACTTATCAGATGAATGAAATAATTTAATACTCCAATGATTGTATCCATTGACGCCATCGATGCGCTTTTACCACAAACCCAATGCACTAAATGCGGTTATCAAGATTGCTATGATTATGCCAAGGCCATCACTAATGGCGAGAAGCACAATCGCTGCCCACCGGGGGGGCAACAAGGTGCAGATGCATTGGCAAAATTATTACAACGAGAAAAATTAACCCTTGATAAAAGCTGTGGTACGCATGCGCCAAAGAAAGTTGCATGGATTAATGAAGATCTGTGTATTGGCTGCACTAAATGCATTTTAGCTTGTCCTGTCGATGCCATCATGGGGGCTAAAAAATTAATGCATACGGTGATTAATGAAGAATGCACTGGATGTGATTTATGCGTTGAACCGTGCCCTATGGATTGCATTGAAATGCATGAACTCCCTTTAGAGGCACAACCTCAAACCTTAACTGACGCTCAATACGAAATACAAAAAGCACACTATCGCAATAAACATAATAAACGCGCGATACGTCTTAAACAGAAAAAAGAAAGTGAGACCAAAAAACATCAACAAAATATTCGTTTAAGCAACATGAACATTGATAAGAAAGCTTATATTGAACAAGCTTTAGCAAACTTTAAAGCCAAGAAAAAAATGGATTAATTGACACTCATGAATAAAGCAAAGCGTCAAAAAATTTTTGAGATCTGGCAGCATAATAATCCTAATCCGACAACTGAGCTAAATTACAGCTCAGACTTTGAGCTTTTGATTGCTGTGATTTTATCAGCACAAGCCACGGATGTTAGTGTAAATAAAGCCACTGATAAGCTTTATCCCGTTGCGAATACTCCTGAAGCAATACTGGCATTGGGTGAAGCACGCCTTATGGAATATATTCAATCGATTGGTCTATATAAAACAAAAGCTAAAAACGTTATTAAAACCTGCCAGCTGTTGATTGAAAAGCATAATAGTCTTGTGCCACGTGATCGTAAATCTTTGGAAGCATTACCTGGTGTTGGACGCAAAACCGCAAATGTTGTGTTAAACACGGCTTTTGGTGAGCTGACTATGGCAGTTGATACGCATATTTTTCGCATTGCCAATCGCATCAATTTAGCCCCTGGCAAAAATGTCAATGAAGTGGAGATGCATTTACTTAAAGTCATTCCCAAACAGTTTTTAAAAGACGCCCACCATTGGCTTATTTTACATGGTCGTTATATCTGCACTGCGAAAAAGCCAAAATGCGGCACATGCCCCATTTATGATTTATGTGAATTCAAACAAAAAGAAGCCTATTTATGATTTTTAGCTCCGATCGCTTAGAACTAAGAAAACTATACTTTGACAGTTGGCATAAGTATTTAATCAAGCAGCCACTAACTGACCTTGAAACGCAAATCACACGGATTATAGAGCATCATCCTGAGTATCACCATTATCTGTCAAATCTAGATAATCTAGACAAAGACTTCCCGCCTGAAATCGGTGAAACCAACCCATTTCTACATATGGGACTGCATATGGGATTAATTGAGCAAGTTGTTACTAATCGCCCTCATGGTATCCATCAGATTTATCAACAGCTTTGCCAGCAACAGCGTGATGAGCATAAGGTGCAGCACATGATGATGGATCATCTAGCAGAATCGATCTGGAGCGCGCAAAAGAATCATATGCCACCTGATGAGTTAAACTATCTTGAACAATTACAGTTACTAATTTCTCGATAAAAAATATGAGGCTTTAACTCAAGCTTAACAACCCAAATGCTAACAAAACTAACACAAACACCGGTAAGCTTGAAAACAAACTATCCATACGATCTAAAACACCACCATGCCCTGGTAGAATATTGCCACTGTCTTTAACGCCACATTCGCGTTTGATCATGCTTTCAAAAAGATCACCCAATAGTGCAATTAACACAATCACAAAAGATAGGATAATTAAAATGGTTTGCTCATAGCGACTGTGACTAATAATAAGCGCACAAATAACACCCGCGAGGCCACCAAATATCACACCTCCTGCTAAGCCTTCTATCGTTTTTTTAGGACTAATCACCGGTGCCAACTTCTTCTTACCATATTGACGTCCAACGAAATAAGCGCCGCTATCGGCAAGTGTCACCACTAACATCATTAACAATAGAAATGATGGTTTTTGTTGATGCAATAAAGAGACGGATACCCATAGTGGTACAATCACAAAAAAACCCATCAAGTAACGTGAGCTATTAGATAATGCATTAAAACGCACATTAGGGTAACGCAATATCAAATAAAGTGCGAAAACCCAGAAAAGGCAGGATAGTATTAATATCGGCAACTTAACATATTGTGATAGATAAATTAAAACCAATGTAATGACTAAGTACAGGATGCGTTTAGGCAATGTTTTTGCATTAGCAAAAGCAGCCCATTCCCACGCAGCAAACAATAAGATAATTGCCACTGCGGTATCAAAAATCGTATCACTTAAGCGAAAGATCGCCCATAGCACGATAAGACCTAAAATAATTCCAGTAATAATTCTTTCCTTCACACTTTCCCCTTCATTTGCTCATCCGTTTTGCCAAAGCGTCTTGTGCGCTTTTGATATTCATCTAGCGCCAACTTAAAATCTTTTTTTGAAAAATCAGGCCAGTACTTGTCGCAAAAGTATAACTCAGCATATGACAACTGCCAAATCATAAAATTGCTAATCCGCTGTTCACCACTGGTACGAATCAATAAATCAACTGGCGTTTGAATTTCTTTAATCAAACATGCATTAAAATCTTCTTCGCTGATTTGATCAATTTCATCAGCCTGCAATACGCCACTTTGTAGTTGTTGTAATAGCTTTTTAGCAGCAGTTAATACTTCCCATTGACCACTATAATCAATCGCAACATTCAATTGCAGTCCGGTACAATGCACTGTTTCTTTTTCAGCATTGCTGATATTGTTAACGACCTCATGAGATAGACGGCTACGATCACCGACAACATGTAATCGCACATTATTATCCTGCATCATCACTACTTCATTAACAAGCACTTCTGAAAATAGCGTCATCAGCGTGTCAACTTCCTCTTTTGGACGTAACCAATTCTCACGCCCAAAAGCAAAAAGTGTTAGTATTTGAATCTTTTTCTCAACGGCAAATTCAATCGCAGCACGCACGCTTTTGACTGCGGCTTTATGTCCTGTTGTACGTGGGAAAAGTCTCTTTTTTGCCCAACGCCCATTACCATCCATGATAATTGCAACATGCTTGGGCATGTTTTCATTTGGCATATAGCACTAAATTTCCATTAAGTCTTGTTCTTTTTCTTGAACGATGACATCTGCCTTTGCAATCATGTCATTGGTCAATTTTTGAATATTTTCTTCGCCTTTTTTTGCTTCATCTTCAGAGATTTCTTTCTCTTTTAACAAATCTTTGATATCAGAGTTCGCATCACGACGAATATTACGAATCGCTACGCGACCTTTTTCCGCCTCTGAACGCACTAATTTAACCATCTCTTTACGACGCTCTTCATTTAATGCTGGCATTGGAATACGTAAGCTATCCCCCATATTTGCTGGATTAAGCCCTAGATCAGACATTAAAATTGCTTTTTCAATTTTTGAAGCCAAGCCTTTTTCCCACGGCGTAATACCCAACGTGCGCGCATCCAAAACCGTAATATTAGCGGCTTGTGCAATCGGTGTTTCAATGCCATAGTAATCAATCGTTACATGCGCCAATAAGTCAGGGTGAGCACGTCCTGTTCTGATCTTTGCCAAATCATGACGCAAACTCTCTAAACTTTTTTCCATACGGTCTTTAGCATCCGCTAAAATCTCTTTAATCATAATGAGTTTCTCCTAGTCTCTAATCCAAGTGCCTTCTCTTTTGCCTTGAAGCACACGTAATAGGGCACCTGAATTATTTACATTAAATACACAAATAGGGACATTAAAATCACGTGCCTGTACAAACGAACCTAAATCCATTACTGCCAATTCACGTTTGAGCGTTTCATTAAAACTCAAACTGTCAAATTTAACCGCATCATCATGTTTATTTGGATCTTTATCATAAACACCATCAACAGTCGTTACTTTTAAAATGGCATCCGCATCAATTTCAATGGCACGAAGCGTTGCGGTGGTATCGGTTGTCACAAACGGATTGCCTGTACCACCCGCAAAAATCACCACTTTGCCTTCATTTAAATAGCGTTTTGCACGTTTTGGATTGGCGCATTCTAGCACACCATCAATGCCGCGCGAGGATAACACTTCATTGTCAATACCTGCGTGCGTTAATATATCTGATAACGCCAATGCGTTAATCATCGTCGCAAGCATACCCATGGTATCAGCCGTACTTCTTTCAATTTGGTTTTGAAAATTAGCACGACCACCTCTTAGGATATTGCCTCCGCCGATGACTATAGCCAACTGCACACCTGAACTTAATGCTTCTTTTATATCATTTACAATGCCTTGAACCGCTGATACTTGGATACCGAAGCCATCCGTTGATAGCGACTCGCCGCTTAGTTTGATTAAAACACGCTTAAGTGTCAGGTGTGACATATTAATTATGCTCCTTGAACTTGGCTCATCACTTCAGCTGCGAAGTCAGTCTCTTCTTTTTCGATGCCTTCACCAACACCAAAACGAATAAAGCCAGTTACTGTTGCATTGTTTGCTTTCAATAGATCTGAAACTTTTTGATCAGGGTTTTTAACAAACGGCTGACCAACTAAACTTTGTTCATCCAAGAACTTGCGAATGCGTCCTGTGATCATCTTTTCAATGATCTCATCAGGCTTGCCACTTTCACGCGCTTGAGCGATAAAGATTTCCTTCTCTTTCGCAACGATATCTTCTGGCACTTGATCTTGTGATACAACGATTGGATTTGACGCTGCGATGTGCATAGCAACATCTTTTGCTAACTCTTCATTACCACCATTCATTGCAACGATCACACCAATGCGACCACCATGGCTGTAAACGCCAACCGTTTCGCCTTCAAGTGCATCAACACGACGAACATTGATATTTTCACCAATTTTAGCGATCAAGTTCTTACGTGCTTCTTCGATGCTCTCGCCACTTGCTAAAGTCAAAGCAAGTACTTCTTCAAGTGTTTTTGCATTTGAGTTAGCAACTGCAGTAACCACTGCGTCAGCAAATTTCTTAAAGTTCTCATCACGTGCAACGAAGTCAGTCTCAGAGTTAATCTCAACGATTACCGCTTTGTTTGCAGATTGCGACATTACGATAACGCCTTCAGCAGCAACACGAGATGCTTTCTTGTCTGCTTTTGCCGCACCTGATTTGCGCATCTCTTCAACTGCTTTTTCGATATCGCCATCAGTTTGAGTTAATGCTTTTTTACACTCCATCATGCCCGCACCGGTGCGCTCACGAAGCTCTTTTACTAATTGTGCGCTAATAGTCGCCATTGATTAGATTCCTTATTGTTAATACTTTTAAAATATAAACTTATTAATTAAGCTTCTTCTTCAGAAACGTCTGCTGTTTTTTCTTCTGCAATATGTGACGCTTGTTTTGCATCAATAATCGCATCAGCAAATTTGCTTAAGTAAAAACGAATTGCTTTAACTGCATCATCATTACCAGGGATAACATAATCAATATCATCAGGACTTGAGTTACTATCAACAACCGCAACAACAGGAATGCCCAAGCGCTTAGCTTCTTCAATCGCAATATGCTCTTCTTTACTGTCGATAATGACTAAAACATCTGGCAAACCACCCATTTCTTTGATGCCGCCTAGCGCTTTTTCTAGCTTCTCGATTTCACGCGAATTTTGTAACGCTTCTTTCTTTGTCATACGATCAAACGTACCATCTTCTTGCATTTTTTCAAGATCACGTAAACGCTTGATTGATTGACGAATTGTTTTATAGTTCGTCAACATACCACCTAACCAACGGTGATTAACATATGGCATACCACAACGTGATGCTTCTTCAGCAATCACTTCTTGTGCTTGACGCTTAGTACCAACGAATAAAATCTTGCCGTTTTTAGACGCTGCTTTACCAACGAAATTAACAGCATCTTGAAACAAAGGCACTGTCTTTTCTAAGTTGATAATATGAATACCGTGATTAATACCAAAAATGAATTCGCTCATTTTTGGATTCCAGAATCTCTTTTGGTGACCGTAGTGAACACCAGCTTGTAACATTTCTTTCATTAAAGACATATTTTTCTCCAATTAATGGGTTATTCCGCCATTACTCCCACTTTTAAACCCTTTTTAAAGGCACCCTAAAAGCGTGTCGAGCAACGTGTGGTTTCTTATTGTTTTACATAAACATTAAGCCAAAAACTGACAGCAAAAGTAATTGCAAACAGATATTACTGACAAAATGCGAGGCGGATTCTAGCACAAATCAATGATCTCTGCCAGATAAAAACTTAAGCATTGCCAAAAATAAAAAATGATATATTATATCGTTTTGCAGGATAACATTAATACTGACACACTGATCATCTTAAGGAACTATTGTATGTCTACCCTCTACAGAAATAGCAAACGAATCATATTAACTGCGACAGGATTTCTTACACTTATCAGCAGTTCATACGCTGATATCAAAGTCGTGGCTGCTGAAAACTTTTATGCCAATGTCGCAAGCTTAATTGGCGGGGATTATGTAAAAACCAACAGCATCATCAACAACCCTGATGCTGATCCGCATTTATTTACCACCTCTGCCAATACAGCTGTCGCTATTAATGATGCGCAAGTCATTATTTATAATGGTGCCGACTATGATCCTTGGATGAAGCAGTTATTAAACGCACAATCAAGCAATAACAAAGTGGCTATTATTGATGTGGCAACTTTAATGAATGCCAAAAGTGGTGACAATCCACACCTATGGTATAACCCAGCTACCTTCCCAACACTTGCTAAAAAGCTTACTGAAGTCTTTAGCCAAATCGAACCTGAGCACAAGAAAACCTTTGACTTAAACCATCAAACCTTTGATAAACGCTATCAAACTGTTTACAGCCAAATCAATGATATCAAATCACGCTTTGCCGGCACCAAGGTAACTGCCACAGAGCCCGTCTTTGGCTATATGGCAGATGCGTTAGGGTTAACCATGCTTGGGCAGAAATTCCAATGGACAGTAATGAATGATGCTGAAGCTTCACCAAAAATGCTCGCTGAGTATCAAAACTTATTTAAAAAGCGCATCGTCAAAGTACTTTTTTATAACCAGCAAGTACATGACAATGTCACTGAAAACATTCTAAATCTCGCCAAAGATAATAATATCCCTTACGTTGGCGTTAGTGAAACCATGCCGCAAAATGATAATGTGATCACTTGGCTTAAAGCCAATCTTAGTGATACACAAAAAGCATTGGAGCAAGCAACTGCCACAGAACATAACAACAGCAAAACACCTACTGTGAAAGCAATACCTCAAGTAAGTAGCTATACAACAAAGGCAAGCGCCAAAGAGGCTAAAGAAACAGTTAAAGAAGACAACCCTTTGACAAATCTTCAGCAATAATATGCGTGACACAATCATCATCCAATGCAGTGATCTTGTTATTGGTCACTCAGCACAAGCGCCTTTATGCAAGCCTTTCAATCTAACGATTTATCAAAACCAATGGTTAGGTATCGTTGGTGAGAATGGCACAGGCAAATCCACTTTTCTTAAAACTATTCTAGGTTTTGAATCACCTATTGCCGGCAATCTGACACTTTTCTCGCAGGCAATCGGCAAAAACAATCAATTGATTAGCTATATCCCGCAAGAGCGTGAACTTAACCTGAACCCCAACATCTCAGCTTTAACGTTAATCAAGTCTAGTTTTAATGCGAACAAACTTGGATTACCTGCTTTTGGCAAAGGAATTGAGCAAAAAGCACACGCTATTTTAGAACTTGTTGGGGCGCTACATTATGCGAAGAAACCCTTTGAAACCCTTTCAGGTGGACAAAAAAAACGCATTTATCTTGCGCAAGCCTTAATTAATAATCCCAAGTTATTGTTACTTGATGAGCCTTTATCTGATCTTGATCCTCAAGCCAAACAAGACTTTATCCAAGCACTTAAAACCATTCATGCAAAACAAAACATAAGCCTTTTGATCATCTCACATGATATGCATGAAATTGCACATGAGCTGGATAACTTTATTCACTTCAAAAACCAACACGTGCATCTTTGCCAAAAACTGCCATGCTTAAAGGAGGATCGCAGTGTTATCTTATAGCTTTATGCAAAACGCCTTTATCGCTGGCACCTTAATTGCCATCATCTGCGGTATTGTGAGCTTCTTTGTTGTACTACGCAAAGCCGCGTTTGCTGCGCATGGTTTGGGGCACATCAGCCTCACAGGGGCTGCAGGCGCTGTATTAATCGGTATCTCAGCGATGAACGGGCAACTGATTGCTAATATTATTGCCGCAAGCATCATGGGCGCCATGGGTGATAAGATCAAAAAGAATGACCTTGCCGTTGGCATTGTGCTCACCTTCTTCTTAGGTCTTGGTGCTTATTTTTTGTATCTCTATCAAACAGGTTACTCAGGCTCGATTATGTCTATCTTGTTTGGCAATATCTTAACGGTGTCAATGGAGCAAATCATCACGCTGATCATCATGGCGCTTATTATCATTGCCATATTACTCTTTATCTCAAGAGCACTCTTTTTCACCTCGATTGATCCGCTCTTGGCTCGCGCTAAAAACATCCCTAACAAACTGCTCTCTGTTATCTTCTTTATCATTCTGGCACTAACCGTCACTATGGCATGCCAAATTGTTGGGGTGCTATTAGTCTTTGCATTACTGATTGGTCCTGCTGCTTGTGCATTTCAATGGAGTGATGGTTTTTATCAGGGCATGCTGCTGAGCATTATGATCTCCCTTGGCAGTGTTTGGGGTGCCCTTTGTCTTGCGTTTTATGCCAACTTACCGGCAAGCTTCTGCATTACCATGATTATTTGCGCAGTTTATGCCATTGGTCTTATCAAACAGTTAATGGTGAGATAATCATGAGCTCAAGCAAAAATTCTTTAGCTACAATCGAAAGTTTCTGCCTAAAGCAGAATATTAAGCTTACGCGCTTACGCAAAGAAGTGCTTACTCTTTTTATTGATCAACCATCACCAATTAGCGCCTATGAGCTACTTGAGCTCATAAACAAAGCACAGACAATTGAAAAAGCGGCGACAGAAGATAAAACGACTAAGCACTATAACATTATGTCGATTTATCGCGTGTTAGACTTCCTGCAACAATCCGCACTTATTCATAAACTGCATACCAGTAATCGCTACAGTTTATGCTGTCACCCTGAGAAAAAAATGTGTCAACTTTTGATTTGCACTACGTGCGGTCAGAAAACTGAGCTCCATCATGAGTTACTTGATAAAACCTTAGAAGAATTGGCACAAAAAAGCGGCTTTCAGATTGCCGCTCATACCATTGAGATAACAGGCTTATGCCGTAACTGCGTGAGCACCCTTAGCTAGTGCTTCTTTTGGCGCAACATATGCGATGTTAAGCGCTTCAGCCACTGGTAGTGAAGTAAGCATACCGTTATGTACACTTAGTCCATTCTCAAGATGAATATTATCAGTAACCGCTTTTTGATAGCCTTTATTTGCCAACTCTAAAGCGAAGGTTAATGTAGCATTATTTAATGCCACAGTTGAGGTTCTTGCAACCGCTCCTGGCATATTCGCAACACAATAATGCACCACACCATCAACGACATACGTTGGATCTTGATGCGTCGTCGGTTTAGAAGTTTCAAAGCAGCCACCTTGATCAATCGCGACATCAACAACAACTGAGCCTTTTTTCATCGACTTAATCATCTCTTTGGTGACAAGTTTAGGTGCTGCAGCCCCTGGCACGAGCACCGCACCGATAACCAAATCAGCTTCCTGTACATATTTTTGCAAGTTATCTTTGGTTGCATAAATACAGTTTAGCTTAGGTCCAAAATAATCATCTAGCTCACGCAAACGATCTAAAGACTTATCAAGTACAGTAACATGCGCCTCCATACCAATCGCCATACGAATCGCATTTAAACCAACAACGCCGCCGCCAATCACAACAACATTTGCCGCAGGAACACCTGGCACACCACCAAGTAACAACCCACTACCGCCTTGCGCTTTCTCTAGGCAATGCGCACCAGCTTGCACTGATAGACGACCTGCCACCTCACTCATCGGTGTCAACAATGGCAAACGCCCATTTCTATCGGTTACCATCTCATAAGCGATCGCTGTACACTTAGACTCTAAAAGCAGCTGAGTTTGCAATGGATCTGGCGCCAAATGCAGATAAGTAAATAACAACTGCCCTTGGCGCAACATCTTGCACTCATTTGGTTGTGGCTCTTTGACTTTAATAATCATATCCGCTTTAGAAAAAATCTCTGCGGGTGTTTGAATAATTTTTGCACCTGCTTCAACATAATCTTCATTGGTAAAACCAATCGCTTCCCCTGCGTGATGTTCAACAAGCACTGTATGCCCATGATGGACAAATTCAGCAACATTACCTGGCGTTAGACCAACACGGTATTCATGATTTTTAATCTCTTTAGGGATTCCGACGATCATTGGCTATTTCCTCCACGATTATTTTTTAGTTTATTTCATTTTTAGTTTTTCTAGCCGCATCTTGCCGCATACAAAAATAATTCAGGCGAAATATAACAAGCAAGGCAGCAAAAACCAAACATTAACTAGCATTTTTGGATAAATTTTACAACAAACTAAATAATCACGCTTTTTTGAGTTTATCGGCAGGCACGCCCATCACTCTTAAAATATGCTCGGTAATTTGCGCAAAAATCGGTGCCGCTGCAGAGCCCCCGCCATACGCTTCCCCTTTCGGATCATCAATCACCACCACGGTAACAATACGTGGATTTGATGATGGCGCAATACCGACAAATGTTGCCATATAACTATCGGATGCGTAGCCTCCTGCAATTGCTTTACGCACCGTGCCCGTTTTACCGGCAACATGATAGCGTGGCACACGCGCTTTAGAAGCCGTCCCACCCAGCCCTTCAACCACGGAAGTGAGCATATCAACGACTTTTTCCGCAATGTCACTATTAATAATCTGAAAAGCTTCAATATCTTCTTTTTTATTACGCTTTAACAAAGTTGGTGGAATTAACTTACCACCATTGGCAATGGCGCTATAAGCTGTCGCAATCTGTAAAGCTGTCGCATTCATACCATAGCCAAATGATAAGGTTGCCAATGGGAACTCACCCCACTTGCGCGGACTAGGCACATAGCCTGAGCGCTCACCAGGAAAGCCAATTTTAGTGACTTGTCCAAAACCAAATTTGCGCAAGGTATCACCCAAGGCATTAGCATCAATTGACAAGATAATACGCGAAATACCTACGTTTGATGATTTCATTAAGATGTGACGCAAATCCATCTCGTCATAATTACGAAAATCCCTGACCGTGCGCCCATTAAGCTTGTAAAACCCCGGCGAGGTATCAACGATCGTATCAACATCGTATTGCCCTGATTCCATCCCAGCAATAGCCGCAAATGGTTTCATCACTGAGCCTGGTTCATAGACATCTGTTACCACCCGATTACGACGTTTCTCAGGTGTCGCATCTTGCATATTGTTGGGATTATATGAGGGGTAATTAACCATTGCTAAAACTTCACCAGTTTTAACATCCATCACTATTGCAGATCCGGCCTCCGCATGATTATTGATAACACCCTCTTTTATGTACTTATAAGCGATATACTGCAGCTTGCGATCAATACTTAAACTAATATCAGCTCCATGTTTGACTTCGGTGTCATCATCGTTTTTACGTGCAACACCACCCTTCAGATCCTTATGAATTGAGCGGGTACCGTCTTTACCTGTGAGGTATTTGTCATATTCCAGCTCAATGCCTTCTTGACCTAGATCATCGATATTAGTAAAACCCACGACATGCGCCATCACCTCAGTATCAGGATAAAAACGCTTAAATTCGCGCTCGATCTTAACCCCTTTCACATCTAATGTTTTGATTTTCTGCGCGATAAATGGTGAGACCTGACGTTTAAGATAAACAAAACCATGGCGCCCTTCACGCGCTTTAATGCGCGCAATGATTGCATCTTGTTGCGCTTTATCCAACTCCAATAGATTAAGAATTTTACGCAACCCCGGATCATCACTTGTAATATAAAACGGATTGACCCAAATCGAATCTACAGGTGTACTAATCGCCAGCGGTTTACCATTGCGATCGCTGATCATGCCCCTATAAGCCGTTGTCGTTAAGGTACGCTCCGAGCGATTATCGCCTTCTTTTTTAAGCTTGGCATATTCTACCGTTTGCATATGGGTGAGCTTATAAACAAGCAAACCCAACACACACACGATCACCAACAAAATAAAATAGTAGCGCCAACTTAATTTGATCTTACGCATTACTTTGAATCACTTTTGTTTCTTTGACACTGGGTAGGCGCATATCATTTTTCTTGGCAACCTCCTCAACATGTGAGGGCGATGCCAAAGTACTATGCTCAATCAAAATCTGCGTCCATTGATCGCGTAAATCCTCTTGCTGGTACAACAGCTTCTGCTCTTTATCCAATGCCACTTTATAATGATATTTCACGATTACCACCATAAATGCCGAGATAATAAGCGTCACACACAGCAAAAAAGCAATGAGCACTCGCGCATTAAACGTACTTTTGACAAAAGATGTAAATAGCTTGCTACGTACTTCAGAGCGTGTCATATCACAACCTCTCAACAGCACGCAATATCGCACTACGTGAGCGCACGTTTTCTTCAAGCTCTTTGGTAGAAGCTTTACCTTGTTTGACACACCACTTCGCTTTGGGCACAAACGCTTCCAAGATTGGCATGCCTCGCGGCAATTTTTTATCCTCACCCTTGACCAATTTGGTCATAAACTGCTTCACAATTCTATCTTCTAATGAATGAAAGCTAATCACAGCTATATGCCCTGATGGTTTAAGCATTTCAAAAGCATCATTCAATGTTGTGCTTACTTCATCAAGCTCCGCATTAACACAGATTCTAAGCGCCTGAAAACAACGTGTCGCAGGATGTTTTTTTTCCTTTTTGCCAATTGTTTTTTCAATCAATGAGGCGAGCTTTAAAGTGCGATCAAGAACCTCTCCTTTCGCAAGTGCTGCCTTTATCGCTTGAGCGATACGCCAAGCATGCTTTTCCTCGCCGTACTCACGAAAAATACGTGCTAATTCCTCAGCATCATAACTTATCAGAATATCCTCTGCCGAAAGTCCTTTGGTTTGATCCATGCGCATATCTAACGGACCATCTTTCATAAAGCTAAATCCACGTTCAGCCACATCCAACTGTGGTGACGACACCCCTAAGTCCAACAGCACACCATCGACTTTGCCTGCAAATCCAAGCTCAGTTAACGCATGAGCCATGGTTGAAAATGGGGCATGCACAAGCATCAGTTTGCCACTTTCAATCTCAGCTTTAAAATGCACTTTGGCATACTCTATTGCTTCAAGATCGCGATCAAATGCAATTAACTTGCCAGTTGTTAAGCGTGCTAAAATTTCGCGTGAATGTCCACCGCGACCGAATGTCCCATCAACATAGATATCATCCACCTTAATCGCAAGTGCGGCAATCGATTCATTAAGTAATACGGAATAGTGCATTAATTTGTTTCCATTTACATTCTAAATTGCTCGCCAAGATAGACTTTACGCACCTGTTCATTACTTAAAATCTCACGTGGTTTGCCTGAGGCAATCATCTTACCGGCATTAACAATATAAGCACGCTCACAAATATCCAAGGTTTCACGCACATTGTGATCGGTAATCAACACACCAATACCACGGTTTTTCAGGTGGGTAATAATCTTCTTAATATCAATCACTGAAATTGGATCAACACCAGCAAAGGGTTCATCTAGCAAGATAAAGCGTGGCGACATCGCCAAAGCACGTGCAATCTCAACACGACGACGCTCACCACCGGATAAACTCATCCCTAGACTATTGCGAATATGTTGGATACTAAACTCATCTAACAATGATTCAAGTTCATCTTGGCGCTGCTCTTTGGAAAGCTCTTTTCTGGTTTCCAGAATCGCCATGATATTTTTCTCAACGCTTAACTTCCTAAAAACCGAAGCCTCTTGTGGCAAATAGCCAATACCCTGACGTGCACGCCAATGGATCGGTAACTTCGTAATATCCTGACCATCCAAAAAAACCGTACCACGATTTGGGCGCACCAACCCGACAATCATATAAAATGACGTTGTTTTACCCGCACCATTTGGCCCCAAAAGCCCGACAATTTCACCAGTATTGACCTCCATAGACACATCGACCACAACCCAACGCGAGCGATATGCTTTGCCCAAATGTGTTGCCACCAGCTTATGTTTTTGTTCTGTCATATTACTTTCTTAACTTATGATGATTAGGTTATATGAGCACACTTTAAAAAGAGATTATTTTAATAAGCCCACAATCTGCTAGACATCCTA
Organism: Cysteiniphilum sp. JM-1; assembly: GCF_008711525.1. Lineage (GTDB taxonomy): Bacteria > Pseudomonadota > Gammaproteobacteria > Francisellales > Francisellaceae > Caedibacter. Next base: position 79,091 of record NZ_VXKS01000002.1, read on the forward strand.
ATCATATAGGCTGTTATATTCAAGTTTTTTTACCGGTGTCCGATAAGAAAGCATGGTGATACAGTGATCTATCCCATTAATTTAAGACACTTTTGATTTTCGGATTTCATACTATCTTGAAAATGTCGCTCAGATCATTATGACCTATGAATAATCTGTAATAAATCTACCAAAACGCCGCAAACAAAATGCGTAGATCACATCATAGATATCGAGCAAATTGGCACGTGATTGATAAATAGCATTCAAACTTTCCACCATATCAACCACATTAATTCCATATTCATGCGCAACACTATTTCTGATTTTCCTTAATCGCAACCAATTATCCGTCTCTAATAACTCTAACGCCTCTAAGCGGTTTAAGATGTCAATAAATGATTTGCGCTTAACATCCTCTGCCAGAAGACTAAGTATCGTTGGAAATAACTTTTCTCCCATCACATCCTGCAACTTAGAAAAACGAAATAAAAATTGATCAACATGCTCAATTTCCTCATCTTGAAATTGTTCATAATTTTCTGCATCAAAGGGAAGCCTATGTTTCATATTGTTATATGCATAATCTATTCTTTTTTTATGCTGATTACATTCATATAAAATTTTGACCAGCTTATCTTGTAAAGGTGTCATAACTCTATCCCCTCTCTTAATGCCACATCATCTATTAAGCGTTTATCATCGCCTGTTTTTGCAAGCACCACATCAATTTTTTGCTCACCAATGGCCTTTTCTAATATCACCAGTAACTCAATTTTTTTGTTAAACCCATTAACGATTACCTTGTCCTTTTTAGGTAAAAGATATAGATCTATATCTCCTCCACGCTTCGAGCAATCTGTGCGACTACCAAATAAAAACACTCGCATATCATCACCAAAGACCTGATGAACGCAAGATTTTATTATTGATATATTTTCTTTGCTTAAACGCATAACATCAACTCTTGAGCACATAAATCAGTGCCACAATCACTTATCATATTTTTCATACAGATCTTAACTCTCAGTCAAATCATTACTGCCACTTAGTGTAACAAATAAGTGCACTGCTAGAAACAGCACAATATCACAAGGTTGCTAAATACCTACGCCCCTATCAATGCCTGAGTCTCAGATAACTTAAAAATGGGAAAATCATCACTCACAAAGGCTTAAGGACAAAACTCAAAGTTCATGGACATAACCTTGATTTTTTTATATGATGCGCATCACTAAAGTTAGTAGAATTAGTGAAATTTTGCAGCCTAATTAATCGGTTTTAAATAAACTAAAGTAGTTATAATAACCATAAATTAACGAGTAGATCTATTATGATGTTTTATCCTCAAGACTTTGATGTTATTGTTGTTGGCGGCGGTCATGCCGGAACAGAAGCCGCAGCGGCAGCTGCACGTATGGGTGCCAACACTTTACTTCTAACACACAATATCGACACTTTGGGACAGATGTCTTGTAACCCTGCCATTGGTGGCATTGGTAAAGGACATTTAGTGAAAGAGATTGACGCTCTTGGTGGCATTATGGCAAAAGCGATTGATAAGGCAGGTATTCAATTTCGCACACTCAATGCCAGAAAAGGACCTGCGGTACGTGCAACACGCGCCCAAGCTGATCGCACACTTTACAAAATTGCTGTACGCCATGCGTTAGAGAACCAAGAGAACTTATCGATTTTCCAACAAGGGGTTGATGACCTGTTGGTCGAAAATGATCGCGTCACTGGCGTTGTCACGCAAATGGGACTAAGCTTTCGTGCCAAAACAGTTGTTTTAACGGTTGGTACGTTTCTGGCTGGCAAAATTCATATCGGTTTTAATAACTACCAAGGTGGGCGTGCCGGTGACCAACCTGCTAATGCTTTAGCGCAGAAACTGCGTGCACTTCCTTTTGATATCGCGCGTTTAAAAACAGGTACACCGCCACGCATTGACAAGCGTACGGTTAACTTCGCCGCGATGGGTGTCCAACCTGGTGATGATCCGACACCTTGTTTTTCATTTTTCACTGAAGCACATGAGCATCCATTGCAAGTGCCATGCCACATCACCTACACCAATCTTAAAACTCATGAGATTATTCTTAAAAACCTTGATCGCTCGGCGATGTATGGCGGCATGATCGATGGCATTGGACCACGTTATTGCCCATCCATTGAGGATAAAATCGTGCGCTTTGCTGATAAAGATCGTCATCAGATTTTTGTTGAACCTGAAGGCTTGGATAGTATTGAACTTTATCCTAATGGCATGTCGACTTCTTTGCCATTTGATGTGCAACTGCAGTTTATTCGCAGTATCGAAGGTTTTGAAAATGCCTATATCACGCGTCCTGGTTATGCGATTGAATATGATTTCTTTGATCCGCGTGGTTTATATCCAAGCTTGCAAACCAAGCACGTTGGGAATCTCTTCTTTGCTGGACAAATCAATGGCACAACCGGCTATGAAGAAGCCGGTGCTCAGGGTCTTATTGCCGGATTAAATGCAGCATTAAAAGCACAAGATAAACCGACTTGGTCACCTAAGCGTAATGAAGCGTATATCGGTGTACTCATCGATGATTTAATCACCAAGGGGACACAAGAGCCTTATCGTATGTTTACTTCACGCGCCGAATATCGATTGATTTTAAGAGAAGATAATGCCGATGCACGTCTATGCCCAAAGGCTATTGAGCTAGGATTATTAAACAATAAAGACAAAGAGGCATATCTTGCTAAGGCAGCATTGATATCAAATGAAACCTCACGTTTAAAATCTACGTGGGTTGCACCCAAAAGCGTTAAAGCCGATAAGTTAGAATCATTGCTTGGTAAAGCCATGAGTAAAGAAAGTAATCTATTTGACTTATTAAAACGCCCTGAGGTTGATTATCAAAGCCTTGCTGATATCGCCGAGCTTGGTGAATTTATCGATCACACCCAAGCGATTGAGCAAATTGAAATCTCTGCCAAATATGCAGGGTATATCGAGCGTCAGAATGAAGAAATTCTTGCCAATCAGACCCTTGAAAATGCGCAAATCCCTCAAGATTTTGACTACAGCAAGGTTTCAGGGCTTTCTAATGAGGTCCGTCAAAAGCTTATGACACAGCGTCCATCAAGCTTGGGCGAGGCCTCACGCATCCAAGGGGTTACACCTGCAGCTATTTCCTTATTGACTATTTATATGAAGAAGTTAGGCTTTCTCAAGAAACAAAATAATATCAATGACTAATAAGGATCTTTGATGAAACTAAGCAAAACATCTCCTTTACTTAAAACATTGCTTTTTAGCGTATTAAGCCTTGTGATGAGCGCATGCGCGACCACTGCAAAATATCGTGCAATTTTAGATCAATGGCATGGTCAAACAATTGATAATTTTGTGCAGATGTGGGGATATCCGAATAAAACATTGAAGCTTGATAACAACCAAACCGCTTATGTCTATAGTGATCGCCAAATCGTCAGCACACCAATCACACAAATGCCAACAAACATTACCACCGTGCAAAATGGCAATAATACAACAGTGATCTCGACACCTGGCACGATTGTTGGTGGTCAAACTTATTCATTATCCTGTACAACGTGGATTGTTTTTGATAATAAAACACGACAAATTGTTAACACCACATTTCGCGGTAATAACTGCGTTTCTTATTAACTAGAATTACAAGCTGTAGAAAAATTATAATATTTTAAAACACCCCGTCAGTCTGCGACTGCCACCCCTCTTGTAAAGAGGGGAATTGGGCGAAGGTTGATTTTTTTATATTCCCCTCTTTTCAAGAGGGGTGCCAAGCTTACGAGGCAGAGTGTTGAAATAAAATAAAGTGCATAACTTTAATATTAAGTGCGCAACTTGAACTAAATATAAACTAAACAAGAAAAGAGATAAACCATGACTGATATTTTTTGTGAAAAACTGAAACAACAAGGCACTGCCATGCAATACGCGCCAATCCCAGGAGAGCTTGGGCAGCGCATTTTCAAATCGATCTCGCAAGAAGCTTGGAGCAAATGGCTTGATCATCAGACGATTTTAATCAATGAATATCGCCTTAATCTCTTAGAGCCTGAAGCTAAAAAATTCTTAATGACTGAAATGGAAAAGTTCTTATTTGGCGAAGGTTCTGAAAAGCCGGATGCTTTCTCTACTCCTGAATAGTTATCTTCTTCATCACACAAAATCACTCTGAAAAACAACACGCTCAATATACTTTTGTTGCAAAAGTTGCTCAGTCTTAAGTGATGTCAAAGCCAAAACACCGGCAATACTCACCATTGCAATCACTAAAGCCATTACTGTTTTCATTATTTACTCTCATTGATTATTTTCACTACAAGCATTCTAGCCTGTACCATTTCTAAACAAAAATCATATAAACTTATAGCCCTATCAATAAAATGAATAGCAACAAACCTGCTAGTAGTTCGCCAAAAGCACAGAAAATACAAAGCAAAAAATTCTGTAAAATGGTTTGTGATGGGTATAAACTAGGTTCAAGGAACATTTACCCATGGTTAACATTTATAAGGGAGCTCACCATGACATACAAAAAAGCACTTGTTGCCGTCAATATTTATGAAGACACAGAACACGTTATCGCATCAGCTAAAGCGATTGCTCACAAGCTAAAACTTAAGCTTGATGTCATGACGGTTATTGATAATGCCGCTGAATTTGTGCCTGCGGCAATGGATTTTCAAAAAAGCTTACAAGAGAATGCCAAGCAAAAATTAAAAGAGATCAAGCCACAATTTGATGGCATTAATGCCGAGTTTCATATTGCTCAAGGCAATCCAAACTATGAAATCACACATTATGCTGAAGCCCATGATTGTGATCTTATTATCATCGGCTCACATGCGCGTCATGGCTTAAACCTGCTACTAGGTTCTACAGCCAATAGTGTCTTGCATAAAGCCAAATGTGATGTCCTAACCGTACGTATTCGTGAGAACAATCCAAATCAAGTGATGAATTATGGCAAGATTCTACTGGCTACGGATCTTGAAGATGACAGCGCCCAAGTTGCTAGTCTTGCAAAAGAGATCGCACATACTTTTGACTCATCGGTTTCAACGATTTGTGTTCAAGGCGACCCAACCGTTGTTACCGGCATTTATGGCATCGTACCTGAAGTACAATCGCAACTTACCGAAGATATGCAGCAAAAACTTAATGATTGGTCAAACAAATATCAATTTAAAGGTCACCGTTATCTCCAAGCAGGCAGTGCTGCAGATGAGATTACTGAAACGGCTAACTCACACGGCTATGGTCTTATCGTTATTGGCAGCCACCAACGTGGTGCCTTTGGTCGCTTTTTCCTAGGATCAACTGCCAATGCGGTACTTCACCACGCTAAACAGGATGTGCTTGTAACCAAGCTTAAAGCATAAGTACCTAAACAATAGTTTTTTGATAATAATGGATATTCGGGTCAAGCCCGAATATGACGATTTGTGGTCATTCTCGGACTTGATCCGAGAATCTAGAAAAACACCTGATAATATTTGCATAGGTACTCAAGTTCCTCAAAAAACTTCTCAATCTCTGTAATAATTTACCTTAATCAATAACAAACCTTTTGAAGATTGGCGCAAAATTCACTAGGATAGTGCCATCTTTAATAACCCCATATCTATCGCTAATTATTTGCTGCTATTTATAAGCAAATATTATGTGATGATTACAGTATTAATAAATCAGGAATATTGATATGACAACAACAGCCATAGTTTTCCCAGGACAAGGCTCACAAAAGCTTGGGATGCTCAGTGATTATTACACACGTTTTAATGAGGTTAAACAAACCTTCACTGAAGCCAATGATGCTTTAGGTTTTGATCTTTGGCAGATCACTCAAGAAAATGAAAATAAGCTTAACCAAACAGAATATACACAACCTGCGTTATTAGCTGCAAGCATTGCCATTTGGCGCGTACTTAACAATCACAGCAATATTACCCCTGAAATACTTGCAGGACACAGTCTTGGTGAGTATTCAGCGCTTTGCGCTGCAGGTAGCATTGGTTTTGCTGATGCACTACGTCTGGTGCGTTTACGCGGGCAACTGATGCAATCAGCAATTACCGATAAAGCATGCGCCATGAGTGCTATTTTGGCATTGAGTAATGAAGATGTGATCAAGTGCTGTGATCAAGCAAGATCAGCTGGTATTGTTGAGCCTGCTAATTTTAACTCACATGGGCAAGTTGTGATATCAGGCGAATTAAAAGCCGTTGAGAAAGCCAATGAAATTGCCAAAGAAATGGGGGCAAAACGTGCGCAACTACTCCCTGTTAGCGTGCCATCACATTGCTCATTAATGAAAGAGGCGGCTGATAAATTTGCCACGGCTTTAGATAAAATCACGATCAAAGTGCCAGCCATTAAAGTGATTCACAACTATGACGTTCAATCCCATACTGATATTAATGAGATTAAAACCGCTTTGGTTAAGCAACTTTACTCGCCTGTCAAATGGACGCAAACCATTGAAAAAATGGCTGAGCTTGGCATTACTAACGTTATCGAATGCGGTGCGAATAAGGTATTAACAGGTCTAAATAAGCGCATTGTTAAAGAGCTTAACTATCAAGATACCGCAAGCGTTGAAACGATGGATAAACTGCTTGAGCAAGTTAAAGCATAATAGCAAATCACAACTACGACTGTAGTAAAGAGGCTTGCTCAGACCCCTTCGACTTACGCTCAGGGGACGATAAGTACGTATGCAAATATTATCAGGTATTTTTTGGATTCTCGGATCAAGTCCGAGAATGACCACAAATCGTCATATTCGGGCTCAACCCGAATATCCATTATTACCAAAAAACTATTGTTTAGGTACTTATACTGACGTTGGCTGAGCTCAGTCGAAGCCTCTATTAAAGGCACTTGCTCTCATAGAGAGATGAATAATGTTAAAAGAATATTTGAATATACCAATACAAATAAAAGGATAAAAAATGAGTTTTGAAAATTTTGAGAATAAAGTAGTTTTTGTAACGGGTGCAAGCCGTGGAATTGGTGCCGCTATTGCTAAAGATTTCGCTGAAAAAGGTGCAACCGTCATTGGTACGGCCACCTCTGAAGCAGGGGCTGAGAAAATCACTCAAACATTGCAAAGCTATGGCAAAGGCCATGGCATCAAGCTTAATGTGACTGACGCGCCAAGTATTGAAGCAGCTTTCGCTTGGATGAAAGATAACACAGGCTATCCAGATATTATCGTTAACAATGCAGGCATTACTAAAGATAATCTAATGATGCGCTTAAGCGAAGATGACTGGCTAAGTGTTATTCACACCAACTTAGACTCTGTGTTTAATATTTCTAAAGCAGCGATTCGTCATATGATGAAAAAACGCTGGGGTCGCATCATTACAATTGGTTCAGTGGTTGGCACATCAGGTAACCCAGGACAAGCAAACTACTGCGCAAGTAAAGCAGGTGTTATTGGTTTTTCCAAGTCATTGGCACAAGAAATTGCCTCACGCAACATCACCGTTAATGTGGTCGCACCTGGATTTATCCAAACAGATATGACTGATAAATTAACGGATGAACAAAAACAAGCCATTATCACACAAGTGCCGGCACAAACCTTGGGACAACCCGAGGATATCGCGCATGCGGTTACTTTCTTAGCATCTGAAGGTGCGCGCTATATCACCGGACAAACAATACATGTCAATGGCGGCATGTATATGGCATAATTAGCCACCTGCTGCTTGCTCTATAAAAAATCGTTTTAATATCTTACTGTTATTTACCGCATTAACACCTAAGGCTCTTAAAGGCTTAATCAGCGGGTGATCATTACAAAAAAGCTGTTTTAGCCCTTGCATTGTACGAATCATCAACTGATTATCAAATTGGCGTTTACGCGCATATTTTGCCAATGTACTGATATCGGCAATATTGCGCCGCAGATGCTTTGCTTCAGTTAATACATCAATCAACGCGCGCACATCGGCAAAGCCTAAGTTAATGCCTTGCCCTGCTAACGGATGAATCGTGTGAGCGGCATCGGCAATCAGCACCACACCCTGCTTGTAATAACTATCAACATGGCGTTCAATCAATTCAAAGCTCATGCGTTTACTCTGTAATTGCAGCTCACCTAATTTGCCTTCTGCAGTCATGCTGAGATATTCATTAAAGGTCTTATCATCCATTTCGTTAAACTTTGTAAGCTCATCACTGGCGACTGAAAAGACAATAGAACATAAATAAGGATCACAAAGCGGCAAAAGTGCTAACACGCCCTTCTTCAAAAAGCGCTGATAAGCAATATCTTGATGCGGCTTTATCGCTTTAACATTGGCAACGATTGCATGTTGCTGATAGGGTTTAACGCTGCAGTCAAAATTATATTGCTGGCGAATAAACGAGTTAGCACCGTCAGCACCAACAATCAGTGTTGTCTCAAGCTCTTTGCCATGATCAAGTGTTATAGCCGTATGCGACGTATGCGGCGTCAATGCTATAATTTTTGAGTGCTCAAAAATAGAGACATCGTGCTTTATAAGTGCTTGATATAATTGTGCAACGATTAAATCATTCTCAACAATCGCCCCCAGGCTCTGTAGTGAACACTCTTCAGCCTTAAGGTTTAATTGCGCACTTGAGTTTTGATCCCAAACTTCCATGGCAACATAGGGATTTATTCGCATATTGACAATGTCACGCCAAACACCAAGCTCATTTAATAAGGCTTGGGAAGCGGCATTAATTGCACTGACGCGCTTTGGTGCTATCGCCTCATCAAAGGACTTTACAATGTGTCCCACTTCAACCACAGCAACTTTAAAGCCGTTTTGCACTAAACCTAAACTTAAAGACAAACCCGCCATGCCACCACCGACAACCATTACATCATATTTCATAAGATACTTTTTCCATGCTTTGAGCGCATTAAGCTTGAACCATGATTATATTTACCCATCATTAATTTGCTAAAGGCTTTTTTCAAATGCTGATCACGCTCCAAGCAATGAAGGGCAAACCCTCTGACAAGTTTAACTGGTAGCACATCCTGACTAAAGACATTAATCATAGAATGTGTCAATAGTGCCGTACGCTTATGATCAAAAACTCTGGTTTCTTGATATTTAGCTAACATATCGGCAATATCTTGTGTTGTAAACGCGGCATCATCATTTGCAAGTAAATCATAGACTATACCAATATCACGAATGCTGAGATTTAACCCCTGCCCTGAAATTGGATGCAAGAAATGCGAGGCATTGCCAAATAATAATACATTTTTGCGATAGAGTGTTTGCGCGCGAATCAGTGACAACGGAAAACTTTTAAGCTCGCTTACATCAACAAAACGCCCCAAACGATAGCCAACAAGGCGTTGGATTTCTTTTAAAACAGCTTGTTTTGATTGAGCCTTCCAGTAGTCAACTTTATCGTGATCAACACTCCAAACACATGCCATTTGCTGATTATCAACTGGTAAAAGCGCTAATACGCCATTATTAATAAAACGTTCATAAGCAACATTGTTATGAGCTCTTTGCAGGTCAAGATCAAATACTAGCGCACTTTGCTGGTAGTCATGTTTGTAAGCTGAAATACCCGCTTTTTCACGCAGTTTAGACTCTGCACCATCTGCAGCAATAATTAAATCTGCGGTTATTTCGTAAGCATTGTCATCTTTTTCGATTACTAAATTAAAACACTCGCCCTGCTCCAACAAATCAAGCACCTGACAGTCTTGATAGAGTGTTATCTGGCTTTCATTCATAAGCGCTTGATGCAGCGCTGGCAATAAGTGCTTCATCTTAACGACAATGCCCAGAAACGCTAAGCCTTCATCTTTGGCATACAGATTGGTCTGCGCATATTGCCCTTTGTCTGACACATGCACTTGCTTGATATATTCAACATCGTCTTTGATCTTCTGCCAAATATCTAAAGTATTTAGCACACAAACCGAGCTATACGACAAGGCAATCGATCTGTTGTCACTTTTACTTAACTCAGTACTGGCGAGCTTTTCAATGAGTGTGATCTGCTTATCTTGCTTTGCTAAGCTCAATGCCATCAACATACCAACAGCACCACCACCAACGATCACGATGTTGTGATGACTGTTATCTAGATTGTTCTTTTGATTCTTTTTATTATCTTCTGTCATTTTCAATAACAATTATGTATATGCCCTTATTAATTGGCGGTACGCACTATTTCTATATCAACACCCCGCCTCGCAAGCTTGGCACCCCTCTTGCAAAGAGGGGAATATAAAATCATCGTTGCCTAATTCCCCTCTTTTCAAGAGGGGTGGCAGCCGTAGGCTGACGGGGTGTTTATAAAGTGCGTAACTTTAGTTGTTAACTGAAGATAGTTTAACGATAGTTGTTAGACTTTAGAATGACTGATCGACATTATTTCTTCTTAATTCATTTGAATTCTTTTAGACTTTTTGATTTATGCATTCGCTAGTGCATTATTTGATGGCATTTTATTCATCGCATTTAAGACCTTCAATATACTAATGGCTTGCGCTAACTGCTTATCTTTATGCAGTAGACTTTGCGCATTTTTATAGTCCTTCTTATAATTTGCCAGCGCTTCTTTTGTTGCTTTATCCTTTTGAACATCATTATTTGAGACAATGGCATGCTCAAAGCTACTTTCATCAAAAACAAAATCTAGATTATCGCTATCGTTTTTATCGCCTTTAGTCTTATCTGCTAATAAATCAATTTCCTCCTCATCAATAATGACATCAGGAATAACCCCTCTTGATTGAATAGCAACACCGTTAGGTGTGTAGTATCGTGCTGTTGTTAGCTTCACCGCATTGGTTTCTGAAATAGGGATAACTGTTTGCACAGACCCTTTTCCAAATGTCTTAACGCCAACAATCACCGCTCTTTGGTGATCTTGCAACGCGCCTGCGACAATTTCTGATGCTGACGCTGAGCCCATATTCACCAGAACAACCATCGGTAGACCATGGGTATAATCATCACTTACTGCATAACTTGTGATGGACTCCAATGGATTACGTGATTTAGTAAAAACAATCTTTTTAGGATTTGCAGGTGTCACTTGTAAAAAAGTATCACTGACTGCCACCGCAGCATCTAAAAGCCCACCAGGATTATTGCGTAAATCCAATACATAGCCTTTTAAATGTGTATTTTCTTTGACCAATTTATCGATATTTTGCTTTAACTCTTCTGCAGTGTTGCCTTGAAATTGGCTAATTCTTAAATAGCCATAGTCCTCTGCCACAATCTCAGACTTAACCGAGTCTAGCTTGATATTTTCACGTATTAATGACAATTTAATTGGCTTAGGCGCTTTAGGTCGCAATAAGGTGATTGATACCTCAGTTCCTGGTTGTCCACGCATTTTCTTCACCGCCTCATCCAAGGTTAAACCAGCTACACTGATATCGTTGATTTTGATAATATAATCCCCTGCTTTGACACCGGCGCGCTGTGCAGGCGTATCGTCAATCGGCGATATAACTTTGATACGTTCATTCTCAGCACTAACATGCATACCAAGACCAGCAAACTCACCATGCACTGACATCTGCAAATCCTCAAAATCATCATCATCCAAAAATCGTGAATGCGGATCCAACGAGTGCAGCATGCCATCAATCGCACCTTCAAGAATTTCTTCATCCGTTAACTCATCAACATAAGCTTGTTTTACCAAGCCTATACTACGTGATAGCTTATCAATCTGCTTTTGTGTTTCTAGACTTTGCCCGACTTGATTTACTTGATTTACTTGATCGCTTTGAGAAAATACCGGCATACAAAGAAGACCAAACAGCGATATACAAAGTGTAAAATTTATTTTTTTCATAGCCTGTACCTCTACTTTAGCTTATAAGAAAACATCCGTTTACTTCGGTTCCTGTTCATGCTTAAGTGTAGAAAGTATTTATATATTTTCAAATAAAGATTGATATTGGCATGATCACTTTGCTATGGGCAATCTGATTTCAAATGTCACTGCGTGAGGGATATTACTAAGCGCAATGAGCCCATGATGCGCTTCAATAATGCGCCAAACAATTGCCAAACCTAAGCCACTACTTTGCTTTGACTCAGGTGTAAATGGCTGATTTAATGCGCTTTCAATATCAAAAGTAAACCCCTGACCATTATCGGTAATTTTAATCACTGCATCGTTATCAGACGTAGCAACGGATACATCGATCACATCGCCGCCATATTTATAAGCATTAATTAGCAAATTATTTAACACTTTTTGCATTGCTGATTTATCTAATAAAACACTTATATCTGAAGGCTCTGAAGCAAAATGCCAAACTTTACTTGTATATGTATTACTATGGGTGGCAACGATTTCTTCGACCAACAAAGACAATGATATATTGTCGATATTCAGCGGTAAGTTTACATAACTATACTTTGAGTAATCAAGCTGTTGATTAACCAAATGATCGATTTGCATAATATCTTCTTTGATCGACAAGATATGCTTTGCTCTTTCCTCATCGCTTTTAGCATTCTCTAATAGTCTTAGCGTAAAATGCACCTGAGCAAGAGGTGTTTTAACTTCATGCGCAACCATATTGGCAAAAACCGTTTGTTTTTTTATCAAAGATTGTATGCTTTCACCCATTCCCTTAAGTGTCTGATAGACTGACCATAGTACAGACTTAGTGGATAATCGAATATCGCTATCAAAGTCATTCTTGCCATAGCTTTGTGCCAGAGATTTTAATTTAATTAAATCTCGATAGAGTGGATAAGCAATAATAAGCGTTAAAAATACCAACAAAATCGCATCAATAATCACTGCATAAACGTGCGGATGCAGCTTAATCCAGTTATCCCGATAAGGTCCAATAATAATTACTTTATTTGGATTGGGTGATAGAAACTGAATGTATCCTTGTACACCGTGAAATGGTTCCGTCGGGAAGTAGCCCCACTTTCTAATATCATACTGTTCTTGTTGTGTATAACTTGATAAGTCTTTGATCACCACATTAACTTGGTATTGTTTCTTGATATATTCAATTACTGTATTCCACTGGTACTCTGGCGTGTCTTTAAATTTGTTATACGCCAGCTGGTGAATCCATGCATTATTTTTCTGATACTCTATGATCTCGGGTGCGCGTTTTTCCAATGCAAAAAATAGATCACTATTAAGCACACGTTGATAAATCATACTTGGCTTAAACATATCAAAACTATTGGTATAGTCATGGTTATTATAATCAAACAAGATTTCACCTGAGTACAAAGCTTCTTTTTGTGCTTGTACATCTTTTGGTAGTTGATCAAAGTGGCGTAAATACAGTGGTCGAGTGTATTGGCTTTTTAGTTTATCAATGATGTCTGCCCATTGATTTTCAGGCACTTTTTGAAACTCAGCTTCCAATGCTCTAAAGACACCTGCCGCATTCATCTGTGCATTTTGTTGATTAATTCTAAAGCCAACATAGGTACTTGATGCAACCACAAAAATGGTCATCACTATCATCACAGACAAATATACCAATAATTGTCGTAGAATAAATTTCAGCATAAGCTCATTACTCCCACGCATCCGTACAAAAAATATAGCCCTTCCCCCAAATGGTTTTAATTTTGCTAGAATTTTTAGCATTATCATCAACATACTGACGCAATCTTGATACCATCACATCAACAAAACGATCTACACCATCATACTCAACACCTTTAAGCATTAAATAAAGATGCTCTCTCTTTAAAAGTTTATTCGGGTTTAGAACAAAAATTTTGATCAACTCAAACTCCTTAGCACTTAAGTCCAACTGCTTATTTGCATAACTCACTGTGTAGTTATTTAAATCAACCTCGAGCATTCCAAAGACAATTTTTGTAGCAGTTTCATATGAGTTGAAAGTAGTCTCCAAAATTTTATTAACACGCATCAGTAAAACCTCTGGCAATACAGGCTTCTTAAGGTAATCATCCGCACCGAGTTGCAATCCTTTTAACTCATCATCAGGATCGGTATGACAAGTTAAAAACAAAATGACGCCTTGATATTCTACGCGTAATAGCTGACACACCTCATAACCTGACAAATCAGGCATTTCAACATCCAAAATAATCAAATCAGGCGCAAAGCTTTTAGCAAAAAAAAGCCCCTCTTCACCACTATGGGCTGAGCGAGCTTTAAACCCATTATCAGACAAGAAGTTTGTAATCAGTTCATTAAGCTTAATATTGTCATCGATGACTAAGATTTTTTTATCTTGCATGATCTCATGCACCAACTGCAACATCCATAAAAAAAAGCATAGACAAAAAAAGCACAGACCGCAATTGTATGATATGACTAGTGTTAGACTAAATTCAAATCTATTTTGTTATTCTGACAAATTTTATCATCTGTAATCCATCTCTCCACAAGATCGATTAAATACATCACCAGAATCAAGTTTTGTGCTTGATCATCTGTAAAAGAAACTTCCTCTAAGCATAAAGCATCAGCTTTACGTACAAAATTCACCGCAGGCTTGCGGTTAAATACATATTTATAATTTCCCTCAATAGAATGAATCATGCGTGGTAGAAAACCATCTTCTGCAAACAGCTCATTAAGATCATAGTGTGTACTGTTATATACAAAATCGATCTCTGAATGATACGTACTAAAATACTGACACAATATCTCACAAATACTCATTGATGTTTTACCCCATAAACTTCTGTCACTTGAGAGAGTTTTTCATACACCTCATCCATTGACTGGCATGGACTATATTTTAAAGTACTCCCTTGTTTTAATTGATGTAATAAACGCTTTTGAAGCGCATTAATTTTTGTTGGATGAACCCCTTGTTGCAAAGCAAAATAATGCGTCATACGCATGATTTTTTCCGCTGACACCGGCGCATCATTAAAATCAGCATGCAAGACATCATAATATGCACTGTCCAAACGTGCACTTAACGGAATATGCCGATATAACGCATCATGCACCTCATGCTGACCATGCTCATTTGTTATTGTTGCATCATGCTCAAGTTCTATAATCAACTGAGCGATATTATCTGTTAATAATTGCTCTTTTTGAGCTAATGCATCATTACTTTGTTGCACTAGCGCTTGTTGATCTATTTCCTCATCTACTACCATTTTGCTAAAAATCTCTTTGAGTGAATCGCCCAATTGATGACTTAACGTGATGTCTTTATCAATATTGGGTGAATAGCTCAATATAGCTTTTATCCGCTGCACTTTATCCTGTGTTAATGGTGGAACTTTAATAAATCGATTGACTTTAATCTCATCGGTTTGCTTGGGATTGGCATAAAACATACGACTACGAATAATTTGTGATCTAAAGAAAATATGCGCATCTCCCTCACGCTGATCTTTCAAATCCATGAGATCAATACGACTACGTTTTTCAACCGTTGCTGTTCTAGTATCTCGATAGCCCAAGGCATCACCCTGATCCCCCATATTAAAATCTTTGACAGCGGTTAAATACGCTTCTCCTGCCGTTTTATTAAAGAACTCCCATGTTTCTTGCGGATCTTCAAGCTTCATACATATTTTGATGTTAGTATTAGCGCAAATGGATGCAGCCTCTTCTTTTGATGCTTTCTGGAATGCTGGTAAATCTTGTCCGGCAAAAATTACTGAAAAGCCTAATGATCGCGCCTGCGCTGGCACCACTGCAAAACCTTTAACCGCATAATAACCATATTCATCTAACACACATAAAAATGGCGTATCAGAGTTAGACGGTTTGGCATCCAGTACTTCACGCCTATGCCCATCGATTTTATTGCCTAGCCCTGAAGCAAGCATTGCTTTGAGGGAGGCAATAATCAATTTACCTAAATTAGCTAACTCATCAGGTGACTTCTCCAATGCCGGTAACAACACCACTAATATTCGACGATTTAATACGACATCTTTAAAATCAACCTCAGCTAGCTCTGTTTTCATAATATGCGCATAAACATCGGCAAGTGAGCCAAAAATACGTGTCAACTGCATCGTAATATAACCATGTTGTTCATAGGTTTTATCAGACTGCCCACCGACATTTTTAACTTGATAGCCCGGTAAGGTTGCTAAATAGTTATGCATCGGATCGGTTACCGCCAAAGGAAGCTCTCCCTCAAAAGTAATATTCTGACCTTCATGATTGATCAATTGTTTGTTATAAAGAAAATTCTCAACAACATCTAAAACAAAATAACGTCGAATCAAACTAGCCTCTAACAACAAATAACCTTGATCTCGAAGATAAACGAGCATACGCATCAATGCTTCAACAAAGGATATTGCTCGCCCTTTCCACATATCGCCATCGCCACCCCCTGATGACTCTGATGACATCATACTCACCACAAGTTGTGAGAGCATATCCGATGATCCTATCGCAAAAGGATTTAAGGTATTTGATAATTTTTCATCTTTATTATCACTGGTACTAATGTCTTTGGCGCCAGTCATAAAGTTAATCACCAATAAATCATCTTCACGCCCTAAATAGCGTGCCATCGAATAAATCTTAGCATACAGTGCGTTATCACCTTTTCCATCAACATAAATAAAACCACTCCCCTGAACAAGCGCATTATAAGCAAGCGAGACCAAAGTTTCTGTTTTACCACTACCTGTTGAACCAAAAATAAGCGCGTGCGTACGCATATCTTCATTGCTAAACCATAGCTCATGGTTACTTCCTTTTTCATTGCCAAAAAAGTAAATGCCTTTGGCTTTGCCTGGTTTAATCTGCCCAGGAAGTGCATTATTATAATCTTTATAATGTGTGCCTAATGGTAATTTAAATGGCAACTTAGGTGCTTGCGATAATATCACGAAAGACAGTGCTAATGGCAACCAGATTAATATCACCAACACCTGTGGAATAATAAGCATAATTAATAACAGAAAAATCAAGATAGCAATACTATTAGCAGGCTCTAATACAAAGCTTACAAAGCGCTTGGTCAATGATCGTGTATCACGAATCGTCGATGCAGCATTGGTTTCTTGCGCCCTAGTTACCCCCCTAAAGTTAATCATCATTAATGACCTTTTTGTTACCAACCAGTAGGCTTCGGCATTTTAAACAAAGCCCTATAGGTGAGTACTTAAACAGCTCACACAATAGAAAAAACACGCCACAAACAACACTAATAATGATAGTCCATTGGCAAAAGTGCACTGCCATTAACAATAACGGTAATGCCATATAAGCATTAATAAATAAAAGCTTTGGCGTTAGCGCGCTATTGCGCCAATGATAATTATTATTTGCCATGTTAAAATCTCCTCAAAATACTTTAGCATTACACACTCTGGTTATACATTTGCTGATAGTACTGCCAGTCATTTTCAACTAATTGTCCGCGCTGATAATAAGCCATGATTTTATTTAATATTGATTCTCTTGTATCAAGATACTGACGGATATAACTCACGCCCTCATGCATTGATAACTCAAATAAAGCAGATCTCAACTTATGATCAAACACCACACTCTGCTGTATCGGCACTAACGTACCATCAATCAGCTGGATAAGCATTTGCCAGATAATAAGTGACATGCTACTAATTAACTGGCGATAATATGCTTCTCTTTGGGCAATCGGCACCATTAATAGCATGCGATAAAAGACATCAGCGGCATTATTAGCATGTATTGTGGTAATACATGCATGCCCTGTTAATGACGCTTCAATTAACGCATTTAATGTTTCAAAATCACGTGTTTCGCCCAACATAATCACATCAGGAAAGCGACGCATTGCATTAAATACCGCATATCGATAATCAGGTAGCAAATCTGGGATTTGTGTTTGACTGACAAGCGCTTCATTTGCCTGACTATCAAACGTATATTCAATCGGTGATTCATAGGTTAATATCTTATGCACAAAAGAAGATGCTTGTTGTGCTTTTAAAATACTTGCAATTAACGTACTTTTACCACTTCCTGTTGCCCCTGAGATAATCGTAAGCCCTTGTAAATGCGTTAATTTAGCAACAACTTCAACGGGTAAATCAAGTGCTTGAAGTGGGATGATTTGATTCTTGATTAACCGCAAAGAAATGCTGATGCCAAAGTGACTCTGCTGCTGGCAAACCGTCATATTAACACGCCAACGAATACCTGCTGATCTTAACACATAAGTAGTGTCAATATCATTGCCCGCATGTAAATGGGCAATGGCATTAGCGCCATAAATCAATTGCGCGATATCTTCTAGTTCTTGCACAGATAGCACTCTGGCACTTTGGTGCAGGCGTTTTTTATGGCGCAAAACTAAAATCGGTGCATTGGTTTGCAAAGTAATATCTGTTGCATGCGCCTTAGCACACGTCACTAACAACTGATTAAACTCATGCTCATGAAGATAGTGATCATCTATTTTTAATGTTTCCATTTTTTCTATTTTTTCCATTTTTTCTATTTGATTTATTACCTCTATCACGTTAGTCGAAGCCATCACTGCTTTACCCATTTGACTTCGCCCCTTCGACTTTGCTCAGGGAGCGATTTACACCGTTGGCTGAGCGTTAGTCGAAGCCATCGTTGTCGCTATATTTCCCTTCGACTGCGCTCAGGGTACAAGCAACAGGTAAAGTGCGTAACTTCAATTATTTAGTATTGTCAGTGTGCTGCTTTGCTTTCATCAAAGGCGCCCATAATTTAAAGGCTTTTTCAAATTGGGGATCTGCTTTAATTTGCCAACTATGATCATTAATGACCAAATTATTTTTATCACCGGTAATGCCATGATTCTGCTTTTGAACATAAGGTAAGCTAACCATATGTTGTAACAGCAGCTGGTGAAACAGCACCATTCCCGCATAATCCTGAGTCAACTCATTAAGATTGCTTTGGAAAATCACCCGTGCTTGATGAATACCTAAATGCCAACCTTGGGTTACTGCATTATCCCATTGTTTTTTTTCATCTTTGGTTTGCGGCAATAGACTCTTATCAGGCATATCAGGTTGAGGGTAATCCATATACAGATAAGATCGCCAATTAGGTGCCGATGTTGAAAAATAAGCGTTTTTAATAATCCGATAACGTTGACTACCAAAACGAATGACATTGTCACTGATATTCACCAGATTGTTCTCCTGTGTAATCACCGGTGGCACGACATAGTCATTGAGCATCAAACTAGAGAAGTTATAAATCATATTCAATTTATTTTTCAGTGTATTTTCCTGATCATCAATTGTCTGAGACGCCCAATATAAGCCGGATTGAATCCCTAAGTTTTTTGCCGCATCTAACATCGCCTTTTGACGAATCGTCAAATCTGGTAGCTTACTGACATAAGCACTTGGTTGATACATGTTATTAAGCAATTGTGCATTGGTCACTACTGCCATTACTGATACCTCAAGCTGATAATTTTCTCTTTAGCATTGACATAGATACTGGCTCCACCTTTGGTCTGCACATCAATACTTCTTAAGGTATCCAATATACTCTGCCAATCGTTGGCTTGATTAAGCACAATGACAATCGGAATGGCTGGCGGGTTACCATACACTTGAAAGGTAAACCCTGCAATTTTAGCCAATTTCTCAATCACAGGTTGTATTGGACCATTCCAAACTAAAGTAACTTTTTGTGCCAAAACCTCATCAGGGACTTGTGCCAATGGCAGATCAACTTTTGGAAAACGCATCGCATTATACGTATTTAAAGTATTCACACTTTGACTGATGGTTTGCGCTGATTGATCAAGAGATTTAAGCATAAAGCCATTTATTTCTAGCTGCTGAGCTTGTAAGTCAATACTTTGGTTTGAGTTACTTGCGCAACCTGAGGTAAGCACAGTTATAATACTCAAAAAAAATAACTTTCCCTTCATATTGAAATTGCCTTTTGTCTTTGATTTATTACTTGAATCAATTTGTAGGATCAGGGGATATCCCACCCGTACCGCCAGTAGCATCCGGAATATTAAATACTGCAGCAGTGCGCGCTTCGTTGCTCCCTGCATTTTGGACAACAGACTTTTGAAACATCTGCACAAAGGCAACAATACTAATTAAAATCACACCAACCACAATATGTCCAAAAGCTTGTTTTAAAATATCTTGTTGAGCACCTTGTGGTGTCAGTGACTTTCTAAGCTGAAGCAACCCCATGATCAAATACCAAAGTCCGATCACCAAGCAAACTAATACTAAAAATTGTTTGATTTGGGTAAATAATGTCGAAACATCACCTGCCCATTTACCAAACCCTTCTACATCAACTGGAGGATTATCTCCTGCAATACTCACGCTTATACATAGCAAAAAACTTATAGCTGACCACATAAGTTTTTGTATTACTTTATACATATTTTTCATCTTGATTAGACTCCTTGTTAAAATAAATTAATTAAACTCACTACATTGATGGCATTAACAGCAACCACACCAGCAATAATATGGGTAAGCACTCTGCCAACTGAGCCATCTTGTCCTTCACCCAACTTTACTGCCAAGATAAACCCACGCAAAATAGCGACAATGCCAATGATTACCATACAGGCGAAAAACAACTGACTAATACTCCCCCATAATGGGTCGTTATTAATCGTAATCGGTTGATAGTTAAAAATACTATCGGGCTGCCAATCATTATCAAAAAGACTTTTGACCAAGAGCTGAATAATTGCCTCAAGACTTAATAAAAAAGCCCCTGAAAATAAATACATCACCGTACCCCAAGGCGAGTAATGTCTCATCATATGATGCGGCTTACAGTGCATTCTTAAACGATTGATAAAAACGCATAAAAGAATAAATCCGATTACACTAGACAAAGTGAATAACAGACTAAGCTCGTCCTCCTTTTGTGGTAGGACAAGCACACGCAAATTATTCAGTAAATGCTGTAATATTGCGGTTAATGATTCATTCATATTGTTGTTCATCGATTTACTTCACCTAAGCTTATGTGACTAATGTTACGATTTATAGCTGATTATAATCATGTCAAATCGTGCTTGAGAAATGCTGCAAAATTC
Source organism: Cysteiniphilum sp. JM-1 (assembly GCF_008711525.1). Taxonomy (GTDB): domain Bacteria; phylum Pseudomonadota; class Gammaproteobacteria; order Francisellales; family Francisellaceae; genus Caedibacter. The sequence continues at coordinate 100,093 of NZ_VXKS01000002.1, forward strand.
ACTTTGACAAGTTTTGATGAAAAACAAGACGCAAACCCTGATATAGCAAGCATTTGGTATTGATATATTTTATAACTGATTAATATTACTACTAAATGCTTGCGATTGAATATTATCATTATTGATCCAGCCACAGGCACTTTGATTATCAGCTGTCATCCCAAGACTACTGCTACCGCTACAGGCAAAAATAAACTTTGGCTCATAATAGTCCGATTGGTAACTGCAACTAATCGGTGCATATTGTATTTGCTCAACTGAGGTAATACTTGATAAGTCATCACTCATATACACCTTACAAAATGGCTGCTGATTATAAGATGCCTGAAAATAGAGTTTGTTAGTTGCTGAACCGTCTTTACCATAATCTTGTTCTGACTTTTGCTGCCAGCTAATCATGCCATTATTATGTGCGAAACCAAGCAGATATTCCTTGGCGTTTCCCATAAACAGATTGGCTATATTAACAGTTACAAAATACATTTGGTATTTCTTTTGATCATTAGGATTAATCATGCATTCGAGCGTGTTATCATCAATTTGACCAGACCAATGTTTATCACATGCATTAAATTGATGCAAATCAGCTGCAGGCATAAAATCACTATTCTCTTGCCACTGTCCATGTATAACCGGCCTAACTGTTTCATAAACATTCAATGTCATATGTTTTAGCAAGCTGTTATCAATATAATAACGCCCACTGTAGGATTTAAAATTATAGCTAAGATTACTTTGATTGATTGACTGTTTCGCCGAATTCCAAATACCTAACATCCAACTGAGACCATAATTGTATGATGTACCATTTGGATAATCATTAGCATAATTATCCCAAAAGGGGTTTAAGTAAAATACAAATTGACTGTCATCATTCAACGTTAAGGTCACTTTATATTCGGCAGTTTCCTGATTATTATTCCATAATAAATAATGATTCTCTGTATTGAGTTTTTCCAAATCACCATCTTTAACTGCCTCAACATCAACTTTTTTAATTTCAGGTTGCGACTGAGGGTCCATAGTAAACATCAGCTCAAACACCTGCCGCCCACTGCCATCATCTGCATAGCTTTGTTGCATCAATACCACTATTGAGATCAATAGTGCCAATAGTATCCGTTTCATTTCTTCCTCATCTTTTATTTTTATTCAACTTCCACACTTTGCGATTTTTTCAAAGACCACCTCAAATAACTTGAATCCATTACAAAATAATTTACGCTGGAAGCTCGTGATTCATTTCTTGGACTAAGGCTTGCACAAATTTCTCAATTACTGCTTCTGGAGAATGTGTTCCATCAAGTCTCCTTTGCGCTTCAGATTTAAGCTTATATGCAGGATAAGTAAGCTTTTCCACACCTTGATCTTTATAAATCACCTCATTATTAATTTGCTTTATGACTTTCTCTTGAAAGTTGGCTTGTTCAATTTGCTTATTCTTTAAAATAGCATGTTGATTGGCGTTGCCCTCGACTTTTAAACCCGAGATATCAACGCCCTGTTCAATCAGTTGATCTAAGATAGCTGTCAATGCATCATTTTTTAGATTTTTTAATGTACCATATGGTTGATATCCAGCTTCGAGCATAATCGCTTGAGCCAAGGCTTCCTTATGAAATTTACCTTGTGGAAAACGCAATGAGAAACCACCTTGATGATGGTCATCTCGATATAACTTAAACTGTTTGTTTTTGCCAAGTGCTAATTTATGTGTATCTTGTCCTCGTGTATCTATCACCAAATAGTTATGACGTTCCTCTTGAGTGTGATCAAAATGCTCAAGATAATCATGCCCATTTTGTGCCTTATACGCTTCCACTCTTAATGTTTTAGCAACTTGCGTTAACTTAGCTTGATCCGTTGGAATCAATAGTACTTGATCTTTAGCATTTTTATTGACCAAGGCTTCACTAATTAGATAAGCAAACTTATTTAAAAATAATGGCGAGTTATATAGTTCTTTAGGCACTGAAACTAGGCGCTTACTTCTAAAGAATGTATTAATATCAAAATTAAGCTGTCTTCTTAGGCGTTCACCTACTTCTGGCGCTGTGCCATAGTTTTGTTCATTTAAAATTTCACGTACTTTTTTTTCTAATGGACTTCTAGGTTTGCCATCTTGCTCATATACATCTGAATCATCTAATATATTATTTTTATCTGACTTGATCTGTGTATTACTATCACTTATCTTGTTATCAGTTAGATTCTTTTGATTATTTTCTTTTGAAACACTGTCATCAAGTGATTGATTCCTGTTCTTGCTGTTTTCAGTTTTACTCACGATCTTTACTCTTTAAGTTATTAATTCTTTTGTTCATAGTTATCCTTGGCACCATTTTCATCATCATGCTGACGCTTTTGTTTTGCGTAACTGCTTGCCAACTTAGCATTGCTATCACCCCCTAAAGCACCAGTTGCTGCTTCTCCCACACCTGATATCGCTCTACCGGATTCCATAACATGCCCTTTACGTGCTGATAACCCTTCATCAGCACTTTTTTGTCCGGCTTGACTGGCTTGTTGTGCGCCACTTTCTGTGCCTGATTTAATTTGCTGAAATTCTTGCTCACCGGCGCGCTCGCCACCGGAGTGTCCAACCCATTGCAAGACTTTATCTGGTAATAAGTAGATAATTGAAAAGCATTTGTTAAACGCAATTGCCAAGAAGCTAACAAAGACAAAGATCGTAAATAAAGCAATGACACCAGATGAAATATTATCAGTCGCCGTATAGTCCACAGCAATTAAATTCATACTACTCACAATGCCATGAAAAGCTTGAACTGAATACTTGACGACAACATAGGTTAATACAACAGAAGTCACTAAACCAATGATCATCAATACTGGGCGAAAGAATAAATTCACTGCCATTTGAATGCCTGGTTGTGACTTTCCAAAGACCTGATGTCCCTCAGGATACACCATTCCAAGTGCCACAAAAGGAGCTGCAACAAATGCTTCAACAACCAATAACAGCCAAGCAATTTTACCCGCCCAGAAGAAGAAAAAAGGTGCCAAGGGTAAAACCAGTGAAAACATAATGCCATTGATAAATATAAGACTTAAGATAACAAACAATATTGGCAAATACATCATTTGCAGCATTAAATTATACAAACTCATGACTGAAATTGCAGTTTGCGTCTGCATCGTTAAACTGGCTGTTCCCTGTAGTAATTTACCCGTTCCCTGCAGCGCCATTCCGACAAATCCAGGCTCATTATTAAAAATAGCAAATGCCGAGGTTGCAGCTCCTGCCGTACCAAGTGCTAAAGCCCCTGTATTTAAGCCAAACGATGCCCACGCTGCTCTTTTTTGAGCATTTTGTAAATCATTAAGCTTTGAGGCAAAGTACTGATAGGTGTTCTGATAAGCATTCAGTGCACGATTGATCATATCACGCCCTAAATTCTGTAATTGTTGAATATATGAACCTTGGTTATATCCCCCGTTATCTTTGTTTTCCCCAAACTTATAAATTTCGTCTAAAATACTTGTCGTATCATCTTTGGCTTGATTTGCCGAAGAGTCTTGACTCTTAAATAACCTATTTAAAATTGCAGTTACCGCATCTTTAGCAACGTCAGAAGTATTGTCACTCATGCTATTACTCGGTTGAATAAAGCTCACACCATTGATGTCAAAGTACGTCATCAGATTAATTAAATTATTTAATAAATTTTGCGCCTCTTGTTGATTTTCCTTATATAATGGCTCAGCGATACTCATAATCATTTGGATATAAGACTGTGCTTTGGCGGATAAGCCATTATTAATAGATTCTTTAGCCAAGGTATACTGATCTGAGGATTGACCAAATACCTTGCCGATAAAGTCTAAAGTGGACTGCATTGATCCAGCTTGCAGCTGACCACTGGCAATTAACTTCCAAAGATCTGGGGCATTTTCTTGTGTTACATTAGCAATCCCTTTTAAGACATTGCTACTTTCTGGAATAGATGATGGCAAAGTGCTTAAGCCATTAATATTATAAACACCATGATTATCAGGCTTAAGTGCTGTATTACTAAAAATAGTTTGTGCCAACACCTTTTGCAGATAAATATTAGAAATAATAGTGGCAATTTGTGTATCACTTGACGTGACTTGCATTTTTTTGCTGATCTGACTAAATGCCTGCTGCAATGCTTGAATATTTTTCTCAAGCATTTGATCCAAAAATAAATATTTTTGATCAGCATCCCACCAAGTGCTTTTGATATTATCCGTAGATTGCTTTGGAATATCATGATGCTGTATCGCATAAATCAGATCACCACTATAACTAGATAAAAGCTTTGCATCGGTTGAATTAGGTATAAAAATATCCATCTTGGCAAAGGGGTTATCCGTTGTAAGGCTATTTAACTGTGCAGTAAACTGAGCTTGAGAGGCAATCTTTAGATGCGTTTTTCCGATTTGATCTTGATAAGTATCTAAATATTGATCTTGACTGTTGGCTTTCAATAAATAATCAGCATTTACCGTCATATCTCCCAAACCTAGCTGATAATAACTTAATTGGCTATTGTCATCATTAAGCACCGCACCACATACACTATTACCCAACTGGATACATTGACTAAAGTTATTGACCAAAAAATTACTCACGCCACCGCTATCTTGCGGTAAAAATTTCTCAAGATTATCATTTGATTGATCATCGGGCTGCCAAATATTAAGCAATTGATTGATGCTTGATTTATTAACACCATTTAACGAGACATCATAGCTAAATCGACACTTCTGTAATGGTTGGCTATTATCGCTTGCGGCTAGGGTCATCTGTAAGGTTTTATCTGTGTCAGATGCGCAATCAATCACCTTATTTTCTTGTGCCGCTGCATAAGCATTAATTACAAATCCATGTAATAAAAAATAGGCATTTTGGTCAATAATCTGTTGTGATAGTCCACTAGGAATTACCGCCTGAGAACCTTTAGATGCCGCTTTATAAGCATCTTGCCAAATGTGATCAGCAAAACCTACCCCCATACTGACTAAATTAAATATCGCCCACTGCGCCATACAATAGCCCGACTTGGTGGGAATCACAGCAATGGCGCCAAATACCGTTCTTAGTGGTAACCAATAACTATCCCAATCTTTGCCTAAAAACACACCATCGCGCGCTGAATGAATCGTACCGGCAAATAAAATATAGCCAAACAACACCATGCCAATCGATAACATGCCAATATTGAATCCATAAATGATGTGCTGAAAAAGCGTTAACGAAGCGTCGTGTAATGAAAACGGCATCCCTCCGGTTAAAAACTGCTGTAGAATATCAATTGACTTGTCATGATTCGCGGGTGCCCACATACTCATTTTTCAACTCCCTTTTGCCTTTTTTGATTTATTATTTCCTTTGTTTTTAGCTAAATGTTGGTAGTCATCATCCTCCGCTAAGGATTGTTGCTGCTTCTTGTCCGCTGTAAGTCGAACACTTAAGATTTTAAAATATCCAGCTAAAGACAGATGTTTTAATTTGTGCTTTGCCTGCGTTAGCCACATGTGATAACGAAACACATACAAAAACAAAATGACATTGAGCATTAGCATCATTAAAGTAGCTTGCCAAACAGCATGTGTTTCAATAACGAGATAACCAAAATACCCAACACCCCCACTAAATAATATCAAGAAGAAATAAAAACGATATTTTAAGGCTGTTAAGCATTGATTATATAATATTTCATCGGTTAGTGTTTTGTTGATTTTCTCCTTATCTACACTTTGTTGACTCACCCTTGTCAACGCTATAAATGGCAAGATTAGCAAACGCTTTAATACATTATGCTGCTGCTTAATCGCATCAATCATAAAGGCATTCTGTAATAGCTTTTTTGTTCGCTTAAATTTAAACATCGTTATGATCTCTCATCTAACCTATCTGCTACAAAATGATAATAACAAATACAAAACACACACTTTCTTTTATGCAGTAAAATGACATCTTATCGTAAGCTAAATCATATAAAGCATTACCGTTTTCAACGCATTTTTAATGACATAAATTCTATTAATCGCTCATTTGAAGATAACTAGGAAAAACTTGCATGTATCTCATTTGAGACCTATACTAGCAAACACATATTTTGATCAGGAATAAACTTATGGCTAATACCTCAATGTTACATGTTCGTGTCGACAATCATCTAAAAGCTGATGCAGCTGAGAAACTGTCTAGCATTGGCTTAACTCTATCTGATGCAGTGCGTATTTTGCTAACACGCATTACAAAAGAAGGTGGTTTACCCATAGGGTTAACTACTGACCTTGAGACTCATGACCTCTGGTTTAAAGCTAAAGTTAAAGAGGCACTCACTGATACGAACTTAACAATCCCACACGTCAGCATAATGAGCGAGGCACAAAACTTAATCAATAACAAACGCAACCATGGTTAAAATACAATGGCATGAATTAGCACGCGCTGATCTTTTTGCTATTCTCAATTACATTTCAAATGATAACCCTGATGCTGCGCAGCAACTTAAAGATGAGGTTGACTTTAAAATATCTCATCTTATCAAATTTCCAAAAATCGGACGTCCTGGGCGAGTAAAACGCACAAGAGAACTCATTGTGTGGGCAAATTATATCGTTGTCTATCAAGAAAATCAGCATATGATAAAAATACTTCGCCTGCTACATGCTGCTCAGCAATGGCCTAAAACATAATTTATACGCTCTTCTATACCCCTCAAAAATTGGGGTAATTTCAAAATCAATCTGTCGATAAAATATGCTCACCCCCAGAAAAATAATACCCATCGTGAATCATTTTGCGATATTTAATGGCAAAGTCATTTACGATGGGTGTCAACAAACGTTAAGGTAAAAAGGATTTACAATGAAACAACATATTGTTTTTATCGGTGACAATAATCCAAAAAATAGTGATATATACCTCAAAATGCAGGCACTAAACCACTGGAATTTATTTGTTGCTAAAACCCCAAAAGATATTAATCGTATGCAGATGCAAGGTTCACTTTGCTTGATTCATGCTGAGTACTTTTTAAAAACTGAAGTTGCCACATGGCGCACCTTAAAAACACGACATAATCTATGCTATATCGTCTATGATTTTACACAAGAACATGAGTTTATCAGTTTGAAAAATGGTGCTGATGATTATATTGCACTACATGATCCGTTTGATTATTTGATTAATCGAGTAAGCTCGAGACTAGAGTATGTATCACTTAAGCCAGTAACTCAATTAGGACACAAAACATCAAATATCGTACGTTTTAATCAATGGCATTTTGACCTAACCACCCTTTCGCTTTATTTTGAAGGCAATGAAATTCACTTAACACAAAAAGAAAAACTGTTGATGAACATTTTTATTCAACATGACTTTGAAATTCTATCACGCGAGAAATTACACGCCATTTTATACGGTGAAACTGATAATCCTGAATTTTTGCGGCGCATTGATCTTTTGGTCTCAAGATTAAAACGTCGCTTGGAATCATATGCTGACGAGCATCAATATTTCCAAGCCATTCGCCATAAAGGCTATATTTTCTGCATCCCAACACGTTGGTAGTTTTTTTACTTACAATTTTCATACAATTTATACATTCTAACCGCTTAGCTTCAATGATAGATTGCGTTCATACAAATTTATTAATAAAAAATCAGATATAGAATGCAATCAAGACAGCGCAAGGTATTACCCAGTTTAAATCAGTTATTACAACCAAGCCTAAAATGGCAACCACTGATTTCACCAGTACAGCGACGCTTGCAAAAATACGGCATCATCCTAAGTGAAATTGACTTCATATTCAATGATGGCGATAAGTTATCAAAAAGAGCCAAAGCATTTAGCAATCTGACACATGCTAAAACATACTATCAAGCAAAAGTTTTCGATATTGATCCTAGTCTACTGATTGATCAAATGTTTGATGGTGAAAGCTACAGCTGGCAATCTATTTTCTCACAACATCTCATCAGTAATTACTTTAACAAATTACAATATACCAACATTCCATATCGTATCGTCATTCACAAAACAATTGATGATATGACCGTGCTGTTGCAATATAATTACACCATTGACATGATATTGCCATTGCATCATCAAAACCGCTTAATCGAAATTAGTAAAATTGCTTCTGATCATATCCTCAAACAGTATATTGATCAATTAAAAGCAGTTCATGACTTTACTTATCTAAATCTCTCTCACCTTGAAAATAGACAAGATCTCAAGCCAAATTCAACATGCTTTCAAGAAGGCAGTCTGATTGATTTTTATAATGCATTAAATACTGATCAAAAAATTGCACCACTATCAAAAAAGCAAAAAGAAATTGCTAAGCTCGCCTATGAGGGGTGTACCACCAAAGAAATTGCCTATAAACTCAATATCGCACAATCAACAGCAATAGATTATCTTAATACTATCAAATCAAAGCTTGGTGCTAATAGCAAAAGCTTGTTGATACAGCGCCTGCATCACTCTCCTTTTTTGTTTTCTGCCTAATACTAGCTAATACTAATATTTATGCATTGAAATTACGAATAGTTACGGTTGTGAGCTTGATTGTTATTAAAGAAATTTACAAAATATTCCTCAACGTCTCCAGCATCGCTTACAAATGAGTTATTCAAGTCATTACCTTCAATAACACTTTCATCATTAAGTGATATTTCGTTAACGTTAACGTGATCATTGATATACTCTATCATATCCGTGTTGGCATTATTCGGTTTGACACTTTTTGCTGACATATTTGCTCCTTAAAATTTATTTGTGTTTTTAACATTTTTAACTGTTCTCATGACGAAATTTAGTCATGATGGCATTAGCTACCTCTCCCCTTGAGGGAGAGCTCATGCAGCTTAGCTGCGCGGATGAGGGGGAATAATTAAAACTCAACTTAATTGTAGAAATTCAGACTTTACCTTACCTGTAGAACTTTAGACTCGGGCTTACCGTTGCCTCGTCATCCTTAGACAATCTCTGAACCCTTAGATAATTCTTCAAGTGAACTTAGGTAGTTTTTTATTGATTCTGAAGCATTTTTTTCGGTAGTTGTTTTTCCCCAGTTTACAAAAGATGATGTACTGCGATGCTTGTAAATATCAGTCGTGTTGACCTCTTGACCATTTTTAATCCCTGATATTAACTTGTCTACTGCTTTAATCTTTTCTAGTGCATTTTTGTATGTTTCACATTCCCCAAAATTCACATCTTTATCGTTTGCGATTCCTTTCAGTCGCTCAATATCATTATTGATCGCGTCATATAGTGCATCCTTGTTCTCTTTAGTAGAATTTTTTATATAATCTTGTAATGGCTTTTTTAAGTTATTATAGGTTGTTGTATTATTCATTGACCAATGCGAACGTTTATCATTTAATTTAAATGTATCAACAATTGTATCAAAAGACCTACCTGTCAATTCTAGTGAGTTGCTGTTAATTTTTTCTAACAAATCATTTAATTTTTCAACTCGAGTAATTCCTGAGTTATCTTTGATACGTTGCTTTTGTTTTTCTAGTTCATCAATGGCTTTTTTGACCACAGGTAGGCTGGTATTGTAGTTAGTAGCATTTTCTTTATTCGCTTCACTGCAATTATCTATATTAACAGGCTGATTTTCTGAGACTTTCTTGAAAATTAAAACATCATTTTTTTTATTGTTTATTTTCTCTTCTACCCCTTCTAATTGAAGCTTTATACTATTACAATCAACCTCTTTTTGACTTAAATTATGTTTACAATCATCAATGATAGTAGGTAAATTATTGATGTAGATATCTTTCGACTCAGAATTTATACCAAGTGAAATTTTATCTTTAATACTTTGTTTTAATGTATTTGTATTATCAGAATTATATCGAGTCATTAAATTATCTAATTTACGTATTTTATCTGTGCTTTTAACATCAGAACGAATAGATCCATCTTCGTTAAGCAACTCTAAAATTTCTTTGTAATCATTATAAGAATTCTCTAGATTGTCTAAATTTTTCTGCTCTGTCTTAATATCATTTTCTAATGACTTTACTTTTTCTGATAGATCATCTCTTTGCGTCGTTAGCTCCCTAGAATCTTGATCATTCCTTTCATTAAGTTGCTTTAAAAGTTCTTTTTTATAGTCATAAAATTTCTGATCACGCTGCTGATAACTTATCAGCAATGGATGTAACGCTGTATAGCTTTTATTTGTACTAGGGAGCTTAGGTATTGGTAATGTTTCATTATTATCGTCTTCACTAATATACTCTTTGCTATCGTTCTCGGAAATGATATTCAGATTTTCAAAAGAGCTTTTTATATCAGTATGCGATAAGCTAATAATCTTAATATCTTTTGGATTTAATTTCTGATGATTGGAAATGCTCTCCATCATCCCCCTCAAAGCACTCATTTTGAGCAGACGTGCTTTAGCGTTACCGCTATCTTCTACATTAATTTGTTCAAAATAAGATCTTGCAATACGCTGATATTGAGCTTTTAATGTATCCATTAACTCTTGGTCTTCAGGCAAATCTTTTGATTCTAATTTAGGTAAGCTTGCTATAGCCTGCTCAACTTGATGATCAATAATAGCATCCTTTAAATTAGCATAAGCAGTAGTATTATAGTTTTCTTGACGGGTTTGACCACGCTTTAGGCGTAATTGTCTAACTAAGTCAGTGATTATAGGATTTGTAATTATATGTTCTTCTTGCTCAGTTCGCACACTCTTTTCTGAGGAGGAATTTAAAATATTGATATCCTCACTATTTGATTGAGAGCCCTTCTGTCTATCAACATATTCACTAATATCATCGGAAATTATTGGATCCTCATATTGGGAGTCGTTTCTGACACCTATATCCAGATTGTTTTTTTCACATATCTGGGTAAATACTTCAGCAATTCCTTCCATTCTTTCCTTTAATATTTTTCCACCATTGGTTTGAGCCTCAACGGATAGACGCTGATATTCAATTAATATGCCATAAAGTATAGGATATAAAGTATTTGTTGAATCTTTGACTTTTTCATCTTTTATCAAACCAAATAGTTTTGATAGGTTATTAATTTCACGTGCCATAATTTGCTCCTTAGTGATTATCTATTTTACTGACTTTTTTCTATTTATTATTACAGCAGAACACCCTGATTTAGTCATCATTTCTCATTGCTTAAGATATATCAACACAAACGCTGATAAGATTAGGCTTTAGCACTTGATGAAAGTATTTTTTAATGTCGTTTATGTAGCAATTAGTATCAATAAATGCTTTTAATCATCTCTCCTTCGACTTCGCTCAGGGTACGACTTACATCATTGGTTAGGCGTGAGTCGAAGCCAGATATTACCTCTCCCCTTGCGGGATTACTCGTGCAGCTTGCGCTGCGCGGGTGAGGGGGATATTATGCCCGCCACTAACGTGGCTGATGACAGTGACTTTTTTCCCGCAAAAAAGTCACCAAAAAGCTCGCCCTACAAGTTTTGTTAACGCCAATACCATGGGATTTTTGCAAACTCGTTGCACTCAAACATACAAAAATCTCATCCATGGTATTGGGCGCAAAACTTTAATGGGCATCAAGTTAGCCAATCAATGCTTATTGACATAGTGATATTCGGAAAGATTGCCATAGGAAATTTTAGTTTTTAAAGCAGATAAGTGCTTAGCACTGTTTGAGTGCAACGAGTTTGCGTAGCACCTGCTTTAAAAACGTTAAGAAATTTGTGAGGCTAGCGTTTTTGCTTACTTTTGGGGCAATGCCAAAAGTAAGTCACATCAGCTGTGAAACAGCGGTGAATAAAGTTGAATAAGTAATGAGGCAAAGCTAATTACAGGGCAGTGGCGGGCATATCAAGTCGATGGAGTCAGGAAAGTGGATGGAGTCAGGGCTAATTTTATTGCTATTGCATACACCTGACTTGCTCCACTTGATTGATCATATTTTATCTTTGTTTAAAGGCTTATTATCACTTACATTTTTATCCAAGAATGCAATGAGATCATTTGGAGCCATCTTAACGGTATTTCCGCCGAGCTTGGACATTATTTTGGCTAACGCAACTCTTTCGGATACCGCGCTCATGATAAACTGATTCATAGAAACTCCTTCTGCCTCGGCAACTTGCTTTAAATCATCATAGATTGAATTGGGTAGTCTTAGCGCAAAATTAGCCATGATAAATCTCCTTTACTGTTTTCAAAAATTGTTGTGGCGTTATTACCTCCACATTAAAGTTTTTTGCACCCTTAAAGTCTTTAATATTGTGCGTTACAATATAATCAGCAGCACAGTTTATAGCTGCTTCTAAAACCATTTCATCTTTATTGTCACAACCAGTTGGTCTATATCTGTAGGATATTAAGACCTTTTCAGATAAATCAATGTATGCCCTTAAAAATTGATCAACAAAGTCATGCTCAAACCTTCTCTTTAACACAGCCTCATATTCACATATTAAGCTAACAGATACACACGTGATTATCGCGTTATGGGCAATTGATGTTGTTAATATCTGGTATGATGCACCATTTTTTGAATAAAGTGCACTATATATCACATTGGTATCTAATATTATTTTCACAATAAGCCACTGGTTATTCGACCCTTTTGATATTATATACAATATTACTTATTTGTCATTAGCAATGACAATTTAAAAGTGACGAAATCAGGGCTAATAGTTCTTAAAATACACTTTTAATCAGAGTGACAGCAGCAGAGTGACAGGGTCAGAAGGGGTGACGGGGTCAGAGGAGTGACAGGGTCAGGGCTAATTTTTGTCATGACCCAACGTCGTCCTTGAGTCATGACCCATTTGAGTATACTGAGTGATATTAGTATCTAACTGCGCAAGTGGTTGTCGAGAAGAGAAGAAGCTTATCACTTTATTTTTAAGCCAAGAAAACCAATTAGCACTATCAGATAATAATGCATTTACTCTTTGAGCAATATTGCCGCTGTGAGCTTGTACTTTGCTTGCATGATTCTGTGCAAAATTCTCATAACAATTAGCAACAAAATAGTTGGTATTTATACCGCCTACACCTAGATTATCATCCATTTTTTGTATCAAGGTACTGCACTTTGGCGTGCCCGTATCTATTAACGAAGGCGTTACTCCAGCATTGTAAATATTATACTGATCATTCAGCTTATGGATTGCCATAGAAAAGTTATGATCATCTATACGATTTTCCAGATAGTCTTTTAAGATTGTATCCACCTTAGATGCTAACACACTTGACTGACCATTAACCAAATAAGACTTAAACAGCGTGTTTAAGTTTTCAATATAACTAAAACGCTCGTTGGCACTCTTACAGCCCTTTAAATTCTGATGATCACTCAAAGCTAAAAACATCGCTTGCATCATCGATGAATGGTCTTTTTGCTGATCAACATTGCGATGAAAGTGATTAAGATATAGTTTCAAAAATGCATTTTTTAAGTTGAACTGTTGGGACGCCTGATAAGGTATATTTTGCACGGCTAAATACAAATCATCTTTAATGGATTGAATATATTTTATTGTCTCTTCTCCTTCAACTGCTTGATGAAACCATATGTTTTGTTTGGAGCTAGGTGTTTCTTTAGGTATATTTTGCAGAAATTTACGATAACAACCATTAACTTTGTTAAGTAATGACAGTGAAATATTATCCTTGGCAATCGTATTTAAAATAGCAATATCGCTCATTAGCATTGCCTCTTTGGCTGTACTATTGACCGAGTCATATTTTAATCGTCGTGAATGTTGATTAACCGGAATATTAACCACATAGAACAAACTGATTTCATCGTCATATTTCAACATGTCATCTTGCTCAGCATTATAATCATGCATCGCACGGAAAATATTTTTTGCACTTTGTTCTTGGTTATTTTGATCATAGTACACCGGTATTGAGGTGAATAAATTGTAGATGAATGGGTTACCATTTGTAGCTTGATTATTACGATCTAAAAATTCTGCTATCTGTTTTTCAATCGATTTGGTTTGACCAATATTTATCTTTCTTAATGATGGGCAGCGATATTGAATCTCAACTGGTGTCGGCTCCTTTTTACTGACAATATCAGATAGACGATATTTTTCAATCTTCATAATTGCTGGATCGCACTGTTTTTTACTATGACTAGATTGGCTAACGCCATGCGTGTGAGTCAATAGTCCCGTGACCGCATTGGTTTCGATCACATCAATATCAAGTGCGGTATTAATTTTGAGGTATTCTCTCAGTGCTTTATCATCTCTAACAATTATTTGGCTTTCTTTTTTAAGCAGCTTACATAAGTGATTTTCTACGCTAAGTGCAAATTGCTCACGCTTTTTATCAATAAATTGATTAAGCTTAGCAATACTCATTTCACGCTCACTATTTAAGAAACCAAATAACGCCCTATTAATATTGTCATAAGACGCACTGTATATCGTCTTAAATACCTGCTCTTTAATATCTGGTGAAGCATTCTGCATCGTAGCATTAATAACCCGCCAGCAATGAAAATACATCTCTTTATGAATAGGAATAATGCTAAAACGCTGATCAGAGAGCATAATTTCTGCATGGTGACGCGCATAGCCTTTTTGCCATTTTTCAGCATCAATATTAGCCGATAGTTTTTCAACTATCGTTTGTGAGCTTTGAATGCCTAAGCTATCGATACAGCACAATCGCTTGGTGTTATTATCATAGCTTTCAAACAATACTTGACCGTTTATATCGTAATATAAGTCATTCTGGTCTCCATCAACTGATAATGCTAATAACTTATGGTAAAAATTTTTAGGCACCGCTTTATTTTCTAATTTATTATCACCCATGCTATTTCTCCTACTATGTTTAGAGTACTTTTATTGAGTTACCATATTGCTTAGGCATGATTTAAAACTATCTCTATTTTCTGAATAACTCTGGCAGAAAGTAATGTCCTCTGACTGACGTTTCTGCGACATACTATCATAGTTAGCTAGATCTTTACCTAACTGCTCAAGCTCACCTTTAGCCTTAATCAAAAATGGGCTCTTATTAGTTAATTCATCATGTAGAAGCTTAAGAGTGGCTCTAATTTCTTGACGAACTTCACGTAGATAAAACCAAAAAGCACCTGTATTGGTCATCATAGAATCATTTTTCAATTTTTGAACAAAATCTACTGTCGCTTTGATACTTTTATCGATTTTATCGACATAAGCCTGTGATGCCTCAGGTATAAAATTAGCTCCTTGTTGATGTACAGCAAAGAGAATATCATTACTTTTAACGTATTTTTGAACAGCATACGCTAACATCTTCTGTGGTGTATATAATGGTGAAGTATATGCAATATGCTGACGAATGAGATCAGAGATATTATCTAAACTCGCAGTGTCTCCGATTACTAATCTATTTGCAAAAGACTCAGTGAGCAATATCTCAGGGTCGATAAGCAGTCGCTCTTTAAGAAATATACGAATTTTTAATTTTGTCTCCTTATCAATCATTTGATTATTGGGGCCGATACAGTCTGCTAATTGCTTAAGTAATAAGACATGATAAATAGTAAATTCATTGTTATGCTTTATTGATCCTTTGCCCTGACTATTATCATCACCCGAATGAATAACTGGCTTTTGCAATAATGAAAATAGAAAATCAAATGAGTTATTTAAATACTTATCAATATTGTGCTGATTCAACATAGGTGTGTTACCATCTGCGGGCAAGCCCAACGTATCACGAAATTGGCTATCTCCTCTTAGGATAAAAATCTGATCTTCTTTTGATACTTTGGCAAAGGCTATATTAACTTTTCTTGCCTCTGTTTTTAGATTATCGCATCTTAGTACTTTTATTTGTGTTAAATCATTTTCAACCCCACCAAGCTCAACATAAAAATCAATAAGTGCTTGTGGCGCTTGCTTATCCCGAGGTAACCTTGCTGCGATCTCTAATAGTTGATCTTTAATTTTTTCTTTAATATGAAATTTTTGGATAAAGTCATGCTGTTTTGTATCATTTAAGTAAGCTTTCGTCTTAGCAATACACTCTTCAAACGCTTTATTATTAGCCTTTTTGATTAACATCAAAACAAAATCATTCGTCTGTCTTTGTGATGTTTTAGCAATAGGCGCTACAGCATTCTTACCTAAATCAGTCTCAATTCGCTTACTGTGGCGATATCGAGCGGCATATTCTTGCAGCCATGATTGACTTGATCCCACAAAAATATAGGCATTATAAACCATCCCATCACAATGATCCTTATTGTATTTTTCTAGTTCAGCAATATCTACAACAGATGTTGGCTTATTGATATTGATTTGTCCCTTTAACCGTATCGCTTCTTGATCAATCCTTTGTGCGATCTTATCTAAGCCTTGGCGATTATCTTTGCCACGCTTATACTTAATTGACTCAATATTGGACACTGAAAAATAGCTTGTAATAGCAGTAACTGCAGTTGCAACTAAGGCAATAGCCGCAACACCTGCAGTGATTGGTGCACCAATGATTGCTGCCGCACCAAGCGCTATAGCGCCTGCAGTCAACCCTGCAACACTTGCTGTTAAATATGGATGTCTTGCTACAGCTGTCGGTTCATCCATTTGTTTAACGAGGAATCCATTAAATTGCTTTAAAAAATCCACTTGCATTTTTTGAGTATAAGACTCGACTTCAACCTCAACCTTACTGAAATATTGCTGAAATAAGGATGTCCATGAGCAATTGTTTTTTTTCTTTTCAATTTTTTGATCATTATATTTATAGATAGCAGCAAATGCTTCATTAAACAAGTTATCAAGCGCTTCTAGAAAGTACGTTTCAACGGCAATGTTATAGTCTAGCGCGCTTAAATTGTGTTTGTTTTTAAACGTTGCCAACATATCGATATTGACATCGTTACTTCTCCCAAATAGCAAAGACTCTCGGTAATAAAAAAGCTTAATAAACTTTTCAATCAAACTCTCACTAATTGCTAAAAACCCAGATGATTCAAGTGCCTCTTGAAACTTTTTCGAGTCCATTGCTGGCTTATTTTGCTGAGCGAAGATCTCAGACCAAATCTCATAAAAAGTCTTCGCCATAATACTACCAATAGCAAGGCTTATATGAGTTACTGCAAGGTCTTTTCCAGGAATTGAGTCAGGAATAGGCAACGTATTATCAAGCGCATATTTTACTAGGAAGCTTATAGTCAACCCAACCCCTTCAACATCCTTATTTTGGATTTTGATTACAGGCGTTAAATCTTCCATCATATGTTCAATATGATTATCAAATTCATTTTTTAATTGCTTGATTTGCTCAACACTATTTTTTATGCGCTTAAATCTTTCAGACTCATCGACTTCGCCATTGACAAAATTGCCCCCGCTGTGATTTGTCTGCAAATAACTAATCATCACCTTGTCACAATAGTTTCGATGATTGTTGCTTACGGTATTCATCACATCAGCAACTGTTGGTTTGTGTTGACTCGCACTTTTATTAGCTGTCATGTCATGCTCCTTATCAGTCTTACTTATCTGCTTGAATTGCATGATAATAATTTATCTAACAAGGAGTGATCGTTACGATTTTATCACTGCTAAAATGATATAAAAAAAGACTTTATCACTTCCACCATGATGCTGCGTAATTATACATACTGGTTGCTGCAGTTGATGCTTTACCAATATATCCCTGATGATCTAATTGATAACTTACGTTTTCTTGTGAGAATACATCTTGTAACATATATCCTAGTTTATGATTGGTCGATGGTCGATAGGTTTTACTTGATAACTTCAACGATTGACCAACATGCTTATACCCTTGACGCCCCAAAGGAACGGTTGATACCGGATCTTTGTAGCGCCACAGACGAATGATATCATGCCCATATAACTCATTGACTTGTTGCGCAGTATGATAGTCAAAAACACGTGGTGAGTTAAATGTAATAAGGATTACCGTAATATTTTTGCTTGCGGCACTCATTTGCTTAATCGCATCCACTTTATCGGCAAAAGCCAGAGTTGCTGTAGCAGCTCCTAGGCTATGTCCGGTAAATATAACTTTTATCTTTTTACCTTGTTGCAGTAAATTGGTAATCGCTGTTTGCAATTGTGTCCAAAGCTCATTTTTACTATTATCATAATGTTGTTTAAATCCCCTATGCGTTTTGGCGTTTTGAAACTGACCAAGTTCAACATCATCCATAAAAAATTTCATATCCTGGATTACATCAGCACGAAATTGCGTCCCGTGAAAGGCAACAATAATTTCAGCCTGATGACTTTGCGCACTATGATTAATGACCAACATACCATCGCGCTTTTCTTCTTGTTTCTGCGCAGCAGAATAGAAGTATGGGTTAGAATAACCAAAATATTTAAGCTCATAACCATAAATACCTGTTAACACATGATAGTAACTGTCTTGATCAACTTTATAACCCTGTGCATGCTCATTTTCAATACAACCCTTTGCATCGTCTTCCATAATACAATGATGCATTACCGCCTCAACATACGTCGCTTTTTCAGCCATTTCAATATTGTATCCATTATAACTCTGATCAACATACTTAATTTTATCAATTTTATATGATGCATCCGCAACTAGAGCTGCTTTTTTTATATCATTAAGTCTGGAATCCCCTCTTTGCTGATAATTAATTTGCGCATAAGATAACGTTTGTAACCCAATCACCGATAATGTTATTAATGATGTTTTTCTAACAACTTGTCTTAACATTATTTATTCTCCTTACAGAATAGTTTAACTAAACACTCAAGATGAAATCTATCTATCAAACCAATAACTTACCTTGATTAAATCCCCGATAAATTAAGTAATATGATCAACATAGACACCACCCACCTTTGCATGCTGCAATACAGCATACTGTGGAAATTCTAGATAAAATCAGCTGCATAAAATATTTAACCAATGTATTAACATGTATCGTTTTGCCGCATATTTACACTAGCAGACATAAGTAAAGATCCTAATATTAGCCATCGCCTTTATGGGTATACTTTGCTAAACTTCAAGCAAATATCAGTGACTGGCACCAACAAATGATAACAAAACGCAAAAACCTGCCCATCGGTGACTCTACCCTTAGTCAGATTAGAACGAGAGATGCCATTTATGTCGATAAAACTCGACATCTATTACAAATGATTAACTCAGGACGGTATTTCTTTTTATCGCGCCCCAGACGCTTTGGCAAAAGCTTAACCCTCGATACGTTAAAACAGCTTTTTCTAGGCAATAAATCGTTATTTAAAGACACCTTTGCTAAGACCAATTGGGATTGGAATGTCACTTATCCTGTTATTCATCTAAGCTTTGGTGGATCAAGTGCTTACAATAGTGAAAAAACAACATTAGATATTATTGAATTCACGCTAGAAGAGCATGCCAAGGCACATGGTCTGTCACTTCCCAAAAGAGACTATGGCGCCCAACTTCATTATCTGATTAGAGCATTACATGACAAATATAATCAGCCTATTGCCTTACTTGTCGATGAATATGACAAACCGATTTTAGATGTCATCACCGATGAAAACAAAGCAACGCGCAATCGTGAAATATTAAAAGGACTCTATAGTGTTATCAAAGACAATGATGCGCACTTAAAATTTGTTTTTCTTACAGGTGTAACCAAGTTCTCCAAAGTTAGCTTATTTTCAGGGTTGAATAATTTAACAGACATTAGCCTTGATCAGCGCTATACCGATATCTGCGGTTATACACAAACCGAACTTGAATCCTCATTCCAAGATTATTTAATCGATGTTGACAAAGATAAACTTAAAAAATGGTATAACGGCTATAACTTTGCCGGCCTTGAGCAACAAAAGGTTTATAACCCTTATGATATATTGCTGTTTATCGATCAAGGTTATAAATACCGTGATTATTGGTTTCAAACGGGCACGCCTTCATTTTTAATTGAGCTATTACAAAAATATCGCTATCGAGTCCCTGACTTTGAGAACTATCAGGTGCAAGCGAGCTTTATCGATAGCATCGATGTAAAAAATATCCCACTTGAAGCATTACTATTCCAAGCAGGCTACTTGACCATCAAAGAAGAAATATCAATTGGTATGCGAATCGGTTATCGCTTGAGTTATCCCAATCTTGAGGTCAAAGCCGCTTTTAATAATTGTGTCTCGCTCATTGGCACGAACTCACACGCCAACGCCGTCAATAATAGTCGCCTAAGTGACAGCTTACTGTCTGATGACTGGCAAGTGTTTTATGATTGCGTGGTAGCCCTTTACGCCTCTATCCCCAATGAGTGGTATCGCAATAATCCCATTCAAGATTATGAAGGTTTTTATTGCACTGTGATCTATAGTTATCTAACCGCACTTGGTTACGATGTGGTTGCTGAGGACTCGACCGCAATTGGACGCATCCATATATCCATTGTCATTCCTGATTACAAAGTGATTATTCTTGAGCTTAAAGTCGCTAATGATAAAGATGTCTCTAAAGAGGCTTTACAACAAATCATCGATAGAAACTATGCCCATAAATTTCTGAATATAGGTTTACCGATTTATCAAGTCGGACTTTCCTTTGATCAGAATACACGCGCAGTCAATGGTTTTATGGTTGAGTTATTTAGCTGATGCTAAAATGGAAAATTGTTAAGTTGTTTGTATATAACATGCTTTTGTCACTTCCCTTAGATAGAGTCCCAATGCATTTAAAAGCTCATCCTCATCCGCTGATGCTGTACCTGAATCAATGGCATTTGCAATATCCATAACTGAGTCACCAGCATCCAAGGCATTGCGCAATTTATCAGCCGAAGCAGTATTAAGCAAACTGTGCACTGTGATAATTTTATCAACCCCAACATTATCTGGATCAATAAACGGATCACCGTTTAGCTGGTCCAGTACTGAAATAATCGTGCTATTACCAGAGGTTGAATTCGTAGTAATCAATTCTCTTAAGCGATCAACATTTTCAGGTCCTGACCAAGTACCATCATGAGCATTGATCTGTGTTGACTGAATAATCGGTGTCGGTCCCTCTTCACGTAACGTGAGCTCACCATTAAGCACTTTTGGATTGCCCGCGACGCCACTTGTAACGCCATCAGCAATCAAGGGATGATATTTAACCGTAACATTGTCGTCATTGTAGGTAGTAGCTAACGCTCGATCTAGCTTTTGTTGAGCAACAAAATAAATCAGCGTATTGCCACAGCGCGTCGCCATCGCAAGAGGTATTTCGATTTTTTCAGTACCATCATAGGTATATATCAGCGGCACATTAAATGGGAAGATGAATCCGTAGTAGTGACTTATGCCGCTATGTGTAAGGCTATTAATCCAAGAGGAACTTATATTCTCCTCACTAATATTTGCAGTATGATAGGCATTATTCAAGAGTGAACCAATATTTGTACTGGTTGCTAATGATACTTGCGTGATCGCAGGTAGACTAATGAGTGAAACTGGAATGGTTTTACTTAGCTTTTGCCCTGTCGCTGTATTGATTGCCTCAATATTCACATTCATTGTCTCAGGTTGGTAATGATTGCTAACATTTGGTGCAGGTCTCGATGCATTATTCGCTTCAACACTAAACTCGCACGTTGCACCATAGTGCAGTGTACTGCCATGGCACGTATTAGTCACAATGGTTAAATCTGACGGTGCTGTGATATTAACCGTATAGCCATCACCTCCAGTCTCCATAACACCTGGTCTGCGAATATCTAAGGTGTATGTGTTTTGATTAATACTAGGGGCTAGCAATGCTGCTTGATTATTAGTATCCGTTGCAATATGAATGATTGCTGCAATCGCTGACGGATCAGCTGCTGGTGAATTATCCTTATTATTAGTGCTACCTCCACCGCCACCACAACCGACCAGCAATAGTAATGGTGTAACAATCACTGATATTTTTTTAATTTTAGTCTTTAAAATAAACACGCTTTGATCTCCTGTATATTGTTTTTTTACAATGCTTAGCTGCACATAAAATTTTAACCTTAATACAAAGCAGAGATCTATTCTGAATAACTGCACAAATGACATAATTTTGACCCGTTTTAACAAATCAATTTTTTAATTCATATTGATGTTATCATCTTGTAGCTGGTTGATATAATGCGCTGAGGTGGTATACGGCGTTATCTGTTTATTTTCAAGATCAATGACCAAACAGCCATTATTATTATACTTAATATTACTTCCGTCACCATAGTAGCCTGCTTGTTTCTTATAGTCATTATAGTATCGTGTATATAGATAGCTTAACGTATGCCCAGTCATATCTTTGTAAGTATTCATACCAAAAGATTCAGGCTTTACCCTAAAATAATACTTCACCTTTTTTTTATCTTTACTATCTTGGTTAGACACGCTAC
Source organism: Cysteiniphilum sp. JM-1 (assembly GCF_008711525.1). Taxonomy (GTDB): domain Bacteria; phylum Pseudomonadota; class Gammaproteobacteria; order Francisellales; family Francisellaceae; genus Caedibacter. The sequence goes on from NZ_VXKS01000002.1 coordinate 122,477, forward strand.
TTTGGAATAAATCAACCGTCTCATCAGTATCTGAAAATAGTGTATCAAGATAATCAAGCTTGCGTTCAGGCTGACCAGAGTTTAAATCATGGTAACTCATATAAGGTTTCGGATATGAAAATACCACATGCCTAAAAGTCTCATGTTGACTTGATATATAATCTTTGGGGTCTAAATAATATCCCCACGTAAGATCTCCATGCGTTGATTTGCGCCCATATACTTTTTTCTCACCACGCAATTTCTCAATATAATCGTAAATAGCTTTTGCCTGACCATAGCTCAATCCCATAATAATCGCAACACCACGTTCAAAGCGACCATACTTCGGCGTGTCAACTCTAGAAACACCTTCAGTTAAATCACTGGCATTAATCACCTCGCTCTCAATACTCTCAATACTCTCAATATCTGTATCTTTATCAATAACATGATCATCAGTTTGCTGACTGAGAGGTTCAACTTCGCGATTAACTAGCTCTTTTATAAAATTTTCAAAGGTATATGCACTTGCATTTCCAATTTGTTTAATAAAATGTTTATCATTTTTCTTAGGTTGATTAATCTCTTCCTTCGCAATATTTTTATCTAAATTAGCGGCTTCAATATGCCAACTATCCCTGCCTTTGATAAATACAAAAGCATCTGGCTCAGAAGCATTATCAACATATGCCATGACGGGAGAAGGCTCTGCACCATCAATAAATACCGCAGCTTCTTGGACATAATCGTATTCTTGCTTGTTAAGTTTTTCTAAAACATCCTTCATACATTGATCACTCATGACAGGAGTGATTCCTAATTGATTATCTTTCTCTAATCGTAATCGACATGACAAATTTATCTTGCGTATCTGCCGCCTTTAGAATTATCGTCTCTTTAACGATCAACGGCTTCGTTTTTGACTGATCTCTTGTTGGTATTGCATTATTATTTGCAGAATAGCCATAGTAGTAGTCATAGTGATCATCAAACTCACTTTGACGCTCAATCATTTTATCTTTACTGCTTACTTTTCTGACGCAGTGACACTCTTGATCATATTCGAGCTTAAGTTGAGCATCATTGCTACAATCACGCTTTTCAGCACATGATCTAGATACATCCTCTATATATTCGTACTCAACAGGCTTTATCTGAGCTAAATCTTTTGAATGATGCACATAACTATACTCATGCTTATTTGCCAAATCCTCTATGCTTCTATAATCAAAGCCAGAAGAAAACTTCTGTTGCTTATCTGTATATATTGGAGATGAATATAGACCCTTATAAACTTTCTTTGCTTCAAAATCCGTGATTTGATTTTTATCCAACTTTATTGGCGTATGGATTTGATACTCCTCACGATTGATAATGAATTTGTCTGGCGTGTTTGATATAGCAACATCTTTCATTGTCACAAGCTCCGTAGCTACCTCACGATCACGAACTTGGGCTTTTTTAGTTTTATTCGCATAATTTTTTGCATAATTTAAGTGATTTTTGCCTGATCCTAGACGATGATCTAGGTTATTAATAAACCGTTTATCTGCTGTCACCACCGCTGGATCTTTTTGAACTTGTTTGTTTTCAACGATATATTCATAACTGAAACGGTGATCTGATACATCATCAGGCGCCTTATATGAGTGTTCATAAATATAAATATTTTTATTCGATTGGTATGCTTTTCCATTATCAACCGTCTGTAGCCTAGGTTGAGTGACAACCGGTGATTTACCTTTATCAGAATCATCTTTTGTATTGTCACTAACAACGTTATCCTCAGTCTCACCATTGGCTGGCTTAGGTAACTCTATAACGCCATTAGATGAATTATTTCCTTTGCAACCCGAGAGTAACAAACAGAAAATGATTAAATATATTGTGTGAAATTTCATATAGTTAAACCAAGTTGAATTTTAAGTTTTGATTTAATTACTAATAACAACCGACGACCACGTGATTGAATGAAGATAAAAATTGCCATAGCAAATTTGAGTTTTTAAAGCAGGTCAATGGGTCGCAATGTTTGAGTGTAAAGAGTTTGCGTAGCATCTGATTTAAAAGCGTTAGGAACTAACGCTCAAAATTAGAGCCGCGCCCCGTTTTACTTTTGTTCATCACTTTTTATCAGATGACATATCTTTTGGCTTAAAAGAATTATTACTATCTTTATTCCCGCTAGATTTAGCTAATACACTTGATGAACTATTATTTCTTGTAACGTATTTCTTTTCATTACCTTGATTAGGATTAAAATCTATAAACTTATGTTTTTTTCCGTCATTGATTTGTAAAACTTCTTTTGGCGAACTTGATCTACTATTTCTTGCTGACAACTTATTAATACTCTGATTTATAATGATATTATTTGTTAGATCAGTTTTATTTTTCATGCTTGCACTATCATTATCTGGACTTAGCTTGGCGTTAGATAAGTTCTGATTGTTATAGGTATTATCATTTTTACCGAAACTAAATTCTGGATTTACAATATTTTTATCATCAGAGTTTTTTCGCGAACTTGTTTTACTACTTCTTTTGTCTCTGATAGCACTTAGCGTTTTAGAAATGTTATTATTTTTTTGGTTTTTATTATCATCGACGAGGTTTCTACTAATAGAATCGTTTATATTTGAATCAAAAGGAAGCTCGCTATTCTGTTTATTATTAGTTTCAGATAAAAGAATCCCCTTCTTATCGTCAATATTGGTTAAATTATCATTACTATGATCTGCATTATTCATACCGGTAGTATCAGTTATTATTTTTTCATCAGCGTTTTTAAAACTAGTTCGATACTTGCTATTCAGACCATCAATCTTTCCATATATTTCTTCTATTGAATAATTATCAAGCACAAATTTAACAACATAATTTACTGCTTTGTCGCCATTATCAATACCAAATGACTTCAATTGATCAGTGAAGTGAGTTTTCCACTTACTAAGCATACTATCAATATCTTTACTGGCATTATCCAAAAGTTTCATAAAATCTGATTGATATTCCTCGTTTTCGATATCCTTCTTATTGTCTGTTATTTGTGCAATTATTCTTTTTTTTGCCTCTTCCAATATATTGTTTATTTTATCACCAGGTGATTCATGAGTAGAAGTTTTATTTTTTAGTGAATGATTGCCATCACTCTTATCAATATTCTCTTCTATTTGATTTCTATCGACAAGCTCATGATTTAGATTATCTGATGAAATTACGCGATTATGTGATCTTTCAATTGAACGTATAAGTGTTTTATTGTTAACTTGATTTTCACGCTCCAATATTCTTGGCTCGAGTAGGCTATTGCTTATGTCCTCAGCCTTTTTTCTCTTTTCAGCTATTTGACTCTTTTTAGCTTCTTCTCTCTCTTTAGCTTTTTTTATCTTTTCAGCTTTTTTGCTCTTTTCAGCAACAAGACGTTTATTTACAGAAATAAAATCATAAATATCTTTGTTTTCCTCAGCATTCGTTATTTTGTTTCGTTTCTCTAATAAAATCGCTTGATTTTTTTGATATTCTTGCGTTAACTGTGATCTATATTCGCCTTTTTCTTTTGAACTTTGACCATTACTCTCGACTAGAAAGTGAGGCTTTTTGTGTGATTTGCTTAATAATTGAGTATCGATACGAGATAATTCTTCAGCAACAGCCTTTCTGCGATTCAATACATCATTAATTTTAGCAATATCTTTATTACGTAAACAGTCTAAATTATTCTGTTGAATTTCATCTCCCATCTTGAGTAGATTATTTCTTTGTACAAAAAGCTGATCAATAGTAGAAGCTTTTTCATTATGACCTAGGTCAGCTAAACTAGCTATAATTTCTTGCTTTTTCTCTGAATAAAGATGCTCTAAATGCCTAACATCTTTAGTGGCTTTATCAAGCGAGTGCTGTATTTGTGAAACTAAAGACTTAATTTCGACAATTGAATTCAGTAATGCATTTTTTTCATCCTTTTTTTCATCCTTGTCTTTGATTCTTTTCAAAGAGCCTCTCTTATCATTTAATTCACGAGCTAATTCCCCTTCACGGAGCTTAAAATTCTTTACAGAACAACTAGTATCTTTCAATTTTTCTTCAATGATCCAAAAGCTTTCAGCTAGTGATCGAAGACTTTTATAATCTTGAAATATATTTTTGATTTCAGAAGTATTATTATTATATTCTTCTTTAAAAAATATGCTATTTTTTTCTTGATTTCGATATTTTGGATCATTCATAGATGATGATAATTCTGATTTCACATATTCTCTGATATAAATATTACCTTTATCAACTTCAGCCTCATTTAGAACAGAGTCAATCATTTTCTCAACATCAGCTAGTTTAGACTCTTCAACCTTATGTTGATGTTTTTTAGATGCTTCTGCCCTGTTTTTATAAGATTCTAAAATACGCTTAGATTTGTTTTCTTTATTCTCTTTAATACCTTTTTTCTCTGCTTTTATCCTATTCGTAAAGATATCAACGCCGCCCTCAGCTGCAATCATTTTCTCAAAAGCATTTATTGCAATACTCATGCTTTTATTCTTTTCGATTAATCTCTTTAAAATAACATTAAGTTTTACGCTATCATCATTATCATGCTGCTGAAAATTCTCCATTTTTTCTCTGCTACTTTTATTTTCATAGATTGAGCTAAAGGCTTTGCCATCCTCTAGCTCAGCATTCTCCGCGTCTCTTAGAATTTTTTTGAGCTTTTCAGCATGCTGACGTTGTAAACCTAACAACTGATATCGTAATTCATCAAAATCATTTCTCTCTAAAAGCATTCCAATAAAATATACACGACCAGAAATGCTGCTACCATTAACTTTTATATTTTGAAGCTCAGCAGCAATTAGATTATCTTTATCTAACTGCACTTTATTATCTTCTTGCTGGTCTTTAGTTATACTGACTAGTTTCAGTGAGCTGCTTTCTTCACCATGAAAGTTTACTTGCGATTTTTGAGTGTATTGAATCTCGTCAATAGTTGGAATGCCTTGATCTTTCAAAATTGAGTCTAAGGCATATTCAAATTTAAGATTAAACTTATTATCATCACTTACTTTTTGTTGTACTGCAAAATAGTAATCAGATTCATCAACACTCAGTTTAAAAAGCAATGGCTGATCTAAATTACCTTTTATACTGTCTTTCATGCCATATGCATCACCATACTCTGGAATCAACAAAGGCGCATAAAAAGGAGAATCCATCTTGTAACCAAGGATGGTAGTTTTATATTCTAACTTCTCTTCTACCTGATACTTTTGATTTTTTTTATCATCAACACCATCTGGGACTAATTTTTTTGAAATTGGTAGTTCAAGGTTAATCGAATGTGAAAAGATATTGCCACTATACATCTTGCTAAAACCATTTAAATCAAACTGATTGCTGTATTGACTAATATCTGTCAGCTTAATCAGTTGATTCTCTAGTGAAACTGCATTTAATAAATGAACCTGTTCCGCTCCAATTTTTTCCCCCTTATACAACACACTAACAGATACCAATACTTTAAATAATCCTGGCGTCTTAATCAGCTCAGGGTTCAAATGTAATTCAAAGCCTGCTTCATAACTTGCTTGATCACGCTCATCAACACTAAGCCTGTATAACCCGCCACCCAATTTAAAGACCTTATCACTATGAACTTGTACGGCAGAAACATTGTCGCCCGCTTCAATCTTAATAACCAATTGTAAATCTTCTGCTTTAATAGATTTATCTAAGTCAAATTCAACAGCATATCGCTTGCCGAAGTTATCAGTTAGTACTTTTACATCATTTGTATCAGTCACAAAGTTCTGAATACTTGGCAAATTGATCGAAGGGCTTTTTTCATTTACACTTTTATTTCCTTCACTTCGAGGCATAACTATAGTATTAGCATCGTTAACATTAACATCGCCATTATCTTTCAACTCAGATTGACCTTTTTGACCTTTTTCAAGTTGTTCAGAGACACTACCTGTACCGGGCTGTGATATCGATGGCGAGTGCTGTGCTGGTAACTGTACGCCATTGCCACTACTACCCCCTCCGCATGCACCTAGCAACATACTCATCGTAACGATGCTGATTGTTTTATATTTCTTGGCAATAGTGACTAGCATTTGTTGTTTCTCCTTTATCATATAGATTGTTTTTTCTTTCATTTTGGTTTATTTAACTTTGCTAAAAGCTTGCTCTTTATAAGGGATGCCCCACGAATCAAACCTGCGTCCATATTAGCGATCAATGAATGCAGTTTTATATGCATTAAATGAATGAACAAGAATCGAAAAATAAACAAAATGTATCACAGTGTTTCAGTAAATATATGGCTTCGACTAGCGCTCAGCCAACGGGTTAATCGTTCCCTAAGCTAAGTCGAAGGGAAGTGGTGCAAAACTTTAATGGGCACCAAGACGGTAATTCAAGAAATCTATTTCGTGATTTTGGGGATGAAATCACATCAAAAATCACTTTGAGCGCTTTTAAATTATTGATATAGCAATGCTTTGAATGACATATATTAAGCAGTCACAATTTTCAATTCATTTGTATTTTTTTGCTCTAATAGCAAAGAAGCTTAATCCTAACGAGTTAGGCTAAAATGTAATAATAAGGAGCTTAATAATGACAACAAGAAACACCCCTAAAAAATCAAGAAAACACGCCATAAAAAGCATACTATTATTAACATTAGGTATGTCAGGTTGTGGCGGCAGTGGTAGCGATGCAATTACACCCACCTCAGAAACTGGACGCAAATCATATAACATGGTTTCTACGAGCTTAACGAACACCATGAAAATTATTCCTTTTGACTATGAAGATCAGGTTGATGTTGTGGTTGAGTCTAGTCAGCGTATTGGCGTTGCGGCTTTGGCAACACCATGGCAGTATCGTGTAACAGGTGATCTTGAAGCTGTTTCAATCACTAAAGATGGCAATAAATTACGCATCAAAAATACCAATAAAACTGGAACTAACCAGCAATGTCGTATTGGCATTACCGTTGCTGGCGAGGAAGTCAGCTCTTTCAAGTTTATCTCATTGGCTGACAAACCTTATGATTATCTGATTAAATCTAGCAGTGGAGATACCAATTACTTTTTAGTTGTAGATCCTTTGTATCAGTTAGAAGCAGATCTACAACACTCATTAGAAAAATCGCTTTATCTAGGCATTGCATCAACACTTAAACAAAGTAATCAAGCAAATCAAAATCGTCTATATCACACTGTTGAAGCCTACCTCACATCACAACACTTTAACCATTTTATTGACTTTGATGGCAATGCCAGTAAACAACAAAGACATCAATTGATTCAATATCTTGCTCATGAGGCTGGCATTGCTAATATTTCAAGTGAGCTTGATACTTTTATGAATCACTACGATATAAAGTATAAGACATTGAAGTTTACAACCAATGCCCCACTTAGATTGGATAAAACCTTTCATCGTGATATCTACTTTAGTGATCAACTAAATGTCACAACGGATATTTCACATCAATCGCCTGACTTTATCATTGGCACATATGAGTATAATAGTAATCCAACTAGGTATTTTTTAATCCAACCGCACGATAGTAGCAATATGGTATCAGAAGACGTAATTGAGCATTATACAGACAGTAGTGATCATAGCATCACTTCGCATAACCCATCTTTAGATGGCGCTTCTTATATTACCTCAAGCCTTAATACACCTAACCCAAGTACTTCTAATAATCACACTGCATTTTCTTATGATACAGTCAATTATGGTCATAGAAAAATGTCAGAAAACAGCAATCATGTTAGTCATCTCGATCAAATCGACACTGATTCACTCCATGCGCTTTCAAATAACTCAAATATTAATCTGCAAAACACTGAAATTAATCACATCGATCCACGTCAAAATCATACACCACGATCCATTGAAACTAATATATCAAATAATATCAGGTCTCAAAATACTCAGATAGATTCAAGGATTTCTGAGACCTCAAATACACAAGCTACTACTACCAAGCTACCTAATATTCCTAATATTCCAAGTACACAAGCTAATACCAACATACCGAAGATTCCTAACATCCCCAATATTCATAATACTGCTAATATACCCAAAATTCCTAACATGCCCAAGATTTCAAATAATACTAATATACCGAAGATTCCTAACATATCTAATAACCAAAGCACTGCAGATATTAGCCAGCAAAAAGCTAATCTGAACAACAATAATCAAGCTGTCAATATTGTTTCTGAGGCTTTTATTGATGTCATATCAAAAGGTGGCAACAATGCTTTTATTAAAAATGCAAAAGGTTTTTATGCAAACCACACCATCAATTTCGAGGAAATGTTAAAAGCTTCTTTCTTAAAGGGTTTGCGTGATGCTTTACATCAGACATCAACTGCTTATTTGCCTATTACAAAGTCAGTCTACAACAAGCTGATTGGTAACCTTAAGTTAGACTCGCTAAATAGCTTTGATAATACACGACTATTCGATAAATTTGTGGATGCTTATATGGTTTTATATAAAGATAGCTCGATCGTGCTACCACGCATGTCAGAAGTCGGCAGTAATGATGCCATTAAATTATCAAGCTATTACGGTGTTGCTAATATGGTTCTTAGCATATATAACAACTTTAGAGTTACTGTTAATAACACAATTACCAATTTAGATTTAATTAATCATCTGGCATTTTATGATGAGTCAAAGCTTTCAGACTATAAGCGCTATGTTTTGCTGCAAATGATCAATAAATTATCACCCGCTAGATTGGCAACGATGGGTATTAAAATGGACATCTCAGAGGATAAACAAAATGATACTTCATTTAATAAGGCACTTGCTGATTTCATCTTTGCCTTAAAGGACGAAAAGTATCTCAACTCGTTAAAAATAAAAGCGCAACAAAATGAATTAAGTCGAGTAGACCAAGAGCGTGAAATTGTCAAAGATATCGTGCGTAAAGCAGACATTCTGAAAAATTATTTACAGCGTAATCTTCTTCAACATATTAAAGATACTGCTTCAATGACAAATTGGCAAAGTCAACTATTTGACGCAATTGATAAGCAGAGCAATGATGCAAGTAAACGCCAAAATTTATTGATTTTAATTGATCGAAACCTAAAAGAAGGTAAAGAAAACAACGCAAATATCTTTGATTTTATTAAAAAGACAATGGATCAAAAAACTCAAGCATCAAAACTTAATCAACTTGCCCAACAGCTTGATAAGCAAAGCCCATTTTATGACTTAGTAAGTAATGTCATACAAGACTACACTAATGAAAAGCGAACTGTTTCACCTGAGCGGATCAAAAATGGTCAGATTACCATTACATCTCTCGATGATATTAAGAAGGAACTAAATTTTTAGATAACAACTAAATACTCAGCCAACAGCCCCAATCGTTCCCTGAGCTAAGTCGAAAGGAAATAGGGAAATATAGCGATAATATATGGATGGCTTCGACTGACGCTCAGCCAACAGCCCCAGTCGTTACTTGAGCCCAATCGAAGAGAAATGCAGTTCATCACTATTTCTAAACACCCTATTCTTTGCTAGACTTTAAAGCAATTATACTTTGACCTAAAGCACCCGTGACCTCATGAAAAATTTACCGATAGGTTATTCAAGCTTAACCGAAATGATCAGCGGCAACACGCTTTATGTTGATAAGACAAAACATCTTTATGACATCACCGCTGAAGGCAAATACTATTTTCTATCACGTCCACGACGATTTGGCAAAACACTGACGCTTGATACGTTGAAGCAATTATTTCTTGGTAAGCGTGAACTTTTTAAAGGCCTATATATTGCAGATAAATGGAATTTTGACGAGACATTTCCAGTGATTCATCTGAGCTTTGGGCGTTCTAAAGCGGTGTTTTCTGAGGAGTCATTGTTACAATGGATCGCGCGCGAGTTAAGTGATCATGCCAAACACTATGGCATTGAGCTGGATACCAGTGCGCATTATGACCTACAACTTGATCAACTGATTAAAGCCCTCTATCAACAACATAAACAACGCGTTGTATTTTTGGTGGATGAATATGACAAACCCATTCTTGATGTGATTACTGACCCTGATCAGGCAATCAGAAATCGTGAGATCTTAAAAGGGCTTTATAGTGTAATTAAAGACAATGACCATTGTTTGCGTTTTGTGTTCCTAACCGGTGTTTCTAAGTTTTCTAAGGTCAGTTTATTTAGTGGTTTAAATAATCTCGAGGATATTTCCTTTCATCAGCGCTACGCAGATTTATGTGGTTACACCCAAAAGGAACTTGAAACAACTTTTGCTGATTATCTCAAAGATGTTGATTTGCTAAAGCTCAAAACCTGGTATAACGGCTACAACTTCGCAGGCAATGAAACACAGAAAGTGTATAACCCCTTTGATATTCTGTTGTTTTTCAGAAATAAGCAATACCAAAGCTATTGGTTTGAAACCGGCACACCCAGCTTTCTCGTGAATCTTATCAGTCAGCGTCGTGATATTATTCCTGATCTTGAGCAGTATAAGGCAACACCTGATGCATTAAACAGCATTGACGTTAATAATATGCCAATTGCTGCCTTGATGTTACAAAGCGGTTATTTAACGATTAAAGAGCAATTCTACTTTGGTCAAGATCTCTGGTATCGCTTGGGTTATCCTAACTTTGAAGTCAAAACGGCTTTAAATAGACAGCTTACTAAAATCGGCATCACACAAGAAGACGCTACCGCTAATCAGCTCGCGATTAATCGCGCTTTATTAACCGATGACTGGCAGCAATTTAAAAAAGCCATTCAAAGCTTTTATAGCAGCATCCCTTATGATTATTATGCTAATACGCCACTAAGCCGTTATGAAGGGTATTATTGCGCGATTATTTATAGCTATTTCGCAGCACTTGGCTATGAGGTTAAACTCGAAGATCACACCTCTGAAGGACGTATTGATATGTCGATTATCATTCCAAACAACAAGGTGATTATTTTTGAGTTTAAAGTGAGCAATGGTGAAGATCTCTCACAAAAAGCTTTGCAGCAAATCATGGATAAAAACTATGCCCTGAAATTCACTCATCTTAAGCTGCCGATATATCAAGTTGGTATTTCATTTGATCATCATCAACGTACCGTTAATGGCTTTGAGGTTGTTAAGGTTTAACTGTTGAGTGTTATTCATAACTTAATCGTTTCTTAGGATTTGATAAACTACGATCATTGATGATCATGCTTTCGGAACGATTACGCTGTTTATATAAGGACTCATAAATACTATTGCGATAGCAAGAGCTAAAAATACTATCTTTAAATCTGTTACTATCACTAAGCATTATTTGCTGAGGTGACTGCTGTGATAGTTGTTTGATTTTTTCATTATATTCGATTTCCTTATAGGCAAATGCTTCTAGTTCGTCTTGATAGACTTGTTTTGTGATGCTAAGTTCATCTTTTAATAAAGAAACTTTACTTTCAAGTTTTATAATTTTATATAGCGCATTCTCAAGATTTTGCTCAATAATGCGACTAGCCTTTTTCACAGCGTCAGCATTTTGTTTCAAGGCATCATATCTGGTTTCGAGACCTTCTAACTCATTATCTTTTCTTTCAAATAGTTGCTCATTATCACTCAATTTTGTTGATAAATTGTTCACATTGGTTATCAGATCATTATTATAAGTTATTAACTCATCATTAAGCTGCTTATAATTGCTATTGTCTTGCTTTAACCGTCTATTTTCATCGCTGATTTGTTGCTCCCTTTCTATGTATTTAGTCTTTTGAAAAGATAACAACTCTAACTTCTTGTTTAACTCAATAATATAGTCATCCGTTGTCTGTACTTGAACATCTGCCACCTCAACTTGAAGCTCTTCTTGATCGATATAAGACGCTTGAGTATTTCTATCACTTGCAAAACTATTATTGTGCGATGAAAAATAATCAACATACTCAATATGATCGTTTGCTGATTGATGATTTTGCTGGATATATTGATAAAATATCTTAAGCTCATCAACTATCTTTGTGCGTAAGTCATTTAGTTGTGATGGCGTCTCCATCACATCAGGCTCTGCTGAATTTGCTATTGATGATCGCTCTTGAAGTTGACCGTTATCTGAACTGGTTAATTGAAAATACAACTCAATCATTTGTAAGATCTTATCCGAAAATTCTTTAACATTAATATTTTCGATCATTATCTGATCTGTCATCTGCTCATTAGGTGCAAATAGCTGTTGTGACTGGTGCAATATCTGTTCCTGTTTTCTTTGCAACTGACGATCCATTTCAAGCAAATCTTTCCTTTTAACTATCGTTTGAGTGTCAAGTTCATCGATTCTATTATTTTTAAGCGTTATGCTGTCATCATACTCTGAAAGCAAGGTATTTTTTTGAGCTAATAACTGACGATTTGAAATAATATCATCGTTTATGTTTGAAAGTTCGCATTGCTTTAAGTCTATCTCCTCATTTATAGCAATATACGACTGTTGTTTGGTATCCAACGCTCTGGTTAACTCAACTAGCGTTGTTTGATATTGACTTAACTGATTATTTTTTTGCTCAAGCTCCTGCTGTTTCAGACTAATCTGATCCATTATTGTTTGTAACCTTTGCTGCTTTGTATCAACTTCGAGCATGACGTCTGCAAGATTTACTTCATATTGGTTTAGCTGATTGGCTTTGTCTTCAAGTTTCTCGCTGTACGCCAATACCGACTCTTCTTTTTGCCGTAAGTCGATATTTAAAAGAGCTAATGAAATATTTTGTTGATTCAAGCGAACATTCTGTTGTTGAGCTAATTGATCAAGTATTTCCAATTGTGATTGCTTATGATGCATTTGCTCGTCCATCTCATTGAGTCTGTTATAAGCTGCTGCAATTTTATACTCAACATGCTGAAGTTCACGCTCTTTTTGTTTCAATGACGGGTTATTACTGCCCTGAGACTCGGGGTTAAAGTCAATACCATTACCAGAAGACTTACAACCTAGTAGCAATGGTGCTAATATCATTAAAGCTGATAGCTTGAAAATAATGGCACTACTGGATGACAGTTTACTTATGGCAGACATTTTAACCACACTTTGTTATGATTTTGACTATCCAAAACACTAATCAATTTAGGGCTTTAAAAATATAGTCACTATGTATAAGAGTGTGTCAAATGCATCATTTATGGGCTAGGCTTAGCTATCTTTAGCCCAAAGCGTAAAAGAAGCAAAGGAAAAAGCGCTATAAATGATTTACGATGGATATATATTTATTTGATCACGCAAGTTTAAGGGGAATATCTACCCATATTTCTGTGCCCTGCCCCAATACGCTCGTTACGCCAAACGTGCCATTTAAAGCTTCAAGATTTTGCTTGACTAAAGCTAAGCCAAACCCTGTACCATGTACAGCACTCTTGCGATGCTTTTCAGCACGAAAACCTATCTCAAATATGCGTTCTTTATCCTCTTTGGCAATGCCCGCTCCCGTATCAGCAACTGTAATTCTTAGCAAAACACCTTCCTTAAGCGGTTTAAGTATTTGAACAATAACCTCAATTTTACCTTCAAACGTATATTTGACTGAGTTTGACAACAGATTACGTAATATTTGCATTAGCCGTATATAGTCCCCCTTGAGTCTAGGGATATGCTTGGGCATGAAGAAATGATCCAGTACAATGTGACGGCTCCCAATCGATACCATCGCGAGATTTAACTCTTGTTGTACTAATTTCTCAATATCAATCGTTACACCGTCACAAGCATTGACCTGAGTAAGGTCTTTGGAGTAGCGATATAGCTGCTCTGTCATCTCAGAAACAGCATATATCCCTTCTGATACAAGCGCTAAACTCCGATGAAACTGATCATCTTTGATCTTAGCAGAGTGGGTTTTCAAAAGTGCTAAATTAGACAATACACCAGTAATAGGCGTCCGCAAATCATGATGAAAGTTATGTATAAACTCTTGAATCCTTACTTTTTCAGCCTCTAACTCAACCGTTTTAGTTGCTAAAGCTTCTTCTTTTTGTTTGCGATCGGTGATATCAATTGCGATCCCTATAACACCACAACAGCCACCATCCGTACTCTTCAATGGAGATTTTGAACTTAAATAAATAAACTCTTTCTGATCTTGTTCTTGTCTGATTATTGTTTCCTCTATCTGTAGAACTCCATAAGAAAACAACGCTTTTTTATCATTTATAGCAAGAGACTCACCATACATACCCCAGTTGATTTCAGTATCTTTTTTACCAATAATCTCACTTACCGACATACCCACCACTGCTGCCATTGATGCATTACAACCTAGATAATACCCATCAAGATCTTTCCAGAAAACATTTGCAGGAATCTGATCAATCAACTGCTGAAGTATGTTATTTGATTGACTCAGTTCCATACCAAGCTTTTCATTTCCATATTTGAGTTGCGCTTCTGCATGTTTTTGCTTAGTAATATCAACAGATACAGCTACCACTCCAATGACTTTGCCGGCATAATCTTTTAAGCAGCTTTTTTTTGATAAAAATACTAAGACATTCCCCGCTGAATCAGGATATTCTTCCTCAAATTCTATTACGCCACCACTTTGTAATACTTTTTTGTCGTTTTCTATAATCTCTGAAGTATACTTATTCGTATGCTCAAAATCCATTTCAGACTTGCCAATAATCGACTCTGCAGAACATTCTTGTCCCAATAATATTTCAACATTTTTCCTATTAGTTCCCAGAATATCTCCATCGGCACTTTTCCAGTAGATGCGCACATCCACTTGATCAATAACCTGTCTTAATAGGGAACTCTCCGCCATCAATTTGGCATTATCTTCTTCCAGTTGTTGGATCCTATTTCTTAGCGAACTATCTATTTCTGTAGTCATATATCAACCTCAATGGCAAATATGGCTTCGACTATGCTCAGCCAACATTCATACAACTAGATAATCTCTCGTCAAGCAATACTTATAAAAAGAATATCTAGAGAACGAATTATACTCATCTTGTCTTTAAACGGTTGCAATAAGATATTCATCAGCACCAATTAAATAAGCTGCAACGGCAACCGCCCCCAATACAAAAATAAGTGTCGGGATTTCTCTTTTTATTTTCTTTATCCAATCCTGTAACTTAGGCGCAAACTTTGTACTCTTATAGCTAAATTCCACCTCATACTTCGACCAATGCTTGTTAACCTCCTCGATAATATTCATATGATTTGCCGCAACCTTAACGAGCTTTAAATATTTTGCATACTTACGCGTATTATTATCTCTAATCTTATAACCAATCTGCTTGGTTGCTTTAAAAAGAACCGTAGTTATATGCTCTAATTTTCCTGTCGGTTTACAATTCCCAATCGCTATGTCATAATCTTTATTCATTAAAATTTTTTGTGCATAATTTGGTTCCAAATTAGCAATCCTTTCATTAATATAATTATCAATTTTTTGACCACCTTTCTCCGGATTAAAATGCGGATGATACCTTAGTGAACGACCATAAGGAATGTGTGAATCCAGAATAATTAATCTGACATTAGTTTGCCCTTGCTGCTCAAGCCAATATGCCATTTCTAAAGCAATAAGCCCCCCTAATGACCAACCAACTAAAGTCAATTTATGGGCATCTTTCACATTAGGACTTAATCTCAGATAACATAAATACTGCTGTGCTATCTCTGACAAAGTTGTGATTTTATTATCATTCCCAAAGTTATAGTTCTCAATACCTAAACAAAGATATGATAACGAAAGTTTATCCACTAATGTTTGATAAACCTCACAACCCGCAAAAGCAGGATGGATAAAACAAAATACATGATCACTCGCTTTTGTTTGAGATAAGACCTTAAGGTGATGTTGCGCATCGGGCGTACAATCCTTAATAATAGTCGATATTGTTTTTAGCCTAAAAACATCTGCAACTCTTATCTCACTTTGCAAAATTTTCGACATTCGATACGCAATCGTAATCGCTAAGACAGAGTTACCCCCTAAGTCAAAAAAGTTATCGTCTACTCCAACTACTTTGATATTTAAAACGCTCTGCCACAACTCACAAAGTGCTTTTTCTATCTTTGAAAGAGGCTCCACATATTGTTGATTAACGAAATGAGGCTCCGGTAGAGCAGATCGATCAAGTTTACCATTAATCGTCAATGGCAAGCTTGGCAATTCTATAAGCATTGATGGTAACATATAATCAGGTAGAAAGAGCTTAAGTTCATTGTGTATAGCCTCATGACTCAAGTCTCTTTGATTGTCCCTATCCAAGACATAATAGCCAACAAGGTAGCAATTGTCTTGATGACTATTCTTTGCTATAACGCAACTTTGCTTAATCCCTACAATTTGAGACAATCTACTTTCAATCTCGCCAAGCTCGACTCGATAACCTCGAATTTTGATTTGAAAATCTGAACGCCCGATATATTCAATACAGCCATCTGCCTGATATCGGCAAATATCACCTGTTTTATATAATCTTTGGCTTACTAGGCTTTTGGATGGCGTTACTTGATTAACTAAGTAATTCTGAAAAAAAGATTTGTCTGTTAGCTCTGGTTTATTTAAATAGCCACGAGCTAATCCAACACCACCAATATAAAGCTCTCCTAATCCTCCCTGTATGACAGGTTTAAGATTGTGATCCAATAAATAGAGTTGCTCATTATCCAAAGGACGACCTATAACTGCATAATCAGACGATTGATTGATTTTATAAATTGCACTCCAAATCACAGTCTCTGTTGGACCATAAACATTATAGACCGCCATAAAACTTGATAATAGCGACTCTATAATCTTTTCATTTGCAAGTTCACCGCCAACTAAGCATATTTTGTTTTTTAATTTATGTTGGTGTTGTTGGCATAACTCATATAAAACTCTTGGCGTTTGCTGCACAATATTGCATCTATCTAAATCTTGATCATTAACATCATGTATTGATGACAAAACAACTGTACCACCATGAGCGATCGCTAGAGCATATTCAAGTCCAAATATATCAAATACATAATTAGTTAGACTGAGTATGTTTATAGTTCCAACGCCCACTAGCTTATGATTGAATCGGGATATAAAAGATACATAAGCTTCATGCTCAATCATGACACCTTTGGGTTTTCCCGTTGTGCCTGAAGTATAAATAACATAGGCAAGATCACTTGAGCTACTATAGCCAATCAAATTATGTGAATCTCCTTTATAACAGTCGCTTTTATCAACTAAAATACACTTAATATCTTCTTTTATTGCGATGTAAAATGGGCAATTGTTCAAAACGTTTGACTGTGTTAATAAAAGCTTGCTCTTAGTGTCTTTAAGGATATACACAATACGCTCTTGTGGAAAATTAGGATCAATTGGAACATAGGCAGCTCCTGCTTTTAATACAGCAAAAATAGAGATGATCATTTCCAGTGAGCGCTCAAGAAATAATGCAATCAATGTATCTGGCATTAATTCATTACCCGTCATCAATAAAAAAGATTCTCTTATATGACGCGCCAATTGATTGCTTTTTATATTGAGTTCTTGATATGTCAACTCCTTTCCCTCATAAACAATCGCAATATTATTCGGTGTTTTCGCGACTTGTTCCTCAAAAAGCTGATATATGGTTTTGTCTTTTGGAAAAGGTGCTTCTGTGCTATTCCAATCATAAACCACCTTCTGATAATCTTTAGCACTTAAAAGGCTGATTTCTGAAATTTTGTGATCAAGTGACTTTTCTAAGCCTTCTAATAATATAGAGTAACTATCCAAAAGTGACTCAACAAAATACCGAGGATATCTGGCAGATTCAAATTCAACTCGACATAAAAGCTGATCTTGCTTTAAATCAAGTTCAAAATACAATCCATGCTTGACATAACCTGAATGTGAATTAATTTGAGTTTGCATATAAGGATAATGCAGTACTTCTTCAGGTTGTAAGTTAAACTGGATATCCGATAACTGCAGTACCTGCTCACGATCGATTGCTAGCAAGCTTTCATAAGGCAATGCCTGTTCAATCGATTCAATGACTTTTTTATGAGTATTTACAAGATGCTCTTTTAGCGTTTTATTTTGTGTGATGTTAGCATCAATAATGACATTATTGATAAAGCATCCTGCTACCGATTGACATTGAGGAACATACATTCGCTCATCAATATTCGTAATCACAGCAAAATGTGTTTGCTGAGATATCTTGGCTAACATCAGTGTAAACAAACCATACAATACAGAATATTCACTGATCTTAAGTGAATTGGCAACATACTTAATTTGATGCCTTAGCTGTGTTGCCCAATTGCAACTTAATTGTTGACCTTTGACATCCTCTGTGGTTTTTGAAAAACCAAGATCAAGCGCTTCGTAGCTATCTAATTTTTGCTGCCAATATTTTATTTTTTGCTGCATATTTCGCTGATAGTGATCATTGATTGACATTGATAATGCAGTAAAATCTGCAATTGGTTGTTTAACCGATGACCTTTTGTCCTCTTGTAAGCAAAGATACAAATCAGGCAATATAATATTAGTTATTGATGTTGCATCTAAAAGTGCGTGAAAAAA
Organism: Cysteiniphilum sp. JM-1; assembly: GCF_008711525.1. GTDB lineage: Bacteria > Pseudomonadota > Gammaproteobacteria > Francisellales > Francisellaceae > Caedibacter. Next base: position 141,035 of record NZ_VXKS01000002.1, read on the forward strand.
TGAAATAAATACATATTGTCTAGCATCGACATCAATCAGATAGAAGCGAATGAGCTTATCTTTTTCAATATCAAAAGGTGTTTGATCTATTTGTCTGCAAAACAACTCAAGTTTACTGCCTTTATTAAGTTTAACATGCTGACATACCACAGATTGATCTAAATTTAAACGCCGATATAATTTTCCTTCTTGCTTTTCTTCATAGTAAGAACTATTCAGCAATTCATACTTCATCATCAAATAATCAATTGCAACTTTAAATACCTTAAAACTAATGTGCTCAGCATATTCAATAGTAAAACTTTCGTTATAAATCAAAGGGTTATTTGTTGCTAAGACATGACTTAATATACTTTTTTCAAAGTGATGTAAATCATCTGACTGCATTTGAGCTTGCGATGGATACTGTTCATATTGATTCTCGATGTATTCTAAAGATAACAGCTCCTTGATTGTTTTGCCTTTGATTAAGTCTAAAGCATCAAAATGGCAACCAACTAATTGCTTCATTCGTACAACCACATCAACCGCTAGTACTGAATTGCCGCCAAGGGCTAAAAAGTTATCCATCACACCAACTTTATCGACACTTAAAGCACCTTGCCATATTTGGCAAACTTTATTCTCTCTTTCTGTTGAGGGTGCAACATAGCCAGAAACGTCAACACTTACTTCAGGCAATGCTTTTTTATCTAATTTACCATTTGCCGTTAATGGAAAATCCTCAAGTTTAACAATAAAGTTTGGCACCATATACTCAGGCAAGAAGTTTTGTAAATGTTCTAAAATGGCTGAATGACTCAAATTTATTGCTTTATCCAAAGTGTAATAAGCTACTAATACCTGATGCTGGCTATCTGCCAGACAGGCTTTACTTTTTTCACTCGAGCTATTTACATGATATGTTTTGTTATTTAGCACTCTAACAACAACACAACACTGTCTAATGCCGTTTATTTTAGACAACACCTGCTCAATTTCACTTGTTTCAATTCTAAACCCTCTTATTTTGACCTGTGAATCATTACGTCCTACATATTCAATCTCGCCATTATCAAGTTCGCGTACTAAATCACCTGTTTTATACAAACGATCATATCCTAAGGTTTTCTCTATTGCGCTAGCAAAAGGATTAATAATAAATGCACTATCACTTAGCTTGGTTAAATTTAAATAGCCCCTTGCAAGCCCTATACCAGAAATGCATAATTCACCAACCTGACCTTTTTTACGTGGTTTTAAATCATCATCTAGCACATATAGTTTCATGTTATCAATTGGCTTGCCTATAGTCACTTTCTTATCTTTAGCACAATCATGAAAGCTCACTTCAATCGAGGCCTCAGTTGGTCCATAGAAATTATGTAGCGTACACATGACTCGATGCTCAAAAACTTCATAAAACTGATCTTTTATGCCATCTGAAAGAGCCTCTCCACTACAAAAAATACGCTTTAACTGATATTTAGTAATTGTCTTAGAAGCAATTGAGGATAAAAACACAGATAACATTGAAGGAACAAAATGTAGGACAGTAACCGCTTGATCAATGATTAACTGATGTAAATAATTGGCATCTTTATGACCATCAGGCTTTGCTATAACAATTGCCGCACCGTACCAGTTCGCCCACAATAGCTCCCAAACTGATACATCAAAACTGTAAGGTGTTTTTTGTAATACCCTATCTTCTGGACAAAGTGGATATTGCTTCTGCATGCATTGAATACGATTGACCACACCCTTTTGTGGCACCATCACTCCCTTAGGATGACCGGTTGTACCTGAAGTATAAATGACATAAGCTAAATCATCACCATTAGTGTCAACGTCGAGATTTCGTTTACTGTAGCTCTCAATCTCATGCATTTCATCAGCTTGCACAATCCCATCTTCATAACCCAACTTCTTCAGATTTTCCTTGTGCCATGACTGCGTGACAACCACTTTTGCATTAGTATCTTTCAAAATATAACGCACACGCTCATCTGGAAAAGTTGGGTCAATCGGAACATAAGCACCGCCAAGCTTCAAAACAGCTAATATAGCAATAACCATTTCAAATGATCTATCAAGATAAAGCGGTATCAAAACACCTTTACTGAAACTTTTCCCGACTTGACTTTCATAGTGTACTCTTATTTTTCTTGCCAACTGATTAGATCGACTGTTAAGCATCTCATAGTTGATACTTTTATCGCCAAATATTAATGCTTGTGACGTTGGTGATTTTTCTACTTGACGCTCAAACAACTGGTGAATGACTCTGCGATCATCTACTGACACATTATTTTCTTGACTACTTATCAAAACTTGACTTCCTTTGAAAACTTGAAATTAATACTGATGCGTTATTGGGCTTATACAAATCGATAGTAGATTGCTGTGATAACAACTGTCACACACGTTACCATGCCAAAAATAAATCCCGATGTTAAAATCCAATCTTTGATTAAAAGCCCATACAACACACAAACAAACTGAATCAACAAAAACCCAGCAAATGTTATAATCGATATGTTTTCCGAAGATTTAAGCTTTACTACCTTAATTGTCTGCGGCAAGAAAAGTAACGCATTAACGAATAAACTTAGCGCGAACATGACCTGAATAGTATAGGCATACATTTATTTAATCCTCCATAATAACGCTTTGTTACCACTGTAAATCTAGCACCGAACTGCATGGCATTATATTAAGAGGGAATCAGCAGCTCGGCTGTTTCTCATTATGATCACAGCACCTCATGTTTTATATCCATTTATCATCTCAAAATGAATCAATCTTGATACTATATGATTCAATATTTGGCTTTTTACGCTAGTTTTTCCACGCTACAGTTGCTGCAGCAAAATAACAAGTAACATCACGCAAGATAAAAGGAGATAACAAGATCATGCTAAAGTCCTTGGTTGAATACATAAAAAAAAATCGCAACACACCACTAAGACACTGTAGTAAAAAGACGGTGCAAGAAATTATTGATGCCGACATGCCAGAATCTGTAAAAGTTGACTTGTTAAATAAACTCCCCAAAGAAAATGCAAATTATGTAGTTCGCAAACCAAATATTTAGTTATACCCCTAGCGAAGTGATTTACCAGAGTTCATCAAATCAACATCTCTTCTGGCACAAAATCTCTAATCACCCTATTAATATCAATAGCGAGTTCAGGTTTGAGAAAAACCCAATCAACGCCACAAGCTTGGTAGTTTAATTCCTCAGCCTCAATCAAATGCCCAGTGTAGCCATAGATAGGGCAAGCGATATTGTTCTGCTGCCACTGTAACTGGCGTATTTGTACTGCTAATTCGAAGCCATCCATTTCAGGTAAGCCTATATCAACGACAATAATATCAAAAACATTATGCTTCACAGCAGTAAGTGCTTCTACAGGCGTGCTGACACTAATGCACTCTCCTTTTTGTGCATCACCAACATAAGGGCAAATTGAAATCAATCTTTCAAAACTCACTCTTGAATTTTCATCATCTTCTACATATAGAATTTTTAAATACTTTTCTTTGGCAATCCGCGCTTTAATCATCTGAACAATATATTCACGCCACGGCTTAAATACATTGTCATCAATACTACTAACCAACTCGTCCATACGTAATTTTTTGACAATTTCAATCTCTTTTGTTGTTGCCAAGCTAGGATGTATTGCGTTTGATTCTGTTCTTATACCAAAGTAACAAGACGATGTGTTCTTTGTTAATAACGCTAGCTTTGGATCGATAATATTAGTGATAATTATTTGATATTCACCATTCTCCAACGACAGAAGCATATCATCTTGTTTCATCAAGTCTTTATGCGTTGTTATATCAAATTGAAGGTAATAGCTTGACTGTAAAGCAACCATAAGATCACTACTTATCTCATCATATATAATTAATGCCTTATAGAAAAAGTATCTTGCAATATCATTTGCTTTTGTTCTTTTATATACCCGCTCCCAAAACGGCAGAGATTGCCTGCCCAATAATTGCATACTAATCGATGCCATGCTATCGCTAATCGCCTTAGCCCCTTCTATCGCATCAAGCTGACCCAAAAAGCAATCTTCCTTCATCAGAAACTGAACGTATCCTTTCAATGCGTTAAGACATTCTTTAAGTTGTAGCTCTAACTTATTATTGCCTTCTGTTAATTTAACGCGACAAAGCATACCAATAACTTTTCGATCACCATCATATATCAGCATTTTATGTGATTGTAAGACAAGATCTCCTAAGCGCCCACTGGGGTCATAATAACTTTCCAACTCAAATTTATAATCCGTTTTCCCTTGCGCCATAAATTGCAGATTACCTTGTTCTATTTTATGATTGAAATACAGTTTAGTATCAGAAATTTTCCTGCCAACCAAATCCGATTTTTCTGCACCAATCAACTCAGCATAGGCATCGTTGTAGTCAACTATTTTTGCCTCCTTATCAACGATATAACAAGGATCATCAAATCCATTCACTGTTAGTTTTATAGATGTTTGCATTTCTACGTTATCTTCTGCACTATCTTTCATTGCTATTTACATCCTTAAATATATCTACTCCACTACAGATACAGCTTTTCCATTTCAAAAACCTAAAAAATGCAAAGAGATGATTGGCTGTATCACACATTTCTCGTCGTAACGACTTCCATATTATAATTTTTTCATCACTTTATATTATTATATTTCCGTAATATAACGTTATCTTAAAGTATTTTCTTGATACATAATGCAGCATTAAATTGATATAGTTGACAATAGCAACATAAATTGCGCTAATTTGATGTCATTTCTGCCATATCCTTTACTAGTCTTCAGTCACAAAAGAGATTTAACTAATCAGTCAGAGTAACAAATATAAATGAACATAAGACACTCATGCACAAGTACTATATAAAATTTTGGCTTTTCCCTGCTATATTCACCTGCTTTTTGATCATTAATTTCAGTCTAGTTGTCTTGTCACTTTTGAGTTATTGCAACACACAATATCATAAAACCGTTCACCTAATCACAGACAATGCCACTGCACTTGTCAGCACGCACAGTAGCCTAAACAAAGAGCATTCGCCACAGCCAATATCAAACCATATCAGGATTGATTTCTCTAGTTATCCTATCTATAGCAAAACCATCTATCTTGATCTTAATACGCTGCAAAGCCAACAAACACTGCTGCATAAATCGATTCGCAAAAGTATTATGTCAAAGATCTCAAGTATTAGTTTTCATTCACAGCATTTATCCGTTTGTTATGATAATGATTTTTGTGCCAATTTTGTCGTCGATACTTCTGAAAGATTTTATTTTTATTTGATCATTGCAATGTTTGCCATGAGTCTTATTGTCATTGTTCCTTGGTATTTTTTCTATACACAAAAACTGATTAATCCTTTTATAAAAATGAAGAAAATTGCAGATGATCTTGCTATCGATCAGCAATTAATTACTTACAAAAGTGCATTCAACTTTAAAAACATGGCAGAGCTTATTTCAATTGTTAGCGAAAAACTTGACAAAATCAATGACGAAAAATTGCGTATTTTTGCTGCGATTTCACATGATCTTAAAACACCGATTACCAAAGCAACCCTTTATAGCAAAAGCCATCTTAACCCCAAAGATCAGCAAGCCCTGCAGAAATACTTCAGTGATATGGATTATCTTATTAATCAAATACAGGTTTTTGCTAAAAAGAGCTACTTTGAAGAAGACTTTAATCAAGTTAATCTTAGTGATCTTGTGGAGTCGATGTATCATGAATACCATGACGCGGGCTTTAATGTACAGTTTATATCATCCGATATCAAACCATGTATTATAAAGCTTCAACGTAAGGCATTTAAACGCGTATTACAAAACCTTATTGATAATGCCCTGAAGTATGCCGGAGATGCTCAAATCAAGCTTATCAACGATGCGCTTAATAACACGATTTCTCTAGAAATTATTGATTCAGGATCTGGTATTGCCGAGGATAAATTATCTCAGATTTTTGAGCCTTTTTATCGCGTTGATCTCGCGCGCAATCATCGTATTCCTGGTTCAGGCTTAGGACTTGCCATCGCCAAAGAAATTATCATCAAAAATAAAGGGCATATAAGCATTAAAAACCGCACGGATAGCCACGGGCTTATTGTTAGCATTTATTGGAAGCTATAGTAATGAATCAAGAATAAGTTGCATCAGCTAACACCTCTCCCCTTGTGGGAGAGGTCGTGCAACTTAAGCTGCGCGGGTGAGGGGGATAATTGAAGCTCAACTTATTTTTTCATTATTACATAGCTATACGAAGTCCTAGTCGCACACAGTGGATCACTTCAATTAGTCACATCCTACATTAGGTAAAAAGCAAGTTTTGTCAAACCAATGTTTTGTTGTATCCATATGCTGCTGATAAAACAGTTTAAAGTAAAAAGGATCACTAATATCCACACCACAGACATCTAGCCAACGACTTTGGCACGCCTTAAGCTCAGCATAAAAGCTTTTTTTATCAAGCACTGATAGATCATCACCATGCTGTAGCCAGTTTATAAAAAAATTAAGCTTCGCTTGACTAACTTCAGGTAGATAGATAAAACAACCGTTTGTTGGCTTATTATTTAAACTATCGCACACAAAAATACTATGAATACACAACTGACATATCCAAGTAGATTCATTGTCAACCACATCAAAAGCATAATTGATAGGAAATGGCTGCAACGCCAACGAGTATTGCATAACATCGGTATTGCATAAGCCACACCTTTTCACCTCACACGCTAACATATCCTTATTGATCGTTTTCAACCATGCTTGATATGTTTCAAATTGACCTCTTTCAAAAAACCATTGATGCTTTAGATTATTCACCATGTAATCGCCCCCAATCATAATTTGGCTTAAATTGACTGTCATATGCACCACCGGTATAAACCTTAGCATTATTATAGGTGTCATCAACATCTTGCGCTGAATTTTGACTCGTCAGCCCCTGTCCCCATACACTCCATATAACCCAAGGACTAGCTGATAGCTCATCACGATCATTTTCGCCAATGGGTACGCTATAAGTTTCTGCCATCATCCGCGGTTTATTATATTTTTGAAGATAGTCATAATAGTATTGCGGTGGTGGTGAAGTAACATAATCATCAACCGCAACAATATCAACATATTGACTGCCTGGATAATACGCATCAGGATCTGTAGCATAGCCATCACCCCATGCTAAAGGCGCCCATACAAAGATTAGGTTATGAAGTCCTCTGGTTTTAACCAAATAATCGTAGGCTATTATCCATAGCGCTTTATAATCAGAAGGATCTCCTGCCCACCAAAATGGATTGGACTGACTTTTGGGCACATTCATTTCATGATAGAGCCGTAATAAAACAGGAACATTAAATTTAGCTAAATAGCTTAATTGATCAGCAAGATAACTTAAGTCCTTTAACAAAGACTCATACTCTGGTGTTTTATCTTGCCAATCAACAACTTTCTTAAGAAAATCATTGTTGTTGCCTTGACCATACTCTGTCGGCAGGCTTTTTAATTGTGTATTTTGAAAGCTTTTTTTTGGCGCACCTGGATAGGGTTCATGAAAAGAAAAACCAATCAATCCAGCAGCAGTACCTCCATTATGCGGATAATCAAACTGTGGTGTAACACAACTTTCTGATTGACAGTAAAAGCTTGGATCAGCCTGCTGCATATAATTATAAGAGTAATCACGTCCACGCGGATAACCTTTCCATACATTCATCGCTAGATCCAACACATAATCAACATATTTCCAATTATATATGCCAGACTGCCATTTTTGATCATATGTTCTAGGTTGAAACGCTCCCCAGTCTGACTGATACCAGCCAGGTCCCATATCTAATTCTAAAAATGCCGGCAGTTTTTTGCTTAAATAATACGATTTATTATAGTAATACCCTGGGGGATAGGATGAGTTCGTCGCCATCATATGTAAGGCTTGATCACCATAATTTGCCGCATTATAAACTTCTTGCTGCAATTCTTCATGCTCACCGATAACGGTTTTATGATTACAATAATCATCACGAGCACAGCTCTCTAAACTAGCTAAAAAATCATATACATGCTGCGTATTAAGCGAAGCATTTGCATCAGTCAAACGATTCAAAATCGGATTACTTACTGCATATATTGATGTGCTCGATAGCATCATAGTGGACAAAGTTGTTATACCAATTATTTTTTTTATTTTTCTTCTTATCATTATCATTTTTCTTTCTTAACAAGTTGACATGAATTTATCAGCTAATCCTAGGATGTTTTTTTTTACTGCCTCAATCAACTGTTCCAATAGTGGCGTTTCCACCTTAAAGCCAACAGCATTTTCAGTTTGCCAATGGCTATACGCTGCAGCCCCTTCAATAAAAACCGCTTGCCTGCCAACATTATTTAAGGTATACCACAACGTGCGATCTTTTGTTTTAAGCCATAAAAAGCTTGCTGTTGCCAAAATACCAGTTGATCTGGCTTTCACTAAAAGTCCGCATAACAGTGTTCGCACATAGGCATGCTTTTGACATATTAAAGTGACTTCTGGATGCTCTAAGACTGATTGAGCCATCGATTTCAACTCATTGGCATTGACTTTGTCGGTAGAAGCTTTCTCTAATAAAGCTTGCGTCTGACGATCATTGCCCGCAATTCTTAAGGCAAATGCCGTAAATAAAATCTGCTCATTGATTGATAAGGTCGAAAATCCATTAAACTTCGATCCTAATTGATTTAACAATTCTTGCTCAAGCTTAATATCATTTATTTTATTTATTTTACTTGTTTGACTCACATATTCTGCCTTGTCCGTTGACACTGCTTTATTGTCATGACTTTCATACAAATCATATTGTTTAAGAAAATCTTTAACGCTAAGCGCTGAAGCCCATGCGCCTTGACAAGATGATGTTTTCTCTAAGGATTGATCTAATGTTGGCTGAATATGCTTAAAATGAGCAACCATTCGTTTTGCTAATTTTGCCATATCATAGTAAACATTAAATAGTCTTTTAGGATGTAGTAACACCACAGCAAAAATTAAGACACCTAAAAGAACCGCCACCGATAGGCGCAATGCAAGTCCAACCTGATTATTAAGTGCCATTAATTCACTAAAGGATATCGTGCTTGGATTAATGCGCATCAATTGGTTTTTTAACAAACTTGCGCTATGTGAGAAAAATCCAAAAAAACTCAACTCAAAATGCATTATCGCAACATACGCCATATTGATATATGTCGCAAAAAAATAATAACCAACGAAGCCTAAAAAAATGATGCTTCCGGCAATAAAAATATGTGTCACGCTATTGTCTTCAGACATGCCTTGTTGTCTTGCCACATTGTTGTCCTTTAAATACTTATAAATCCTTCGGCTACGCTCAGGGTACGATTGATAATATTAGATAAACAGTTATTCATAATCATTGTTTGTTGTATTTGCCTTATCACCTGCAAGGTAAGTTTCAATATTGCTCCCTGTTGGCGTTGAATTCTTTGAATTCATTGCGTCCTGTACCTCATCACTTTGATCAAACTCAAGTCTCTCTTCTTGCTGATAGGCTTTATTCATATAGTCATAAGCATCATCTTCCGACTGTATCTTTGATAAATTGTTCAACCTAGTTTCAAATCCTTCCTCAACGCCATTAAATACCTCATTAGCAAGTAGTCTAATTTTATTATCTTGTGTTGCTGCTATCGGAAAATCATGCGCTTGTAAACACGCAGCATAACGGTCAATTTGAGCTTGTCGCTTGTCACTTAACTGTTGGTACAGCGCGTTAATCGCCGCTACTTTAGGATGAGATTGACTCCCTAATTGCTCAAGCTTTACTTCTTTGGTTGTTTTATTCATTACGTATTACCCCTAATATTGCATTACCTCTCATGATAAACATTTGTTAATTACAATAAAAATTTTATTATGACCATTTTGACACAAAGTTTTTGATTATTGCTTTGTCATCGCTAATACTTGAACGATTTCAAAACTACGCAAATCGCGTAAATTTGGCTCAATACCTTTGATCGTCAACGTTAAAATATATTGCGTATCTTGTGTTTGATTATCTTTTTGAAAATTCAAATCAATTGGCACTTGCACCTTCCAGCTTGGCTGACCATCTAAATACCCTGTTGCCACAATCATCGGCAAGCCTGTCACCACCGCTTGAGCCACCAGCTTTTGCGATTGAATTTGCGCTAGCACCGATGTAAAAGCAGCGATATAACTCTGCCAACCATCATCGCTAAATAAAGGACGCATTGATTGCATTTGCACTTTGTAGTTTAAAAAATCCAGCTGATAAAGCTTCGGCGCATTATTTGCCACCCATTGCACGAGATTGTCACTATTGAGTTTTAATGTCGGTGTTGACTGCAACTGTACGACTTGCCCATCTGCCAAGACATAAACATAACGCAATTCAGTACGATTATGATTGAATAACAACACACATAAAACCACCACATTAATCAGCAGACTAATACTAAATAAATGCAATATTTTTTGATAATGCTTACGATAAAAACTATTTTTCTCAATGACTTCTTGCAGTACTTCTGACATATTTCCCTCATTTACATTGCTTGTAGAATGTGTGTAACTCGCTCAACTCTTTCATCACTAAAAATACGTGCCAAAGTTTGCAGCTTCTCAACAACGCCAGCACGCTCTAATACCGCTTTGCGCGCATGAGAAGAAGGCAAGCCCACCACATGATCTAAAGTTGCTTTAAAAAAATCGCCATTATGCTTTGCTAATTGCGCTAAGAAATACGACAAATAAGCACTGGGAAGTTGTGATAAAACATCGGTTAAAAGATCGGCATATTGCGCTTGGAACTGTGTGTGACACAAATGCTCTAATAAGACTTCAAGCTTCTCTCTCACCTCATCATTTAAGGTCAATGTCAGTGTTTTTTCATGTGCTTCTAAGTTCACTAACAAGTTATTAATCACCGGATTTTCATAACTTTTCCAATAAGCTAGTTCATTCTGCATAATCGTCCTCTTTGAGTATATTCTCTTCAACTAATGGGATAAGCTCATCAATCATTAATGTTAAAATGTCATCGACTGACTTGTATTGATATCTTTGTTTATATAGCCTAAATTTTTGCTGTAATGTCCCCTTGGGAAAAATATCAGCTAATGTTTTTAACACAGCGATCACATCATATTTCTTCCAAAGATGATTGCGCACATACATATCTTCACTGGTTGTCGTATACGTCCACAAATCAATCGCTGGTAAGATCAGATTCAGCGCATGACCAACAGTACCTTTTTTCGTTATAAACTTAGCTAAGAAGGTCACCCCCTGATGGCTTGGACCATGCGCATGAGACTTCAAAACATTGATTTCATCTTGTGTTAATTGAAAATGCCCAAGCGTTTCTTCTGAGCTACTAGTCTGCATATTACCCATAATAAACATCGAGGTAGCAAAGCTGATCATTTGTGGCGAGAAATCCTCCAAAGATTGTGATGCTAAGGCAATTTGTGTTTTATATTTTCTGGCTTCACGCATATCACGTTGAACTTGATATTGCACTATTTTAGCACTGCTTGTACGATGGAATTCATCAAATACAATTCTTTTACTTGTATGCAATGATTGCTCAAACTCAGTTTGATGGTACGAATGATATATATCAGGTGCATTGAGCATATCATTTTCATCTGGTAGATAGATATTTAATCCAAGCACATACCTTGCCAACATATAACCAATCGTCGTTTGTTTGAAATGTTTATCCGCTGCACTACTATCTAGTGACTTAAGATCAAGTGCTAAGATACGTGCCACTGAAAAATCAACTTCAGATGCCATAGACAAACTTGGATATTGGCGAATCGCTGCCGAAATCAGACGATTATAGTTCTGTGTATAGGTCTCATTAGTACTCGCAATCACTTTATAATATATATCTTTAATCTGTGAAAACTGACATGCACTTACCGTATCCTTTAAAGTAGGCATGGCATATACTTGTGCCTTTTTAGCAAGCGTATATTCTCCCTGACCAAACAAATAATCAACCACCTGCCACCAATGATCAAATGTTTGATCTGAGGTTTGTTGATTTAAATATTGATCGATCTTAGAACATCTGCCTAGAATATATTGTTTTGGCTGATGATCATCACTTACCATCTGATAACTAACATCAATAATCAATAATAACATCGCTGTCATCCCTTCAGGTAAATCACGATCTAATGCATCTTGTAGCAAGATAGCAATAAAGTTGATTAAAAACTGCTTTTGGTGCGCACTAGGTTTTCTCATCCCCAACGGCGTATCAAAGACATTAATTGCCATATCATCACTTAAGCTTAAACGATGATATTGAATATAATCTGCATGTTTAGGTACCATCGCCTGTAAACGTCTCATCATACCAAAAGAAGACTCACCAATATCAATGATTCCTATGATCGGTAACTGTTTCGACTGAGCATACATCGCCACCGCATCGTTTAGTGTATTAAGCAATACTGATTTTCCCGAGCCACTTCTGGCGTAAATCATCTCAACCCAACTGACTTGCTCACTGGAGCCTGATTGATAATGCCACAGCTTGCGCTCAAGTGTACGAAAATGAACACCTCCATCAGCAAAAACTTGCGCTGGAATCTGCAATGGCAGCATATAAAGTGACGCTTTTATTGGCATTGCGGTTGCCGGATCAATCGGGGCATGTGTCATCGCCATAATACTATCAACATAAGCCTTGCAAGGATCACCGTGATGCGCTTTGATCTGCGCACTGCCCCAAGCATTCACCGCTTTAGTTAGCGCGCGCGTTTGTTTCTTAAGCTGCAATACATCCTGATTGGTCACATAAGTGCATAATAGCATCGTCATTTTAACAATCGCTTGAGACTCTGAACGCTCAAGATCAGCCAATAAATCACGTGCATTTAGAATAAGCTTATTATCGGCATGACTAAAAGCTAAAAATTTTGCCAAAATCGATTTGATTTTTAACAGCGCTTGTCCGCCCGGGCGAATACAGTAACTGATCCGAAATGGTGCATTAATAGCGGTTAATTGATTAAACAAGGCATAGAACCCTACTTTTTCAAGTGGAAAAAACTCAAGCCCAATGACGCTTGCCAATAGATCATCACATGCAATCGTCTCTGATTTCTCAATGGTTAATGTATCGGTTAATAATTGACGATCTAACGCAATATTACCAAGCGTGGCTTCTTTGGTTTGCTCATGCGTTTGTAGTGCCCACGAATCACTTCTTACTCTTGGCTGCCAATTGGAGAGATCCTTATGCGGATAAATTTGTGTTTTTATCAAACGTATCGCCTCAGTGCCATCAAGCAAGGTTATAGCTAATTGTAACTGTTTAAAAACCTCACAAAGGCTCTCAATAAACCCTGCATGTAACGCGCATAGCATATCAGCGCTTTGTACCAAATAATCAGACATATGCTCCAAAACCATTTTATCTTTGATCGTTGCTTGTGATTTAAAGCGTTTAATATCCTCTTTATCTAAAAGGGTTAGATGTGATGAGACCACAATAAAAACCCGTAAATCACAACAGTTCTGTATCAGATGTTGCCGCTTTAACGCGACTAGCTCTTTAGGAATATCTGCTTGTAATAAGGTTAAATTATTCTGCCAATTTTGTGTTATATCATAAGCTTTGTCTGCTGCCATAGCCGGTTTATAATCCACCACAAACTGCAAACTATGTCCAAGCTTTGATAAATAAGGTTGTAAAACTTGTGATAGTTTATCGGATAAAGCTTGCAACTGCATAATCGATGAAACCTGTGAAAAGCCCTCTAACTCAAAAACACTCATAATTGAGCCATCTTTACTAACCAATATTGACTGCTCATTATCCAGCGCATATAGATCGCAATACGCATGTAAATCTTGCTTTAAATAATGCGACAGCCAGCTAACCAATGCCCGACTACCACCATGTATAAATTCAAACCAGCTTTTCATATTTTCTTATAATATTATTTATCATTTATCTTAAATTAAAGTAAGGGCAATTCATGAATTGCCCTTACATGAATTGCCCCTACTGTTTTGATGGGAATATCTTCATAACCGCTATTTATTGAAAAACATATCCAGAGCTCATCAACACTTCATTTTTCTGATCATCAATCTTTAACACCTTACCGTAACCATCGATATTATCGCCAAGTGTTATTGATTGCGTAACGCCTTTGTCATTTTGTAACCATGCATATTTACCAACGACTGCAACCAGTGATAATGGGTTTTTAATCAAGGTATTTTTCATCGTTAATGCATGCAACATCTCGTACATCTGTTGTACTTTCTGTGCAGTGATATCATTACCATTAATCAGCGAGTCCATCGACACTTTCTGTCTTTGCTGAGCTTCTTGCGCTGCCTGCTGTTGTTGACTTTCTTGCATTTTTTGCTCATTTTTAAGCAGTTCAATCAACGCCTTTTGTTGCTCAGAAAATGATTTCACCTGTTGCTCAAGTGCTGACATTCTATGATTGAATACTTTTGTATGTGTTGCTACTTGTGAACTTGCTTCCATATGTCTATTTATTTGATCTTGCTCAACAGCTAATTGCTCAGGATCGCTCTGAGTCCTTGGATCATAATGAATATTCGCATTATCAGCTGCCGATAAATCTTGACGAATATCAGACTGAAAAGGCTTAACCCTTGTCGTATTTTGACCAGAAGAACGCAGAGTATCATTGTTTATCTTATGGTTTACGGTAATTTCATTTGTATCATGTGCTTTAAGCATCGATTGACCAACATCAGCGTTATTTACCTTATTTACCTTATTTACCTTATTTTCATTATCGATTGTTTCTATCAAACCACTCTGATTAGTCATCGAATTATCCGAATGAACCATATCATTTGCTTTATTCTCTGGCATGCTCTTAGTATTAGCCTGTGGTAATTTTTTGGTTGCATTTGATGGCAACGACGATATATTGCTTTGACTATCAGCTGCCTGACTTGTCTTGTTGTTCTGTTCTAGATGATTGGAATTGACCGCTTGAAAATCATCAAACCCTTGATTAATTGCTGCAGTCACTGGTTTAGCGTGATAAGGCACGACTATTCGATAGCCTAAATACACACCAAAACCAATAACTACAACAACCCCCGCCATAACGACATGTGCAAACTGCAAACGAAAGCCGTTCATATCTTTTAACTTTTCAAATAACTTGATTGACCGCCAATTAATAACGAATGTTTTTAGGCGCTTAAGTGCTTTTAAATGCTTCAAGTTTTTTAGTTTTTCAACTATTGCCAATAGCTTGTGTTTCATATCTTTTCTTTTCCTTTCATTCGTACACTTATGCACTCACATCATTGGTAAATAAAATCCCAACACCAGTACCTTGATATAACTTAACGGTTGGCGGTCGGTTAAAGATCGATGCCATATTGGCACTTAATGCCGTACCAACCTGCCCAAGACCAGAAAATGCAGCACTTCTCACTGTCGGTTGATTATTGTTGTTGACATTAAAACACGGTAGTAGTCCACCACTTTGCCCACTTAAACATATCTGTTGATTTTGATTTTGGTTGGAGAAATACGTACCAAACCCTTGTAAAAATGCTGCAGCAAATAAACTACCATAACGCTCGATATAGTGATGATTAACGTCACTAGCCAATGCAATTTGCGCGGTTGAACCATCTACCGCATAAGCATTGATAGCAATACTTTGATTTCTGCCTGGCATTGACATCAGATTAAATTTAACCACAACATAATCCCCTTCACGCGTAAAACCACCTAAGAGCTTCGCTCCCTTTAATGGTCCTTCAACAATGTGTGCCAACACAGGTGTCCCAATCTGATCACTATTGACCGAAGTATCAATCACGGCAAAACCAATATATCCTGCTTTAACCAGTACTGACTTATCTAATTGGCTCGTATTATCACCCATATTACCTGAGTTATCCTTAGGCGATTGTGTCATTGCCATTTGCGATTTATTTGCCCATACAGAAACAACGCCTTGTACATCTTTTTGATAAAGCTGTTCTGCTTGCTCATTACTAAGTGGCTTGTTATATACCGCATTCAAATCTTCTTGTGATCTTTGCTCAATTGCCGCTGCCTGATTTTCATCACTAGTATGATTTAACTGCTGATTTCTTTGTAATAACGCGCTTTGTTTTGGATCTACTTTTATCGACTCATCTACAGGAGTTTCTTCTGGTATATTCTTTTTGTCAGCCTTATCTGTGTGACTTTTGTCATGATGATCCATTAATTGACTTTGCGCGCGAGCCATATTATTCACTCGACCATCTGGGCGTTGAAAATAGCTTCTCCCCGTTATGGCTGCTTGATTGTACTGATCGCTATTATAGCGCTGTAATTTTTGTTGATAATTACTCACCGAAATGCTGTTATTTTGCTGCAGATTAAGTGGTGTATTCTCAATAGACGAATTCATCGGTTGTCCTTTGTTGATTTCACTTGAACTTGAACAGCTATTCATAAGAAATCCAGCAATAAACAAAATACACATAACGGCAATAACAATCCGTGATTTTGGCATACTTAATAGTTTTTTAATTACCCCTTTCATGACTGTTCCTCACCGCTTACCTGAATCGTTTGCGTAGATCCATTTTTATCCGTTAACAAAATATAAGGCGCTTTAGTTAAACTATAGGCATGCATATGACTCATCGTATTATAAGCCTGTGCATCAAAGCCTGGAGAAGATAAAGTTGAACTAGTTAACAAAAGATACTTTCCTTGATAATCCCACATTCTGGCATCTGAATCTGTTTCAATAGTCAGCGCCTTTGCACCAGCTAAGCTAATCCCTGCCAGTAGTTCTTGAAGGTATTTAGGCGCTTGATCTAAGTTTTCCTGATTTTGATCTCCTGCTTGTGCGGCTTGCACTTGGATATAGTCTTGTGAATCATAACTATCTTGCCCTGAGATCACATTGATCATTAATGGCACGGCAACCCCTGAAAGCATTAATGCCATATTGGTATGACTATAACTTTTGAGTGCTTGAATCAATAACACACTTTTGCCTGATTGCTTGACATTAAAATCATCAGGATTTCCCACTGTAAAGGAATCCAACGGCCATGGACTGCCATTTTGATCAGTAATAACTACTGAGGTCACCATCCCCTTTGTTACAATCACTAAAGGTGCATCTTTAGTATTTCCTGGTTTAATACTCGCACTTAATGTGCGATTTTGGGCACTTAAAGTCTCCCCTGGTGATAGCTCAGTTGCCTGCTGATGCGCACTGATGATTGTTTTTAACTTCTCAATTTGTGTCGGTGACATTGCAAAGTCTTGCCTTAATACGTTATTAAACGCCTGTTCATCATTTGCGTCTAAAGATTTAGAAGCTGTAGCTGCATAAAGAGAATTTTGTAACAAAAGCATAGCCATCACAGCACAAAGCATACATGCAACTGATCGCCTTACTATTTTTGCTGTGTTCAATCGTTTTAACATCCGTTTCATCATCACTGATACAATATGCTGCAAATATACTTAAATTGCTTAATTTGTAACAATGAACTGATGCGCAAAATGACATATTTATCGGTAAAATTAATCTAAAGCAGATAACTCAATGCATAGATATCAATAGCATAAGCATATGATTTTTATGTTACACATTATTACTTTCCATGCATACTTCTGCTATTAAATAAAGCATAAGATCGGGGCGCGATAATAAGCGATAATAAGCGATAATAAGCGATAATAAGCGATAATAAACATCTAAGGATATATTTTATGGATAATTTACGAAATAAACCATTGAGAGTACTCTACGCATTAGATATCTATGAGAAGCATAAATGCGTTATAGATGAAACAAGCCTTAATCTTTTTCCTCAAAATACTGAATTTCATATTATGACAGTAATACCTAAAGTGCTTGATACAACAGGTTTTTTAATTGGTGTCATTAATACACTTAATGAGGAGCAATTAACTGAGGCTAAAGCAAAGCTCACTCAACTTATATCTTCCTTAGATGCCAATTATAACATCCTATCGGAAGTCATCATTGACAACTCTATTGTTAATGCAATTATTGAATATGTTGATCATAAGCATATAGATTGCGTTATTATTAATGGACAAAAACATGGTCTGTGGGAGCGCCATGTAACAGGCAATCAGGAAAAAATTATTGGCATGCTAGACTGTGATGTGATTATTTCCAAAAAATCCTATCTCAATCGCGTTAACAAGGAAACGCAACAAAAAAGGGAATTGATTCATTAAAATTGTTTTACTTCAGTTGAATCCGAGTGCTCCGTATAATGGATTTCATCTGTTAGGCTATCGGTGTGGTACACGTCTGTTGTTAGGATGTATCCGCTGCTGTGAACGGTTTTTACAAGGCGTGGATGTGAGGTGTCTTGCTCCACTTTTTTACGTAAGCGCCCGATAGTAATGTCAACTGAACGATCCATACCATCATAATTTCTATTGTGCATGGTTTTGGTGATCTGATCTCTTGAAACAACTCTACGCGCATTTTCAATCAAAAGCATCAACAGGTCATACTCAGCTCTAGAGAGCTCAACGGTAACCATGTCTCGATCAAACAATGTTCTTTCATAAATATCAAGCCGCCAAGGCCCAAAACAAATATAACGTGAGTTCACTTTTTTTGGCGTGCGTTTAATATTAAATACACTCTTTACTTGTGCCACCAGCAAATCTGGATTAAATGGTTTGGTAATATACTGACATGCCCCAAATTCATAACCTAAGATTCTTTTAATATCACTATCAACTGCGGTGATCATAATCACTGGAATATCACATTGACTACGAATTTGACGACACAGATCGACACCATCACCATCGGGTAACATAATATCTAATAGTATCAAATCAGGCTTCAATCTTAGCTTTTTCATACCTTGCTCTGCAGTTTCTGCACAATCTGTACTATAGCCATGTTTTTTTAATAAATCTGACACAAGTGTTACTATTTCATTATCATCATCGATAATTAGAATTTTATTGCTTGGTTTCATTGTATCTCCTTCTTATTAACTCAATACAAATTTCTATAACTCGTTACAATATCTAGCGTATGCAACAAGGGTGAATCAGTCAATATCAGTATAATATTTGATTCACTCAGATATATTCTGATACTTAATGAATGAAGTTGATTCCTTAGCTTTTGATTGCTTTTAGCAATAATTGTTGGTAAATGATTTCATGAATCTGCGCCGTAGGATGAACATAATCGTAAAAAAGATAATTCTCAGGATTGCTACAAACATTAAAATATTGATAACTGTTATAAATCATATCTTTCAAACTCATTAGTCCTGGTAAGACCTGCTCAGTATAGGCACTATAAGCTGCTTTGAGCAAATCTATATTAACCCAAGAATACCCACCACGATAGCAAGGCAAATCGGTTACTTCGATCATCATGTGATATTGATCATTCATAGCTTTGCACTGTGATTTATCCGTAAATTGTTGAAATAAACTAGACACATCAACCTCTTTAAAGACATAATCACTTGGATAATCTTGACCAAGTAATGCAATCATCTGTTTTAATTTTTCATTATGCTGATGAGTGAGTTTTTCGGTCACCTGAGTATTTTTATTTATCATAATCGATGATGGTACACGTGATAAATCTGGTAAATTGAAGATGATAAACTTCTTCATACCGGAGCCAATCAGCTCATCAATTGTTGCCTTGATCGCTCTAACCACCTCAGTAGTTAACTGTTGCTGCGCCTTTTCATCCAAAGTTGCTGGTTGCATTAAATAATCATTGCCACCGATCCAAATAATAGCCAATGTTGACGCTGCATCATGCCAATTTTCATATAATGCATTGCTTTGATACATATACGTTTCATAGGTTAGATTATAAGATAACTGATTCGTAGTATTGTGATCGATCGAGGTTGCTCCACCAACGGCATAATTACTAAGCTTAATATCCGCTGTGGATAATGCATTTCTTAACATCGCTGACCACGTATTGCCGTTGCTAAACATGCCATTGTAATAATTTCGAGTGCTTGGAATGGCTCCTTGGGTTAAACTAAATAAATTGCCTTCGTCAGATAAACTATCACCAAAGACAACCACTCGTTTAACGCCATCAAGTAATGAATCCTTTGCAATATCCAGTGTTTGATGTGGGCATAACTCTAGCGTAATATTAGGCGTGCCTATCCAGTTCTGCCAAGAACGCTCAGGTATATCAATCGCAATATTTTGATTGTCTGTCTGCGCCAGATATTGATTTTTGCTCCAGTAATTATCTAGATTAATTTCAACACGCCCAAGCTTATTTTCCTTTAGCTCATCTTGATAAACCTGATACTGAGCCTTTATGTTATCAGACAAATAACCGGTATCAATATACCCTAAAAGCAAACGCTGATGAGATACGACTGCTTCAACTGGCATCTTTTGATTATCCACCAGTGACTCCACGTACTGAGTGGTTTCACAGTTATTTTTCACATAAACATTAACTCCCGCTTTGCCATAGCTGCAAGATGCAAGCAAGGACAAACCAAAAATAGAAGTGATTGTGCTTAATTTCTTATTTATTTTCATCATAGTGATTTCCCTTGTGATTGCTGTACTTCATTATAATTTAACCAGAAATCAGCTCATTTATGCATAAATCCAACTGCTTAAGATATATCGATATAAACACTGATATTTTCAGGCTTTTAACCACTCAAAAAGTCAATTTTAATGTCTTTTTGTATCTACTTTTCCCTGTGTCATTAAACACCGTAACATGATCTACGATAGGTATATCTGCTTTAAAAGCTAAAATTTGTTATGGCAAGCTTTATGCCTAGCAGGGATATAGCTATTTATTCAAATCACATACCGTAAGATTTAAACCATCGTTACTTTCATTATATTCTTCGATATAACTAGTGCCTGACCGGAAATGACTGGAGATCATATAAAATAAGGCTTTGACGCCAGAGATTTCAAATGAAGTTTTTTAACTCTATTCTCACATAAGCTTATTTCACGTTGTTTCTTGATGATTTGAGTACTATTTCTGTCACACTTCCCTTATTTTTTTGAGAAAATAGACGACAAGAAAAAATCTTCGCTTAACTTTCTATGCGCAACATACTTTTATCTCCCCAATTAAGTTTTGGTCAAACATACATTGGTGACATTAAGATTAACCTTGATTCAAGAGATGATATCCCTCGTATTCTTTTAGGTTTGCAATCTGTTTATCAAGACAAGCAAGCACGTCAAGAACTTGAAATCGTCTTGGCAAGTGTGTTAAGTGACAAACAAATAAACACAGGTCGTCAGGGGATGGATATGTGGCGAGTGTTTGTGCTTGGCATTGTGCGTTTAAATCTCAACTGTGATTATGATCGTTTGCAAGAGCTAGCCAATGAACATAGGACGTTACGACAAATGCTTGGTCATGGTTTTCTAGATGAGAATAAACGCTATGCTTTGCAAACCATTAAAGATAATGTTGGCTTGCTGACTGAGGAGGTTCTATCTCAATTAAATGTCATCATGATTAACCATGGTCATGGTTTATTGAATGCTACAGACAAGCCCTTATTGGCGCGTTGTGATTCTTTTGTTGTTGAGCGTAACGTGCATTTTCCAACGGAT
>NZ_VXKS01000003.1 GCF_008711525.1 Cysteiniphilum sp. JM-1
TACATCATGCAACCGTGATTAGCCTAGAAGGAGAAAGTTATCGTATGAAAAAATAATTTTTTTGCTATAAATCGGCAAAGTTAGTTGTCGTAACCGGAAAAGTTAGTTGACATTTGATATTATTAAGCAAATAAACAGCCTCTAATACTTTAAGAATATTTTCGGGTGTTTCTTTAATATTGATTTTAATGGTACCACCAAACTTCATTGTCTGATGACTTGTTTGCATCCATTTATCCAAAGGCAACGCTTGGCTATGCAAATTATCCAATGCTACTTTTGATAAATATTTCTGGTGTTTTGGTAGTTCTAAAGGAGATATAGAAGCTCCACTAAAACTTGCTTTATAATCCCTAGCCACACCTTTAAAGTAACTCTCTACCAATTTTGCAGATTCTATCGCTTGCCGAATCTGCAAAAAATTACTGACAAAAGCCCCCTTACCCATTAAATCAGTAATCACAATGAATTGCTCATCTGGCATCGAATCTGTCTCAACAATAAAGCTATAAGTTTTACTTTGAGCGTTATATTTGCCTTTGATTACTTTAAACTTTTCGTGATACCGCTCATTGAGTTCTTTGACTATGTTAGGCTTTAAGGCCTCAAGCTTAGAATCTGTTGACTCATGCATGACTGCCCTATAAATAAAATAAGACGATAAACCGATGAGTAATACCACTATTGCCGATATCGCCAAATACCTTTTACTGCACTCCTTCATCATACCCCCCAAACTGACCGGTTTTTTTATTTTGGATATATGCCAGACAGGACAAAAAGGCGGCTTGTTGCGAATTGGTTTGCTTATTCATAAGTTTTCTCCCGTAGTTGTAAGTTTAACGATTTGTTGATAAAGCGGGGTATTCACTAAAAATTGCGCCTGTTCTGAGCTATATCGCCTTGAAATTGCCCAAGAGTCTACAATATCTCCAAAAATATCAGCTTTAACAGGGTGTGTTGGGATCAATTTAATATATTTGGCAATATCTAAAGGACTTTTGATTTTCGTATCTAGTGCAGTGTATTTTGAATCTCCTCTTTCTGCGCTATTACATCCATCTGTGCTAGGACTGTTTTTGCAATCTGCTATAAATAACAATCCCCAGGTGTGCCTTATTGCATAGCTATTTTTATAATACATCAATTGTCGCCAATCAAATGGAATATCAATCTGAGTGCTATCTATTGGTTCGGGCAAATCGACCAAATGAACTTTTAGATAAGTCTTCTGAGTATTATTAATATTTTGATAAATCTCAAAGATGCTCGTCATAAATTCCAATAACTTCTCAGGCGACTTCTGTATATCGATATACCCACTTAACCCATCAGAATAAATATTAAAAATTATTTTATTAACATCAAACTGCTTAAAGTATTTTTGCCTATAGGCAAGTTCTTGTTTGGCTTTTGTTAAATCATTATTGTCCAAACTCACACTATTACTTTTAGTAATACTAACGTCAAAATAGTGCCCTAAATATTTCTTTGATCTCACTGTAAAGTAATTGGTTTCACCTTTTCTCAAATCAGTGTAGGCTTTGACATCATAAAATTTTGCATCAGGATAGTTTTTAGCTAAAAATGTCTTGATGACATTTTGCTTACTTTCAAGAAAATTCGCTTTTTTATACTTAAAAATTAATGAAGCTATTGTTATAGATAGCGTTAATCCAACGATAATGATCGAACAAATTATCCAGATTTTTTTTGCTCTAGATTTATAATAGACGCTCGTCTTTTGCTCATATTTATCCCATAATTTTTGATGTTTTTGTTTATAACTGTCCCGTCGGGCATAACCACGCAATATTAACGCAATAGATACAATAAAAGAGATAATCATCGGTATTATGATAAAAGGCGTAATTAAAGATAAAAACAAAAGTGGTCCAGCTCGATCACCTCCAACATGAGTATGCATAACATACACAATGCACAGACCAATAAGTAATGGCCAAAAAGCAATAGAAAATATGACAGTTAATATGTCAAAAAATGGCTTTACTTGCTCTAACAATCTAATTTTTCTTAGGTTTTTAAGCTTAAAAACTGTGCTTTCATTCTTTGTCACATTATGCATTTCATACCTCGCCTAGGTTATATTACCAAAGCAACACAATTAAAAATGATAACACCAAGCCCTAAAAGTCGGCTGTTAATATAATTGATCCCTCAATAGATAAATAAACAAATAGAATAAGTGTCGCCCTTGCAATCCTAGCTCAATATTTCAAAAGATCAAATGTCATCCTTGATTTTTTTGTAGTTTTCCACCACGCAACAATGGATAGATAATCATTAATGCCAAGACGATAATAAAGTAAAACCAATAGTTACTTGGGAAATGCATTTGACTATTGATAATCAAAAACATCGTATAGATGACCATGACCATTAAGCCGGATAAGCCGTAGCTTAAGCCTTGAGTTTTCCCTTGTAGCGTGATATCAGTATGCCTTTGGGCAAGAGTCACTGAAATCGCCCAACATGAAAGACATATACCAATAATAAAGTAAAAGATTAGTGCCAACCATACACTATGGACTATTGCCAGCATAAAGTATAAACAGACTGATACTAAAAGTGCGCCGACAATGGTTTTAACCTCATTATACCGATCTGCAAACCATGGCAGGATAATGCAGCCAATAATAAAGCCAATCGAAAAACCAGTTTCAATCAAGGCAAATTGCCATGAGCTTGCTTGTAAAATATTCTTAGCATAGGGTGCGATAAAAATCGGTACCGTCATAAACAAGCAAGTAAAACCAATTTCAGCGACATAAAACCAAAAGACAAACCGCTTTTTGCGCAAAAAGCGATAAACCATGCGCCAGTCTTCAATAAATCCAGTATCTCTGCGCTCAACATGACGTCTAGGTCTAACACCAAAGCTTGCTATCAATGCGACTGCTGTGCCAAATAATAAGAAGTATAGGATTTGATGCATATTATAAAACACAACTAACAAGCCACCCAGTGACATCCCGATAACCATGCCAATTTCAAATATGCCATCCATCGTGCTATTGGCATATAACAGATAACTATCATCACTAAAGATCTCTCGCACCATAATCAGCATTGCCGGCATATAAAACGCTAATATCAAGCCCCAAAAGCTGGTAAAGAAGTATACCTCAGCCAATGTATCAAGGTAGCCAGACATTAGAAATGCAGCAATCACAACAACACGTGCACTATTGGTCGCAATGATAATTTTTTGTCGTGGAAAACGATCGGCAACATAGCCTGTCACAGGAGATAAAACGGCACCTGAGACCCACCAGCTAAACATAAATATAATAATCGCATTCACACTATTGTAGATCTCAAGCAAGTGCCAACTAAACGAGACATACGCCACGCCAACGGCAATAGCAGAAAAAAAGCTCATAATACACGCACAGCTAAACGAGCTATTTTTAAATAATGCCGCACGCGCCTTTAAATATGACTTCACACACCCTCTCTATACCATCATCAGCTCTAAAGAGCATTGTGGCAAAGATCGGATTTCACAGCAAGAAAAAGTATTTTAATCAGGCAATTTGCCCTTTTTTATAATGCCAACGACAGACCGAGATATAACGCTCATTGCCGCCAATTTGCAGCTGTTCACCATCTTTAATAACATTCATATCTTGATCCAGACGCAAGACATGTGTGGCTTTTTTACCACAGTGACAAATGGTTTTGATCTCAATCAACTGATCTGCCCAAGTCAGTAGATATTTACTTCCCTCAAAGGGCTCTGCCTGAAAATCATTACGTAAGCCATAGGCAAGTACCGGAATATCCAACTCATCAACAATGTCAGTTAATTGCAGGACTTGTGCTTTTGTTAAAAACTGCGCCTCATCGACCAAGATGCAATGTAGTTTCTTCGTTTTAAGCACTTCTTGCGTTTCCACACAGAGATCCGTTGATTGATCATATAACAACGCATCTGCTTGGAGACCAATGCGCGATGAGATTTTACCCACCCCAAAGCGATCATCAAAGCTAGGCGCGAATAATAAGGTATTCATCCCGCGCTCACGATAATTGTAATCAGATTGTAAAAGAGTTGTACTCTTGCCGGCATTCATGGTGGAGTAATAAAAATGAAGCTTTGCCATATCTTAGATAGTCATACTTGGTATATTAGTTGCATAACTTACTGTATTGCGCGTTCACTTGGAATAAAAAGTTGTTGAAAATAGTTCGCGTTCTCTCAAAAATCCGTTAGGCTGTGCCTCAATGTTACTAAAAAATCGCTACTTGATTTAATGAAATTTGATTTTAAGTTTTTAGCTATTTTAGCTGTTTTGCCACTTGCCGGTTGTATTACCGCACCACCGAATAACCCTAATAACGCTTGCTCAATCGCACAGCAATACCCTGATTGGTATTACGACTCTTTAGACTCCTATAAAAAATGGGGTGTGCCTATCAGTGTCCAATGGGCATTTATTCGTAAAGAATCAAGCTTCATTGCCGATGCGCAAACACCGATGCAGTATGTTCTCGGGTTTATCCCAACCGGACGCCAGTCCACAGCTTATGGTTATGCCCAAGCACTTGATGGCACATGGGAGGAATATCAAAAAGAAACCGGAAACTCATGGGCAAGTCGCACGAATTTTGCCGATTCTGTTGACTTTATCGGTTGGTATGCCAATCGTGCGCAACGCATTGCAGGGATTTCCAAGGACAATGCTTATCAGCTATATTTAGCCTATAACCAAGGTGTTTATGGCTATATGAAAAAAAGCTATCGTAATAATCAATTTTTAATGAAATACGCACGTGAAACCCAAGATATGGCGTATCGCTACGCCTATCAGCTTAGACGCTGTAATATTCCATCGCAAAGTTGGTGGTAGTCTACTATTACTTATTCAACACCAATATGATCAACATTCTGAAAGCCACGCGGCAGAATCTTACCACGTGAGGCGCGTTTACCTTGATACTCATTAAGATCGCTAAAGCTTAAACGCATATGGCGTTTACCTGAGTAGATTATTAAGCTTTGTCCATTAGTAATGGCGCTAACAAATTTAAGCTCTTCACCTGTTGCTAGCGGGCTTGGCATATTCAAAAGACGATTGCCCTTACCTTTTGCCAAACTTGGCAACTCACTTCTATCAACCGCCAAAAGGCGTCCTTGATTAGAAATAGCAACAATCAAGCTATGCTCATCATCATGCGCGTTAGCCGGAGGCACCATCTTGTCACTGCCTAATGTAATGACCTGTTTTCCTGAGCGGTTCTTACTAATTAGATCATCGACATTTGCTAAAAAGGCATTACCTGCACTTGAGGCTAAAACAAACTGATCTTCTGAAGTCACAAATGTTAGTGCAACAATATGCTCGTTTTGCTCAAGCTTCAAATGTCCTGTAATCGGTTCACCTTGACCTCTTGCTGAAGGCAAATCAGCACTTAATAAACTATAAGCCTTACCCAAACTTGAGAAGAACAAACAATGCTGATTACTCTTACCCATACTTGAGGCGAAATAACTATCACCGGTTTTGTAGCTTAACCCTTCAACATTGACATCATGACCTTTGGCAACACGCACCCAGCCTTGCTTTGATAAGACAACGGTAACACTTTCAACCGGTTGTAAATCCGCTTCTTTTAATGCTTTAGCCTCAGGGCGCACCACAAGGGCTGATTTTCTTTGATCACCATGTTTTTGTTGTGCAGCTTTGAGCTCTTTTTTGATGAGATTTTTTAATTTAGTTGGATTCTCCAAATACCCCATAATCTCATCACGTTCTTTTTCAAGCTCATGTTTTTCTTTTTTAATCGCCATTTCTTCCAGCTTGGCTAAATTGCGTAGACGCAAATTAAGTACAGCTTCAGCTTGCGTGTCAGTAAGATCAAAACGCTTTTTCAGCTCTTGTTTAGAATCATCTTCATAACGAATAATCGCAATGACTTCATCGATATTTAAAAATGCAATCAAAAAGCCATCTAAAATATGCAAACGCTCTAAGATTTTATCCAAACGAAATTCCAGGCGCTTAGTCGTGACTTCCGTTCTAAATTGCAACCACTCTACAAGTACTTCCATCAGTGATTTTACTTGTGGCTTACCATTTAAACCGATCATGTTTAAATTAACACGATAGCTTTTTTCAAGATCGGTTGTCGCAAATAGGTGACTCATCAAAAGATTGGTATCCACACGATTTGAACGTGGTACTAATACGATTCTCACCGGATCACTGTGATCAGACTCATCACGTATGTCACTAAGCCATGAGATTTTTTTACTGTTCATTTGGGCAGCAATCTGTTCAATCACCTTGGCACTTGAGACCTGATGTGGCACACGAGTAATAACGATATTCCCCTCTTCCGTATGAAATACCGCACGCAGACGAATGCTACCAGTACCTGTCTCGTAAATCTTTTTACGTTCTTCAAAAGGAGTAATAACCTCAGCCCCTCCTGGATAATCAGGTCCAGGAATATGCGCCATTAAACCGTCTAAATCGTGATCTTTACCTGTTAAGAGATATAAACAACCTTCAACGACTTCCGTAAGATTATGTGACGGGATATCCGTTGACATCCCCACAGCAATCCCCATGCTGCCATTTAAGAGTACATTAGGCACTTGCGCGGGTAACATCTTTGGCTCTTGTAGTGTGCCATCGAAATTTGGCTGCCAATCGACTGTACCAAGCTTTAGTTCATTTAATAAAACTTCAGCGTATTTGGATAATCGCGACTCGGTATAGCGCATTGCCGCAAATGATTTTGGATCATCTGGCGAGCCCCAGTTACCTTGCCCATCAATCAAGGGATAGCGATATGAGAAATCCTGCGCCATCAGCACCATTGCTTCATAACAAGCGCTATCGCCGTGTGGGTGATACTTACCCAACACATCACCGACAGTACGTGCGGATTTCTTGTGCTTACTTAATGCCGATAAGCCAATCTCGCTCATCGCATAAATAATCCGCCGCTGCACGGGCTTTAAACCATCACCAATATGCGGTAATGCGCGATCAAGAATCACATACATCGAGTAATTCAAATATGCCTGACGACTAAAGGCGCTAATCGTCTGCTTTTCATTATCTTCAAAAGAAAGGCTTAATTGATCCATACGTTAAAAAATTAAGACGTTAAACTCGTCACATCATAGCAAATGATCACCTAAGCGTCATCAAGCATTTTGGTTTCGTAAATAACTTATTAACAACTCACGGGTTTTAAGTACTCTGCCTTGCAAACAAGCATTTAAATTAATCCGTATGAGTTTTTGCAGCACTTGCAGCGTGTCATTATCCCAACTGGACACAGGCTGTTGCAACTGTTTGATATATTTGCCACTAATACCACTTTCAGCGGTTGTTTGATAAAAGGCGGATAATGGCGCCATTGCATAATAATGCTCTTCAGTCATCATTTTATGATGCTCATCATAATCCACCTGAAAACCATAACCTAAGCTTTCTAATAGCTGCAGCTCAAAATACCGTAACAATTTCGTAATATCATCGCTAACCAACTCTTGTATTACTAATAAATAACGATCAAAAAGCACTGCATCATGATGATCATGCGGCAAAAGCCAGTATAAAACCTCATTAAGATACATCCGCGCTAATTGCGATAGATATGTCCCCATGATGAAGCTCTTTTCACACTCGGCAAAACGAATATTTGCCAAGCTTTCCGCCGCAGGCATGATCTTTATATCAACATTCAATAAGCTAAATGGCTGATAAATGCCATGATTCTTTTTGTTCGTCCGCGCAATTGCATTCAACTTACCATGGTCTTTTAACCATAATGTTAATAACAGTGATGATTCTTTGTACTTACGACTGTGTAACACAACCGCCCTATTTATTGTGCTCATCATAACTGCTCAATCAACTGCAAAATCACTAGGGCGTCTTGACGTTTATGCATTGGTAAATCAAACATCTGTTGCAACTTAGCAATATCGATATCAGCAAAAGCAGTAAGCGCTGCCTTATCGTTATCTTGCAATTGCATTACCAGCCATTTTGTTATTGCCAATAAATACGGGCTACCAATCGCTTTAAAGTAGTAATTAGTCTGATCACTATAAATGAAAACTTGCTGCCCCAACTCCCCAACATGCGCAATAGTTTGAACGCATGAAGCATCATACTGGCAGTCTTTCAATGTAATCGCTTTAAGTAGTGCTAAAATTTTCTCACTCATCATAGCACTATTAACCTTGCCATAGTGGCGATAATGCACGCAATTTCGTAACCACATCAACGATTGCTGCAGTGGCAATATCGATATCTTCTGTCGTAGTATAGCGCCCAAATGAAAAACGTAAACTAGCATGTGCCTGTTGCTGTGTTAGACCAATGGCACTTAATACAAATGACGGTTCAACACTGGCTGAATTACACGCCGATCCCATCGATACTGCTAACTGATACAGCATTGCCACTAATGACTCGCCATCAACACCTTTAAAGGTAATATTAACAATTCCAGCATAGCTATTATCTAGCGGGGTATTAATGATTAACTCAGGCAATATATTTATCCCCTGTAAAAATTGATCGCGCAACTCATATACATGCTTATTTAATTCATTTTGCTTTGAAGACATTAACTCACAGGCGCTACCTAACCCTACGATTTGATGTGTTGCCAACGTACCTGAACGAAATCCTTGCTCATGCCCTCCGCCATGAATCGATGGTGTGAGTTTTACTTTAGGCTTCCTTCTGACATATAACGCACCAATGCCTTTTGGTCCATAGATCTTATGTGCTGAGATTGACAAAAGATCGATATTCATTGCTTTCACATCAATGTTGATTTTGCCAACACCTTGCGCGGCATCAACATGAAATAAGATCTTACGCTCACGGCATAAAGCACCAATTTCTGCCAAAGGGTACGTCGTGCCTAATTCGTTATTAACTGCCATGATTGAAACTAAAATCGTCTCTTTTGTTAATGCATTTTTGATTTGCTCTAGTGAGATTTGACCTTTAGCATCAGGCTTAAGATAAGTTACCGCATACCCTTTTGTTTCAAGATAGGCACAAGTGTCCATCACTGCTTTGTGCTCAATCATTGAGGTAACAATATGCTTACCACGAGATCCATAGGCATCTGCCACACCTTTTATTGCCAAATTATCCGACTCTGTCGCACCTGAGGTAAAAACAATTTCACGCGCCTCAGCATTAATAAGATTGGCAACTTGTACTCGTGCATTATCCACGGCTTCTTTTGCCTGCCAACCATAATCATGCGTATTTGACGCCGGATTGCCAAAGGCATTGTCAACACTTAGATATTTAAGCATCTGTGCCACCACCTCATCAGCAACCGGTGTTGTTGAGGCATAATCAAGATATATTTGTTTCATAACCAGAATATATTTATAAACATTAGCGTCATTACTGGCACATAGTTTATACCCATCACAGAGCAATGCCAAAAGAAAAACTTTATTTGCAATCCACCTCGTGCATTTTTTATTATTTTCGCTATGCTAATATTCACCAAAACTTGGATGTCGTTACAAGACGCACTAAGAAGGATTTTAAACCCACAACGAGGAGAACAACTCTATGAAAGCTACAAAATCATTAATCATCGCTTCAGCTTTAGCATTTGGCATGTCAACACACGCTTTTGCTGATAGTAACTTTCAAAGCAATGATATGAATAACGGTTATGCCAATGGTCAAAATGGACAAAGCAGCCAAGTGACTGATGCAAACAGTACAAATAATGATAAATCGAGTGACATGAAGTGCGGCGCCGGCAGCTGCGGCAGTGACCACGCTACGGATAAATCACAAGATGGTAAATGTGGCGCAGGTTCATGTGGTGCTTCATCTGATAAAAGCAGTGATATGAAATGCGGTGCTGGCAGCTGTGGCAGTGACGATGACAGCGGCGACAATGATAATGGCGACCAATAAATAATAACAAGGACAAACGCATGCTAGATCACCAAGCCATAGGACTTGGACTGCGTCAGGAGTTTTTTGACGCGCTATTGCAAAACCCTCAGGGGGTTGATTTCATTGAGATTGCTCCTGAGAACTGGATTGGCATAGGTGGTCGTCGCGCGCACTTACTTAAAAAGTATCGTGAACAATTCCCCATCGTACTGCATGGACTAAGCTTATCGATTGGTGGAATATCACCTTTAAATATTGATTTTATCAAACGCATTAAAGCCTTTATGCGTGAGCATCAGATTACTATATACAGTGAACATTTAAGCTATTGCTCAGATCAGCAAGGCTATTTATACGATTTACTGCCCTTGCCTTTTAGTGATGAGATGGTTAAGCACGTCACTACACGTATCGAACAAGTACAAGATATTCTGGAATGCCCATTGATTCTAGAAAACGCTTCCTATTATGCAGCCCCTGGGCAAATACTTAGTGAAATTGATTTTATTCAAGCCGTCGTTTCCGAATCCGGTTGCCAGCTACTGCTAGATGTGAATAATGTCTATGTTAACAGTGTTAATCATGGTTATGACCCACAGCAATTTATTAAGCAATTACCCAGTGACAAAATACACTATATCCACGTTGCTGGTCATTGGCAGAAATCCCCAGAACTCATTATCGACACCCATGGTGAAGATGTGATCGACCCGGTGTGGCAGCTTCTTTGTTACTGCTACCAAATACATGGCTTCTTTCCAACTTTGCTTGAGCGTGATTTTAATTTACCGCCTTTAGCAAGTTTAAAGCTCGAGCTTCAAACCATTGCCCAAATTCAGCAACAGGTTTATTCAAGGGAATCCGTATGAGCTATAAGATAATGACTGATTTTACCTGTAATTTACGCCAGCAAAGTGCAGCGAAAGACATTCCTAATATCAATCATGAACAAATGGAAATTTATCAAAATCTTATTTACAACAACATCAATAATACTTTAAAGCGTGCATTTCCTGTCAGTGTTAGTATTTTATCAAAGGAGCAATGGCGCATATTAACCCTAGGATTTCTTGCCCACTACGAAAGTAAAAGCCCTTACTTTTATGACCTACCTAAGCAGTTTGTGGAATATATCAATACCCTAGAGAAATTACCTTGGTCTTTTTTGCATGAGCTTATGCATTACGAGTGGGTTGAGCTAGATATTGAGCTATCCGTTGAGAGTGAACGTAACCCAGACTCTCACGCTCACTACATGACGAATAATAGCACTCGCGTACTTGTCTATCGCTACCCAGTGCATCAAATATCTAAAGACTTCACGCCCGAAAAACCACCGCTAAATCCAACTTTTCTTGTGGTTTATCGCAATCTCAACTTTAAAGTATTGTTTATGGAGGTAAACCTGTTAAGTGCTCATTTATTAGAGCTATTGATGACAGAACCCCAAAGTATTGATCAAGCAATTACGACTGCCGCTCACAATTTATCGCTACCTGTAAGTGAGGACTTATTGCAAAATGGCAGAGCACTCTGTCAGTCATATATTGACAAGAATATTCTTATCCCAATTTAAATCATCACTCCCAGCAAGCAATCGGGGTGCGCGTGATTGCGCCACCACTGGCGACTAACGTTAAATTAGGACAATCACCACTATCTGCCGTTTGTGACCCCGTTGGCGTTGCAATAACTGTATAGCCGCTGCTTGTAACACCTATTAAGCTCATATCATAAAAACCTCTTGTTGAGGTCGTTCCTGACCACACATTAGTCAGCGTTGCTGTGTAAGTGCCTGAGCTTAATGCCCATGCTTCTTGATTCATTGCAATTAGATTGATTGAGCTTACTGCATCGGCTCGATGCGCCTTTAGCACGTAATTGCTATACATCGGAATGGCAATTGCCGCTAACACGGCAATCACCGCAACGACGATTAATAATTCGATCAATGAGAAACCTCGTGCTTTAGCATTCCTGTTTATTTTTTTAAGAGACATTTTCATACTCGCTATCCATGTTTATGCACCTAGTATAGAAGACTTTCACACAGCAGCCGACAAAAAACTCAAATTTTAAGAATATTTAAATCTAGCGCTTGACAGCCTTTTAAAACCTCCCTAGAATGCAGCTTCAGTTTCGGGGCTATAGCTCAGCTGGGAGAGCGCTTGCATGGCATGCAAGAGGTCAGCGGTTCGATCCCGCTTAGCTCCACCAGTAAACTGATATGACACAAGTTTGTGTCCCCATCGTCTAGAGGCCTAGGACACCGCCCTTTCACGGCGGTAACAGGGGTTCGAATCCCCTTGGGGACGCCATCATTAAAACCGCGATAAGCGGTTTTTTTGTTTCTAGGGACAAATATTTTCACGCTTAAAACATCTTCAGCAATGCTATATACCCATTATCAATCGCTTTGCAATGTTTAATGGTTTGTGATGGGTATATATATGCTATACTTTGCAGCATTATGAACAACACGAGCAGCATATGGGTAAAGAACTCGTTCCTAAAAAAAACACCTTACCAATACCAGCACTTTCTGATACGGATGGCTTAGATAGCTACATCCGCTTTGCCAGCAGTATCCCGATGCTTTCCGAAGAAGAAGAAAAAGAACTAGCGCATCGCTTACGCCAACAAAATGATATTGATGCGGCACAAAAGCTGATTCTTTCACACTTGCGCTTTGTCGTTAAAGTTGCACGTGGATTTTCGGGTTACGGTTTACCAATTACTGATTTAATCCAAGAAGGTAATATCGGCTTAATGAAAGCCGTGCGACGCTTTGATCCTGATGTCGGTGTACGTCTTGTTTCCTTTGCTGTGCATTGGGTTAAGGCTGAAATGCATGACTATATTTTGAAAAACTGGCGTATTGTTAAAATTGCGACAACAAAGGCGCAACGCAAACTGTTTTTTAATTTGAGAAGTAGCAAAGAACGCTTGGGCTGGTTTAGTGATGAAGAAATCCAAAGTGTCGCTAAAGAGCTAGGTGTTAAGCCTGAAACAGTCCTTGAAATGGAGAAACGCATGAATGCCTATGATATGGCATTTGATGCACCGGTTGAAGAATCAGATGATGAGTCAAGTTTTCATCCGGCTTTATACTTGGAGGATCAATCAAGAAATCCTGAGCAGACAGCTGTTGAAGATGACTATGAGGAAAAAGTTCAAGGTAAATTACAAGAAGCGATTGATAAGCTTGATGCACGCAGTAAAGACATCATCTTATCGCGCTGGTTTGCTGAAGATAAACTCACCCTTCACGATTTAGCAGCAAAACATGATGTGTCTGCCGAACGAATCCGCCAAATTGAAGAGCTGGCAATGGATAAGCTCAAACGCGCTGTTGCGCGCGTCTGAATTACTTCGCTATTGTCAGCTCCGCCATGCCATCGGCTTTAGTTAAGCTAAGACTTATGATTAACGCTCCTAACCAAAGCACTAGCATCGCATAAAAGCTGTAGTGATATACCGCAGCACTTGGACTAAAAAGGGATAAATTAAATACACTTAACATACTGCTTAAAACAATTGCTGTTAATGCCACACCCATCGATGCCGCAAATTGACGAATTGTTAGATCAATTGACGTTGCATTAGCTGCTTGATCCGCATTAAGATCCATGTAGGTTAATGCCCCAATGGCTGAACCTATCAAAATCGTGCTCGAGCCATACAAGAACTCAATAATCACAATATAAATAACCGAGCTATGCTGCTCAATCTGCGCAATACCAACAAGCCAGATTATTGCCAAAATCAAATTTACTTGCAAAACAGCTTTAAAGCCAAAGCGCGAAATAATACGATTGGCCAACCCTCTAAAGGTCAAATAACCCACTGCAATCGGTAAAGTCAGAAGTCCAGAGGTTGCCGCATCAAAACCAAAACCCTCTTGATACATTAAAGGCAGCAATAGTGAAACACCCGCTGTTAATGCAAATGATATGGCGTTCATTGACACAGCTGTTTTGAATGTTTTGACTTTAAAAACAATCAAATCAAGTACTGGATTAACCTTCTTCAAACAATGCACCACCAGTATCAGCAATAACACAATACCAATCACAATACTTGTATAAACAACACCTTTACTGACAATATCATAATGCCCAATCATCTCCACACCAAAGGTAACAATCACCAAAGCAAAACCAGCAATTAAAAACCCAACAATATCAAAGCGCTTTAGCGTCTTAGCAACATGCTGCTGAATATAGATAAATCCCGCGATCAACGCCAAACAACCAATTGGCAGATTAATAAAGAAGATCCAGTGCCAACTTAGACTATCGCATATTATCCCACCAATAAAGGGTCCCAATACGTAACCGAGCATTGCAGGCGTGAAGATAACTCCCTGCACCTTGATCAACTCCTTGCGTGAGAATAATCGCAAGATAATAATCCGTGCCACAGGTGTCATAAAAGCGCCACCGACACCTTGTAAAAAGCGACAAAGCGTCAACATCACTACTGAATTTGATATACCGCAAGCAAGTGATGACAAAGTGAAAACTATCACCGCAAATAAAAATACTCTCTTTGTGCCAAAGCGATCCGTACACCAACCACTAATCGGAATAAAGATGGCAAGACTGATGTAATAACTTGCTACCGCAAATTTAAGCAAAATCGGGCTAATGCCAAAATCTCTGGCAATGCTAGGAATAGCGGTATTAATAATAGTGAGATCTAGGAACTCCATAAAAATCACCACCGCAACAATCAAAGGCACTATCCGACGAATCGCCACCATCGATGAATCTGACACTTCACTACCCTCTCCAACATAAAACCCACGTTAAGTCTATGCGAATACTATGCCTGTATCAAATGAAATATAATCACCCCAAGGTTTAAATTTTTCTGCGTTTATAAAGCAAAAGCCCGCTACATCCCAAAAATTGACGAGATAAATATCTGCAAACAAATAAGCACAAGTAATACCAACATTGGCGAGAAATCCATGCCACTTTGTGTTGGCGGGATAATTCTGCGTGATTTTCTAAGCAATGGTTCGGTCAACTGGTGCAATGCCATTAAAGCAGGATTATATGAGCCTTGCGCAAACCAGCTGGCAATCGAGCGAATAAAGATCAAGATAATATACATCCAGATCACTGTCAAAATAAGCTTTATCACTGCAACAAACCAAATAATGCCCCATGGGATATAAAAGCTTTTTGCGCTTAGCATTTGTATTAACATAATTTGCAACAATAGCACAACGTACGCCAAAACAAGCGCTGCAAAATCCAGACCAAAAAAACCAGGAATAATGCGACGCAATGGTTTTAACAAGGGATTAGTCACGCGAATAATCAACTGACAAAATGGATTATAAAAATCAGCCTTTACCCATTGTAAAAAGAACCTAAGCAGTACCGCATAAGCAAATAAGCTAAAGATAATTTCTATTAAGAAAAGTCCTACATTATTAACGGCATTAATCATATTTTATCCTTTTGTTCATCATGTGTTAACGCATTACCAAACTGGCTTGCCAGCTCTTGTGAGCGTGAGAGATTCTCTTTGATCGCTTTTGCAATACTCTCTTTAAACCCTGTTTCTGAAAAGGCTTTTAATGCCGCAGCGGTTACTCCTCCTTTTGAGGTGACATTTTGACGCAAGTGTGACAAGGTTTGTGTACTTTCTAACGCCATTTTGCTTGCACCAAAGGCGGTTTGCGTCACGAGCAATATCGCTTGTTTTTCGCTTAATCCTAGTGATACTGCGACATCAATCATATGCTCCATCATCAAAAAAAAGTAAGCAGGTCCTGAGCCTGAAATCGCGGTTGTGACATCAATTAATCTCTCATGATCAACCCATGTAATAACACCAACCTTACGCATAATTTGCTCAGCCATTTCTTTTTGCTGACGCGACACATATTCATTAGCAAAGAGCGCGCTCGCACCACAACCAATAAGACTTGGTGTATTTGGCATAGCACGCACAATCGCGTAATCACCCACAAGCCAATGCGCAATTTGCGCCAAGGTAATACCTGCTGCAATTGATATAAACAACGGCTTATTCTGCTTATGTAATGATTTCTTAACCGTAAACATCAGATCCTTTAACGATTGTGGTTTAACGCATAGCATAATAATATCGGCATTTTTCACTGCATTCTCAACACTTTGTGTTGTATTGACACGAAACATCTGATTGAGCATATCCAGTTTTTCTTGGTTGCGATCAACCACCGTAATTGATTGACCAGAAACACCATCACTAACTAACCCCGCGATAATACTTCTTGCCATATTACCGCCACCTAAAAAGCAAATTTGAGCATTAACCATTGTTAAATCCTTTTTCTTATTTCTTTTACATCTTTTTAAACTTTATTAATTATTGGCATCTACACTTTTTCTACTTCAACACCCCGCCTCGCAAGCTCGGCACCCCTCTTGCAAAGAGGGGAATATAAAATCATCCTTGCCTAATTCCCCTCTTTACAAGAGGGGTGGCAGCCGTAGGCTGACGGGGTGTTTTAAAATCATAGTTTTTTCTAAAATGCTAACTCCAACTAATTATTCTTTATACACTTCTTTTTTGTCTACGCAATTGCGCATTCACAACCCTCATATAAATATGATCATAAATATAATTAAAAACAAGCGCATAGCACAAATAAAAAAACACAAAACCTAAGTTCACCATAAATGCCGCAATAAAAGGTAAATGTAACAACATAATCACAAAAGGCACACTAACCAGACATAACGATAACTCAAATAAACAAGCATGCACGACCCTTAACCAAAATTTCCGTTTAAAGCGTACTCCACCACATTTATTTTCGATCACGTCAAATAGCCAGTTATAAATAAAGTTCCAAAGCATTGCCGCAATCGCAAGAATAACAGCCAAAGCACCCAGTGCGACTGCGTTTTTCTGTAAAACAAAATACGATAATGGAACCACAATCAAAAGAGCGATAAATTCAAACGATAGCATATGGACAATGCGTCCTTTGATGCTCATTTTTTGCTGACTCATGCTATCTGTTCGTATTTTAAAATTTTCATGTCGTGCATTGTTTCAAATTGGCTCCTTAAACTCAAGGTTTTGTAACCATTTCACTGATCTTTTCGCGTAACAGCTACACCAAACTTGCTAATCACAATCGAGCCAATAACGGCAATGATTCCGCCAATGACAGAAAGAATACTTGGAATTTCGGATAAGAAAATAGCCGCTAAAATCAACGTGAATATTGGCATGAGATACAAAGCACTTGATGCCGCTGCCGCCTTAATATGCTTAAAAGCGTACCCCCATAATAAATAAGCAATCGCTCCGGGGAAAACACCCATATAAACAATACTTAAGAGGTGTGACATATCCGAATGCATTACTGATTTTATTGCCTCGGGTGCAAAAATCATCAACATCAAAGTGCCTAGCCACATACAGTAGCACACGACTTCAATCGGGTGGTAACGTGCTAAGAACTTCTTTTGAAAGCATGAGTAAATCGCTCCTGAGCAGGTCGCACCATAGACTAATAGCACACCAGCAAATCCCGCATTATTGTGACTTCCTAAAAGTATCACCAGCACACCGCATAAACTGATCACAAATCCTAAGACGCCATAACGATTAACCCGCTCTTTGAATAGGATCATTGCTAAAACAGTGACGATAATCGGCAATTGCGCAACGATAAAGTTTGCCAGTCCGGCACTTACCGTTTTCTCACCTTCATTTAACAAGATGTTATAAGAGAAAAAGCCGAAAAAACCAAGAACAGCAAATAGCATTAAGTCTTTAAGCCGTGGCAATTTTTTATTTTTGATCAAACAAAATGGAATAAAGGCAGCAAGAGAGGCTACAAAATAGCGTGATAATGCCAAGCCACCGGCTGAAAACGCTTCCATCACATAGCGAATACCAACAAATGCAGATGCCCATAAAACAACGGTTATGATCAGTGCTATCAGTGCCTTTTTCTCGTTGGTCATACTTTCTCTTCTCTTAATTTTGATGCGATATACTAACTTAATCACCTCAACACTGACTAGCAATTTACTTCATTTGCTTAGTTTTTTATTTGCTATTAAACTACGCGCAATTTACTAAACCGGACTCACTAAGCACATGAAAGAAATTGTCTTTGCATCAAGTAATAAAGGAAAAATCAAAGAAGTCAGCGAGATATTATCGCCCTTGGGCTTTAAAGTCATTCCACAAACAGAGTTTAATGTCCCCGATGCTGATGAAACCGGCTTAAGCTTTGTTGAAAATGCCATTTTAAAAGCTCGTCATTGTGCGCAATTTACAGGACTTCCAGCCCTTGCCGATGACTCTGGTTTATGCGTTGAAGCCTTAAAGGGAGCGCCTGGGATTTATTCAGCACGCTTCTCAGGCGGACATGGTAATGATGAAGCAAATATCGATAAGCTGCTTCATGACATGCAAAATGTCACAGATGATAAACGTCAAGCCCACTTTCAATGTGTTTTAGCTTTGGTAATGCATGAGCATGACCCCATGCCTGTGATTGCTGAAGGACGTGTTGACGGGAGTATCACACATGCGCGTCGCGGCAGTAATGGCTTTGGTTACAACCCTGTTTTTTTACTGCCTGAATATGAGCAAACGATGGCTGAAGTCTCTAATGAGGTCAAAAATAGTGTGAGTCATCGCGCTCGCGCGTTGGCAAAACTCAAAGAGAAACTCCACCGCCTTTTGTAGAAAAAAATGATACTTCAAGATGATTTTCTTGATACTTTACATTACACTGAAGCGCAATATTGTTTGCTAACTATAGGTTATATTTAAGATGAGCAACAACGACAAGAAAGAAACACCGGAAAACAAAAAAGAACAAGCACTTCCTGCAGAGACAACTAAAGCTGAAGGTAGTGAGACAAAGCAGACTGAAACCTTGTTTGAGTTTCCTTGCCGATTCCCAATTAAAATCATGGCAAATCCTCAAAAAGAAGTTGCTGAGTTTGTCCTTAATACCTTAGAGAAATACATCGAAAATCCTGAGAAAA
Organism: Cysteiniphilum sp. JM-1; assembly: GCF_008711525.1. Lineage (GTDB taxonomy): Bacteria > Pseudomonadota > Gammaproteobacteria > Francisellales > Francisellaceae > Caedibacter. The sequence goes on from NZ_VXKS01000003.1 coordinate 18,959, forward strand.
TCGAATTCACCACACGTGAAAGCAAAACCGGTAAATACATCTCTATTACTGCAATCTTTGAAGCAACAAGCAAAGAGCAGCTTGATAATATTTATCAAGCATTAAGTGGACATCCCGAGATTCACATGGTGCTTTAACAGATGTCAATCCTCATTAAAAATCTGGGATTACAGGACTACGAGTCAGTTTATCAGTCAATGATTGAGTTTACACAATCACGTACCGAAGATACTCAAGACCAAATCTGGCTTGTTGAACACCCCGCTGTTTTTACCCAAGGTCGTCACGGCAAGCCTGAGCATATCATTAATCCTAAAAACATTCCTGTTATCCAAAGTGATCGTGGCGGTCAAGTCACCTATCACGGACCAGGGCAAGCGGTTATTTACTTTTTGTTTGATCTTAAACGCCTTAATTTAGGTGTTAAAGACTTTGTTTGCACGATTGAGAAATCATGCATGCACTTACTAAAAACCTATGGCATCAGCAGTCATACCATTGAGAATGCACCAGGTATTTATGTCGATCAGGCTAAGATTGCATCACTTGGCTTACGTGTTAAAAAAGGGCTCACCTATCATGGTCTTGCCATTAATGTGAATATGGATCTGACACCATTTAGCTATATCAACCCTTGTGGTTATCAAGGCTTAAAAATGACACAAATTCACGCATATAATCCTAAAGTCAGCATTACCTATGTATTGAATGACTACGCCCAAATATTGACTCAAAGGTTAGATAACTCAATTTTCAGTTAGACCCATCATGAGATTATTGTCATAATAGCCAAAGACCCATTTGACGCGCATAGGCTATGCAACTAAAACCTAAAAAACTACTTCTTAATACCAAGCAGCCCTTTGGCTTGTGGTTTTTGCTATTAACTTCACTTTTTTATAGCATGGGTACAACTGCTATTACGGTGCATTTTTCCGGCTTCGTTCATAGCATTGCTGATAGCACACAAGAAGGGTTAACCCCTGATATTTTAGCCATCAACTTTAACCTTGTGACCAATCTCTTTTTATATAGTGCCGCGGGATTAATTGGTGGCATTCTAGGTTATATGATCGGTCATCGCCGCTCGGTGATTATCGGTATGCTTTATTCATTTGTCGCGCTTATTCTGTTATCACTTAATAACTTATCTTTAATTGGTTTTTCTGCTTATGTTATTGGTGTCGGACTCGTTATTCCCAATCTATTTACCACCTTAAGTTTTCTTTATACCCAAGATGACCCAAGACGTCACGCAGGTTTTACCTTGATGTATATGACCACGGTGCTTGGTGCTGCACTATCGTTATCAATTAGTGGCACACTACAACACTTAAGTTATCAGCACTGGTTTATGATTATGGCAATGGTAACGCTTATTGCCGTACTTATTTTCTTAGCCGGTGGCATTTATCTTAACCGCAATATTGGTTTGATTGATGGTATTGAGCCGAAATACACACCATCGACTTACAGCGTTATATTTATTTTAATCGTACTTTCCTCATTGACTGATTTCTTATTGCATTATCAGCGCGTGTTACAAGCGATTATTATCTCTTTAGCACTCATAGCAATTGTCGTCATGCTTATCTACGCTTATCTTGAAAAGGATGAAACGCAACGCAAACGCAACCGCTTGCTGCTTATTCTATTAGCTCTTAGCATGTTTTTCTGGCTAGCTGATAAGAGTATTATTACTATTTTTCTTAATTATCTAACCCTTTTTAACCGCGATTATGGCTTCTTTAACGCCAAGAGTTTGTCGGCTGATTTCTTTTTTGAAGCCAATATTGCTTTGGTGCTTATTATTGGTTTTGTCTCAGCAGTACTATGGAATAAAAATAAGCACACGCAACATATGAAGCGCTTAATTCGCTTATTTAGTCTTGCCACACTCTTTATGGCATTAGCATCCGGCTTGTTGTTTTTTAGCTTTTTCTCGCAATCTTTAAACCATTTTGCAATGACTGGAAACTACTTATTGCTGATCACTTTAATGTTAAACTCCGTTGCCAAAGTATTGTTGTTACCTTTGTATTACGCGATGGTTGGTAAGTTTTCACCACGCAAATATGAGTCTATCGTGATGGGCTTTTTCTTTATCATTACCGCAGGCATTGGTGTATTTGTTTACTCTCTTAATCAAAACATTCTCAATTCGCAAATTCTAACAAACACTTATCAATCATTATCTTATCTTTATGGCACGCTGTTTGTTGCTGGCTTACTATGTGCTTTAGTTGCTTACCTACTATCAAAATTCATGCACTATCATAAAAAAAATGTCTAAATTTAAGCCATTGGCTATTGTTTTTTCAGCGACTCTCCCCATATACTTAGCAGCGATTTTGAGCTTTTTAATTAAATATCATATGGAGAGAATATGAACGATCGTTTTAACTACCAACAAAACACACGCGTGATTGATGCTCGTGGCAGCTCAGTCATTCAAACCAACAAAGTGCTGCGCAACACTTATTTGCTACTATCACTAACCCTTTTGTTCAGTGCCTTAACGGCTGGCTGGTCAATGATGGTGTCAGCCCCTGTGATCAACCCTATCATTACCTTAATTGTGTATTTTGCATTGCTATTTGGCGTGCAAGCGACACGTAATAGCCCAATGGGATTGGTGTTAACATTTGCACTAACTGGCTTTTTAGGTTGGACATTAGGACCAATATTAAATCACTACATCACGACATTTAGCAATGGTTCTGAGCTTATCATGATGGCGTTAGGAGCAACAGGCGCTATTTTCTTAGGTCTTTCAGCGATTGCGTTAAATCCAAAACGTGACTTCTCAAGATTAGGCTCTTTCCTTGGCATAGGCGCACTGATTGCATTAGTTGCTATTGTGGTTAACTTATTCTTACAAATGCCAGCATTGTATTTAGCGTTGTCTGTTATTATTGCTTTTATTTCAGGTGGTTTTATTCTGTGGCAAACTAACCAAATCGTGCGCGGAGGTGAAACTAACTACATCGTTGCGACAGTCACTATCTATGTTTCAATCCTAAATATCTTCTTAACCATTTTACAATTCTTAGGTATGTTTTCAGGAAATCGCAATTAATCATTATATTTAATCACGTCAGGTTAGCGCACTTTTCGCAAATAAAATCTGATTGAATGTTTTTCTTCTAACACATCACCATTTTTCTGAATTGTTGACCAACTAGCATCACATGTTACACCTGAGTCAATTATCTCCCCAGATAGCACTGACCATGGCTCAGCAAGCGTCTTATCATCGTTATGTTTAACCGTGTTTTCTGGTTCTACATATGCTATATACTCACATTTATTCTGCTTCGCCATCAGTAAATGCGCTTGATATACACACTCTAATAAATCCATATCTTCTTGACTGGCATAATCTACTAAAAAATAGCCGATATACCAAATACTGTTAATTACATAGCCTTTACTTTGAAACTGCTGAATTGTCTCAAAGGCAAAATAATCTCGTGCTAAGTAAAATGAATCCAAAGGGATCCCTGGGGATATAGAAATGACTTGCTCATTATTCTGAACTACGACAAGTTTTGCTCTGCGTTCATTAATATACATAGTGTCCGCTGGGCTCACCTGTTGCGAGCTTTCAGGAAAGTAATAATAAGGATAATGTCTCAAGTGCTCCTTACACCAGCTATTCATTGTAGGTAGGTAGTTCAGGATATCTACAGGTTCCACGATGATTAGTTTACTCATTACATTTGACATAAGTTCTCCTTATCCCCTTTATTATTAAAAAGGTTGTGCTATTCCTGCCAAATTTAATACTTGAGCAACAATAACTAAAGCACCCAATACTAAAGGATAAAAATTAATAACTTCTTTTCTATTTCCTTTATCTAAATAAATCGGTGTAAATACAAAAATCACTACCGCAAAAATAGCCGCGTATTGCAATGCTAAGATAAAGCCTTTAGGATAAAAAACCGTAAATATAAACGGCGGGATAAAGGTTAATAAAAAGCCAATAATTTTATTTAGCTCAATATTAAATCGTCTAAACGTGTCTCTAATGTAATGATAAAGCGACAAGCCAACACAAATAAATGAAGTAATAATTGAAATATTCACAAATACCGATAAGAAGGTATTGATACTCGCACTTTGGGTGGCTTGTTTTATCTCACTCATCAACGCGGTTAAGGTATTTCCATCTTTAAAAATCGTCTCATAGCTATGCGCGCCTTGTTGTGGCAAGATTGCCAAGCAGACAATAAGCCAGATGATATAAATCACCAATACAGCGATACTGCCGATAAAAACACTACGCTTGACTGCTTGAACGTCACCCTTTTGATATTCATACAACACGGGAATGATGTTCTGAAAACCAAAAGAAGGCAGAAGTGTTGGCCACGCAAACACTAAAGCATAGAAAGATAATGGCATCTTAAGCATATTTGCCCATTTTAAGGCAAACAGCATACTCACGACACAAAGCACATAAAATACGAGTTTAATCGACACAAATGAGCGATTGACATAATCACTTAAGCGCGTACTTAAGATGACAAGCCCAAAAATCAAGATAAAGACAATAGCATCAACACTAACTGTTGGCACCTGTGCTTGTGATACCAAGTTTACTAATGACGCGCCTTGCGTGGTATAGGCAGCCATTAACGCATACAGCAAAAGCAAATAAACCAATGTAAAAACTACTTGTAAACTCTTTGGCATTTCCTCTTTGATCAGCGAGGTAAAATTCACCCCCAATGGCTGATGCGCACAGACTTTGATTAGCCTTAATCCCGTTAAGTACATTACTGACCATGAAATAATAATTAATAATATCGATACCCACAAGCCGCAGGCTGCCGTAATTAACGGCAGTGACAACATCCCCGCACCAATTGTTGTACCAACGACTAAAAACGCACCACCAAGCGATCTTGCCATTTGTTTTCTCCATTAAACACACCAAAAACGTAACGATACAACAGTACAAGCAAAAAGTATATTTAATCATTGCTTAAATCATAGTTATTTTAGAAATCTTTAATATTTTCTTAATACTTCACCATTAATATTGCCACTTGCGAACAATATTGTCGCTCATTAAAGAACAAAAAAATAATAAAGCAAAAAAAGGAAAATTTATGATTAAGAAAATCACACAAACCACATTGGCTTTAGTTGGTATTATGGGAATGTCACTTACAGCATTTGCAAGTACACCAAGCACTACTAGCAGTACAGGACATACAAAAACAACGAAACATCACAAAGAAGCCAAGCATAATACACATCAACATACGAGCAAATCTCATGCCAAAACACATGCATCAACAACTAAAAAGACGACTACAGCACCAACCCAAGCCTAAATAAAAATTGTACTTTTCCAGATTCTCTGCCAGTATGCTGCCATGAGTTTAAAATCTATATCAACATGCACTCTCAGAAGAATTGTTTCAACAAACGTTTATATCTTTGGTTAATACTTTCAACCTTAAGCCTTCTAAGCTTTGTATTTTTGCTTTTTCAAGGGTTGCCTATTAACACCAATATGCTTGCGCTATTACCAGGTGCCAAAAATGCTAATAGTGTGGAAAAGATTGCGGATGATTTTGCCAATACGATGGGCAAACAAATCGTTATTTTGGTTGGCAATCCTAATCAAGATAAGGCACTACAAGCTTCGGATGTCTTTAGTCATAGACTTCAACAATCTAATTATTTTTCCAGTGTGACTAATGGTGTGAGCACCAATGAACAAGAAGCTTGGGCAAGCTTTTATTTCCCTTATCGTTTATCCTTATTATCGGATAAAGATCACAAGCTTATAATGCAACATGACTTTGACACCATTAGCCAACAGGCTTTGTTTAACCTATATAATCCTATTGGCATTAGTAATTCTAAGCTTCTGCAAAACGATCCTTTCTCTCTTTTTCAGCACTTTATCTTAGCTCTGCCTAAACCATCTAATAAGCTTGATTTATATAAAAACCACCTGATGACCGAAGACAATGGCATCTGGTACAGCATGATTAATGCTACATTAAAAGATGATAGTTTTTCTTTAAATAATCAAAATAATATCACGCATCTTTTTAGTGATATTAAACAAGCGATTACCAGTAATTATCCACAGAGCAACTTTTTAATGACGGGCATGCTGTTTTATGCCAAAGCAGGCACAGATAGCGCGCGCCATGATGTCTCAATCATCGGTGTTGGCTCGTTGATTGGTATTATTCTCTTAATGCTTATTAGTTTTCGTTCATTATCACCACTGCTATTGACATTATTCTCGAGTGCTATCGGCTTTGTTTTTGCCTTTATTGTGACTTATCTCATATTTGGTAAGGTCTTTTTATTCACACTTGTTTTTGGCGCCAGTTTAATTGGTATATCAGTTGATTATGCATTTTTCTACTATGCTGATCGACTCTATGGTGGCAAGCTATGGCAATCAAGAGCGGGATTAAAGCGCATCTTCTCTGGTATTACTTTAGGTCTTTTAAACGTTATCATTGCTTATCTGATTATTGCCATCGCCCCTTTTCCTGGACTCAGACAGCTTGCCACCTTTGCCATTAGCGGTTTATTTATGTCATACCTGACTGTGGTGTGTTTGTTTCCTTATCTCCTTAAACCACATAAGCGTGCCTTTAATTCCTTTATTTGTCACATCGCCACGCTTTATCTGAAGCTCTGGCAAAAATTAAGTATCAAAAAAATCATGATCATCTACATGATTCTTGCCATTATTGCCGCCATTGGCATCTCCAAGCTTCATAGCAATGATGACATTCGCATTTTAGAGGCAACCCCCAAAGCACTAAAGGCCAATGAACAGCAGTTAAAATTGATTATTGGCAGCGATGTTAGCACTGATTTTGTTGTTGTGACAGGTAGCACTCCTGAAGATGTGATCAGTCATGAGCACATATTGATTAACCAAATTAAAGCGCAAAACCCAAATATCTTACAACCAGTCATCTCGATTAGCCAGTATCTACCAAGCATTGAAGATCAACAACAAAACTACACCCTTGTGCGCAAGAACCTGTTACAAAATCGATTAAGTGACTTTTTAAACCAAATTGGTGTTGATGATAAAGAAATCGATAGCATTGAAAAGAACTTGCGGAATATCCCTTTTAAACCACTGGCTGTTAACGATTGGTTAAACTCACCCGTTTCACAAAACTTACAATTTTTATGGATGGGCAAAGCTAATGCTTCAACACATTCTAATACAGAGTTTACTTCTTTTGCTTCCATTGTTTTGTTATCACAAAAACTAAACATGAATGATATCAAGATAATTTGCGCCGAGCTTCCTTATGCTACCTTTATCAACAAGGCAGATGAGATCTCTCATGTTTTTAAAACCTATCGTCAATATATTAGTTATCTCCTTAGCATCGTATTCGTGGCGTTATTTTTACTATTATTGTTACGCTATAGAAGCCTTCAAAAAGCGATTTGCTATTTTGTACCACCAACGATGGCAACCTTGCTAAGCCTTGCCGTGTTTGGCATATTTAACGTCCCTGTCACCCTCTTTAGCATTCTGGCATTAATTCTAGTGCTGGGCATTGCCGTTGATTATGTGTTGTTTTTTGCTGAAACCAAATCAAGCTTGCATAGCACGATGCTCGCAGTCACGCTCTCAGCAATTACCACCATTCTCTCCTTTGGACTATTGGCTTTCAGCCAAACACCCGTTATCCACTACTTTGGCTTAGCTGTATTTGTCGGCATTGCCAGTGCGTTTTTATTGTCACCCTTGGCATCTAAAGTAAACAAAATCAATTTAGACACTCAAATGTAGGCGAATACCCACATTAATCTTCTCAATGGTTGCACTTTTTAGTGCGCCGATTTTATGACTCATTATTCGCTGAACTGAAACCGTTCTAATCTGATGACATTGCGCTTTAGAGTCTTAAATCATATCAATAATTACATAGATTAAAATCAACCGAAATAACCACAGCGATACGACTTCAGGGCATTTTTTAACAATGCGAATACCAATCGGTGTGCCGATAACTGAACCAACTAACAATCCACAAAAGGCAGGTAAATATAAATACCCCAAGCTATACGCAGGAATCCCCGCAGCATGATAACTGGACACTAGCATGGTGATGGTCGCGACGAGACCCGTTGGGAAAGCGGTTGCTGCCGCCATTGCTGCACAATTTTTCATTGGATAATGGTAGTGTTTCATATATGGATTAACAATACTTGAACCACCAATACCAACAATACTTGATAATAATCCCGTGGTACTGCCAAGAAAAATGCATGAACCTTTAGATGGCATCACAACATCTTCACTCGCGTGTGTTTTCTTCAAACGAAATGTCTTAATAAGACTTACTAATAGCACGACGGCAAACAAAATCTCAATCGCTCTTGCAGGCATAAACTCACTAATAATAGTACCTAAAATCGCACCAACAAAGATCATTGGCAGCGCATTTTTTAGAATTGTCAGCACTAAATGCCCATGTTTATAATGTTTGTAAGCATTATAAAATGCATTGATCATAATAAATGCCAATGATGTTGAAACCGCTAAATGAATAGCTATCACATTTGACATCCCTTGATATTTACAGACCACTAACATCAATGGAATAATGATAGCGCCACCACCTGCGCCTACCCATGCAGACAAAATACCCGTGACAATGCCCGCCACCAAATAAATCATTAATACAATCATCAAATCACCCTTTCGCAAAAATTTATTATGTTATTATTCTAACAAGCGCTACACTATAGATAAAATGAATTAAATAAATGGAAATCATTCAAAGATGGAATCAATGAAGAATATCCGCGCCTTTCTAGCCGTCGCTGAAACCCAATCATTTACTGCCGCGGCTGATAAATTATTTTTAACACAACCGACGATTACCAAACGTATCTCACAACTGGAATCACAGTTAAATAATCAACTATTTCATCGCACAGGATCTCTGGTTCAGCTCACTAGCGCAGGCAAAGCTCTTATCCCTGACGCTAATCATTTAATCCAAGCGTGGAGTAGTCTTGAGCACAAAATGCAACTTTTCCAAGACGATGTTATCGGTGATTTAAGCATTAGTTGCAATTATCATATGGGGCTCCATTTTTTGCCAAAAATACTTGAAGAATTTACATCTAAATACCCCAAAGTAAATATCAAACTCGACTCAACCTACTCATTACCGATCATTGAAAAGGTGAGCGCACTTGAAGCAGAGATTGGTTTAATTACCATAAAAGAGAACATGCCTGAAAATATTGACTGCCATATCCTGCAAAAAAATCGTGTTATCGCTGTTATTGCTAAAAATCACCCATTTTGGCAGCAAAATGGTGATATTATGCAGCGCTTAAATGAAATTCCTGTGCTATCTCCAGCACCTGAGAATAAGCATCATACGGTTTTGCATACACTACTGAATAAACATAACATCCGCTCACCAGAGCTTAGTAACATCAATATGCTTGAAATCATTAAAAGACTTGTGGAATCAGGCTTTGGCTGGTCGATTATTACTGAGGATATGATGTCAGATAAACTCAAAGAATTACCACTTATCGATACACCGATCTATATTAATAGTGCCTGTATCTATCATAAAAAGGTCGAGCTATCGCGTGCAGCCAAGGCTTTTTTTGAAATATGTCAAAAGGTTTCTTAAATCAAGCTCTCAACTTAGTTATGGCGACTTCTTTTTTCCAACAATGCATCTAACACCACCGGATGTACATAGTCCGCCACGCGATGAGGATCAATTTTGGAGACTTGACGAATCATTGTTGATGATAAACACGTATATTTTTCATCTGGCGTTAAAAAGATTGTTTCAAACTTTTTATTTAAATGCCGATTGATATTTGCCATTTGAAACTCATAGTCAAAATCAGAAACCGCGCGTAATCCGCGAATGACGGCATTTGCGCCCACTTCATCAATAAAATCAGCAATCAATCCTTGTAAGCGCACAACACGCACATTGGGCATGTCAGACAAAACTTCAGAGGTGATTTTAAAGCGCTCTTCTTCAGTGAAGAGTGTTGACTTGCCATTACCCGTTGAAATAGCAACAATCACTTCATCAAATAAAGATTTCGCGCGTTTGATTAAATCAATATGCCCTAAACTAATAGGATCAAATGTCCCGGGATAAACTACCTTTATCATGGTTCAAATCCTTTACTCAACCTAAAAAAGTCCAAGCTCAAGCTTTGCTTCTTCTGTCATCATTTCAGAGTTCCATGGCGGATCAAACACCAATACCACATCGGCCTTTTCGACATTGGCAAATTGTTTAAGCTTATCTTCAACATCCTGCACCAACACAGGACCCATGCCGCATCCAGGAGCGGTTAATGTCATTTGCACACCAATATGATAATTGCCACTATCCAAACGCGTGGTTGAAATATCATAGATCAGACCTAAATCAACGATGTTTACTGGAATTTCAGGATCATAAACCGTGCGTAGCTGATCCCATAGAAGATCAAGATTAACCTCATCTTTAGCTTGAATATTGGCTTTATCACTCGGCAAAAGCACTACCTCACGATTAATCGCATCGGCATCTTTGCCATCAAGATAAACAAGATTGCCCATCACATTCAGTGTGAAGCTTGCACCCATTGCTTGCGTTACCAGCACTTCTTGCCCAGGTAAAAGCGTCATTTTTTCACCATAGGGAACTGTGGTTACTTCAACTTCACGGCGTAAAATAGCAACATCAGACATTTTCATTATTATTTTAATCCTTCTTGTTGCACGGTGAAACTCTCACCACAACCACAACGCGCTGACTCATTGGGATTATTATAAACAAGTTGTGATAAACCTAATTCTCTTTTGACATGATCTATTTCAAGACCATTAACATATTGTAATGCCTTAGGATCCACAAAAAACAAAACGCCTTCCTCATCGATCTTAATAAAACCTTCAGGAATTTCCTTAATCGGTTCAACAACATAAGCCAAGCCTGAACAGCCTGTCGTTGTAATGCCAATCTTAATGGCAATCGATTGGGTTTTTATCAAATGGTTCCTAAAATGCGCTAAAGCCGCTTGAGTGAACGTCACTGGCTGCTCTCTTTTTGGGTCAAATTTTTCTATCATCGTAATCTATCTTTAACTTTACTTGTAAATAGCACCGCCATGGTATCATTTACTTATGCTTTTTTCTAAAGGTTTTAATTAGACATCAATATTCACGACATTAAGCGCATTGCTTTCAATAAAGTCGCGTCTAGGTTCAACATCGTCACCCATAAGCGTTGAAAATAACTCATCAGCAGCAACAGCATCCGCAACGGTGACTTGCAGCATACGGCGTTCAGCAGGATCCATTGTTGTCTCCCATAATTGCTCTGGATTCATCTCACCAAGACCCTTATAGCGCTGTACATTCTGCCCACGCTTAGCTTCTGCGATTAACCATTCCATTGCTTGCTCAAACGTATCAACAAACTCTTTTTTGCTTCCTCGCTCGACGTATGCGGCTTTGGTTAAAAGACCATTCAATGCGACGCCCAACTCAACAATGCTTTGATAGTCTTTGCTTTCAAAAAAGCTCAAGTTGAAGCTGTATTCAGTATTTACACCATGCAATAAACGTGAGAGTCTAAGCTTAGTGACTTTTTCATCTTCATGCTGTTCGCTATGAATAGCTGTCGTGTAAAACTCATAACCACCAGAGAGCTTGTTGGCATGCTCGGCAAAGCCTTGCCACCAAGTGCTTAGCGCTGATTCATCTCCTGTTGCAGGATATGGCGCATAGCTAACAAGTGCTTTAAGTGCATTGACTGGATAGCGCCGTGATAAAGTAGTTATTTTTGCACTGGTTTTTTGATATTGCTGATACAAATTTTCCAAGCCAACACCTGAGATAGGTGGGATGTTGTCTCCTGGGAATAACGACGCGCCCTCAATACCAATACTTCCTAAGTATTGCGCTAAAGCGGCATCATCTTTGAGATATGTTTCCTGCTTGCCACGTTTGACCTTATACAATGGCGGTTGTGCAATATAGATATAACCGCGCTCAATAAGCTCAGGCATTTGACGATAAAAGAAAGTCAAAAGTAACGTACGAATGTGTGAACCATCGACATCAGCATCCGTCATAATAACAATGCGGTGATACCTTGTTTTATTAGGATCATACTCATCGCGTCCAATACCACAACCCAAGGCTTTGATTAACGTGCCGACTTCTTGCGAGCTTAGCATCTTATCAAAGCGCGCTTTTTCAACGTTTAAGATCTTACCTTTTAGTGGCAAAATAGCCTGTGTTCTACGATCACGTGCCTGCTTGGCTGAACCACCCGCAGAGTCTCCCTCCACAATGTAAAGCTCAGATAATGCCGGATCTTTTTCCTGACAATCAGCAAGCTTGCCGGGTAAGCCGGCAATATCCAAAGCCCCTTTTCTACGTGTCATTTCACGTGCTTTTCTTGCGGCTTCTCTAGCGCGCGCTGAATCAATAATCTTATTAGCAATCAGTTTTGCTTCATTTGGATTCTCAAGTAAAAACTCTTGTAACTTCTCATTCACCAACGCCTCAACAGCGGTTTTTACTTCAGAGGAAACGAGCTTATCCTTAGTTTGTGATGAGAATTTAGGATCTGGGACTTTGACCGATAGTACGGCAGTTAAGCCTTCGCGCGCATCATCACCTGATGTGCTGATTTTAAGCTTTTTATTTAAGCCTTCTGACTCAATATAACCATTAACCGTACGTGTTAATGCTGCTCTGAATCCCGATAAATGTGTACCACCATCTCTTTGTGGAATATTATTCGTAAAACAATAGACGTTTTCTTGATAGGACTCATTCCATTGCATTGCCAACTCAACGACAACGCCACTGCGTTCACCTTGAATACTAATAATATTTTGATTCAACGGTGTTTTACTTTTATTTAAATGCTCAACGAACGCACTAATACCACCTTCATATTGGAAAGTAACTTGCTGGTCATTGATCTTATCAATCAGTTGAACCTTAACACCTGAGTTTAAAAAGGATAACTCGCGAATACGCTTTGCTAAAATTTCATAACTAAACTCAACAATCGAGAAAGTTTGAGGTGACGGCTTAAAGCGAATCATCGTACCTTGCTTGGTGGTATCACCTATTTCTTTTAACGGTGCTAATGGCTCACCATGAGCATAGAATTGCTGATACTCTTTGCCATTTTTCCAAACACGCAACTCAAGGCTCTCTGAAAGTGCGTTAACAACAGATACACCAACACCATGTAAACCACCTGATACCTTATAAGAATTATCATCAAATTTACCACCTGCATGCAATACCGTCATAATGACTTCCGCTGCCGAGCGCCCTTCCTCAGGATGGATATCAACAGGAATCCCACGACCATTATCACTAACTGATACCGAACCATCGGTATGCATGGTCACAATAATATCATCGCAATATCCCGCTAACGCCTCATCGATCGAGTTATCAACAACCTCAAATACCATATGATGAAGGCCTGAGCCATCATCCGTATCCCCAATATACATACCTGGGCGTTTACGTACCGCCTCAAGCCCTTTTAATACCTTAATATTTGACGAATCATAAGTTTTAACGTCGGACATTCAGTCACTCCATTTTCATTCAAAACAAATCGCCACAGAGTATACCAAAATTTAACGCCAAGCACCTTAATTTATTGCCCATCAACACGAGATCATGCCGCAATAGCGCAAACGATGAAAAGAGAATACGGAAGAATAAAAAGAAAGATTGACCATCCCCCTTTCAAAGAAAACAGTCAAGCTGAATAATAATATTTCAGATTAATAGGATTAACACGCCTCAATAATGCCAGCAGCACCCATCCCTGTGCCAATACACATGGTGATCATGCCGTATTTCTTGCCGGTTCTTCTTAAGCCATGCAGGGCTTTAACTGTCAGCACCGTACCTGTGGCACCTAACGGATGTCCTAAAGCAATAGCACCACCACAAGGGTTGACCTTGGCTTCATCAAGTTTTAATTCATTGATTACAGCCAAGGATTGCGCGGCAAACGCCTCGTTTAACTCAAACCAATCGATATCTTCTAGTTTTAAATTGGTTTGCTCAAGCACTTTTGGAATCGCCTTAATCGGCCCAATCCCCATAATGCGCGCTGGTACACCAGCTACTGCAAATCCTAGAAATTTCCCAAGCGGTGTCAGATTATGTTTTTTCAAATAAGACTCACTGACTAATACCACAGCCCCAGCTCCATCAGAAACCTGTGAGCTATTGCCCGCAGTAACTGAACCACCCGTCGCAAACACCGGTTTAAGTTTAGCTAGCGCCTCAATCGAGGTATCTTTGCGCGCACCTTCATCAATCTTAATCGTTTTTTCATTGTCAATAATCTCAGCTTTTGCCTCATCAGGCTTACGATGATGCACCTTGACGGGAATAATTTCATCATTGAAATAGCCATTTTCAATCGCATGCGTTGCTTTTTGATGACTCTTTAATGAAAATTCATCCTGCATTTGACGTGTGATATTCCAATCTTTGGCAACGTTCTCCGCAGTAATTCCCATACCATAAGCAATCGCGACATTTTCATCTTTGGTAAAAATCTCACTACTAAATGAGATGTTATGCCCACCAAATGGGATCATACTCATCGACTCAATACCACCGGCAACTGCCACCTCCATATTGCCTTTAGCAATTTCATTGGCAGCAATAGCAATTGACTGCAGCCCTGAGCTGCAATAACGATTAATGGTAAAAGCAGGCACCGAATCAGGTAATCCTGCCAAAAGTGTTGAGATACGCGCAACATTCATACCCTGCTCACCTTCAGGCATGGCGCAGCCTATGACGATATCACCAATATCCTCAGGGTTTACACCTGATTCTTTCACCGTTTCTTTTAAAATATCCGCTAACAAATCATCCGGACGCTTCTTGGCAAAACCACCACGCCTACCCTTAGTAACAGCTGATCTTTTCGCTGCAACAATATATACCGCTTGTTCAGTCATTTTCTAAAAACTCCTTATTAATTTCTCAATGGTTTACCTGTTTCTAACATATGCTGCATTCTTGCTGCACTTTTCTCAGAAAGCGCCAACTCAACAAAGTTCTCAAGTTCGCGCTTAAGTAACCAGTCTTCTGAAACATAGGTATCTTTCTCAATCTCACCACCACACATAGCATCCGCTAAATTTGTCGCAATCTTGTAGTCATGTGCTGAGATTTGATTGCCATCACGCATATTAACCAAAAGCCCTTTAACGGTCGCAATGCCTGCCTCACCAAAGACTTTAATCTTTTGTTTTAATGGTGGTTGATAACTAGAGTATGCTAAGAATCGTGCTTTTTCGATTGCAACACTTAGGATTTCTTTGCTATTCATCACCACGGTATCACTCTCACGTAAGAAGCCCATCTCAATGGCTTCATAGGCACTTGTTGCCACTTGTGCCATTGCCAGATTCTTATAGCGCTTCTCAAAATCTTTCCATGGGTCTTGCGCAACTGAGGCGCGTTTTGCCATCTCTTTTGAACCACCCCAACCAGGGATAATCCCAACACCCGCTTCAACAAGACCGATATAGCTCTCGTGTGCTGCAACCACGGCATCACAATGCATCAATGTTTCACAACCACCACCAAAAGCAAAGCCCTTAACCGCTGCAACCACAGGGATTTTGCTATAACGAAGCTCTTGGGTGATTACTTGATGCCCTTTCTGAATGACCTCATAAACAGCTTCTTTGCCATGCATCATGAATTTAAAACCAAACTCTTCAAGATTCGCACCTGCCGAGAAGATATCCTGCTCCTGCCAGATAACCATCCCTTTAAGTTTGCTTTCAGCAACCTTAATCGCCTCAGAGATACCTGCTAACACAGCATCGCCAATCGAACACATCTTGCTCTTAAAGCTTAAAATACCGATCTCTTCATCAACACTCCATAAGCGCACACCTTCATTTTCATACAAGGTTACACTTGGCATTGTGCTATGCTCACCTAATACGTAATCTTTGTGTAGTTGGCGTTTGTATACAGGTAATTCTTGACGAGTAACGAGGGCATTATCAGTGAAACTAAAGGATTTATTATCACCATAAACACCTTCTTTAAGCGCATAAACCCATTGCGGAAGCGCCTTACTTGAAAGCGTTTTTCCGGATTTAATATCTTCATCAATCCAGCGTGTTACTTGCTGCCAACCAGCTTGTTGCCATGTTTCAAAAATCCCTTCTTTCCAGCCAAAGCCCCAACGAATCGCCAAATCCATATCTTTTGGATAATTAGAAATATCACCGACTAAACATGCGGCATAGTGGAAGCTATCTCTAAAGCACGACCATAAAAATTGTGCTTGCGGATGGTCCATGGTTTTTAATTTTTCCAACTTCACTGACCAGTCTTTTTCGCCTAGAATTTCAGTGACTGCTTTATCAGGTTTCTGATCAGATAATCGATACGTTTGGCTTTGCAGATCAAGTACTTTAAGACCATCTTTCTCTTTAACATAAAGACCTTTTTTTGTCTTTTGTCCAAAAGCACCCTTTTCGATTAATGCATGGATCCAGTTGGGTAATTGATAAACTTTCTCCCAACCATCTGTGAGCGAGTTTTTCATCGTATCAACAACATGGGCGAAAGTATCCAAGCCAACCACATCTGCCGTGCGATAGGTTGCACTCTTAGCACGTCCAAGCTTCTTACCTGTTAAGCCATCGACAACCTCAAGTGGAATATTAAATTTCTCAGTGTAATAGCACGTTGCCAACATCGAGAAAACACCCAAGCGATTGGCAATAAAGTTTGGTGTATCTTTGGCACGAATAATGCTTTTACCCAGTTTCTGCACCAAGAAAGTTTCTAGCTGATCTAACACGTCTGGCTTAGTTCCATCATGTGCAATAAGTTCAACCAAAGGCATATAACGCGGCGGATTAAAGAAATGTACGCCACAAAAATGTGCATGTAAATGCGTTGGTAAACTTTCAGTCAATGACTCAATGCTTAAACCTGAGGTATTGGATGCAATAATCGCGTGTTTTGCCACGTGTGGTGCGATGTTATGATACAGATCTTTTTTCCAGTCCATACGCTCAGCAATCGCCTCAATAATCAAATCACAATCTTTTAACAGCTCAAGATTATCTTCATAATTCGCTGCAGTAATATAATTGACCGCTTGCGCTGAACCAAAAGGTTTTGGATTGAGCTTAGCAAGTTTTTGTAACGCACCATCAATCAGCGCATTTGGCGCACCTTCTTTGGCTTTCAAATCAAAAAGTACTGCAGGGATGCGTGCATTAGCAAAGTGGGCGGCAATTTGCGCACCCATCACACCAGCGCCAAGAATTGCAACTTTTTCAATGCCTACATGCGGGCGCTGTACTGGCTCAGACTTAAATGCTGCTTGAACATCAGCTTTAGGCTTAGACGCTTCAGATTCAGTAAACTCATGCCCAAAAACTGCCAAATAACCACGCATTGCCTGATCTTTTGATTGCCCTTTGATAGAGTCCCATGCCATCCATTTAGCACGCTCGACCATTTTTAAAACCGATGGACATTTACCTTCAACATCACCAACCGTTGCTTGCTTATAAAAGGCATATAGCTTTAGTTTTTGGTTATTATCGGGTTTGAAATCAATCGTTGCATCGCGTACTGCTTGCACCATTTCGTTAAACTTCTGCTCTAACTCGCTTAGTTGCTCCAGTTCACTCATCTAAAAGGTCTCCTTATTTTGACTTTCTTATCTTTTATATGTCTTTCAAGTAGCTTTGCAAATATTATCAGGTGTCCTTTGGATTCTCGGATCAAGTCCGAGAATGACAATGAGTCGTCATATTCGGGCTTGACCCGAATATCCATTATTACCCATAAACTATTATATGCTCTCAGCTGTTGTCTTTAATTTTTCAGATTTATCGGACATTTTATGCATTGCTTCATAGGCTTCACGCCACTCTGGATGCGCATTTTTAGGTCCCAAGGCATAAGGTGAAAACTCATCCGTTTGAATCACGTCATTAACACGCTTCATCACATCTTTAAGTAACGTCACCTCATCATCACTAATGACATTATGCTGACGCGCCTTATCAATCGAATTACTCCAACTGGCTTTTGGTATCGTGCCAGCTTTAATTGCCTCTTTGATTTTCTTTTGCACAGGGATTGCAGCAAGCACTGCTTGATAAGCAAGCTCAACACGCCCTACTGGATCCTTGTCATCCTCAGGCACATAACACATTGATTTCATGCGTTGACGTGTTTTCTCATCTTTCAATAACGCTTGCGCCAGTTTATGATCCAAACGATCATCTGGCTTTTTAAATGGTTTACCATAAGGAAATGCCATAAAACGCAATGTGCCTGCCAACGCCTTATTCGGAAAGTTGGCAAAAATTTCATACAATGCATTTTGCGCTTCATATAGACAATGCTGCAAGCTCCAGCTAACAAATACATCATCAGCGGCAACCTCGCCATTATCTTTATAATATTTCAATACCGCACACGCCATATATAAGTAACTCATCACATCACCTAAACGCGCCGATAACCGCTCTTTACGTTTAAGTGCGCCACCTAAAGTTACCAGTGCAATATCATTGACACAGGCATATACCGTACTTAAGCGGGTAATGCGCTTGTAATATTTATTGAACTTAGATGAATAACCTTTTGCTGTCGCACCACAGGTAACGCCATACCAGAATGTGCGTGCTGTATTTTTAATCATATAACTGATGTGCTTTTTCATCAATTTCGAGAATTGCTCAAAACCTTCCTTTTCATCTTTATTCATCAAGCTTTCAGACTCATCACGCACATATGGATGACAACGCATTGCACCCTGTCCAAAGATCATTAAGTTACGCGTCATGATATTAGCACCCTCAACCGTGATGCCCACTGGAGTTGCTTGATAGCCTCGTGCTAAATAATTATTTGGGCCCATAATCACAGCACGTCCGGCGTGAATATCCATCGCATGATTAAGGACGTTTCGACCCATTTCAGTTAAGTGATATTTGGAAATAGCTGATGCTACCGAGGGCTTAATACCCGCATCAACCGCTGCCACAGTAAACTGTCTTGTGGCATTGGCAAGATAGGCAAGACCACCCATTTGTGCAATTTTCTCTTCAACACCTTCAAAATAACCAATTGGTGATTTGAATTGCTCTCTGACCATACTATAGGCTGAGGTCATCACACTTGATAATAACGTATTGGCTGTGCCACACGCAGGTAGTGATATCGCCCGCCCAATCGATAAGCACTCAACCAACATACGCCAACCCTCGCCTGCCATTTTTTGCCCACCAATAATCCAATCTATTGGGATAAATAAATCTTTGCCTCGAATAGTGCCATTCATAAAAGCTTGTGATAACGGATAGGCACGATTACCAATTTCAAGTCCTGGGTGATCATGCGGCAATAGTGCACAGGTAATACCCTCTTTACCTATATCTTCTAATAGTTGATCAGGATCATGTAGTTGAAATGCCAAGCCAACTAAGGTAGCAATAGGTGCTAAGGTAATATAACGCTTGTTGATATTCTCTAATCGAATACCCAAGACCTCACGCCCATTATACTCACCCTTGCAAACAATACCTTTATCTGGTAGTGAGGTAGCATCTGAACCCGCCGTGGGTCCAGTTAATGCAAAACAAGGAATATCAATACCTGCTGCTAATTTTGGCAAGAACATATCTTTTTGCTCATCCGTGCCATAGTGATGCAATAACTCACCAGGACCTAATGAATTAGGCACCATCACAGTTACTGCAGCCGAAACACTTTTGGTTGCGATCTTCATCACAATCTCAGAATGTGCGGCAGCTGAGAATCCTTTACCGCCATATTCCTTGCGAATGACCAATCCAAAAAAACCTTTTTCACGAATAAAATCCCATACAGCAACCGGTAGATCACGATCAACATGTGTCACCTGCCAATCATCAATCATTGAGCAAAGCATAGTGGTTTCATTATCTAAGAAAGATTGTTCTTCTTCATTTAGCTGAAACTTCTGCAAACGATGCAACTCATCAAAGTCTGGCAAACCTTGGAAGACTTGCTTTTCATACCAACAGTCCCCTGCATCTAAGGCAACTTGCTCAGTTACCGAAATAGGTGGCATTGATTTTTTACTTGATTTATAGATTTTCTTGATCATGCGCGTTTCCTTAATCTTAACTTACTTAATCCAGCACTCTAAAGGTCAACCCTAACTACTCTTTGCCGCAAACACCCTCAATAATGATGCTTCTCCTAATGCAGCAAAGCCTTCCTTAAATCAGTTAGTCCTTCTTCATTTATCTAGCAATATAACAGCGATTTTGTAAAAAATTAAGCGACAGCAACCAAAATATTCCCTAAATCATGCAAATAATATTGCAAAGCAACATAATTAATGCAATTCGCAGTGAATTTATTTACAACATGCAAGATAGACGTCTAGAATGTGGTTAAGCTTATTTTTGGTATATTTACTTATTTAGCTTTTTTGACTTTTGATAAAAACGGAGAGAAGACACTATGTCAGAAAAACCATGGATTAAACACTACCCAAATGACGTCCCTAGCGAAATTCCAGTTTCAACTGAAACATTAACCTCAATGCTAAAGCAAGCGGCATTAAAATTTCCAAATAACGTGGCACTTTCCTGCCATGACCATGATATCACCTATCAACAAGTTGATCATTACAGCAATAAAGTCGCGGCATTCCTGCATTATGAGCTCGGTTTTAAGCAAGGTGATAAAATCGCAATCATGCTACCAAACCTATTACAATTTCCAATTGTTCTTATCAGCATTCTAAAAATAGGCGCAAGTTTTGTTAACATCAATCCACTATACACCGCACATGAAATCAAAGAAATCATGGAGGACTCAGGTGCTACCGGTATTTTTGTATTAAGCACATTTGCCCACTTAGTACAAGAGGCTAAGAAAGATTTCCCGCAGGTTAGACACATGATCGCAACAGATCTTGTCGACTTATACGATTTCCCTAAAAAACAGATTATTCATTTTGTTGCAACCTATCTTAAGGGCATGAAAAGCAAACACGATCAATCTCAGTTTCATAAATTAAGCACGGCTCTCCACTACCACCGTAGTTTTGATGAAGCAAGTGTTAAAATTTCATGTGATGATATGGCATGTTTACAATACTCTAGTGGCACCACCGGCAAGCCTAAAGGCACCATATTATTACATCGTAATATTGTTGCTAACATTCAACAAGTATGGCTTTGGATTGGTAATCAAGTCGAACTGGATAAACAAATACTTATTGGCGCACTGCCGCTCTATCACATCTTTGCACTGACCGCTAATTTTTTCACCTTCTACCTTGCTGGTTCTAAACATATACTTATCCCTAATCCACGTGATATTAAGTCATTAGTTAAAACCATGCAAAAAACGCCATTTACTATTTTTAACAGTATTAATACTTTATATGCTGCCCTTTTACACAATGACACCTTCCGCCAATCAACTTTCCCACACTTCAAATATACATTAAGTGGCGGCATGTCGACGGTTAAACGCATTGCGGATGATTGGAAAGCAGTGACAGGTGTTACCATTCACGAGGCATATGGTCTATCTGAAATGTCACCTGCAGTTACCATCAACCGTTTTGATGATGATGTATTTAATGGCACCGTGGGTTACCCTCTACCAAGCACGGATGTCTCGATTCGTGACGATGGCGGCAATGATTTACCTGCCAATGAAAATGGTGAAATCTGGGTCAAAGGTCCGCAACAATCCCCAGGTTTCTGGCACTTAGACAAAGTCACCAAAGAGCATTTTACTGGTGATGGTTGGCTTAAAACGGGAGACATTGGATTCTTGGATGACATGGGACGCTTAACGATTTCAGGGCGCTCGAAAAATATGCTCATCGTCTCTGGCTTTAACGTTTTTCCCAAAGAAATTGAAAATACTATTTTGCAAATTCCCGCAGTCAAAGATGTTGCTGTTGTCGGCGCGCCATCGCACTCAAGTGGTGAGAAACCATTTGCCTTTGTGGTGCTTGAGGATAACCAATCAGTTACTGCCAAAGAGATTACCGAGTTCTGTTATACGCGTCTCGCGCATTACAAAACACCAAAAGACATTATGTTCTTGGATGAGTTACCTAAGAATCCCGTAGGTAAAGTGTTAAAGCAAGAGCTAAAAGAGAAATATATTTTAAACCCTAAAGAGCATCATTGATCGCCTAAGACATTGGCGTATCCTCTGTTCTAAATACGATACGCCAAGGTGGTCATAACTTTTGACTGAGCTTTCATAATCAACTTCGCCCACAGTGGAAATTCAACACCGCCGGCAAGGGCTGCTTCATCGGCATGTGACTGCTCATCCTTATACATTTGCATCAAAATCACACGTGACTTCTCATCCTGAACGGGTAATTCATTTAAATGTGCTTCTAAATGACGCATCACCTGTTTTTCAGTTTCAATCACAAAACCATAGCTTACTTTATCACTAATGAGCCCAGCGACAGCACCGATAGAAAAGGAGCCAACATACCATAAGGGATTAAGTAAACTCTTTTTCGCATCCAAATCATTTAAGCGCGTTTCGCACCACGACAAATGATTATATTCTTCCTCTGCCGCATGATGTAAATGCGTACGTGTTTCATGCTCTTTCGCGACAAATGCCTGCCCTCGGTAGAGCGCCTGCGCACAGATCTCACCAGTGTGATCAACACGCATGAGTCCTGCCACATGTTTTGACTCAGTCGCGTCAAGTTCTGGCTCATTCATATCATGAGCGGGCGTCACTGACATTGGATTTTTTGCAGGCAAAACAACAGACTTTACAAAGTGTTGAAGCTCACCTAAACATTGGTCTAAAAATGAATGACGACGCATTGACATAGTTACTCTTTATTTATTGAAAAATCCATGCCCTGCATGTTATACCCATCACAAAACATTTTAAAGTCTGGCGGCATATTTTAGGCCATTTTAGCTAGATCATTTCCTTAACCAGCTCAACAAAGGTTTTAATCTTTGGCTGAACATATTGCTGTTTTTGATAGTACATATTGATATTAACCTGAGGCGACATAAAATCCGGTATCCTAATCTCAACTAAAGCACCACTTTTTAACTCATCGGCGAGCATATAACGATGCGCTTGGATAATACCTAACCCTTCTATGGCAAATCGTTTCATGCAGCTAATACTATTAACACTTAAGCGCGACTGACACTGTGCATTCAATTGTGAATCACCTAATATGATCGCATCACGCCCACTGTGTGCTATAAAATCATGCGACATTAATTGCGAAATGTTTTTAGGCAATCCTTTACGCTCCAAATACTCAGATGAGGCGCACAAAACATAGTCTGTACTATTTAAACGATAAGCAACCACATCATCCGGTGGCGTCCAGTTAACCCCAAACACAATATCAATGTTTTCCTGATATAACTCCGGCATACGTTCCTCAACAATCAGCTTAACTTCCATACTTGGGTATAGCTGTAAATAACGTTTGATAATGGGTGCCAAACTTTCCTCAACGAAATAATAATTACTACTAATGCACAGCACGCCTTCTGGGTGCTCATCAAAGCTATTAATCAACTGCCCAATGCCAAACCATTCACTTTCCAAGCGCTGACATTGCATTAATAGCTTATGACCTTCTCGTGTGAGCTCAACCTTGCGTGTTGTGCGTATCAGCAAATCTGCCTTTGCCAATGACTCTAACTGTTTGATATTCTGACTAATCGCAGATTTTGTAATCCCCAAAGCGTCAGCTGCCTTAGTAAAGCTCATGTGTTTAGCAACTGCCAAAAATGACGCCAACTGTACTAATGAAAAATCGCCTTGAAACATATAATTACCTTTAGTCCATTTATCTAAAATTAAATCTATCGTTTGTCAGCACCTAACAATAGTAATGAATCAAAAATAAGTTGAGTTCACCCCTCACCCGTGTAGTTTAAGCTACACGACCTCTCCCTCAAGGGGAGAGGTACTAGCGGATTCAACTTATGCTTGATTCATCACATAGCTACTTAAAGTGGAGGTTAACGTAGTAAACTCGAGAACTCTAATGACTGCCAATAATCTAAATACCTTGCAAATAACGCATGATAATCCTCGGTAATATTAACACCCAAGCGCTTTAAAGTGCTCATCGTTTTGCTATTTTCTGTGGTGACAAAGGGGATTGTTTCCTCATTATCATAATAATCGATCAATGGAAAAAGCGGATTGCTTTTAGCAATTTCTCTCAGCTTACTGCGCCATTGATCTAAGGCGATAACTTCAACTGAATGACCCAAATCATTAATAACCTTAAAGATATCCCCATGAGTTATTTGCACGTTATTAACAATATTCCAACCATTGGCTTGTGTATACGGCAGTTGTGATAAAGCAACAATACTTTGTGCCACTTGATCCACCGGAATCATCTCATGTTGCGAGTGTAGATCAGGTGCCACCCCCATCTCAATACAGCCTAGAATAAAGCGCGTTAAATTATTCTTTTCATAATTACTTTTTGCGGTAGTTGATTGCCCTGTAATTTGTCCTAAGCGATAAATATCAACAGCAATACCACGTTCTTGCGCCTTCCACAGCAACCATTCCGCTGCCCATTTAGTGACGGTATAGCCAAAACTTATATCAGGGTGAATGGGCGCAATTGGTGGCATACCTTCACGCGCAATGGTTGAAACGCAATTAATTGCTGCATATTTTGTTGAAATAAAGTGAATACGCTTTGGTTTAGTATGGCAAGCTAACTTAATAATCTCAGCCGTGCTGCCGACATTGGTTGGCGCCATACGTTCATAGCTTTGTAAATGGTGAACATACGCACCATTATGATAAATCGCATCAAGATTCGTACTTAACGACGCCCAATCATTATCACTTAAGCCAAGCTTGGTTTCAGCGAGATTAACGATAACTATCTTAAGCCGTGGATGATCAATATGCGCATCAAATCCATATCTCTTAAGATTAGCATCAAGCTTTGCTTTAGCATCTAAGTATGAATCACCACGAATCGCACAATGAATCACTGCCTTGGTATGCCTCATCAACTCATCAATTAAGTGCACACCAAGGTAACCATTGGCACCGGTAACAAGAACTTGAGCATATTCTTTTGGCAACATTTGTGTGCTTATACTCATAGGAGGAATATAGCGCTCGATATCACTTAATGCCATTAACAGATTACTGTTTAGTCTTATTTCAGTGGACATTGAAACTCCATGTCAATCAGATATAAACCATATTGTAGAAGTAAAGACGCGCTGTTGCCAGTGGTGCATGCTTTATCACAACAAAAGAGATAAAAACCGGCTAAAACTAAATATTCACCCATAAGTGCTCACCGTACCCTGAGCGTAAGTCGAAGCGGTATGCTGAGCATCAGCCGAAGTGGGTAAGCTTGGGAAAATCACATTTCATAGAGGCTTCGACTTACGCTCAGCCAACGTTTACAAAATCAAAGTGGGCAGAAATATGGTCATAGCCTCAAAACCTTTGCTAATAGCCTTAGCACTTTGCAACCTGCTTTGTTAAAATTAATCTCAATATAACTAGCTAAGCGTCATACTCAATATGCAACAATTCTTTATTCAAGGTGAGTCAGGCGTTATTGAAACAGTCGTTGATACACCTAAAGAGAATCTACACCCTACAATAACTGTAGTTATTTGCCACCCACACCCTTTATTTCAAGGCACGATGAACAACAAAGTCATCACCACCATTGCCAAAGCATTTAATAACCTTGGCATTGAAGTTGTACGTTTTAACTACCGTGGCGTTGGACAAAGTCAAGGTGAGTATGCTGATGGCATCGGTGAACTTAAAGACACATTATCCGTTATCAATAATATCCTTGAGAGAAAACCAAATCAGCAAATCATCCTTGCTGGCTTTTCTTTTGGTGGTTCTATTGCTTATAAAGCAGCAGCGCATTATGAGAATAGCATTAACTCTTTATTAACCATCGCACCTGCGGTTGTAAACTTCCCACTAGAGCAACAACCTGAGCCTAAAATGCCGTGGTGTCTTATCCAAGGCATTGATGATGAAGTAGTAAGTTACACGGCAGTCAGTGAGTTTTTTATCCAAAAAACCACAGTGGATGCGACATTTATTCGATTAAATCACGTTGGACATTTCTTTCATGGACAACTGGTTAAATTGAGAAAACATCTTGAACAACATTATCAAAGTGAGATCAAATCATGGTAACAACAAACGACATTACACGCGTAAAAAATTATCTCTTGGCATTACAAGATGATATTTGTGCCAAATTAGAAAAAATTGACGGCAAGCGTTTTCAGGAAGACAACTGGCAATATCAAAATGGTCAAGGTGGCGGACGTACACGCGTATTAGAAAATGGCAATGTCATTGAAAAAGGTGGGGTAAATTTCTCACATATTGAGGGCAATGAGTTGCCTAAAGCCATTTTAGCCATGAAACCTGAACTGACAGGATTTTCCTTTCAAGCAATGGGTGTGTCATTAGTTATTCATCCACAAAATCCTTACGCGCCAACCTCACACATGAATGTACGTTTTTTTATTGCTGAAAAAGAAGGTCAAACACCTTTTTGGTGGTTTGGAGGTGGTTTTGACTTAACCCCTTTTTACGGCTTTGAAGAAGACTGCATCCACTGGCATACCATGGCATATAATGCTTGTAAAGATTTTGGCGATGACACCTATGCCACGCATAAAAAACAATGTGATGAGTATTTTTATTTGCCACACAGACAGGAATGCCGCGGCATTGGCGGATTATTCTTTGATTATTTGAATGATTGGGATTTTGAAAAATGCTTCTTATTCACCCAATCTGTGGGGGATCACTATATCAAAGCCTATGCACCAATTTTGGATAAACGTAAAGATACTGCCTATGGTGAACGTGAACGCGAATTTCAGCTTTATCGTCGTGGGCGCTATGTTGAATTTAATCTTGTGATTGATCGCGGCACCCATTTTGGTTTGCAATCCTCAGGACGCACTGAATCCATTTTGATGTCTTTGCCTCCTTTGGTTAAATGGGTTTATAACTATCACCCGCAAGTAGGATCTCAAGAGGAGAAACTCTATAGCGATTTTCTACCGGTTCGCGATTGGTTAGCCAATAAGTAATAAATCAAGAATAAGTTGCGTTTTACCCCTCACCCGTGCAGCTTAAGCTGCACGACCTCTCCCGCAAGAGGAGGGGTACTAGCTGGTGCAACTTATTTTGGTGAATTATCTAAATGACACATCGCAGCATAGTGAAGTACTCATAGTTAAATCTCAAAACCACCTAAAGATAAGCCTTTACACGCTATCATAAAAATTGGTTGCACATTAACCAGAGATTCACTTGCATTTTCAAAAACTTTTTGCTGTAATACTGCCAGCGGTTAAAACGCGATCAGTTCTTTTTGCGTTTTGATCCGAGAGCCCACTTGATTGCATAGCAAACAAATTAAAGAAACAATTGAATAAAAATAAATTTAACCCATCCATCAACATGCAAATCAGGTGATTTTGTTGAACATAAGGAGTTAACCATGTTAGATCTTGATATTGAACTAACTCAACATACAAAAACCGCCTTTCAACAGCCAATGACTGAGCAAAGTGGTGCGCTGATGCGCAACGTCTATGTTCTCAATGATGATTTTACACCCATGGAATTTGTTCTTGAACTAATGCAAAGCATTTTCAAACTCCATGCTCAAAAGGCTGAGAAAGTCACAATGGAAGCCCACTACAAAGGTAAAGCACTTTGTGGCAAATACGCTAAGGACTTAGCTGAAACAATGGCTTGCAAAGCAATGGAAATTGCACAAAAAGCTGGGCATCCACTCATGCTTATAACGAGTAAGGCATAACGCATTTATTCGTCCTGACTAATTTTTTCTTAAAATAAAACTCGATTTAGTAGTTTCGAGTTTTTTTGTGCCTGCAATTCGTCTATTATAAAACATAAGGATTATAAAACTATTGCAGGTGTCGTATGCTAAGTAAGGAACTAGAACAAACATTAAATCAAGCATTTCAGCATGCAAGAGACCTAAAACATGAATATTTAACTGTTGAGCACTTATTAAGTGCGTTGGTCGATAATGCTGATGCAAAGAAAGTATTAAAAGCGTGTGGAGCCAACCTTCCTGAGCTTAAAAATGTTTTAAATACATTTATCGATCAATCCACGCCAAAAATCACCGAAGATGGTAAAGATACTCAGCCAACGCTTGGCTTTCAGCGTGTTTTGCAGCGCGCAGTGTTTCATGTGCAATCTTCAGGGCGCGGTGAAGTCCAAGGCTCGAATGTATTGGTCGCTATTTTCAGCGAACAAGATAGTCAAGCAGTAAGCTTTCTTAAGCAGCAAAATGTTACTCGCTTAGATGTGGTAAATTATCTTTCACATGGTGTTTCCAATAATAACAATACCAGTCAAAGCACTCAGCAAACCATTTCTAATGCACCAACTGAAGAACAAAAAGAAAAAACGCCACTTGAGTTATATGCTATTAATCTTAATCAGCGTGCTAAAGACGGTAAAATCGATCGCCTAATTGGGCGCGATTATGAAATCGAACGCGTCACTCAAGTGTTATGTCGCCGTCGTAAAAACAATCCTTTACTTGTCGGTGAAGCAGGCGTTGGTAAAACAGCTATCGCCGAAGGCTTAGCTAAAAAAATTGTTGATAAGCAAGTGCCTGATGTATTAGCAAATGGCGTTATTTACTCGCTTGACATGGGAACATTACTTGCGGGCACTAAATACCGTGGTGATTTTGAAAAACGCTTCAAAGAAGTGTTAAAACAGCTTCAAGAAGAAGAAGGTGCGATTTTATTTATCGATGAAATCCACACGATTGTTGGTGCGGGGGCTGCATCCGGAGGTGTCATGGATGCCTCAAATTTAATTAAACCCGCGCTTGCTTCAGGTGACTTGAAATGTGTAGGATCCACCACTTACCAAGAATATCGCACGATCTTTGAAAAAGATCATGCGCTAGCCAGACGTTTCCAAAAAGTCGATGTCGAAGAACCAACGATTGATCAAACATTTGAAATTTTAAAAGGCTTAAAGCCTTATTTCGAGGATCATCACAATATCAAATATACCTTGCCAGCATTACAAGCTGCCGCTGAGCTCTCTGCCAAGTATATTACTGAGCGCTTTTTACCTGATAAAGCAATCGATGTTATTGATGAGCTGGGTGCTTATCAACGCACCAGTGGCAATGCTAAGAAAAAGAAACTCATCAATGTCACTGATGTTGAAAATATGGTTGCCCGCTTGGCGCGCATCCCTGCCAAAACGGTTTCAGCTTCAGATAAAAGCTCAATGGCAAATCTTGGTAAAGATCTCAAAATGCTGGTCTATGGACAAGATGAAGCGATTGAAGCCATGGTTGATACGATTAAATTAGCAAGAGCCGGATTAAGAGACCCTAATAAACCTTGGGGATCATTCTTGTTTGCAGGTCCCACGGGTGTTGGTAAAACAGAAGTAACACAACAACTTGCTAACTTGCTCGGTGTTGAGCTTTTGCGCTTTGATATGTCTGAATATATGGAAAGGCATACCGTATCGCGCTTAATCGGCTCGCCTCCTGGTTATGTCGGCTATGAAGAAGGTGGTTTGTTAACTGAAGCTGTAACTAAACATCCTTATGCCGTTGTTCTCCTAGATGAGATTGAAAAGGCGCATCCTGATATTTATAACTTGTTACTACAAGTTATGGATCACGGGACATTAACAGATAACAACGGGCGCAAGGCTGATTTTAGAAATATTATTTTAATTATGACAACAAACGCGGGCGCTTTTGAGTCACAGAAAAATTCAATAGGTTTTGCTAAACAAGATAGCGCGCCTGATAGCATGGATGCACTTAAGCGCGTCTTCACACCTGAGTTTAGAAACCGCTTAGACGCTGTTATTCAGTTTGCTTCACTATCTAAAGAAGATGTTAAATCCGTCGTTGATAAATTCTTGGCACAACTGCAAGGACAACTTGATCAACGCGGCGTCTCTCTTGAGGTTGATGACAAAGCCAAAGACTGGTTAGCAGAGCATGGTTATGATGAGAAAATGGGCGCACGCCCAATGGCGCGCTTAATCCAGGAATCCATCAAAAAACCACTCGCTGAAGAAATCCTTTTTGGTAAGCTTTCCAATGGCGGTCGCGCTGAGCTTACTGTCAAAAACGATAAGCTGGTGTTTAAATATAGTTAATCACCTCCAAATAAGTCATATTTTTTCGTAATCGAGCAATCAAAACAAGAGCCATGTCAGCATGGCTTAAACTATTAAATAAGCTCATAAATTCAATGGCAGAAACACTATAAAATGGTTTGTCAGCGGTATATAATGCCTATACTTTTGATCTATCAATAAGACAAATGCTTATTTATCCAAACATTGATCCAGTTGCTTTATCACTTGGTCCGATAAAAGTGCACTGGTATGGCATCATGTATTTAGTTGGCTTCGCTGGCGCTTGGTTTTTATCAAGCCTTCGCTGCAAGAAACCTTATAGCCCAATTACCAAAGCTCAAGTCTCTGACATGATTTTTTACGCCGCCCTTGGTGTGATTCTCGGTGGGCGCATTGGTTATATGCTGTTTTATGATTTTAGTAACTTTATTCATGCGCCTTGGATTATCTTCAAAGTCTGGGATGGCGGCATGGCGTTTCATGGCGGCTTAATCGGTGTCATCCTTGCTATTTCATTATTTTGCCGCAAATATAAATGCAATGTTTTTGATATTTTAGATTTTATCGCGCCGATGGTGCCGATTGGCTTAGGTGCCGGACGCTTAGGTAATTTTATCAATGGTGAGTTATGGGGACGTGTTACCGACTCATCAATTGGCATGGTATTTCCTAATGGTGGACCGCTGCCGCGCTACCCTTCGCAACTTTTAGAGTTCGCGCTTGAAGGTATTGTCTTATTCTTAATCTTATGGTTTATCTCCAGAAAACAGCGTCCACGCTTATTTGTTTCTGCCAACTTTTTATTATGGTACGGCTTATTTAGATTTATCGCTGAATTTTTCCGCCAGCCAGATCCACAAATGGGTTATATGCTCTTTAACTGGATGACTATGGGGCAACTGCTTTCAACCCCAATGATCGTCGTTGGCTTAATTATTTTGTTATATATCACTACCCAAAAAACACAAGATAAGGTAAAGGATAATAATGCAGCAATATCTTAATTTCTTGCGCCACATCAAGGAACATGGTGTCACTAAGACCGATCGCACGGGCACAGGCACACAAAGCGTTTTTGGCTATCAAATGCGTTTTGATTTAAGCGAAGGTTTCCCATTAGTTACAACCAAGAAAATTCATATCAAAAGTGTCATTCACGAATTACTATGGTTCTTAAAGGGGGACACCAACAATAGTTATCTTGCCGAAAATGGCGTGCGCATCTGGAATGACTGGGCACTTGAAGATGGTGATCTTGGTCCTATTTATGGCAAACAATGGCGCAGTTGGCAGACACCTGACGGTCAAGTGATTGATCAAATCGAAGAAGCCGTCAACTTAATTAAAACACGCCCTGATTCAAGACGAATTATCGTTAATAGTTGGAATCCCAGTGTATTGCCTGATGAGTCGATCTCGCCACAGGATAATGTCAGGATGGGCAAAGCGGCATTACCCCCTTGTCACACGCTTTTTCAGTTTTATGTTGCTGATGGCAAGTTGTCGTGCATGCTCACTCAACGCTCAGCCGATGCCTTTTTAGGCGTGCCG
The DNA here is from genome assembly GCF_008711525.1 of Cysteiniphilum sp. JM-1. Classification (GTDB taxonomy): domain Bacteria; phylum Pseudomonadota; class Gammaproteobacteria; order Francisellales; family Francisellaceae; genus Caedibacter. Next base: position 50,805 of record NZ_VXKS01000003.1, read on the forward strand.
TTTAACATTGCTTCTTATGCACTGTTAACGCATATAGTCGCCAAAGAGTGTGACCTTGAGGCCGGTGATTTTATCTGGTCAGGAGGTGATTGTCATATTTATAGCAATCATCACGAACAGATTAATGAGCAGCTAACACGCACACCACTGCCATTGCCAACGTTACAGATCAAACGTAAGGCACCAACAGTTTTTGATTATCAATTCGATGACTTTGAAATCGTTAATTATCAATGTCACCCAGCCATTAAAGCACAGGTAGCCGTCTAATGAATGAACAAACCACTTCTCTTGATCGCAGTGCAATTAAAGTTTTATTACTTGAAGGTGTGCATGCCCAAGCATATAACGCCTTTGTCCAAGCAGGTTATAGTAATGTCACTTCACTGACGCATGCCTTGGATGATGATGCCCTTATTGAGGCTTTACAAAGTGTTAAAATCGTTGGTGTGCGTTCACGTACCCAACTTACTGAAACTGTCCTTAAAGCCTGTCCGCATTTGATTGCTATTGGTTGCTTTTGCATTGGCACCAATCAGGTGAATTTAACAACGGCGCAAAGTCTTGGTATCCCGGTTTTTAATGCGCCTTTCTCCAATACGCGTAGTGTGGCTGAGCTTGTCATTGGTCAGATGATCTTGCTTTATCGCAATGTTGTTGACAAAAATATGCAGATGCATCGCCAAAACTGGATCAAATCAGCTAGTGGTGCACATGAGGTGCGTGGCAAAACATTAGGTATTATTGGTTATGGTCATATTGGCTCACAAGTTAGCGTCCTTGCTGAAAGCTTAGGCTTAAGGGTTATTTTCCATGATATTGAAAATAAATTGCCATTAGGTAATGCCACAGCGTCCGTTAATCTAGCAACTCTTCTTGATGAAGCTGATATTGTGACGCTACACGTACCTGATACCCCAGCCACTAAAAACATGATTACTGCCAAAGAGCTCAAGCTTATGAAAAAAGGTAGTGTGTTGATCAATGCTTCACGCGGGAGCGTGGTTGATATTCATGCTTTAGCACAAGCGATCAAAACCAAACATCTAAAAGGTGCGGCAATTGATGTGTTCCCAAAAGAGCCATCAAGTAATGGTGAACTTTTTGAAAGTGAGCTTATCGGACTTGATAATGTATTCTTAACACCACACATTGGTGGCAGCACATTAGAGGCACAACAAAATATTGCCGTTGAAGTTGCGGATAAACTCATAAAATATAGCGACAATGGCTCAACCATTTCAGCAGTAAACTTCCCTGAGTTATCACTACCGACACAAGATAATGTTCATCGTATTTTGCATATCCATGAGAATAAACCTGGAATGATGCGTGCGATTAACCGTGTTTTCTTTGATCATAACATCAATGTCGAGGGTCAATTTTTGCGAACCCTTGCCAATATTGGTTATGTTGTTATTGATATCAATAGTAGCGAAGAAACCTCACGCGCCTTACTACAAAAGCTCAAAGCCATCGATGGCACAATTCGCTCACGTGTATTATTCTAAAATCTATGCATCAAGCACTTGCCCTCATTGATAACGTTATAACACAGCAACATATTCAACATCTTTATGTTGCTTATAGTGGTGGCGTCGACTCAACTGCCTTGTTGCATTTGGTGACACAGCTAAAGAGTAATATTAATATCCATGCCATTCATATTCATCATGGCTTAAGCAAAAACGCTGATCACTGGCTTGATGTTTGTCAAATAGAAGCAGCTCAATTAAACATCCAATTTACTGCACATCGACTCGCACCACCCACCAAACGCAATAATATTGAACACTGGGCACGCACAAAACGCTATGCATTTTTTGAGTCTGTGATGCAACAAACTCCTCATAGTTTATTACTTACCGCCCATCATATCGAAGATCAAGCAGAAACTTTTTTATTGCAAGCACTTCGTGGCAATGGTGTAAAAGGGCTTGCTGCCATTGCCAAAGAAAAACTTTTTGCTAATGGTTTGCTTCTTCGCCCTTTTTTAGATCTGAAAAAAAGCGAACTTATTGCATATTGTCAACGCCATCAGCTAACCTGGATTGAAGATGAAAGCAATCAATCCACTGACTTCAGACGCAACGCACTTCGTCACAATATCATGCCAAAATTACGTGAGATTCTGCCGCAAGCCGATGCCACATTAGCGCGAAGTGCTGAATTATGTGCTGAAGCTGATCGTTTAATACATGAGCTATTAGCCCCACATTTAGCAAAGATCACGACGGATAATCATCTTGATCTAATACAATTTACAACCTATTCATCACTACAGCAAAAGCAGCTTTTAAAAATGTGGTTAACTAAACACAACCTTTACCCATCGCAAGCGCAGTTATTACAAATTCACGTTGGCGCCCAGAATATGCAAAATAATTGGCACTATACGTTATCTGAAAGTCATTTATCTATTGTAAACGGTTATTTACTTATTGAAGCCAATATAGCACCAACATTAGCAACTACTGCTGACGTGGATATAGTGCATTGGCTCAATAAACAACAACAAACAACCTTTTCATTAGATGATTTAATTATTCGTCCACGTCAAGCAGGAGATCGTTGCCGCCCTCTTTATCGCCATAAAAGTCAAAGCTTAAAAGTCATTTTCCAAGAGCAAGGCATCACTGCCCAAGATCGTTCTCACGCACGAATTATTACCTTAACGACAACACCTGATCACATTATCGCGGTGTATCCTTTTTTTGTGTGTCACTAAAAAGGTTAGCACATACGTCAATTCAAAAAACTTCTTTTACTTAAATCCTGTTACCTTTTTTCACCCCCAATAAAAGCCTTTATCTTGCCTGTCTAAAGTTTTAAAATGCTCACAAAATGCAAAATGAGTTTAGGAGCGTTTTGATGCAAGCGATGCAACAAAAGGGAGATATTGCCGTTATTGGTCTTGCGGTAATGGGGCAAAATCTAATTTTAAATATGAATGATCATGGCTTTCATGTCGTTGCTTACAACCGTACCACGAGCAAAGTCGATGAGTTTTTGAATGGCAATGCCAAAGGCACAAACATCATTGGAGCCTACTCGATTGAAGATATGGTTTCCAAATTAAAAGTCCCACGCAAAATCATGCTAATGGTCAAAGCCGGTGACGTTGTTGATCAGTTTATCGATGCTTTAGTACCACATCTAAATAAAGGTGACATCATTATTGATGGAGGTAACTCCAATTTCACCGATAGCGAACGTCGCACGCATGCGCTTAAAGCGAAAGGCATATACTTTATTGGCACTGGAGTTTCAGGTGGCGAGGAAGGCGCGCGCTTCGGACCGTCAATGATGCCTGGTGGCATGCCTGAAGCATGGGATGCAGTCAAACCTATTTTCCAAGCGATTGCTGCTAAAACACCCACTGGTGAAGCATGCTGCGAGTGGGTTGGCAACGGTGGCGCTGGGCACTTTGTCAAAATGGTTCACAATGGTATCGAATATGGTGATATGCAGCTTATTTGTGAAGCGTATCAATTTATGAAAGATCTGTTAGGTTTAGATAATAAGCAATTAAGTGAAATCTTTGAGCGATGGAATAAAACCGAACTAGATAGTTATTTAATTGAAATCACTGCCAACATTCTGAAATTCAAAGATGCTGAAGGCTATGTTATTGATCGCATATTAGATACCGCCGGTCAAAAAGGCACAGGCAAATGGACAGGGATTAATGCACTTGATTTAGGCATTCCACTAACATTGATTGCTGAGAGCGTTTTCGCACGCTGCATCTCTGCACAAAAAGATATTCGTGTTGAAGCTGAAGCTATTTATGGCAAGAAATCATATGAAAAACTTACCGTTTCTGATGCGTTATTGCATGATTTACAACAGTCTCTTTTATTTGCCAAAATCATCTCTTATGCACAAGGTTATATGCTCATGCAAGAAGCATCTAAGCATTATCACTGGGATTTAAATTATGGTGATATTGCGCTGATGTGGCGCGAAGGTTGCATTATCCGCAGCGTATTTTTAGATAAGATCAAAACGGCATTTAACAAAAATGCCCAACTGCAAAACTTACTGTTTGATAATTATTTTAAAGAGATTATTAGTAAAGCACTTCCAAGTGTTCGACGCATTGTTGCCAAGGGCATTGAAGCTGGTGTTGCTATGCCTGCATTGACTTCAAGCTTAGGCTTCTTTGATGGTTTTACCACTGGACGCTTACCGGCAAATCTATTGCAAGCACAACGCGACTACTTCGGTGCGCATACCTATGAGCGTTTGGATAAAGCGCGCGGTGAGTTTTTCCACACCGATTGGATTGGTTCAAATAGTAACGTATCCTCCACTGGCTACAGTATCTAATAACAAGGATTTAAACTTATGAAAAAAATATTAGCCTCCCTTACACTAGCTAGCATGATTGCTGCAAGTTCGGCTTATGCTGGACTTTATGTCGGTGCCCAAGGCGGTGTTAGTCACTCATCAAGTGAGTTAAATGCCGACAACAATGTCACCACAGGTTTTCTTGTTGGTTATCAGTTTTCTGTTTTCCCGCTATTAAAACTTGGCGTTGAAACAGAGCTAAACTACCTCAACAGCACGGTTAAGCTTAATAATCAAACCGGTGATTTAATGACGATTCCGTTTTATGCTACAGCAAATCTGAGTCTGCCACTGGGTTTAAACCTTACTGCCAAAGCAGGTTATGCTTATAACCACATCTCAGGCGTTGATGAAAATGTATTTCCTAATACACTATGGCGCCCAGCTGTTGCCATTGGCATGGGCTATCAGATCCTAGGTTTTAATATATTTTTCCAAAGTAGTCGTTACTTTTTATATAACCGCGGTGAGCAACCTTTTGCTGATGCGTATACATTTGGTGTCAGTTACGAGTTCTAATCTGCTGATAGCAACTTGCAAATCGCTTTGTATCTATGCGACACTGCAACCTCTGAATTTGTAATCTAAAATCATGAGGGATATTATGCAAATTAATGCACTGACACAAAGCCCATTACAGACTGAAATCGTATTTGTTTTTGATAACGACAACAGCACAATCACCACCATTCAAACTGCACTGACGCAAGGACTTTTTAAGGCCAAAGTCGCAAATACCTATTTTAGCGTAGATAATGGCAAAAACTATCTTGCCGTTGGCTTAGGTGAAAAGGACAAATTAAATACCAACGCGCTAAGAAAAGCTGTTGGCGCTCTATATAAGCATTTAAAATCATTAAACATTGATCGTTTTGCTGTAGACACTAAATTGATTGGTGATAATCATATCCGCACATTTGTTGAAGCACTCATCAATGCTGCTTATGTCTTTGATCAATTAAAGTCTGAGAAAGAAACCTTCAAACTAAAGCAAGTTGATATTGTTACCCAATCAGCTAGCGAGGTAGCTAATGAGATCCACATTGCACAAGCAGTAGCGCACGGGCAAAACTATGCCAAGGATCTAAAAAACTTCCCAGCAAATATCTGCACAACTGACTATTTATTAAATGAAGCCAAAAAGTTAATGGATAGTAGCGAGCATGGCACATTACATTATATTGGCGAAGATGAAATGCATAAACTTGGCATGGGTTGCATCACGGCTGTAGGACGTGGTTCTAGCATGCCAAGCTATATTGCTTGCATGGAATACCGTGCTGGTAACAAAGATGACAAACCAATCGTGTTAGTTGGCAAAGGTTTAGTCTATGACACAGGTGGTCTATGCTTAAAACCATGGCAAAGCATGGGTAGCATGAAGATGGATATGGGTGGCGCTGCCGCTGTCTTTGGCACCATAAAGGCAATCGTTGAGCTTAACCTACCAATTAATATCATCGGTGCGGTTGCCTTGGTTGAAAATTCTATTGATGGTGATTCTTATCGCCCAGGTGATGTCTTGACCAGCATGAAAGGCATTACGGTTGAGATCGGTAATACCGATGCCGAGGGTCGTTTGGCATTGTGTGATACGCTAACTTATATAGAGCGTTATGATCCTAAGGTTGTGATTGATATTGCGACCTTAACGGGTGCCATGGTCATCTCTCTTGGTGGCGACATTACAGGGCTATTTGGCAATAACGACGCCTTAGTTAATGATATCAAGCTTGCCGCTGAAGAAAGTCATGATCACGCATGGCATATGCCTTTGCATCAGGCGTATCATGAGCAGTTAAAAAGTGAGATTGCAGATGTTTATAATATCGGGGGACCTGCGGCGGGGAGCATTACCGCTGCATTATTCCTATCAAAATTCACTGAAAAATACACTTGGGCACATCTAGATGTTGCGGGATCTGCAATGAAAGGCTTTGAAAAAGCCACTGCCACTGGACGCCCTGTACCGATGTTAACTCAATACATAATCAACCAAGTAAAATAGGGTAATATCCACATCACCACTTACTTTCATTATTTAGTCGTTGGCTGAGCTTAGTCGAAGCCATCATTGCAACTGTTGGCTGAGCGTAGTCGAAGCCTTTCTTAGGGAAACACCCTTCGACTGCGCTCAGGGTACGGGGATGTTGTTTACCGCCCCCTATAAAAATGGAATACTCTACTAGAAAGGTCTTAAAACCATGTATTAATGGAAACATTAAAACGCTTGGATAACGCTTTGATATGCTCGAGTGTTAATTCTCTTTCACCATTTAGAATCTTAGACACCAGTGACTGTGAACCAATCTCAGGCAAATCTTTCTGAGTTAAGCCATTTGCTTTTATCAAGTAGGCTAGGATATCTTTAGCCTCAGCACTATTATCTGCAGCTAAATGCTTCTGTTCATAATAAGCGACTTGCTTGGCTAACGTTTTGGCAAAAGATTGGATCTCGACTGTTCTCTCACCAGTTGGTAAGCTCATGAGTTCGCGCAATAATTGCTTTGATGCCTCATATTGTTTCTTTGTTTTGTATGCCTCTAAATATGGCATTAATAAAACCCAAGATTTACTAATATCATTTATCGTTAGCATGCTTCTTTGCCTCTTTTTTGAGTATGCTTTGCTTTTTGTTATACTCTTCATGCGTCCATATATGGCGCACATCAATCACCGCAAAATCATAATCAACAATCGTTACCATGCGATAATTATGTCCTACTACGTCAAAAATGGTAAAAACATGGTAAACATAATCTGCTGTTTTAAATGTTTCAGTCAGGTGTCTAAACCCACTGAAGTCATTAGTTTCTAAGATTTTAAGAAGCGGATCAAAACTTTTCTTAGCACGTGCATGCTTCTTACAAAACTTTATAATAAGCTCTTTGTTGATAACAATCATCGTTAACTTACTTAATAGCTATCTAATGAATTTGCTTCAGAAAACAAACTCATTAAATAGCTATCAAAGCTACGTGATAATGATTTCAATAATTTTTGCTTTTCTTTAATTCGTTTTGCTTTATGCGTTTTTTCATGAAACCCTGCATTATAATTAAGCTTAGCAAGGCTCTTTGCTACCGGATTTATCTTGCCTTTTTTTAGCATTTTTTTACCCCTTGTTGTAAATCTTGCCTAATTATGACAAATTGTCATTAAAAACACCAGATGATTTTATGACTTTTTGTCATTTCCAAATATCACAAATCAGTGACACAACCTTCAGAGGCAGAAGCAACTGTTTTAATATACTTCTTCAAAGCACCTTGTTTGGCTTTAAGCTCAGGGGCTCGCCAATTGGCGCGACGTGCGTTAAGCTCATCATCCGTTAGGTCAACATCAATGCGATTATTCACTGCATCAATCGTGATCTTGTCGCCATTTTGAATCAAAGCAAGATTGCCACCTACTTGCGCTTCAGGCGCAATATGCCCAACGATAAAGCCATGAGAGCCACCTGAGAAACGACCATCGGTAATAAGTGCTACATCTTGTCCAAGCCCCGCGCCCATAATTAATGAGGTTGGCTTTAACATCTCTGGCATACCCGGACCTCCCTTTGGACCCTCATAGCGAATCACAATGACATCACCCTTTTTAACGCGACCTTCTTCAACGGCAGTTACTAATTCTTCCTCAGCATCAAATACGTTGGCAACGCCTGTAAAGACCTCACCCTCTTTGCCAGTAATCTTAGCAACTGAGCCTTCAGTCGCGATATTACCAAAGAGCATTTGCAAATGTCCAGTTGCTTTTAAAGGGTTAGTCAATGGGCGAATAATGTCATTATCTTTGGGTAGACTCTGCACATCAGCTAGATTCTGTGCTACTGTTTTACCCGTTACGGTCATGCAATCGCCATGCAATAATCCTTCTTTTAATAACATTTTCATAACAGCAGGTGTGCCACCAATCGCATGTAAATCTGCCATAACGTACTTCCCACTTGGTTTAAAATCCGCTAATAATGGAACTTTATCACTGATACGCTGAAAATCTGCCAAGGTTAATTTAACACCCACCGAGTGTGCAATAGCAATTAAATGAAGCACTGCATTGGTTGAACCCCCCATGGCGGTAATCACCACCATCGCATTTTCAAAGGCGTGTTTGGTCATGATATCGCGCGGTTTAATATCCAATGCCAATAAATTTTCAATAACACTACCGGCTTTATCACATTCTTGAATCTTCTTCACATCAGTTGCTGGCGTTGATGAACTAAATGGTAAACTCATCCCCATTGCTTCAATCGCGCATGCCATGGTATTTGCGGTATACATACCACCACAAGCACCAGCGCCAGGACATGCTTTTTTAATCGTCTCAACGCGCTCTTCTTCACTAATACTGCCTGCTAGACACGCACCATAGCTTTGGAAAGCCGTGACGATATCGACAGGTCTCCCACGCACAACACCGGCTTGAATCGTACCACCATAGATCACAAATCCAGGGCGATTGAGCCTTCCTAATGCCATCATGCATCCAGGCATATTCTTATCGCAACCTGGAATAGCGACTAAACCGTCATACCAGTGTGCAGACATCACGGTTTCAATAGAGTCAGCGATTAAATCACGCGACTGCAACGAGTAACTCATACCATCCGTACCCATTGAAATGCCGTCACTGACACCAATGGTATTAAAGCGCATACCGACAAGATCAGCTTTGGTGACACTGTGTTTTACATATTGCGCTAGTTGATTTAAATGCATGTTACAGGTATTACCCTCGTACCAAACGCTAGCAATACCTACTTGCGCTTTTTTCATATCTGCTTCATGCATTCCCGTACCATAAAGCATCGCTTGAGAGGCACCTTGAGTTTTATCCTGAGTTAACACCTGGCTATAACGATTTAGTTTTTGATTGGTCATTATGATTATATTCCTTTGTTTTTATACTGGATGCGCAATATTGTACGCATCAATAAATGCTTCAACAGATGCCTGAATAATATCAGGTGAAACTGCTTTGCCAACCGAGTTTTGGCTACCTTTGATTAACTTCATTTCAACATACACTACTGCATCGGCACCTTGTCCACGAATCTGCACCTTATAATCAGTCAATTGATATTGAATCTCACTAGGGCACGCCTTGCATAAGGCTTGGATAATGGCATCAACGGGACCAACACCTTTATTTGAGGCATAGTAAAGCTGACCATTAAGCTCAACCGTGACTTCAGCCTCAGCAATTTTATCTTGCCCTGTGGTTACCTTAAATGACACAACTTTTAAAATATCACTACGTGTAATATCGACCATCTCCATCGCATCTTGCACGATGTCTTGTAAATCTGAAATATGGATTGCACGCCCTTTTGCTAAAAAGCGCTCAATGCAACTTTGCACCTTGGCAATCAAATCATCATTATAATTAGCACCAAATAAATCCTCTAACGCCTCTTTGGTTTGAGTAGGATTTGGCATGTCCCTAAACAGCACTTGATCTTTTTCAACAAATACCATCGTTTTATTATCAAAGAAATTACTGTCATACAGTTTGTCAAAATCTTTTTCATTTGGATAAATAATCGGCGGTTGAATCGCTGATTTCAGCACCACTGACGGATCTTTCAAGCCCTCACCTGATAAAACACAAACAACACGTTGCCCTGATTTAATAAGACCTTGTTCTTTTTTCTTAAACAAATGTGCAACCGTTGCCGCTGACGCACTTTCCACAAATAAGCCTTCTTGTGTGGATAGATAGTATTGCGCTTTTAGCATATCGGTATCACTGACTGCTGACGCTTCACCGCCGGTTTGATAAATCGCATCAATCGCTTTGTCACCATCAATTGGGAAAGGTACTGCAATTGCCGTGGCAATCGTATCGGCACGCTCTAGTGGTTCAAGATGTTTCGCCTTTTTATCAAATGCATTTACCAAAGAGCAAGCACCGGTTGATTGCACACCGACTAGGCGTGGTATCTTATGAATAAGTCCCAAGTCTTTATACTCAGCAAAGCCCTTGGCATAAGCCGTAATATTCGTGCCACAACCCACAGGAATAATCACTTCATCCGGCACTTGAAACAATAGCTGATCAATCACTTCAAAGGCACCGGTTTTTTGTCCTTCAACCCGAAAAGCATAGTCTCCCGCTAGGAAAAACTTGCGTGATTTAGCAATTTTATAGGCAAGATTCGCTGCATCGTTATAACTACCTTTGACCTGAATAATTTTGCCACCAAATGAGATGACTTGCGCAAGCTTCGACATCGACACCCCTTCAGGCACGACGATAAAGCATGGCATTTTAGCCGCTGCTGCATAACATGAGCATGATGCTGCCATATTACCCGTTGAGGCTAAGATTACTCCTTTGGCACCCAACTCTTTGGCAATGCTAATATCAACCGCAGAGCCACGATCTTTAAACGAACCTGTTGGGTTTTTACCCTCAACTTTGAAGTATAAATCAATCCCTAACTCCTTGCCCAATACTTTGCTTTTGACAAGTGGTGTTGCACTTTCGCGTAATGACACAAAGTTAGCGGGTTCTTGAATCGGCATTAAGGGTAAATATTTAGAAAGGCAAGGTGCGGCAGAAACAAAATAATCTAAATTAATCTTCCGTCGAATGTGCTCAATATCCATTTGCACTTCCCACGGTGAAGTCTCACCAGCAAAAACAAAATCATCAGTTGTCACCACATCTTTGGTGTTAAAATCTAGCAGTTGATACATGAACTTTTCCTTTAGGCGACTTTCAGTGATTCTTTGTTTGTAGCTTCTTCGGTAGTAATTGGCATGCTATTTGAAATCTGAATATCGATCACTTCAATCACTTTGGCAAGTTGTCTTACGACTTTTTGGATTTTTTCATCGTTAGAATGCAGAACCAAACTAAAATGCGAAACCCCTTTATTGGCAGTTTCAAAAACATTCATCTGCTCGATATTGATTCTATGGCGTGAAAAGATCGATGAAATGCGCTGTAAAACGGATAAAGCATTTTCTGTCGTCATTGAGATAAAGTAAATTTTCTGTTGCATGATCTTACCCTCCTACGGATAGTTGTGTATCACTGATTGAAGCACCTGCTGGCACCATCGGGAAAACATTTTCTTGCTGCTCAACCACCACTTCTAAAAAGAATGATTGTGGCGAATCTAACATCTCTTGAATACTTGCCTCTAAATCCGCGCGATCAACGACGCGCTTACCGCGAATGCCATAAGCTTCAGCGACTTTTACAAAATCAGGCGATGATATATTAGTGTATGCATAACGCTCTTCAAAAAAGAGCTCTTGCCACTGTCTTACCATACCAAGATAACCATTATTAAGAACGATCATCTTAAGATTAATCCCCTCTTGATTAAGTACAGCAAGCTCTTGGATATTCATCTGAAAACCACCGTCTCCGGCAATGGCAATAACTTGTTTTTGATCTTTAACACCAAGCTTAGCACCGATGGCTGCAGGCAGCGCAAAACCCATTGTCCCCAAACCACCTGAGGTAATATGACTGTTACTATTTTTAAACTGATAATAGCGTGCGGCAATCATCTGGTGTTGCCCAACATCACTAACGATAATCGCTTCCCCTTTTGTCTTTTCAGATAAAAGAGCAACGACTTCCGCCATTTTTAGCTCACCCATAGCTGGTTTTGTTTCATTCTTGATAACAACATCATACTCTTTGGCATGATGCTCAATAAACGCCTTATGCCAATCATCATGTTTATTCTGACAAACGTACGGCAAAAGTGCGGTTAATGCTTCTTTAGCATCGGCATGAATCGCAACATCGGCTTTAACGTTTTTATCAATCTCTGCCATATCAATTTCAATATGAACCACCTTGGCATGTGGCAAGTAACTTTTAAGATCCCCCGTAACCCGATCATCAAAACGCATACCCACAGCGACAACAACATCGGCATCATTGCATAAGATATTAGCCGCATAATTGCCATGCATACCAAGCATCCCTTTATATAGCGGATGCTCAACAGGGAAAGAGGATAAACCTAATAAGGTACTAACTACCGGCATATCTGCTTTTTCGGCGACTTTAACAAATGCTTCTTCAGCACCAGATATCATCACGCCATGACCTGCAATCATAATCGGTTTTTTTGCCAAATTAATCAGCTGTGACGCCTTGTGTACACTATCCATATTGATCATTGGCTTTCTAAGCCATTTCGGTTTAGTGGTGCTTTTCTTTGCTGTTTGATGCGCACTGATATATTCCATCATTCCTACTTGTGCGTCTTTGGTGATATCGATGAGCACAGGCCCCGGACGTCCATTTTGAGCAATTTCAAACGCTTTTTTGAAAATAGCAGGAATTTCATTTGGATCGGTGATTTGATAATTCCATTTAGTCGCAGTAATGGTCATGCCGATAATATCTGCTTCTTGAAAAGCATCCGATCCCAATAAACTGCTAAATACTTGTCCTGTGATGCAAACTACTGGAATAGAGTCAATAAGGGCGTCAGCTATACCGGTGATAAGGTTTGTCGCACCAGGTCCTGAGGTGGCAATAGCAATACCAACACCACTGGTTGCGCGCGCAAAACCAACCGCACCATGAATAGCGGCCTGCTCATGACGCACCAACACATGGTGAAGCGTATCTTTGGCATCATACAAGGCATCATAGGTTGGCATAATCGCGCCCCCTGGATAGCCGAAAACAGTACGAGCCCCTTCTTCTATTAGTGCTTTAACAATTGCTTGTGCGCCAGTTATTTGCATATTTACTCCCTACTGTCTCTATTTCAATTTATTCACATATTCTTTCTCTAACACTACAAAACGCATAATAAACAAAAAGCAAAAAAAAACCCGCATCCTCCTTTGGTTGGAAGATGCGGGTTTCCTAATCTTGGCTTTTCTTAGCTACAGCCGCGCACCTTCCGATCGTCCAATGACGACCAGAATAATAATCAGGATCAGACTGATTACTGGTGAACGTAGCATAAATTAATCTCCAAAATTTGTGTGTGTTTCAAGTGTTTACTAACAAATGCTCTGCATCTGTTTTAAACAACATAAGCATTAAACTAGCAATAGATTTTGCGAAACACAATCTTTTATTTATATTTTTTTGAAATTTATTTTTTTAAGTGTAAACACGATTCTTTGTTTATTAATTAAACATAAGCGCGCCACGCCTAAGAGCTCTCGCATCATTTGAACATTTGCTGCAGTTGCATTAATTTCCCTTTTTTTCATAAACCAAAAGATCACCCGGTTGGCAGTCCAATGCTTCACAAATTAGCGCTAAGGTTGAAAAACGTATTGCCTTGGCTTTGCCCGTTTTTAGAATCGATAGATTCTGCTCAGTAATGCCAATTTTCTCAGCTAACTCTTTTGAGCGCATCTTTCGCATTGCCATCATTACATCCAAATTTACAATAATTGCCATACTTGTCTCCTAAATCGTCAAATGACTTTCTTCTTCAAGCTGTTGCGCTTGCTGCATCACCTTGGCAATTAAAATAATAACCGCTCCGGTGATTAAACTCGCAAGATCAATACCAGATAAACTCAATGTTAACATGCGCTGCCCAGGCGGATTAGCAAAGCTTAGCACCACTGAAATAAGCGCATCATAAATAAGCCCGCCAATCACCCATGCAAACAGGGTATAACCCATTTTTTTGTAAGCCAGTGTATTTTGATGAGCAAATACGCTTCCTTGTGAATAGTTTTTAAATACGATAATCAATTGACTTAATCCATACATTATAATCCCGCATGGAATCATCGATATTAAAAATGCCAACAGCTTCGTTCCAAGTGGCACCGTATCACCATGAATATACTGCATTAAATCATTACCAATACCAAGCTGCATAAATAAGCTTGACTGCCCGCTACTTGCTGAGCCCTTGCTAAAGCTTAACCAAAATAAAAAGGTAACAATTGGTATCAAATAGAAACATATTTGGAAAAACCAATAATAACGATAACTTGATTGTTGAAACTTAGACATATTTTCTCCTGAATGATTACTTTTACCACAGATAGGTGCGATTACTATAACAAGATAAAATGCATTTGCGCAACAATTTTTATTGTTTATCAATAATTATTTACCGAATAAACATCTATATTTGTATTAAATAACAGTGCCATAACTTTAAAAAACACCGCTAATGCAACGTCTTACCTCAGTCCCACACTCATCACAAAACAATGCATTAAAAACACTAGAAATATTCCAATACCCCTCCTCATATAGTAAAAAAGTTGAGATTTTTTGATATTTTTCTGCACTTTTTATCCAAAACCATATGATCAAACTTGCATTTTCAGCATGCTTTGGCTAACTTTGACGGCGGTAATTGTGTTCAAGTTACTTTTGAAATCAAAATGGAAATAAAATAGGAGAGCAAATTATGAAGAAAATTATTGCAACAACCGTCGCTGCCGCGGCACTGATTAGTGGTTCAGCATTTGCCGCTGGCGCGCAAACCGGTTTGGTGATGGGCGCCAATTTAGGTCTTGCAACACCTACTGGAAACTTAAAGGGCGATGATTTATATAACAGCGCAAAAAACAACCCATTTGTTACATCAGCATCCCAAGATACAGGTAATATCGCTGGTGGATTATTTATTGGCTATGACTACGCGCTTAATCCAATGCTAGCTGTAGGGATCGAACTCGGTGGACAATATGCTTACGAAGTTACTAAGATAAAAGTTTCTGATGCATCGGGTAATAGCCTATCTCTTAAAGCAAGTGTTATTAGTGTACCATTATTCTTAACAGGAAAATTCTATATCCCTCATACAGGTGGCTTAAATGTCTTTGCTAAAGCAGGCTATGCTTATAACAGAATTAATGTGACATTAGATACAACAGGTCTTCCCAGCCAAGATGATCATCAAACCCTATGGCGCCCAGTGATTGCTGGTGGTATTGGTTATCAATTACAACAGTTTAATATTTTCGCACAATACCAATATAATTGGTTACCCTACAATGGTCAAAATAGTGGATTAGGCACACTTTCAGCAGGTGTTGCTTACACCCTTCCTATGTAATGTAGCAATTATTTCTAATCATTCTTTATCTTAGGCGAGCGATTGACTCGCCTATTTTTGCAACCTAATCAAGACTTTTCTTCGCTAGAAACAGCATAA
Source organism: Cysteiniphilum sp. JM-1 (assembly GCF_008711525.1). Lineage (GTDB taxonomy): Bacteria > Pseudomonadota > Gammaproteobacteria > Francisellales > Francisellaceae > Caedibacter. Next base: position 66,289 of record NZ_VXKS01000003.1, read on the forward strand.
CAGTCTGTTATGTTAAAGCATATTTAGGCTATGTTTAGCTTGATAATCAGTATAAAATAGCCTCCTTCTCTAATCAAAAGCGGATTGTTGAATGCGGCATAAAGCACGTAAATTCTTAAGACAAGCACCAGTTGGTGTTGTTAAATTTATTATGAATCGCTACCGACCTTATCGTGGCGCGGGAATTAAGACCTTACATATTGCCAAAGATTATCGTTATATAAAGGTTGCGATGCCGCTTAAGTGGCATAATCGCAATTATTTCGGCACGCATTTTGGTGGCTCATTATTTGCCATGACCGATGCCTTTTATCCGTTGATGTTGAGTCATATCTTAGGGCATGACTATATTATCTGGGATAAAGAATCTTCGATAAAGTACATCACCCCTGGTAAAGCAACGGTTTATTGTGAGTTTCGTTTAAGTGATGAGGACATCGATCAAATCAAACAGCAAACTGCTGTTAATGGCAAAATCTACTTTCAAAAAGAGATTGAGATCTATGATCAAAATAAACAAACCATCGCACGTGTTTTGCGCACAATTTATATCAAAGACAAAAAATTCATTGCCACTGATAATGAAAAACCAGTGAAGAATTAGGCGACTTTTGCTGGCAAGTATTTTATACTTTGGGCACTGCAGCGGTTAATAGTTACGCATAGTCATGAGTGATCAATCATTAAGTTATCAGGATGCTGGTGTTAGCATCGATGAAGGCAACCTGCTTGTCGAAAAAATCAAACCCTTAGCTAAATCCACCATGCGCAAAGAGGTGTTAGGCGGATTAGGTGGTTTTGGTGCTTTGTTTGAAATCCCTTTGGATCGTTATAAAAATCCGGTGCTCGTCTCCGGCACTGATGGCGTGGGCACCAAGTTAAAACTTGCTTTTGAATTAAACAATCATACAACTATCGGCATTGATTTGGTTGCGATGTGTGTTAACGATCTCATTGTTGGTGGCGCTGAGCCATTATTTTTCCTTGATTATTATGCCACTGGCAAGCTTAATGCTCATCAAGCGGCTGATGTAATATCCGGCATTGCTGAGGGTTGTCGCCAATCAGGTGCTGCTCTTGTTGGCGGGGAGACGGCTGAAATGCCTGGCATGTACCAAGGTGAGGAATATGATCTTGCGGGATTTTGCGTTGGTATTGTTGAAAAAGATAAAATCATTTCAAGTGACAAAGTCAAAGCTGATGATGCATTAATCGCTATTGCCTCATCAGGTGTGCATTCCAATGGTTACTCATTGGTGCGTAAAGTCATTAAGCACGTTAATGCTGATTTAAATATGCCTTTTCAGCAAAGTACGTTAGGTGAAACGTTATTAACGCCGACACGTATTTATGTCAAAACCATTTTAAAACTGCTTGAAGAATATGATATCCACGCGATCAGCCATATTACCGGTGGTGGTTTTACTGAGAATATTCCACGGGTATTACCAGATTTCACTTGTGCAAATATTAATTTAGATAGTTGGCAATTTCCTGCAATCTTCCAGTGGTTACAGCAAAGTGGTAATATTAGCCAAAGCGAGATGCTTAGAACATTTAACTGTGGCGCAGGCATTGTAATGGCAGTGTCACAAAGTGATAAAAAAGCGATTCTTGACACACTTAAAGCACTTGGTGAAACTGTTTGGGAGATTGGTCACTTAAGCCAATCACAGCAACAACAAGCATATGTTAGCTACTTCCATGGCAAATAAATCGATATTTAAACTTGTTATTCTCTCGTCAGGATACGGCTCAAATCTACAAGCGATCATTGATCAGCTACATAATGAAGATGGCATTGAGATCAGTGCTATCATTTCCGATAAAGCATCTGAGTCCATCACACGCGCACTTAATCACAATATTCCTTGCTTATATTTACCTAGACAAAAGAAACAAACGCGCGAGGCATATGATCAGCTACTTTCTGAGCTTCTTAAACCCTTTAGCCCTGATTTGATTGTATTAGCTGGATTTATGCGTATTCTATCACCTGCTTTTATCCAGAGATTTCCGCAACAAATTATTAATATCCACCCATCGCTACTGCCTAAGTACAAAGGTTTAAATACTCATCAACGCGTAATCGATGCCAAAGATAAAACCCATGGCACCACCATTCACTATGTTGACGAGCATCTTGATGGTGGCAAAATCATCGCGCAAAAGCGCATCGATGTTCTGCCATTTGACACGGCTGAAACCCTAGAGCAAGCCATCAAATCACTTGAACATGTTTTTTATCCAGCAACGATTCATAAGCTTGCAACAAAGATGCGTAGCAATGCTAGCTTAACACCTGTAAATAACGATAACTAAATCGACTTAGTAATGAATCAAGAATAAGTTGCGCCAACTAATACCTCTCCCCTTGCGGGAGAGGTCGTGCAGCTTAAGCTGTGCGGGTGAGGGGAAATTGAAACTCAACTTATTTGTGCATTATTACTTACTGCAAATATTAAACATCAATGTAAAAAATAAATCTATCGCTAAAAATAAAAATTCCTTATATATCAAAGAATCTTATTCGTGATCAAAATATGAAATATCCTTGGGGTTTTACATCCTTGTGATCAACTCTTAGTAACAAAGGGGAGGGAGTGTTATTGAGTCGTAGCGTCCTGCCACGAAAGTCATTCTCTCAAATACTCTGGCTGTAAGATAGGGAAAATATCTGAAATTCATATAAGAGATTACTGTTTTTTCTATAGCAGATATCTCACAATGACATAATTTAGTCTTATATACCGCTCGCAAAATGATTTGCGAGTGGTATATGAAATCATCTCAAAGCAACTGCATCACTTGATTTAAATGGAGTAACCTCAGCTAAAACATCAAATAAATAATCAATTTCAGCTAGGGTATTATAATAAGCAAAGCCAATGCGCAACACACCATCGTTTGGATCCAACTCGAGTTTTTTAATAAATCGTGGCACATAAAAGTGTCCATAACCGACACAAATATGATGTTTTGCCAAAGCTTGTGCTAAATCCCTGTTGCTGACACCGGCAATAGTTATTGCAAATGTTGGCGTGCGCTTGCTTAGCTTATCCTGGGAAGCTATACCATGCACCGTGATGTGCGGACATGCCTCAAGTTTTTTCAAAAAGTAAGATTTAAGCATTAACTCATGTGTCTCTATTGCTGACATACTTAATTTTAATGCTGCCTTTAAATCTGTTTTTGCCATTTGCTCATTGACCAAAGCAGCTTTGTGATAAATGGCTGCCTCTAAACCTGCCAATGCTTCAAAATTTTGCGTACCGGTTTCTAGCGCATAAGGCAAAGTATCAGGTGCTGGCGCTATTTTATAAGGTTTAATCGATGCCATAGTCTGTGATTTACTATACAAAATACCGATATGCGGTGCCGAGAACTTATAGCCTGAACACACTAACCAGTCACAATCCATCACTTGCACATCAACTTTATGATGCGCAATAAAATGCACTGCATCGACAAATAGCTTAACCTGATACTGTTTTGCCAAAGCACTAACATGCGTAATATCCGTAATACTGCCGCAAATATTAGATGCCAACGTTATCGCAATGAGTCTTGTCTGACCCTTTTTCAATATCACTTCAAGTCGATCAAGATCAAGCGTATAACTATCTTGATTAAATGGTAGTATCTCAGCATTAATTCCCTTCTCCTGTGCCTTGGTAAGCCACGGACTGATATTTGCCTCATGATCAAGCTCACTAATAACAATGTTATCCTTAGGCGACCAAGTATTAGCAATCGCATGTGATAATGCCCATGTGATCGTTGTCATATTTTGCCCAAAACTGATCTCTTTAGAATCTTTTGCATTAATCAGCGCTGCCATCACCTCTCGAGTTTTATCCATTTGCTGTTGTGCGCTAATGCTACTTTGGTAAAAACCACCTAAATTGGCAACACCACCTGCCATAAACTCAGCCATCGCACTTATTACTGCAAAACTTACCTGCGTACCACCCGGACCATCAAAATAAATCGCCGGATTAGGTTTAATCAACGCCGAAAAGCCTTGCCGTATTTTATCTACATCAAACATAAATAGCTTGTCCTCTTATATTTTACTATTTGTTAATCTGCATAGTAATCACAAACACATCACGATGCCCTGCTCCTGGTAATAAAGGAACAATTGGTGAGGCATAATGTGCATATTTGCGATCATTAAAGAGAAACATCTCACCCTCTTGTAGCGCTTGATTGACATAAATATGTCGATGATTATTAATATCAACCAATAGCGAATTACCACCCGTGATATTTTGCATATCAACACAAACCACAGTGACATAATCAAAACCATCTTGATGCACTCCCTCAGGAGCCGGCTTGCCTGTTACCTCATCATTGGTGTATATGCGAATCTGATGAATACCAAAATGATAGTCACATGCTGGCAGCTTAGGATAAATGTGCGCCATGATAACGTTGCTAGCCACTTTCTTGGCGACATCCATCTCGATTAATGGGAAACTTCGGTCAATCCCGCCTTGGTATTTATTAAGCTTCTTTGATTGGTGAAACACTTCACTATGCGGACTCACACTAATCTCACCCCGCAAAATATCACCCACAGCAAACGCACGATGGCGATAATTGTCCCCCGATCTCATATTTGGATCACGCTTGAGTGTTTCAAAAGACTTGGCAAATATAGGTTTTAAGTCACCAATAAACGCAATCTGATACATCATTTCTTCGGCTTTTTCTGCTTCTTCAGCTTTTCTATTTGATCCTTTTGGCATATCTAATTCCACTTGATACATCTAAATCCTCCTTAACATAGTTATATATTGCAAATAAAGCAAAAACGCCGTGCTTTACCAAACGCAGTTACTACACCTTTTTTTGTTGCTAAGCGCAAGCATTTCAGTATTTAATTTACAGAACACTATCTTTTTAATTTAATTTTCTCTACCATTGGCGCGTTTTAGCAATCATTTGACAGGAGTTTTCTTATGTTTTTCGCGCAATCTTATGGACTTGCGATTTTATTTTGTATTATCACAATGCTCTGCTGGGGATCTTGGGCAAATCTTCAAAAAGCAACAGGCAAGCAATGGGCATTTCAATATTTCTATTGGGATTATGCCATTGGCGTGCTCTTAATTAGCTTTATTCTTGCCATCACTTTGGGTAATACTGGCGACATTGGACGTGGATTTTTTACAGATCTGGCACAAGCAAATACTGGTATGATTCTACTTGCGTTTATTGGTGGTATTGTCTTTAACCTTGCCAATATTTTACTCGTTGCTGCCATTGATATTGCAGGCATGGCAGTCGCTTTCCCTGTTGCTATTGGCCTTGCCTTAGTGCTTGGCGTGATTCTTAATTATATTGCCAACCCGTTGGGTAATGCCTTAGTTTTAGCCATCGGTGTAATCTGTGTAGCCATTGCCATCATCCTTGATGCCAAGGCATATAAAACACTCAAAGCGCACTTAACGCAATCAGCATTTAAAAAAGGACTTATTATTGCACTGATCTCTGGCGCATTGATGGGTACATTTTACTATTTCGTTGCGGCATCGATGGTTACCAATTTCCACACACCAGAAGCAGGAAAGCTAACACCTTATAGTGCTGCGGTTATTTTTGCGATTGGCTTATTTTTATCAAACTTCATTATCAACATATGGATGATGAAGAAGCCATTTATTGGCGAACCAATCAAAGGCGCGGGTTACTTTAAAGGAAGCTTTAGAGCACATATCTTTGGTATTTTAGGAGGTGCCATTTGGGGCTTGGGTACTGGCTTAAACTTTATTGCTGCGGGTACCGCAGGACCCGCTATCTCTTATGGTCTTGGTCAAGGGGCAACGATGATTGCCGCTCTTTGGGGCGTGTTTATTTGGCGTGAGTTCAAACAGGCACCTCAATCAGCTAATAAGCTTTTATTGTGGATGTTTATCTTCTACTTTATTGGTTTATTATTGATTATCTTTGCTAAAGCTTAATAAGTTAAAGACCAAGCGATGAGTGATCAGACTGACAAAAATCTCGCACACATTCTAAGCATTGATATTAGCCATTTCCCAACGGCTAAATTGCATGAGCATGATGAAGCTCAATTAAGCTATATACAAAAAGGCGTGCTAAAGGTGATCGTCGCGCATAAAGTCTATATCGTGCCCGCAGGTTTTGCGATTTATACCCCACCAAAGATCACCCACGGCATTGAATGCGGACAGGATATTGATGGCATCATGCTGTACTTTGATCAAGACCTGCCGCTATTACCAACTTCTGTCATTATTTTTAAACCAGATGAGCTGATCAAGCAATTGATACTTAAAATCCATCAGCAAGATCAACAGGTGCCGGCTGTTTTTACCCAAGCATTATTACAAGCAATGCATGATGATAAATCCGAGCCTAACTACACTTTAAGCTTTCCAACACATCCTTTACTGCGTGATTTAATTACCTATATTGATCATCAGCTATCACAACCAGTATCCATTGAAGTCATTGCTCAAAAAGCACATCTGAGTGCTCGCCACTTATCACGTATTTTCAAGAAAGAAACGGGGCTGTCATTTTCCTATTGGCTACAGCAATACAAAATGCTCTATGCTTTGGTACTCTTGCCACAACATCAAAGCACATCCGTCGTTGCCCGAGCATTAGGTTATGATAGTGATAGCGCTTTTATTAGCACCTTTAAGAAATTCACGCATGGCAAGCCACCCTCTTTCTTCTATTAAATTACTACTTATCAGACTGAACTTATTTATAAACCGATCAATCAAAGGTATGATCAATATCATTGCTATTAACCGCTGTGATTAGATGACAAAATGACTTTGTTTAGCGCCAGTCGGAATACACCGTTAATTAAGAAGTTTGAACAATGGATTACTGAGGCAAAAACATTTAAAGAAATCGGTCAGCTTTCGATTAAATATAGCCAACCGATTAAACGTATGTTTCATTTAGCACTGCCTAATGAACAGCTCCTAAACTTCACATTTATTCGCACGCATAATGATTTAAAGCGTAATATCGTCACATTAGAGCCTATGTTAGCGCTAAAGTTTTATCGTCAAAATCTACATATTGACGATCATATGCTCGATCGCAACCTTATCAATCCATTCTATGACCGAGTTGAATTAATGAACCCCTTTTACCAGAAGGCATTTATTGAACTGACCTCACCAAACGAATTATCAACACCTGTTGTTATTGAGCATGATCTTGATTTCTATAAAGATGCTTTTTGCTTTCAGATTGCTAACCCAACCAATAAAGACTTTATTACTGGGGCACGGTTTGCAACGTTTCTGCAAATGATTATCGCATTTTACAACTTTTATTCGCCACAGCTAACACCCAACTTTCCAAGCTATGATACCCGAAGTATAATGACAGAATTTAGGCAGGATGATCTTTTCCAAGACTTCATCACAATGCACGATCTAACACCCACACAAGGCCAATATCTGAAATATTTAGTATTTTCTTGGGAAAGTAAGCGCATTGCGACGCATTTATGTCGCTCTGAACGCACAGTTGAAAAAGTAATTGATGCCATCAAACTAAAGCTCAATTTACACTCCAAACAGGAGCTGTGTACATTGCTACAATGTTATTACATCAACTTGATTTCAGAGTGTATAACTAACTGTCATTGAGCGTAGTTTAGTGTACAGTTATCAGCTGCTAAGCCATTTTGATCAGCGCTACAACTTTGGTTTAAATAGCCTGCCGCCTGATAGTAGGCATCGTGAATCTGGTCATAGCACACCAGTTTGGGATAAGTTGGATCACTAGCAATGCATGCTTTGACACCTTCTTTTGCTGTAGCACTACAAGATAGCGCCTTTTTGCTGACAGCAAGCTCACCAAGATAGGCACCCCACCCAGTATATGGCTTGTTATTATGATCAAGAATATAAGCGCCAATATGCAACGAGTGAGGACAGCTGTATTTAAGGGATACATCCACAGGTTTTTCAGCCTTAAGAATATTATTTAGATAAGCGGCTAAAGCTTGTGCATGTTGATAAGCGTAAGCTTTGGTTGGATGCCCGCTACCTGAGCCATCACTTGGAAGACGCATATCAACAAAGCAGCTTACTGTATTGCCATTAAAGTATAGATTTTGTGGTGTAGCACACGCCTGCCCTACTATATTTTCCTCTGCTTGCCAATACTGCTGATACATTGGCACATAATCAGGACGAAAACCCCATAAATCCAACACAATTTTGGCATGTAAATTTAGTGCTTGCACTTTATCAACAAATTTCTGCAGCGCTTGCTGATATGTGCTTTTATCAGCAACAAAGGTGTCATTGGTGCCAAGATTAATCACAATAATATCGGCGTTTTCACTCATTATTGGCTGATTGTGTTGATCTGTGTTATAGCTACTGCTGTCATAATATGTGAACATGGTCGAGCTACCCCAGTATGAGCCCGGTGTTAACGATATTCCTGATAGCGCAATAAAGCTTGGATCAACATGCCAACCTTGTGCATTTAATTGTTCAATGCTTTGAAAGGCATAAGAAATCGCGATATTAGCATAGCCGATATTATCACTTGCACCACCATCATTATTGCCATCTTGCATTCCTGCCGTGATCGAGTCACCATAAAATACAATTTTTTTTAAATCACTATATTTCTCAACTAACTCAGTGTTATTTAGTGTCATCGATTGCACATAAAACGGTGAGTAGAAAAATGGCGCCTGCTTTGCATCTGACTCATTTAATTGCACCAACTTGATATTATGCACTTTGGATAAATCTAGTGTTGGATCAAGGCTTAAATCAATATCAACATCCGTCGTTAATGCATTATCAAGTTTAATAGCGCTGGCAGGTGCTTGTACTATTGAGGTGCGTGCCACGTTCGCTAGCTTATTATCAACATAGATATTAAACCATGTCTCATTGCTATTACTTGGCGTAACTTTAGCAAGCTTTATCACTACATTGGCGTCATGCTTAAGCGCTTTAATATTAAAAGATACCGTACTTCCTGACCAATTCATTGCAACTCTATCATTAATAAGCTCGTGATTACTGCGCCCTAAATACATGATATTAGGATTATTACCTAAAACTGTCTCGCTACTGGCAAACCCCATACCACTTAAACTCGCAAGCCCACATATCATTGCATATTTTATTTTACTATTTCCTTGCATACCAAAGCCTCCTTTTGGGTTATTTTCACACTTGATAACACCCCCATAAATCGCAAGGATCATGATCAACACCACTGATACTGCCATAAAGAGGGATTCCATTTTGATCAACAACACCCATATGTAATTGACCATCATCTACTGCAAAGGCTTTACCATTTTGCCAATAAACACTATCACGCCCTGTTTTTCCGGTTTCATCGCCTATTTCAAACCATAAAAGCGCATACGTCTGTTGTGGCAAATAATCTGATAGAACAGGTGATAGCGCACCAAAGTAGCGCTTAGCATAGCCTAACAGCTTGCCATTTTTATCTTCCCAAGCAGTTTTTGAACTATGCGCCCAGCCTGTTTCACCAATGCCCCAGCGCAATTGTGATAATTGGCTTTGGCTAAGGATGTTATAATTGAGCAAATAATTTTTGAAAGTTGTTATGCTGTCACTAAAGGTTGTTGCTAAATTTCGTGCATTAATAACAGCACTGTCATCCAATACACCGCTATAGTAAAACGGGTAAATATTCAGCCAGACAACTGCTTTTAATTGATGCGCTAGATCATATGTGTAAATAGCTTTGAAACTTTGTAAAAGTGCTTGAATATAGTCTTGATTGTGACTTAGCTCACCATTCATCACGCTACCTATCAGCCCATAAATCGCGCCTTTTCTTAACTTAAGTAAATATGTAAGCTTACTTTGATCGCCAACATCAATATCAACACTTAATGGTACACGTGTTAGCGCTGGATTTTCTTGGTAGAAATTAGTCATCGAATCTATGAATATCTGAATACGCTTACTAATATGATTGTAACTCTCTGGCGAAATCCCCGGTTCCTGCAATAGCACAACATCATCCACACTATTAAGTCCTTGAGGAAGTGAGTTTTGTAATGCCAATATAAACTTAAACAAGGCTTGTTGACCATTTTGATTGGTAAATAGCTTAAGCTGTCCTGCATCTATTGTTAATACCACGTGTGCATAAGGATAAGCTGACAATGCCTTGGTAAACGCACACCAACGATCATTTGGATTCTTGCTCGCACCATCAAAACTATTATGACAGCTTGTGTAATCAGTATTCTGGCTGAATAAACCAAAATTACCATATAAGCGAATCATCTGCTGATTTTTCTGATTCTGCTGTTGAAAATGATATGCCAACGCGATTTGTGTAATCTTATACACATCATCTGCTGTGAGCTGCAGCGCTTTATCCGCATTACTATCGACCCAATCACCAAAATCAAAGCCCTGCATCAAGGCATTTGCTTGATTTAACTGAATAAATAATGACAGCACACAGCATAAAAGTATACGTAACAATCGCATATTAGAGCCTTATATTGGATTATTTTCACACAACCCAATATCCACAAATCCATGGCTTGTGCATAGGGTAATGACTACCCTATTTGCTATTTTTTGCTATTTTTGTTGTTTTTGCTTACTTCCCTGCCGTATGCATCTCAGCAATTTTTACTTTCCATTCTTTAGGACCTGTTTGATGCACTGAAGTCCCTTGACTATCAACAGCAACCGTCACTGGCATATCTTCCACTTCAAACTCATAAATAGCTTCCATTCCCAGATCCTCAAATCCAACCACTTTGGCCTTACGAATCGATTTAGAGATAAGATAAGCAGCCCCACCAACGGCCATTAAGTAAACTGCTTTATGCTTTTTGATTGAATCAATCGTTGCCTGACCACGCTCGGCTTTACCCACCATGCCGGCAATCCCCACTTCACTTAACATAAAATCGGTAAACTTATCCATACGTGTTGCTGTTGTGGGACCAGCTGGTCCTACCACTTCATCACCAACGGGATCAACAGGACCTACGTAATAGATGAATTTACCCTTTAGATCCACTGGTAATGGTTCACCATTTTTGACCATATCCATAATGCGCTTATGCGCTGCATCACGCCCCGTTAATAACTTACCATTTAATAAAAGCGTCTCACCTGGTTTTAGGTTTTCAATATCAGCTTGTGTTAGCGTATTTAAGTCCACGCGTCGCACTTGTGATTTATCCATTTCAGTAATTTCAGGCCAATCTTCTAATTTTGGTACAGGCAACTTGGCAACACCTGAACCATCTAGAGTGAAATGAACATGACGCGTTGCGGCACAATTGGGAATAAGCGCCACAGGCTTACATGCTGCATGCGTTGGATACTCATGGATTTTGACATCAAGCACAGTTGTTAAACCACCCAAGCCTTGTGCGCCAATGCCTAGATCATTGATTTTGTGATAGAGCTCGACACGCAATTTCTCAAGTTCCGTTTGCGCACCACGCTCAAGAATCTCATGCATATCAATCTCTTCACCTAATGATTCTTTAGCTAGTAACATTGCTTTTTCCGCCGTACCACCAATACCAATACCAATAATGCCTGGTGGACACCAACCCGCCCCCATTGTTGGCAACATCTCAAGTACCCAATCAACGATACTATCACTTGGGTTTAAGACTTTAAATTTTGATTTAAATTCAGAGCCACCGCCTTTAGCTGCTAACTCAATCTCGATATTAGATCCTGATACCATATCAATATGTACAATCGCAGGAGTATTGTCTTTGGTATTTTTACGCGCGCCATGCGGTGGATTAACCATCGATGCTCGAAGCGGATTATCGGCATTTAAATACGCGCGACGCACACCTTCATTAACAAGTTCGGTAATCGTGCGATCAGTGCAATCAAGCTTTGCTTCCATCCCAACTTTAACAAAGGCGCAGACCATGCCAGTATCCTGACAAATCGGGCGATGACCATACGCAGCCATGCGCGAGTTTATCAAAATCTGCCCAATCGCATCTTTTGCTGGCTTTGATGCTTCATGCTCGTATGCGCGATACATTGCTTGCACAAAATCTTTAGGATGATAATAAGAGATAAATTGCAATCCATCGGCAACACTTTGAATAAAATCTTCTACTTTAATAACTGACATATAAAATGACTCTATTGATTAAACTTCAGCGCATTTTAACAAGGATTGATGCCTATGGTCTAGTGATACAGAAAAAATCAAATCCATCGAATCTTGCGCATAATGGCAATATAGCCCACCATAATCAACGCAAGGATTGCGCAAACAATAATAAAACCATAATGAGACTCAGCGCCTGGAATGCCGGCAACGTTGATCCCCAAAAGACCAGTGATAAACCCAAGCGGGATAAACACCACACTGATCATCGATAAGATATACATACGTTGATTCATCTGTGTTTGCTCATAAGCATGAATTTCATTTTGGATAATTAAACTTCTATCTTTCATCGCATCCAGATCTTCCAATAAACGCATATTCGCATCAAGCACCTGTTTTAGTTCAAAGACATCTTCATCACTTAGCCAAGACAGTTTATTTGCTGAAATCGCCAATATCGCTTCGCGTTGCGGCAGGATATAGCGCCTGATTTTAATGACCTTTTTACAAATCCCATTGACCCTGTCTGACAATACAATCGATCGATCTTTCTTAATCGCAAGTTCAATATCATCAAGCTTACCATCATAGCCATCAACTAACTGATCAGTATGCTCAGTAATATGCATCAATAAAATATTCAAAAACTCGCTTGTCGCACAAGGTCCTGCATTTAAGCGTAACATGTTGTTAATCTCAGCAATCGAGTGCAGATCTCGACGCTTAACGGTAATAATCAAGCGCTCAGTTAACCACATGCGAATCGATGTCATATCTTCAGGCTTTTGCCCCTTGTTAAGATTAATCGCGCGAAAGGTTGCCAACATGCCATTATCAAGTACCAAAATACGCGGTCTGGTTTCCTGCGCGCATAGCATATCGATGATTCTCTCAGGGATGATCTGATATTCATTTAAAAAATCAGCCGCTTGCGTTAAATCCAAATGCAACCAGATAATGCCAGAAGGTAACGCCATTGCTCGGGATATATCTTTTTCGGTGATTTCTTTAGCGCCACCGTTACCATCTAACAGTTGAATATTTACATACTTTTTTTGTACTTCCATCACTTGATATCATTAAATACCTTTTTGCATCACTCTAGCGTAAAACGCTATAAACGCAACCAGTTAATAAGATAAAGTGCACAAACATGCTTTATACTTTGGCAATATCTTATTAAAATCGCTGGCATATCTTAAAAATAATTGACAAATAAAAGGCAAGTTTCTTTACAATGCGTGATTTTGCTAAAAACAACTCAATAACCACTGCTAAAAACGATAAAAACAAAGCAGATAATAAGCCTCGTCAGCAGTCCTCATTAGCCATAAGAAAAATCATTCTTGCCCTTTTGTTATTGGTATTAATCATTGCTTTTATTGTGAGCTTTTATGGTAGTAACAAATCAAAAGACAGCACAGCGACAACGACCACACAAACGGTACATGTCTCTCCCAAGCCAGTTGTTAATGTGAGTGATACGAAAGAGCAAAACAATCAAACGCAAAATAATACCACCACAGACAGTAAGCCAACTCAAGGCGCTAAGCAGACGTCTGATAGCAATGCGGTGGCAGTAGCACCTGCTAATGAAAATAGCACGAAAGAATCAGCTGCAACAAACAACAAAAAAGCAAAAGATAACAAAACGGATAATAAGAAAGATGACGATCAGCCTTTAACTTTCACATTTTATAACACACTAACCAATAAGACCGTACAAGTCGATGCTAATCCTGAGAAACTAAAGCAATATCGCTATACCTATATGTTACAAGTTGGCTCATATCGCAATCAAAGTGATGCCAATGCCACACGTGCCAAGCTTATTTTGGCAGGGCTTAAACCAACCATTAAAAAAGTGGGCGATTGGTATCGCTTGGATGTGGGACCTGTCTATAGCCAACGTGATGGCGATGTGATCAAACACAAAGTTGAAGCCGCCGGTATCTCTGGCAGTATTTTGCGCCAAGTGGATAAAGAGGAAATTACTCAACAAAGAAGCAATGATAATCAGTAAACTGTTTAGTAATTGGCGTTTTGCATTTTAAGGAATAACTTATGCAAATATTCAAAACACATTTTAACGTGATGGCGGAGCATATCGACGCCAACAACCATGTTAGCAATATCGTCTATATCAAATGGATGCAGGATATTGCCGTGATGCACTCAGACGCTTGCGGTTGGGATACCAAGCGTTATCATCAAAACCACTGTACATGGGTTGCCAAAACCCACTTCATTGACTACATCAAGCAGGTTTTCTTAAATGAGGTCATTGAGGCGAGAACATGGGTTGATGAAATAAAGCGCTCAACTGCGCTACGCAAATATGAATTTATCAATCAACTCGGCGAAATCGTTGCCAAAGCCGAAACCAATTGGGTTTTTATCAACACCGAAACTCAGCGCATTCAACGCGTGTTACCCGAAGTACGCGAAGACTTCGAGCGCTTTAGGTCATCTGAATATAATCAAGCAGCTGATTTGCTAAATAGCGATGCACCGTTGTTGTAGGGTGCATGCCATTATAGAATAGGTAGCCGTTACAATACGGCAAATCTTTCGCATCGGCACAGGTTAAATCAACTGGTTTTGTAATGCCAATATTTGCCAAAACATTGGCTTTATTAAAATAGACATCTAAAAACAGTCGATCGATTGCAAAGACATGATTGGCTGGAAATTCACCTAAAGTCTGAAGCACAAGGTTAGTTTGCAAACTTAAGTTATACATTTGTGAAATGGATGAAATCACTGCTAGTACACTTTGACGCATAATATGACTATGAATGTGTTCATCAACTAGATTCGTCAATGCCGGCACCATTGAAAAATTAGGCAGATTAAGCACGTAGATATTTGCTACAGGCACGCCATGTTGCATCAATATTTTTACTGCTTTAACGATATTATCAATCGGATGCGCAAGCGCTTGACCATTATTTGACGCAATACGCACGATATTCTGATAAAAATCATTACCGCCAGCCCATAAGATAAAAAGTGTCTTGGGATTTGGCTTGTTGTTGACATTAGCAAGATATAATTGCAGCTGCTTTAACACGCCAGGCACGCAGTTATAAGCACCGTAATCGCCGACACCATGCGCGCATTGTTCACTTGTATCACGTGCCCATGTTGTATCCGTTAAATAATAATCACCGGTCTCAGCTGAAGCTGTTGCAAACGACGCATTATGATCAAACGCCATATGAGGCTTTAACGCTTTAATATTGTAAAACTTATCTCCTGCACTCGTTGGCAGCTCAGCTAAGATATAATTAAGCCACGTCTTGCGTACTGGGTCATTTGCACTTAATTCACTGGTAATTGGTGCGCCAATTTTATCGGTAATACCACTGGGTTTAACCCAATAGTTGTTGCCAACACCTTGTCCATGATAAGCACTATCACTTAAGCTATCGCCAAAGACGACAACATTCGCAAAGTGCTTTGCTTGAGGATCATCGACCCTAGCCTCTGCCTGGCGCTTAATTAATGCAATCATCGCAATGACAATCACAAGGGCCGCAATCAAACTCCAAAAAATTCTCTTTAACATCCTGATCTCCCTCTTAACGCGCACCAAAAATGGTGCTGCCTATACGTAGCATCGTGCTGCCTGCGGCAATCGCCGCTGGCATATCACCACTCATGCCCATCGATAGCTCTTGTAGATTAAGCTTAAATTTTTGGTTTATGTTGTCTTTACACTGAGCAAGCTTACCAAAGCTTACTAACTCTTTATCATACTCTCCAGTATCTTCAAGCATACACATGAAACCGCAAAGCTTAAGATTAGGACAATATTTCACAATGTAGTCAACTAAATGCTCAATTGCATCGCAATCATCTAGCATAATACCTGATTTTTGTGGTTCAAGATCAACATTAATCTGAATCAGCACCTGCATTGTTTTGTCCAATTCAGCGCAGTGACGCTGTAATTTTTGAGCATGTTCAATACTGCTAAGCGTATGCACCCAATCAAAATATTGCGCGATTTTTTTAAGTTTATTTGACTGTAAGCGTCCAATATAGTGCCATGTAATATCCTCTGGCAGTGCAGGAATCTTGTCAATTGCTTCCTGGACAAAGCTCTCAGCAAAAACGCATATACCCGCATCGTAAATCACACGCATCGACTCAATAGACTGTTTTTTTGATACGGCTAATAGTTGTGGTTTAGTACTATTCTTAGTAGCCAATAACTCAATTTGTTGTCGCAGCTTTGATAAATTTTGTTGCAATCGCACCTCTTGATCATGATTCATCTGCTATAGTCTTAGAGGGTATAGTTAGTAAGAAGGATATCTTAACATGAACCTCACGGAATTATTATCGCTTTGTATTAGCAAAAAGGCATCGGATTTACATCTCTCTAGTGGCGCTAAAGCCAAACTGCGCATTGATGGACATATTGAATCTGTCAGTGATGAGCTATTAACTGAGGAAACCCTTGAGAACTATTTACATGAAGTCATGAGCTCAGAGCAGTATCAACATTTTCAAGAAACCTTAGAATATGATTTCTCTGTCCATTTGCCAGAGCTTCACTCACGCTTTAGGGTCAATGCCTTTAAACAAGATCGCGGCAGTGCGCTTGTTTTTCGCGTGATTCCTGAGAGTGTTTACACATTGGATGAGCTTGAAGCACCTGAGATTTTCAAAGAACTGATGCATAAACCGCATGGACTGATTGTTGTTACTGGTCCCACAGGCAGTGGTAAGAGTACGACACTTGCAGCGATGATTGATCATATTAACAAAACCGAAAAAGGGCATATTATCTCGATTGAAGACCCGATTGAGTTTACCCATAAATCACAGCAATGCCTCATCAATCAACGTGAGGTTAAACGTGATACTTTAAGCTTTAATGCAGCTCTACGTGCGGCACTGCGCGAGGATCCAGATTATATTCTAGTTGGCGAGATGCGTGATGTTGAGACCATTCGTCTGGCGTTAACCGCTGCTGAAACGGGGCACTTGGTATTTGCCACCTTGCATACCTCATCAGCACCTAAAACGGTTGATCGGATTATCAATGTCTTTCCAGGGGACGAGCAGCCAATGATCCGCTCGATGCTCTCAGAGTCTTTACAAGCCGTTATTGCTCAGCGGCTTATTCGTAAAAAAGAAGGTGGACGCGTTGCAGCTCATGAAGTCCTCATCGCGAATACAGCCGTGCGCAATCTTATTCGTGAGAATAAAATTCCTCAGCTTTATAATGTGTTGCAGACCAGTCAAAATAAGGGCATGCAAACCTTAGAGCAGGCATTGACTAAACTCTTTAATCGCGGAATGATCGATGCTGAAGAGCTTAAAAAGTACAACAACATACAACAACCGATGTCCTAGTTTATCTGCGCCAAAAATCCGGTGTGAATAATACTAAAATCGTAAAGACCTCCAAGCGTCCTAAAAGCATCGCAAAGTTCAAGATCCAATGCGCCTCAGTCGGTAAGGTAGCGTAATTCACCCCAACTTGCCCAAGACCAGGACCTAAGTTCGAAATACTTGCTGCCACAGCAGAGAATGCCGTTACCGAATCAATTCCGACACCCATCATGCATAGCCATAAGATCACAAACAAAATAAAATAAGCAGCAACAAAGCCCCAAACACTGCTCATGACGGTTTCTGACATGACTTTATTGCCAAATTTCACGGGGAAAACGCCCGCAGGATGCACCAAGCGCCTTGCTTCACGAAAGGCCTGCTTTCTTAAGAGTACCGCGCGCACGATCTTAAGTCCGCCCGAGCTTGAACCCGCGCATCCACCAATAAGACCGATAACCATTAATAAAATTGGCAAGAATAATGGCCATGAATGATAGTTTGAATCGGCAGTAAAGCCTGTGTTTGAAACAAATGATGCAACTTGAAATAAGCCATCCCAAAACGCGCGATCATTACTCTTCGTGGCATCTTGTGAGATCAACGTTAATACCACGATCACAATCATCGAAAAAGCAAAAAAGATATAAGCGCGAAACTCAGGATCACGCCAATAGACCTTAAGTGATAAGCGCTTAAATGCGGTAAAATGCAGTGCAAAGCTTGTCGCACTAACCATCATATAAAAGATACAGATCGAGTAAATCAATGGCGTTTGACCGCTCATTGATGCATCACTTGGCGCAAAACCACCGGTACCAATCGTTGAATAAGCATAACAGATCGCATTAAACCAATTCATGCCACCGAGTCTATAACTGATAATACATAGCACAACAAGCAAGAGATAAATACCCCATAGTACTTTGGCAGTATCGGCTATTCTTGGGGTTAACTTATTCTCTTTCCACGGACCATTGGCTTCAGCGCGATAGAGCTGCATACCGCCAACACCAAGCATCGGTAGGATTGCCACAGATAAAATGATAATCCCCATACCACCTAGAAGTTGTGTTTGCTGACGATAATACAAGATACTCTTAGGCAATGAATCAAGACCATGAATAACCGTAGCACCCGTAGTGGTAAACCCTGAAATTGATTCAAACACCGCATCAGAAAAGCTCAAATGCAAGCCATTTGATAACATGTAAGGAATCGCACCATAAAATCCAAGTACTGACCAAATGGCAATCACAACAATAAACCCATCTTTAACCGTCAACTGCTTTTTTGACTTCGAGCTAAGCGCCCAAAAGACAAGCCCTGAGATCAATGTAATTAAAAAGCTCGATAAAAAAGGTTCGCTATTATGTTCATGATAAACCAAGCTGACAATGATGGGGGTTAACATCGTCAAACTAAAGAACATCAGCAACATGCCTAATACTTTAAAAATAGGGCCTGGGCGCATAAATTTGCCTTACGGTTGTACATGGTATAGGTTTTTGTTAGGCATTCTAGTATAATCGCCAACAAAATAGAAACAACAACTTAGATAAGTTATGTCCATTATTCTTAAAATGCTGCACCTTTTTGACAATAAAAAGCAACGTGAATACGTCAGTAACGCAGGTGATTTCCTTGCCAATTACGATCGAGATTTCCCAACACGCTCGCAATCACAAAAAAAGGAAGCACAAAAGCATCGTAATATTTTTAATCGTAAAACAGATGACCTGTTCTAAATCTTAATGACTATTTCAAAAGATATGACACCCTATTACAAGGGCTTTTCAGTTATAGAGCTTATGATTGCTCTGGCGATTGGTGTGATTATCGTTGGCATTTCGCTGCCTGTTTATTTTAGCTACACCAATGCAGCCAAGGTTTCAACTTCTTATCCGATGATTCAAGCCGCGGAAAAGAAAATTGCGACATTTTATACTCAAAACAATACTTTTGATCAAGCTGATAATAATGCACTTAACATCAATAATGATGCACAAAACACCAAGGTTATTAGCAAATTTTACATCAGTGACGGAATCATAACAGTTGAGTATATTCCGGCATTATCAACGAATGACACAGATACACGTCCAACGCTTATTTTCTCACCCAGCTATCAAAACCAAGCCATCATCTGGTCATGTGCTGCGAGCGCTGGCATCAATTGCCCTGAAGGCTATTCAAGTTCAGCTCTGGCACAGCAAGAGTTGCAAATGCGCACATTGGCAAATAATATCACAGATCAATATAGCTTCACTCAGTTAGATACTCACTGGTCTAGCAATTGGGCGGGAGGTAATTATTGGGTTTATACATCAACCGTCTCTCAAGATGTCAATAACAGAACGTGGAGTTGGATGTATATGAATAAAAACAATGGCAACGCCTATGTCATTCAAAACTTGATGGTTAACGGTTCGTGGACGGGCTGGCAATATCCTTGGACCTATCTAGGCGCTTTTGATGCGTCATACACCAGTGATCCTAACAAAATATTTGCTTAGTTGGGCTCTACGGGTAATGTAGGTGGCGCTGGATATTTAGCCGGTGGCGGGATATTCGCTTTATGCCCACTTTCCTTAGATCCTCCACCAGTAACATAAATCAAAATCACAACCAGTATGATTAATGCCACAACAATGCCCAGTAATTTATTCATCTAAAGCCCTATCTATAGTTACAAAAACACCATCACACATTACTCAAAATCGGAAACCCAAGTTCCTCGCGGGTTTTGTAATACACTTCAGCGACTCCTCGTGATAACGTGCGCACACGTAAGATGTAGCGCTGGCGCTCAGTGGCTGAGATTGCATGACGCGCATCTAACAAGTTAAAGGTATGTGACGCCTTAAGCATCATTTCATAAGCAGGTAATGCTAGGTCTTTTTCTAAAAGGCGCGCACTTTCTTTCTCAAGAAAATCAAACTCGCTAAATAAGTGCTCAACATCGGCTTCTTCAAAGTTGTATTGCGACATCTCGCGTTCATTTTGTTGAAACACATCGCGATAATACACAGGACCCATTGCTGTATTTGCCCACAGTAAATCATACATGCTATCAACATTTTGCAAATACATTGCCAAGCGTTCAAGTCCATAAGTAATCTCACCGGTAACAGGTTTACACTCCAAGCCACCAACTTGTTGGAAATAGGTAAACTGCGTCACTTCCATACCATTTGCCCAAACTTCCCAACCTAAGCCCCAAGCACCTAAGGTAGGCGACTCCCAGTTATCCTCAACAAAGCGAATATCATGCTCTAAGGGATCAATACCTAAAACACGCAATGATCCCAAGTATAGCTCTTGTAATTCTTTCGGTGATGGCTTCATCACCACTTGAAATTGATAATAATGTTGTCCACGATTAGGATTCTCACCATAGCGACCATCGGTTGGGCGACGTGATGGCTGAACATAAGCAGCATTCCAACTCTCAGGACCAATTGCTCTTAAAAAAGTTGCCGGATGAAAGGTACCCGCACCTACTTCCATATCCAATGGTTGCACGATCATACAACCTTTTTCTGCCCAATATTGCTGAAGTTTGAAAATAATATCCTGAAAACTAAGCATTAGCGATTATCCACATTCATCACATCAAAATTGCGCTAAAGTATATATTAGTCATCAAGCATTTTACAGTGTTTATCTAACCTTGATGCCAATTTGCAATCTTGTTCTACCGCTTAGGTTCAAATATCGTTATAATCGCTTGCGAAATTTTAGTTACTGGAGTTATGCATTTTAGTAAAAGCTCTAATTTTATGAACACCCCGTCAGCCTCCGGCTGCCACCCCTCTTACAAAGAGGGGAATTAGGCAACAGTGATTTTATATTCCCCTCTTTACAAGAGGGGTGCCGAGCTTACGAGGCGGGGTGTTGAAATAGTAAAAGCTCGTAACTTCGGTTGGTTAGATTATATTAAACATGACCTCACGTAGGGGCGTATTGCATACGCCCGAGTGTTGCATATGCCCTTTTACGGCAACCACCTTATGCAATGCCCAGTCATGCTAAAGAAGTTAAATAAATAGGTAAAAAAGGTACAAAACAAATATGACACAAACACATACCGCAAAAGCGCTATTTACCACACCAAGTCTTATTGGGCAAAAAGTCACCGTTAAAGGCTGGCTAAGAAGCCGTCGTGATTCAAAAGCTGGACTTTCTTTTCTTGCCATTCACGATGGCTCATGCTTTGACCCCATTCAGGCAATTGCTGAAAGCACGCTTACTAATTACCAATCAGAGATCTTGAGTTTAACTAAGGACTGCGCGCTTGAAGTAACAGGCACATTAGTCGCATCACAAGGTCAAGGTCAAAGTGTTGAAATCCAAGCAGATGAAGTCATCGTTCATGGCTGGATTGATAACCCTGAAACCTATCCGGTATCACCTAAACGTCACACGATGGAGCACTTAAGAGAGCATGCGCATTTACGCGTGCGCACTAATTTGATCGGTGCAGTTTCTCGCATGCGCCATACTTTAGCCAATGCCATTCATAACTTCTTTAATGATGAAGGTTTCTTTTGGGTTAACACGCCCATTTTAACGTCAAATGACTGCGAAGGTGCTGGTGAGCTATTTCGTGTTTCAACATTAGATCAATTAAACTTACCTAAAAACGATCAAGGCAAGGTTGATTACACCCAAGACTTTTTTGGTCGTGAGACGTTCCTAACCGTTTCTGGACAATTGAATGTCGAAACCTATTGTATGGCATTATCCAAAGTATACACCTTTGGTCCAACATTTCGTGCGGAAAACTCTAATACCTCACGTCATTTGGCTGAGTTTTGGATGGTTGAGCCTGAGTTTGCTTTTGCTGACCTTAATGATGATGCTGACTTGGCTGAAAAACTCTTAAAATCAGTCATTAAAACCATTATGCAAGAGCGCCAAGATGATCTAAAGTTCTTTGATCAGTTTATGGAAAAAGGCTTGCTGGATAAATTAAACTCTGTTGTTAATAATGACTTTATCCGCGTTGAGTATACTGATGCCATTGAGATCTTAAAAACCTGTGGCAAGACGTTTGACTATCCGGTTGAGTGGGGCTTGGATCTACAATCTGAACATGAGCGCTTTTTATGTGAGGAGCATTTCAAATCCCCTGTCGTCTTAATGAACTATCCAAAAGACATCAAAGCCTTTTATATGCGCTTAAATGATGATAATAAAACCGTTGCCGCGATGGATGTCTTGGTGCCTGGCATTGGTGAGATCATCGGTGGCAGTCAGCGTGAAGAGCGTCTTGAAGTGCTTGATCAGCGCATTGCTGAAACCGGTGTCGATGCTGAAGGCTTATATTGGTATCGTGATTTGCGTCGTTATGGCACCGTACCACATTGTGGCTTTGGCCTTGGTTTTGAGCGTCTATTGGGCTATATCACTGGTGTGCCGAATATTCGTGATGTGATCCCATTTCCACGCACACCAGGTAATGCGAAGTTTTAATTTACTTTAATTCCCCCTCACCCGTGCAGCTTAAGCTGCACGACCTCTCCCACAAGGGGAAAGGTGCTCACCAATACAACTTACTTATTACATCATAATGACCTTTAGTTTACATAAGTCACCAAAAAGCATAGAACTACTGAGGACTTTTGGGAATATTACAATACAGTTTTTTTTGACCTCCTAGTCATTACCCCCTACAATCACAGGCAAAAATGCAAAAGCTAATGTTATAAAATTGAACAAGCAAAAAAAGCAAAAAAAGTCTTTATTTAAATCTACTTTCTTGCTCAGTAGCATCACACTGATATCGCGTATTTTGGGATTTATTCGCGATATGCTTTTTGCTAAATACTTTGGCGCCACAGCGACAATGGAAGCTTTTCTAGTTGCCTTTCGCGTACCTAATTTTATGCGCCGCTTGTTTGTCGAGGGATCACTGACACAAGTCCTTGTGCCAAGTTTAAGCAAACAGTCATCTCATAAACGTTTAAATTACTTATTCTCCACCTTGCTCAACATTATTGCATTAACAAGCTTTCTGATCTCATTAACAGGCATCATCTTTGCCAGCATTTGGGTGATGGTTTTCGCCCCTGGCTTTTATCATGATCAAACACAATTTGTCCTTGCCAAAGAGCTACTACAAATCATGTTTCCCTACGTGTTTTTCATTTCCATTTCTGCCCTTTTCTCGGCACTTCTGAATCGTTATGAGCATTTTAATATTCCAGCACTTATGCCTTGCATACTAAATATCTGCATGATTGGGTTTATCCTAAGTGCCTCCCACTTTAAAGCACCAATTTATGCTGTTGCTTGGAGTGTGTTTATCGCAGGATTCATTCAAAGTGTCATTCTATTTATATGTGTACGACGATTAAGTGTTAAACTCACACTGAGTTTACGCAAACCCAGTTACCATTTAAAGCGCATATTAAAATCACTATTACCCGGCATTCTTGGTGCCTCAGTTGTGCAAATCAGCTTATTGCTTGACACTATTTTTGCCTCATTTCTAGCCGTTGGCAGCTTATCATGGCTATATTATCCTGATCGCTTAAATCAGTTTCCTTTAGGAATTTTTGGCATTGCCATTGCCACTGCCATTTTGCCAAAATTAAGTAATATCAAAACCTCAGCACATGATTTTAGTCAAATCGTTAATTGGGGGATTAAGCTTAGCCTTATTATCACCATTCCTGCAGCCTTTGCGATGAGCGTATTATCTGCACCGATTCTCATTACGCTATTCCAATATGGCAAATTTAGTGTTTTTGACGTCATTCAATCACAGCGTGCCTTGATCTGTTTCGCTATTGGACTGATTGCCTTTGTGCTTATTAAGGTATTCATCTCGGTACTTTATGCCAAAGGACACACCAAAGCAGCATTAAAGATTGGTGTGATCTGCATTATCTGTAATATTCTAAGCAATATCGTATTAATCTTAATTCTTAAAACGCATCATTTAGGTTATCTAGCATTAGCCACCTCAACAACGATTACCGCAGCTATTAATGCATTGTTATTATATATAGCACTAAAACGTATCACCCATGTGCGCCTTGATTTTTCGACATTTACGCTTATTGTCAGAGCCATTATCGCCGCAAGTGTTATGTTTATTGTTTTGTATTATCTTAAACAGAATATAGGCTATTGGTTAACTCTTGGCTTTAAAACGCGTGTTTTACATTTGTCTATGATTATAAGTGTTGGCATCTTTAGTTACTTTGCTTGTTTGTTTCTGGTAGGTGTGCGCTTGAAACATATTAAGCTTAGCGTATAGTCATTGCCGCCATTTTCGATTACAATCACGCCTTAGATTGATGACTTATATTAAGGAGAGGCTGTGAAAAAAAGTACCAGACTTTATCTCAAATCACTTATTCTAATGACTGCAGCATTTGCAATGCCGAGCTTTGCGATTACCACCTATACCGTTAAATCCGGTGATTCATTATGGCGCATTGCCAGTAAACACAGTATCTCGGGCATTCCCAACAAAGATATGATTGCCGCAATCAAGGGGATTAACGCCAAAGAAAACCCTTCAATTAATGACAATATTGTCAATGTTAATCAAAAGCTTTTAATTCCAAGCACTAAGTCTGAGCTTGAAGATGGCTTAAAGCTTTATAACCTAAGACATACTCAATACCTCACCCCCAAAGCGTCTGCACCTACTCCAGTTCAGACTGCGCCAACGGTTGAAGCATCGAACACTTCTGCTGCACCAGCGAATGCAAATACCAATGCGCCTACTCTTGATCATCAGCAAACCGTAGTAGTATCTAGTGACAACACACCTAGCAGTACTAATGACTCAATAGATAATACCAAAGAAAACACGCAACAAGGTGTTGTTATTCCTGTGGCAAATACAGACGATCAATCACAGGCGACTAATGAGGCACAAACCACCGTCACTACTGAAACAAAAAGCGATGGTAGCAAATGGTATATTATTCTATTAATTATCATTATTGCCCTGTTGATATGGCGTCGCCGCTATAAACGTAAGTCATCAAGATCAACTGATGATAAACGTCAATTAAAAGAGCAGTTTTATGCTAAACAGCCTGAGGTCAAAGTTAATATTGACACACCAGTTAACGCATCAAATGATAAAAAAACTGCCAAGAAAAAATCCAAAGATGAGCTTGTGGATCTCCTTAAAAAGGCGGATGAGCTAATTGAAACACACGACATTGCTCAAGCTAAAGCGCTCTTACAAGAAGCGTTAAATAGCGATGCTAAGAATTTAAATATTCGTCTTAAGATCTTGGCAGTCTACGCTGCTGATGGTGATGAGATTTCATTTAATAGCGAGCGCGATTACTTGGCATCTAATCTTTTACCTTATGATGATAATCGTTGGCAAGAAATCAACGCACTTTATAATAAATATTTTGGTATTAACTAAGGATAACTAATGGACGAGAAACTACTACAACCAAGCAAAAAGACTTCTAGTGGCAAACAAACCGTTGCCATTTTGGTGCTCCTCATTCTTGCCGGCGTCTTACTGTATATGGCTTTTATTTTCTTTGCTAAATTTCAAGCTTATAAGAAAATCTCAGAGAACTTAAAAGTTGAACTACAAAGCAATTACAACCAATACCTAGCACTTAATCACACCACAGTGAATAATGTCATTCATATGCATAACTATAACTACGCACAAACAATCAAGGCACTTGGTGGTGTGTTTGGCAATATCCAATGCACGACAAAATATAGTTGTGAGATTAACGGTATTGTTTACCAGTTTGATGTCAAAAACCAAGGCAATAGCGCGCATATTGCAGGTTATCATGCTAATTTGTCTGATGATACGGCAAAAGCTGCAGATAATAGTTTTGTCGTGGCACAAACTTATTCAAAGTATTTTTAAATCCATTTTCATTCTTTGCTGTCAGCTTAATCTTGCATTCCATTCGTTCATTTGTATAATGCCCAAGACTTTTATCAAATAAAAAATAAGGAAAATACACATGGCTATTGAAAGAACACTTTCGATTATAAAACCTGATGCAGTTGCTAAGAATGTTATCGGTCAAATTTACTCGCGTTTTGAACAAGCAGGTCTTAAAGTAATTGCTGCTAAAATGAAGCAATTATCCACAGCTGAAGCCGGTGAGTTTTACGCTGTGCACAAAGCGCGCCCTTTCTATAACGACCTTGTGAAATTCATGACTTCAGGTCCTGTGATGATTCAAGTATTAGAAGGTGAAAATGCTATTCTTAAAAACCGTGAGTTAATGGGTGCGACAAACCCTAAAGAAGCCGCTTCTGGCACGATTCGTGCTGATTTTGCTGATAGTATTGATGCTAATGCTGTGCATGGTTCAGACGCCGCTGAAACAGCTGCCGTTGAAGTCGCTTTCTTCTTCAGTGGTTTGGAAGTTTGCGCACGTTAATTTTTCTTTAAAGGGGCGTATGCCATACGCCCCTACTATTTACATAACAAACCTAACATCAACATTCGCTCCCAAAGATGCGGCAGCTTTTCTTAGTGTTTTGAGTGTAATATTCCTGCCTTTTTCAATATCATGATAACGCTGAAAACTAACATCCATAGATTTGGCAACATCGGTTAACGTCTTCCCTGATCTTTTTCTAGCCAATCTTAAAAGTATGGGAACTGCAACCTCAGGACTTGCATATACGTCAAACACATCATCACCTTTGTGTTTTGTTGCAACAGGAATATCATCATCCTCATCTATTACACCAAGTAGCGCACAATCTAATGACTCTTGGGCATTATATAATGCCTCTTCCAAGGTATCGCCTGAACTAAACGCTGGCAGATCAAAAAAATTAACACTATAACCATCTGTGTCTGATTTAATTTTAGCCTGATAACATATATGTAAACTTTTCATAATACCAACCTCATTTTAATAGTTTTACACCTGTTGATTTTTCAATGCTTTTGACTGTACCAACTGGAATATCTTTTTTACCGTGCACGGGAACTGAAAAGAACAGATAAGTATTTAGAACAACCCATAAATCGGTGAGATAAGCGTTACTAACAACGCAGGGAAAATACCTAATAATAAAATAAGTGCCGCATTGATGCTTAAGCCAAACAAGGTCACTTTATTGGCGTAAACTGGCGTTTGATTTTTCGGTAGATCAAAGTACATCGACTTGATCACACGTAGATAATAGTAACAAGCAATCACTGACATAATTAAGGCATAGATACCTAATCCTAAGTGCCCTGTATCAATCAAGCCCATAATCACAAATAGCTTAGCGGTGAATCCTGATAATGGTGGGATACCTGCCATTGAGAACATCACGATTAACATAATAAAGGCAATCCATGGATTACGACGATTAAGACCCGCAAAATCCGCCAAGTTCTCAACTTCATTGCCGCGAACACTTAATACGATCAACACACCAAAGCCAGCTGCCGACATCAATACATAGATAATGACATAGAAAAGCGCTGTCGATACGGCAAAAGCTTCAGGGTTTAGTATCAACGCTAATAACACAAAACCAATATGTGAGATCGTTGAATAACCCAACATACGTTTGACATTTTTCTGTGCTAATGCCAGTAAGTTACCAAAGAAGATTGATAAAACGGCTAGTACAGTCAGCACTTTACTCCATGCAAAAGCTTGCGCTGGCATGCCGATCATAAGGATATTAACAAGCATCGCAAAAGCTGCAACCTTGGGAACTGAGGCTAAAAATGCCGTTACTGCATTAGGTGATCCTTCATAAACATCCGGCACCCACATATGAAAAGGTACCGCACCCAATTTGAAAGTCGCTGTCGCAATCATCAATACCATGGCAATCAACACGATTTGTGAATGTGCCATTTCTGGATTGGCGAGATATTTACCAATTTCCGTTAAATCCAAGCTACCAGTAACACCATAGATAAATGACATGCCATACAACAGTAAACCTGAGGCAATTGCACCTAGTACAAAGTACTTAATTGCCGCTTCTGCTCCCGTGGCAAAACCGCGACGAATGGCTAAAAGTGCATACAAAGGCAAAGATAACAGCTCTAAACCAATATAGATTGTCAACAAGCTATGCGCTGACGTTAATACAAGCGCACCTAGAATAGACAAGAGGGATAAGACATAAAACTCACCCTGTGGCAGCTTTCTATCCTCAATATATTCTTTGCAGTAGATAAAAACGAAAAATGCGACAAGCACAATCACTTCTTGCAGGATAAAGGTCAGCTCGTTTGATAGTGTCTGCCCTTCAAAACCAACATGAATATGCGAGTTAAGTGATTTTAATAAAATCCAAGCCGCAATAATCAAAAAGACTTGTGTCAGAATATAGGCAATATTTTTGACTTTCTTGCCAAAAAATAAATCCGCTAGCATCACAACCAATGCGGCAATGCCTAACGTAATTTCAGGAAGTATGGTGATAATATTTGCTAACATCATTTCTCTTTACCCTATCGTTACCGCATGTGCAGCTTGAATGATATGTGTCGAAGCTGCTGAAGAAAGTTGTAGAATTGGTTCTGGATAAACACCAAACCAGATAGTAGGAATCGCTAATAATACAAAGACAAAGATCTCAAGACCGCTAATGTCTTTTAAGTTAGCCACTTGGGTTGTGATCACCTTACCAAAGAACACGCGCTTGTACATCCACAGCGTATAGGCAGGCGCAATAACAAGTGTTAAGCCAGCAAGTAATGCCACCCATGGTGAGTATTTAAATACCGCCAAGATAATCAAGAATTCGCCGACAAAGCCACTGGTACCAGGAAGTCCGACGTTTGCCAAACAAAATAACATAAAGAATGTCGCAAATATTGGCATTGAACGGGCAACCCCTTGGAAATCGGCAATATTGCGACTTTGCATACGTAAATATAGATAGCCGCAACCAATAAACATACCCCCCGATGAGAATGCATGCGCGATCATTTGAAAGACTGCACCTTGAATTGCAAGTTGCGCATCTGCCATACCTAATACTTGATCAGGATTGTTCTTCACCAATAAGAAGATAGAGAACATTGCCAACGTTACTAAGCCCATATGGGAAATTGATGAGTAAGCGATAAGGCGTTTAAAATCAGTTTGCGCAATCGCAACAACACCAACATAAACAATGGCAATCAATGAAATAGCAATAAGTAACCAATCAAGGACTGCTGCAATACTCGGAATCAATGGCAATACAAAACGTAAGAAACCATAAGCACCCAACTTTAACATCAATGCAGCAAGTACAACCGAACCACCAGCTGGTGCCTCAGAATGCGCATCTGGCAACCATGAATGAAATGGCCACATCGGGATCTTAACGGCAAATGCCAAAAAGAACGCACCAAACAATAGCCATTGAGCCGTTAGCGTGATATTGACTAACTGTCCCATATCATTTGCTTGAGTTGCCCAGAAAATAAAGTTCTGAATAGAGAACGTACCGCTGTCAACTAAGCTTGCACTTGGCAGGCTTGCCACTTGTTGTTGGATATATAAAAACGCAACCAATAAGAAAATAGAACCAGCAAAGGTATATAAGAAATATTTAATCGCGGCATAGGCTTTTTTCTTGCCACCCCAGATACCAATACCTAATGTGGTTGGAATTAATAGCGCTTCCCAGAAAACATAAAACAGCATCGTATCCTGCGCCATAAACACTGCATTGGTTAAACCTGTGGTAATCAGGAAAATCGCCATATATTGTCTTAAGCGCACTTTGATACTACGCCAAGCCGCAAGCACAATCACCACATTGGTGAAGCTTGTTAAGATAATAAATAGCACGGAGAATCCGTCAACGCCAAGATAGTAGTAAACCGCA
The DNA here is from genome assembly GCF_008711525.1 of Cysteiniphilum sp. JM-1. Classification (GTDB taxonomy): domain Bacteria; phylum Pseudomonadota; class Gammaproteobacteria; order Francisellales; family Francisellaceae; genus Caedibacter. The sequence goes on from NZ_VXKS01000003.1 coordinate 96,580, forward strand.
TCATTATTATTGAATAAACTAAACCAACGCACACGCTCAACAAATTGCATACTAGCACTGGTTGGATCAAACTCAAGGTATAAAGGAACACACAATAAAAGCGTTAATATGGCAACCGCCAGCGCCGTCCAGCGTGCCGCTTCTTTTTTGCCATCTGGCGATTTCGCTGCTAATACAATAAAGCCACCGATAATCGGCACCCAGATTAGCAAGCTTAATAAATAGTGAGTTATAAACATAGTATTAACTTTCCTTTAACCAAAGCCTTAGTTTACCCAAAAAATTAGCCATGCGATCAATGCTAAAACACCAATCAACATCACCAGTGCGTAGTCAAACAAAAACCCACGTTGCACACGTGTCATCTTCTTGCCCGCAAAATAAATCAAATCCGCACTGCCTTGAACAGCCACCTTATCAATCATGAAGATATCAATCACCACCCATAACACTTTACTTAGCAGCACGACTCCTTTGACAAACACAAGATCATACAAGCCATCGATAAAATATTTTTTGACAAGGATATAATGCAAAACACCAAATCCTGAACGCACATCGGCTAACGCCTTAGGAATGCTTGGCACCAATACATAGAAGATATATGCCAAAATAAGTGCTGAAATTGCCAACCAAAATGCCGGTGTATGCACAGAATGCATAATGAAATCCCATGGTGTTTTGGTTGCTGCTTCTTGCGCTAAAGTTGCGACAACCGTCATATTACCTAAAGCGGGTTCATAGTATTGCGCAATCGTATTACCAAAGAAGCCATGTGCATTAGCAAGATTTGGTGTTAACGCCGGTTCAAAGAATAGCATCCCCGCAAATACCGATGGAATCGCTAATAAAATCAATGGAATCAAAATTGTTAATGGTGATTCTTTGACATGCGCTTTAGTATGCGCATCCATTCGTGTTGGACCATGGAATGTCATAAAGATCATTCTAAAGGTATAGAAAGACGTAACAAACGCACAAGCCAATACTAAATAATAAGCAAATTCATGCCCTGGCAAAGTTGTGGTTGCTGCTGCATCAATAATCAAGTCTTTTGAGAAGAAACCAGCAAATGGCGGAATCGCAGCTAATGCCCAACCCCCAATAATCATACAGATATAGGTAATTGGCATGTATCTTCTTAAACCGCCCATCTTGCGCATGTCTTGCTCGTGATGTAATGCGACAATCACCGAACCGGCTGCCAAGAATAACAATGCTTTAAACATCGCATGTGTCATTAAATGAAACATGCCAATGGAAAAACCTGAGGCGCCTTGAGCGACCATCATATAACCTAATTGTGACAAGGTACAATAAGCGATAACGCGCTTAATATCCATTTGCACAATGGCAATGAGCCCCATAAATAAACAAGTGATGGCGCCAATAATCATCACAAAGCTTAATGCGGTTGCCGAATGAACAAACATCGGTGATAAGCGCGCGATCATAAAGACACCTGCAGTCACCATCGTTGCCGCGTGGATCAATGCTGAGATCGGCGTTGGGCCCTCCATTGAGCCTTCTAACCAAGTATGTAGCGGAAATTGCGCTGATTTACCCATCGCTCCGATAAACAGCAGCACACACATCAACGTGATCGGGCTAAATTGCATACCTAAGAACGAAATCATTTGGCTGTTATCAAGATTACTCACAGCAGTGAATACGGTGTTGTAATCGATTGAATTACAATAGTAAATAACTGCAGCAATTCCTAACAAGAATCCTAAATCACCGACACGATTAACAATAAAAGCGCGTAAGCTTGCTTCATTGGCTGAGTCTTTATCAAAGTAATAACCGATTAAGAGATACGAGAATAACCCCACCCCTTCCCAACCAAAGAAGAGTAATAAGAAATTATTAGCCATAACCAAACAAAGCATGGCAAAGGTGAAGCCCGAGATATAGGCAAAAAAGCGCGCGTAACCATCTTCGCCCTTCATATAACCTATTGAGTAGACATGCACCAAGGTGGATACAAATGTCACGATCAGCATCATAAAGACAGATAGTTTATCGACAGTGAAGCTGACCGTCATGCCTAAAGATGGGAACAATGCCCAGTTGAAGTAGGTTACGGTATAAACCTCATTGTGCAAATAAACGCCTAATGCCAGAACAACACTCAAAATAAAGGATAAAAGTACCAAGCCAATCGTAATGCAGTTAACACCGGTTAATTGCACCTTTTTTGAAAAAAAGCCGGCAACGATTGCACCTAATGCTGGCGCCAAGATAATAATGGCAATAATAAAATCAATTCCCATCGCCTTAGCCCTTTAATGTGTTTAGTTGACCGACATCGATTGTTTTGCGTGTTCTAAATAACACAACCACAATCGCCAAACCGATGGCTGCTTCAGCAGCAGCAACCGTTAGAATAAAGAAGACAAACACATCACCGGTGTTTTGCTTAAGCATACTTGAGAAAGCAATAAAGTTCGTATTGACTGCTAAGAGCATTAACTCAATTGACATCAATAGGATCAATAGATTGCGACGGTTCATAATAATACCGGCAATACTTAATGAAAATATAATCGCACTAAAAATCAAATAATGCGTAATGGGTACCGGAATACTAGTCATTCTTAGGTTCTCCCTGATCAGAATCATCTTGTGATTTTTCTTCTTTTACTTCTTTTGCTATTTCAGAAGTGTTTTTTTCTGCTTTCATCTTAACCATCGTCAAACGATCTTTCGCCTGTGTTTGAATCTGCAGGCTTGGATTAATCGATTTATTACCTGGTTTTTTACCACGGAAAGTCAAAGTAATAGCAGATACCATCGCTGCTAATAAGACCATACCAGCAAGCTCAAACGCATAGAGATATTTATTAGAGAACATCTCGCGCCCTAGATTTTCAACGGTACCTAAACCACCGGTCATTGTTCTATCCGCGAAGGTATGGCTAACTACAATTGAAATAAGCACGGCTAAACACGCACATAATAAGATCACGATTGGCCAGTAGAATACTAATTTCTTCTGTTTGATGACGATGTCGATATCTAGCATCATCACCACAAACAAGAACATCACCAAAACCGCGCCAACATAAACAACGATCAAAAGTAACGCCAGATACTCCTGCTGCATCGTAAGCCAAACGCCCGCCGCCGCAAAGAAAGTAAAGACTTTCGCAATAACTGCACGCACTGGGTTTTTTGCACTGACAACCAATAGTGCCCCTAGCACCGTTAGTGCGGCAAATACATAAAAGATAATATTTACACTCATCGATCCCTACCTAAATGCTCTGTCTGCTTCACGATCTTTCGCGATCTCATCTTCATACTTATCACCAACTGCCAAAAGCTTTGCTTTGGTCATGATATTCTCACCACGTTTTTCAAAGTGGTATTCAAACACACGTGTTTCAACAATCGAATCCACCGGACAAGACTCTTCACAAAAACCACAAAAGATACATTTGAATAAATCAATTTCATATTTTGTCGTACGTCTTGAGCCATCTTCACGAGGTTCTGCTTCAATGGTAATCGCCAAGGCAGGACAAACGGCTTCACATAATTTACACGCGATACAACGCTCTTCACCATTTTCATAGCGACGCAGCGCATGCAGTCCACGAAAACGACCTGATTGCGGCGTTTTTTCATCCGGATATTGCACGGTTACTTTGCGCGTGAAAAAGTGCTTACCGGTAATCTTAAGACCTTTTAACAATTCCCATAGCAAAAAGGTCTGACAATAGCGTTTAATTGCTTTAAACATCAATAAATCTCCTACCACCAAGGACCTAAGCCAAGTTTAACCATAAATGCAACCACAATAACCCATACTAAAGTCACTGGAATAAAGATCTTCCAGCCCAATCGCATTAATTGGTCATAGCGATATCTTGGGAAAGTTGCACGAATCCATAAATACATAAACATGAAAATACCAGTTTTTAAGAATAACCAGATCATGCCTGGCACAAAGCTAAAGAACTGATCAAGCACAGGAATGTTTTCAAATGGTGAAATCCAGCCACCTAAAAAGAAAACGGCAGTTAACAAGCTGATCAAAATCATATTGGCATATTCTGCTAAGAAGAATAACGCAAAGCGCGCACCTGAGTACTCGACGTGATGCCCAGCAATAATCTCAGATTCACCTTCGATCACATCAAATGGCGCACGTCCCGTCTCAGCAACACCTGAGATAAAGTAAATAACAAACAACGGAAATAGCGGGATAAAATACCAATGCCAAATACCACCTTGTTGTGTTTCGACAATCGTGCTTAGATTAAGTGAACCCGCAGCGATCAACACACCGATGATGGCAAAACCCATTGCAAGCTCATAGGATACAACCTGAGCTGCTGCACGCAATGCACCAAACATCGCATATTTCGAGTTAGATGCCCAACCAGCAATAATCACACCATATACTGCAATTGAAGTCATCGCCAGAATATATAACACACCGGCATTGATATCTGCCAAGACGATACCCTTGCCAAATGGCACAACTGCCCATGCAGTATAAGCAGGGGCGAAAGCAAGCATCGGTGCGATAAAAAACAAATAGCGGTTTGATTTCGCTGGAATAATAATTTCTTTGAGTAATAACTTAACCGCGTCAACGATGGGTTGTAGCAAACCAAAAGAGCCCACACGATTTGGACCAATACGGTCCTGCATGTAACCGATCACTTTACGCTCTGCATAGGTATAGTAAGCTACAACCAAAATCAAAGGGATAACGATTAATAAGACTTTTAGAACAATCCAGATAATATCTAAAATCATGCGTTTACCACCGTCTGTTTAATTGGCGTGATTGTAACATTGCCCCAAGCTTTGCCACAAGTCGGCATAAGCTGAAACGGCACGATTATCGTGTCTTTGGCTAATGTCCCATCAATAATGAGATCAACCTCGTATGCTTTGTCATCAAGCTTGACAACAACACGACCTGATGCGTTTATCTCATGCGCTGCGGCATACTTAGCTGATACACGTAGGCTTTGCGCATAATAAGTATCTTTCGTTGCTTGCAATGGTTTAGCACGTCTTAATAACGCATTTGTACAATACATCGATGTAGATGGCGTGACATGATAGCCCTCAGCCAATGCTGTTAAGCCTTTTTTAAACAATCCATCAACATCGACTTTTAACTCAGCTTGTTCATGTGTTGTGAACTCATGATAAACCTCATCAACTGTTTGGTAATCAAAGCCTTCTAAACTTAATAAGTTCGCTAATACACGCAATACTTTCCACAAAGGTTTACTGTCTTCATATGGTTGGATAACCGCTTTAAAATGCTGTGTTTGTCCAGCGATATTAATAAAGGAGCCATCTTCTTCAAAATGTGTAGTAATCGGCAATATGATATCCGCATATTCAAACATATCAGCAGTTGCATAGCTTGTAAATGCTGCCACGATATCAATCTCTTGTAGCTTTTGTAAGGCTTCTTGACCTAACACTGAATCAAACTCAGGTTCAACTGCAAAGTTTAATAATAATTTGGTTTTATTACTCAATATCGCTTGTGCGTTCATGCCTTGTTGTAAGTTTTCATTAGCACCTGGCAGATACTCACTCGCTGCTCCTGCAAGTAATGCACCCTTGGCATTAGCGCCAAAACTAAGTACTCCACCTTTGGCAGAGAGTAAGATTTTAAGCTCAGTAAACAATGCGTAAATTTCAGCAAAATCTTTATTTAAAATCGCATCAAAACCTAAAATCATCACTGGTTTTTCAGAAGATACCAACGCTGTTGCCAAAGCTTCAATTTCAGGCAAAATTTCTAGTGTTTCAATAGTCTTATTAACTATCTCTGATGATATTGGTTGTGAGATTTTTTGCGCTACGGCTTTCACTAAATTCGCCAGCGCATAAACCATCTCATTGGCTTCAACTTGTGTCGTCTGAACGGCATAATTGAAGTCATATTCTTGGCTATTAAGCGCCAAAACCCTCGCGCCATTTTTCACTGCCTTATGCACGCGGTGATTAATTAATGGGACTTCTTTTCGTAAATAGCTACCAACCAGTAATGCAACATCGGCATTTTCAATCTCAGCTAATTCACAATCAAACCCGATACCGGTGTGTAATGTTAAGGCGTGTGCTGCTTGCATTAAGCGTGTATCAATATTGTTTGAGCCAACTTGACGCATCAGTTTTTGGATAAGGTATAAACTCTCTGTTGTTAATGAATCTGAAGCAAGGCTCGATATCGCATTAACACCGTCTTGCGCTTTGGTTTGCTCGATGGCTACTTTGACAAAATCTAATGCTTCCTCCCACGATACATCAACCCAAGCACCTGCTTTTTTAATCATCGGCTGTGTAACACGATCTTCGGCATAAACACCGGTATAAGCAAAACGATCCTTATCGGCAATCCACGTTTCATTAATGCTTTCATTTTCTTTTGGCACAACACGCATTAGTTGATTGCGACGCGTGTGCGCATAGATGTTTGCACCAACGCAATCAGCGCCTGAAATCGTTGCATATTGCATAAGCTCCCAAGCACGTGCGTGGAATCTAAACGGTTTAGACGTTAACGCACCCACTGGGCATAAATCAATAATATTACCGGATAATTCCGAATTGACGGTTTTAGCAACATAAGTACCGATTTGCGTGTGATCTCCTCTGCCCATCGCACCAAGCTCTTTATCACCACTTATTTCTTCACCAAAACGCACACAACGCGTACATTGAATACAACGCGTCATATCAGTTGCCACTAATGGTCCTAAGGTTGGGTCATCAAATACGCGCTTAGTTTCATTATATTTAGAAACATCACTGCCATAACCCATCGCGACATCCTGCAGTTCACATTCACCACCTTGATCACAAATAGGACAATCAAGCGGATGGTTAATCAGTAAAAACTCCATGACTTTCTTTTGATAAGAAAGTGTCGTTGGCGATTTTGTAAAAACCTTCATGCCATCCATAATCGGTGTCGCGCATGCTGGAGATGGCTTTCTTGCCCCTTCAACTTCGACAAGACACATTCTACAGTTGGCTGCTATCGAGAGCTTCTTATGATAACAAAAGCGCGGAATATAAATACCATGCCTATCAGCGATTTGAATAATCATCTCACCGGGCTTCGCCGCATATGGCTGACCATTGATCTCGATATTAAGTTGTTTTGTTGCTTCTTTTTCTGACACGGGAGTCACCCTTCATCAATTACGTTTATTTTTAACCCTACGCTTAAATCAGCAATAGGGTTTCACTATTTATTAAGCACCGACAATACTGCGCTTATGTTCAATCATATATTCAAATTCATGTCTGAATTTCTTAATATAGCTCTGTACCGGCCATGCCGCAGCATCACCTAAACCACAAATGGTATTGCCTTCAATATTTGAGGCGACACGTGTTAAATTATCAATATCTTCTGGCTTACCTTCACCATGCAAAATACGCTCTAAGGTTCTTGCTAACCAACCAGTTCCTTCGCGACACGGCGTGCATTGTCCACAGGACTCTTCATAATAAAACTCAGCTAAGCGCGCTAGTAACTCAACCATACACGTATCTTCATCAAGTACGACAACAGCACCTGAGCCTAACATTGAGCCTGCTTGACCAATAGCTTCATAGTCCATGGTTAAAGATAGCATCTCATCACCAGTTAGGATCTTACATGAGCTGCCACCTGGAATCACTGCTTTGATTTTTTTATTCTCACGCACGCCACCTGCCATCGCTAGCAAGTCTTTAAATGGCGTGCCAAGACCAATCTCAAACACACCAGGAGTATTAACATGCCCTGAAACACAAAAAAGTTTAGTACCACCACTTTTCTCTGTGCCCATTTTCTGAAACCACTCACCACCATGCTCTAAAATCGGCGGTACTGAGGCATAGGTCTCAGTATTATTAATATTGGTTGGACAACCATATAAGCCTTTATTGGCTGGAAACGGTGGCTTAAATCGCGGTTGACCTTTACGCCCTTCAAGCGAATTTAATAATGCCGTTTCTTCACCACAGATATAAGCACCCGCGCCAATTGAACAATATAAATTAAAATCAACACCTGAACTACGCAGATTAAAGCCGATCAAACCCATGGCACGGGCTTCATTTAAAGCCGCTTCAAAACGTGCAATAGGCTCATAAAACTCGCCACGGATATAGTTATAGCCGACTGTTGAACCGGTGACATAACCAGCAATTGCCATGCCCTCGATTAATTGATGTGGATTATTGCGTAAAATCTCGCGATCTTTACAAGTACCTGGTTCACCCTCATCGGAATTGCATACAACATACTTCTGTCCTGGCAAGTTGCGCGGCATGAAGCTCCACTTAAGACCTGTAGGGAAGCCCGCACCACCACGACCACGTAGACCTGATTTTTTAAGCTCTTCAATAATGACTTCAGGTGGAATTTTCTCATCGAGAATTCTTTTCCAATAAGAGTATCCGCCTATCGACTCGTAAGACTTCAATGACCACGGTCGCTCAAGGTGCAGGGTTCTAAAACACACTTCATTCGCCATCTGCTACTCCAAAGAATCAATAATTTGATCGACTTTTGCAATGGTTAAGTTTTCATAAAAAACCTTATCCACTTCCAACATTGGCGCACCACAGCATGCACCCTGACACTCGACAGACTTTAACGTAATTCTACCATCAGCCGTTGTTTGCCCCGCTTTAATATCAAGCTTATTTTCAAGATGCGTCATGATTTTCTTGGCACCATTTAACATACATGAAAGATTAGTACATACATTTAGCTTATGCCTGCCTACTTTTTTAAGATCATACATGCTGTAGAAAGTTGCCACTTCATAGACTGAAGCTGCTGGCACATCCAAATAAAGTGCTAATTTATCCATCAACTCTTCGGTTAAATAGCCGTTGTTATAGTCTTGCAAAACATGCAAGCCTGGGATGATGACAGAGCGCTTTTGATTAGCAGGATAGCGCTTTTCCCAATTTTCTAGCAACTCAGTGACTTGAGGTGAAAAGATTTCTTTTTTATCTAACTTATTCTCTAACATAGACAAACCTTACTTATCTATCTACATCGCCAAACACAATATCTTGTGTCGCAATAATTGCCGGAGCATCGGATAACATATGCCCGCTTAACATTTCATTCATCGCACTTAAATGGGTAAAGCCTGGCGCTCTAATCTTTAGACGATACGGTTTATTGGCACCATCTGATACCAAGTAAATTCCAAATTCACCCTTTGGATGCTCTGTTCCCACATATACTTCACCTTCAGGCACACAATAGCCCTCAGAAAATAGCTTAAAGTGATGAATCAAGGCTTCCATACTGTTTTTCATCTCATCACGCTTAGGCGGAGTCACTTTGTGATTTGGCGCCATAATAGGACCTTCGTTGTGACGTAACCACTCAACGCATTGACGGATGATTTTATTGGATTCGCGCATTTCTGCCATACGTACCAAATAGCGATCATAGCAATCACCATGGCTACCAACAGGAATATCAAAATCAAGTTCGCTATAGACATCATACGGTTGTTTTTTGCGAAGATCCCAAGCAACGCCTGAGCCTCTTAACATTGGACCACCAAAGCCTAATGCCTTAGCACGCTCTGGCGTTACCACACCAATACCAACGGTACGCTGCTTCCAGATACGGTTATTGGTTAACAGGTTTTCATACTCATCAACACATTTTGGAAAACGCTCAGTAAAGTCCCAAATAAAATCAAGCAATGAACCTTGGCGATTTTTATTAATCGCTTTTAATTTACGCTTTGATGTGAAACGAGACTTTTCATATTTGGGCATTGTCAATGGCAAGTCGCGAGCAACACCTCCTGGACGGAAATAAGTTGCATGCATTCTCGCCCCTGAAACCGCTTCATAGCAATCAAACAGATCTTCACGCTCACGAAACGCATAAAGAAACATCGTCATCGCACCTAAGTCTAAACTATTAGCTGCTGTCCACAATAAGTGATTCAAAATACGCGTAATTTCAGCAAACATCACACGGATGTATTGCGCGCGTTTTGGCACTTCAATCTCAAGCAACTTTTCAATCGCCAACACATAAGCATGCTCATTACACATCATCGATACGTAGTCTAAGCGATCCATATAACCAATGCTTTGGTTATATGGTTTAGATTCAGCCAATTTCTCGGTACCGCGATGCAAAAGACCAATATGTGGATCAGCGCGAACAACGACCTCACCGTCAAGCTCTAACACCAAACGCAATACCCCATGAGCCGCCGGATGCACCGGACCAAAGTTCATTGTATAGTTTTTAAATTCTGCCATAGCATTCTCAATTACTGTTCATCTAAGTAACGGTTATCTTGACGAATAACCTTAGGCGCATTCACACGCGGATCAATTTCTACTGGTTCATAAACCACACGTTTTTGCGTTTCATCATAACGCATCTCAACATAACCGCTTTGCGGGAAATCTTTTCTAAACGGATGACCTACAAAGCCATAATCTGTCAGTATTCGGCGTAAATCAGGATGCCCTGTAAAAACAAAGCCAAACATATCAAAAGCTTCACGCTCGCTCCAGTTTGCCGCAGGCCAAATATCAACAACGCTTGGTAACATCAGATCAAACTCATCTAAATAAACCTTAACACGCAAGCGAATATTAAGTGCTAAACTCATCAAGTGATAAACTACCGCGAAGCGTTTCTTGCCTTTATTGGGTTCTTTATGTAACAACTCACCTTGCACAACACCGCGCGAAAAGCCACTACTCGTGGCACTTTGCGTTTTCCACTCATCTTCACCAAAGCTTAAGTAATCAACACCACTGACATCAACAAGCTGTTCAAACTTAAATACTTTTTTTAAGCGCGTCATCACTTTGATCAGATCGTCTTTGGCAATTTCAACGGTAAGCTCACCGTGTTGAAAAGATGTTGAGATAAACTGACTGTTAAAGTCATTTTTTAAATCATCGATAAATTCTTGCGTTAACGACATCGTCATTTCCTCGCAATTGTATTAGTACGTTTGATTTTATTTTGCAGCTGAATAATGCCATAGATAAGCGCTTCAGCCGTTGGCGGGCAACCAGGCACATAAATATCCACTGGCATAATGCGATCGCAACCCCTAACTACGGAATAAGAATAATGATAATAGCCACCACCGTTAGCACATGACCCCATGGAAATCACCCATTTTGGATCAGGCATCTGATCATAGACTTTACGCAAAGCTGGCGCCATCTTATTACACAAAGTGCCGGCAACAATCAAGACATCTGATTGACGTGGGCTCGGGCGAAATACAATACCAAAACGATCCAAGTCATAACGCGCAGCCCCTGCATGCATCATCTCAACGGCGCAACAGGCAAGACCAAAGGTTACCGGCCACAAAGATCCTGTACGCACCCAATTTACTAAAGAATCAGCGCTGGCAGTGATAAAGCCTTTATTATTGTTAATGCCTTCTTCTACTCCCATTCTAGCGCCCCTTTCTTCCACTCATAGATAAATCCAATTAGTAAGATGAACAAGAATATCATCATCGCAATGAAAGCTGCCCATGAAATACCACCTGCACCGCTATCGCGTACCAGCACACCCCAAGGAATCATAAAAGCAACTTCAAGATCAAAAACCAAAAATAAAATGGCAACCAAATAAAAACGCACATCGAACTTGATGCGCGCATCTTCAAATTCAGCAAATCCGCACTCAAATGGTGCGTTTTTTTCAGGGTTCGGGTTATGCACCCCAACAATAATTGATAGCATTTTGCCGCCAATCGCCATTGCTGATGCGATAGCAATCGCCACAATGAGAAAAATCAAAATCGGCAAAAACTCATGATATACACTATATTGCAACATGCCTATATCCTCGTTTTTGGTGCCAAAGGCGGGACTCGAACCCGCACGAGCTGTGCTCACCACCCCCTCAAGATGGCGTGTCTACCAATTCCACCACTTTGGCAAAATAAACTTAACCTTACTAAAACAGTCTTTGACAAATCGCTATAAGCCCATAAGCATCATAGCTTTAACAATCAAAAACTCTACTTTAGCTATTTAGTTGACGCGGGTACCGCTTCATTTTCTTTAGTTGTTGCACTCTTCACATCCAATGCCTGCTTTGACTTGTCATCAGCGTTTTCAGCATTTGATGTTGTCGCTGTTGGAGTTTTTAGAAGATTGCTCACCGGAAGTGTTACTGTACCTTTGTTTTCTTTTGCATCAGTTGCTTTAGCCTGTTCAATCAAAGCCTGCTGAGCTGCTTGCTGCTTTTGGTAATCAGCTTGCGACACACCGCTTGATGCTTGAGCCTCGGCACCCTTGTTTGCATTTTGCTTGCCAATATAGCTTAAACTTACGCTTGTGACAAAAAAAACAGCGACTAAAAAAGCTGTAAACTTAAACATAAATGGCGCCGCTCCTCGGCTACCAAATACGGTTTGAGATGCGCCTGACCCAAATGAGGCGCCCATGTTTGCTCCTTTGCCTTGTTGCAACAATATCAATCCAACAATCAATACCGCAACAATAATATGTACAGTGATAACTAACGCTAACATCTACTCGTTTTGCCTATTTTACATGCTTGGCATTTTTAACCGCTTTTGCATGTTTAACAATTTTACCAAAGTCCTTCCCACAAAGAGAAGCACCCCCTATCAAACCACCATCGACATCTGCCAACTTCAATATCTCATCAGCATTCGATGGCTTAAGGCTGCCACCATATATAATTTTGATATTTTTAGCAAGCTCAACATGGAAGTTTGTGACGATCGAGCGTAAGTAAGCATGGACTTCCTGAACCTGTGATGCCGTTGCCGCAAGCCCTGTACCAATCGCCCATACCGGCTCATAAGCAATGATAACATTTCTCAATTGATTTAGAGTCAGCTCATTTAATACCGTACTAAGCTGAGTTTTTAAGACTTCCTCCAATTTACCTCTAGTTCTTTCTTCTAATGTCTCACCAACGCAAACAATGGCACAAAGTCCTGCTTCAGTTGCTTTTTTAGCTTTCAATGCAACATCGATATTACTTTCACCAAATAGCGCACGACGCTCAGAATGTCCAATAATAGCGTATTGACAGTTAAAATCCTTAAGCATGCTCACACTAATCTCGCCAGTGTAAGCACCATTATCATATTGGCTAACATTTTGCACACCAAGAGCAACGCTTTTGATATTGTCGCTAACATACGACAAATAAACATTAGGCACACACACTGCCATATCGGCAAAGAGCGATTCTGTTGATAATTTATTTAATGACTCACATAGACTTTTAATCGATAATAGTGAGCCATTCATCTTCCAGTTGCCAATAATAATTTGCTTTCTCATCGTTACTCCATATTAAGCATTTAACTTTTCTTTAACTTTTTCAACCAAATAATCTACCCACTTTTTGGTTAGATCAACTGTTTTTGCCTCAACCATTACACGCAATACGGGTTCGGTACCTGAGGGGCGCAATACCACACGACCATGATCACCTAGGGTTTTCTCGACAAAGCTAACATCTTCGATCAATAGACTCATATCATTAGCATCAAGCTTCTTTGTCAACGGCACATTGATCATCAACTGCGGCATTTTTTGACTATCAGCCAGCATTGACAAAGGTTTATTTGTTTTTGTTAATAATGCCAAAATTTGCAATGCTGCCATTAATCCATCTCCGGTTGAGTTGTAACGAAGATCAATGATGTGCCCCGAAGATTCACCACCAAGCGCCCAATCATTCTCAAGCAACAACTCCATCACATAGCGATCCCCCACTTTAGCACGCTTAAATGGTAAATTAAGCTTTGAAAATTCTTGCTCAATCGCAAGATTCGTCATCACCGTACCGACCACACCGGGTATGTTTTCATTGTGTTTTGCTAAAGCCAATAAAATATCATCGCCATCAACCACACATCCTGTTTCATCAACAAGCATAATCCGATCACCATCACCATCAAAGGCAATACCTAAATCAGCGTTTTGATTGATAACTGCGGTTTTTAATGCCTCAAGATGTACCGCCCCACAGTTTTCATTAATATTTAAACCATCCGGATTTGATGCAATGTTAACAGTGTTCAAATTCAAGCGCGAAAATACTTCTTTGGCAACACGAAATAGCGCGCCATTAGCGCAATCAACAATGATTTTTTTGTCACTTAAATTAATCTGATCCGCAAATGACGTCAAGCAATGCTTAATATAAGGTTTAACTTCATTGATCTGACTATAAATCTCACCAAACTCACCTTCTGGCTGGTAGTAAAACTCCTCATCAATATAGTGTTCGATCTGATACTCAACATCATCTGGCAACTTATGTCCTTCAGATGAGAATAATTTAATCCCATTATCATAAAACGGGTTATGTGATGCACTTAAAACAACGCCGGCACCGGCTTTAAAAATTGGTACCATAAAGGCAACAACGGGTGTTGGCACCATGCCTAAATTAATCACATTGACACCAACCGCAGTGATCCCTGCAATAAATCCAGCCTTTAACATATCCGAGGAGCGCCTAGTATCCTGACCAATCACGACGACAAGTGGTAAGCGCTTTTCGCGCAGCGCTTGCCCCACCGCATTACCCATCTTCATTGCAAACTCTGGCGTAATCGGATTAACACCTACTTTCCCGCGCACACCATCGGTGCCAAAATATTTCCTTGCCATGTATTTAGTGCTTTTTGCTTTTTAGATTTAAAACGCTCTACATTATGCGCTACTAAATAGAAATCGTTAAGTGATTTTCTTGGCGAAAGTCGTATTTTCGCTGTGATGGTGCTTTAAAAACACTTATCCACAGATTATCCACCACAAAAAACAAGGCAAATAGCAATTGCTGTTATTTTTCACTCTATTGCTCACGTTCGTTTCACTTGAGTCTATAAGGGTAACACGATAAGATTGATGATAATTTTTTAAAAAGCCAGTATAGATCACATGAAAAAACTTCCAATTGGTATCTCAGGGATAGAAAAAATTATCAATGGCAATTACTTGTATGTTGATAAAACAAAGCTTATCAACACTCTCATAAATAATGGCGGTGGGTTTTACTTCCTATCACGACCACGACGCTTCGGGAAATCGCTACTTATTGACACCATCAGACAACTTTTTCTAGGCAATAAAAAATTATTTACAGGTCTACATATAGAGAAACACTGGGACTGGCAAGTGCAACACCCTGTACTGCACTTTACCTTTGGCGAAGGCAATGCTGCCTCAACAGAAGAGTTAGATGCTAAAATCATGCGCTTTTTAGATGAATATTACCAAAGTTATGAAATAGACAATGTCTACAGCGAAATCAGCAGTCGCTTTGCTTATTTGATTGAACAACTTGCCAAAAATCACCGTAAAGTTGTCATTCTTGTTGATGAATATGACAAACCAGTACTGGATAATATCGACAATACCGAAATGGCAAAAGCGATGCGCCAACGCCTTAGAAACTTCTATAGCGTGATCAAATCTCAGGATGTTAATATTCAATTTGCAATGTTAACCGGCGTATCACGCTTTACTAAAATCAGTATTTTTAGTGAACTCAATAATTTAAAAGATATTACTCTTGATCCACGTTATGCAGATATCTGTGGCTACAATCAATCTGAGTTAGAACACTCTTTTAAAGACTATTTAACCGCTGGCAATGTCGATCTAGACCAGCTTAAAAAATGGTACAACGGCTATAACTTTGCTGGTGACAAGACGCAAAGAGTTTACAACCCTTTTGATATTCTACTATTCATTGATGGTGGCTATCGTTACCAAAGCTATTGGTTTGAAACGGCGACACCCGCTTTTTTGGTTAAGATGATCCAACAGAATCGCTACTTTATCCCTAATTTAGAAGATCTTGTTGTCAGTGAGACCATGTTGTCGAAGTTTGATATTAACGATATGCCGATCGCCACTTTACTCTTTCAAACGGGTTATTTAACCATCAAAGAAATAACAGCACGCGGCAATCGCATGGCATATCGCTTGGGTTATCCCAACTATGAAGTAAAATCAAGCCTAAATGAATCTCTTGCCAATATTGGCACAACCACAGATAACAAAGACTTTATACTTGGTCGCTTGGTTAGCAGTTTTGAAGAAGGCAATTTTGACGACTTAAAGATGATTTTAAGCAGTCATTTTTCCTCTATTCCACATGATTGGTATCGCAACAACCAGATCGATCAATATGAAGGGTTTTATGCCAGCATTGTCTATAGTTTATTAAGCGCTTTAGGCTATGACACAATACCAGAGGACGTTACTAACCATGGTAAACTCGATTTAACGATAATAATGGATGACAAAATTATCATTATCGAGTTTAAACTCGCCAAACTAGGTGACGCTAAGACCGCAATAGAACAGATCAAATCAAGGAAATACCCTGAAAAATATCTTGCTCTGGCTAAGCCTATTTATCTTGTTGGCATAAGCTTTGATACCGAAGAACGCAACGTTGCTGAATTAGAGGCTGAGCTGTACCAATCGTAAATTATTTGCAGATGACGTAAAACAAGTGACATTCTCCACTAGCTGCGCCACAACGTTGTTAGATCGAACTCATAATTTGTCAGCCTGATTTCCCGAAAACACATACCCTTTTAACCCCACAATTGTTACAATACTGGCGATTTTCAACAAGCACTGGATTCTTTGTAATCATTTTGACAGTGCATATACAAACTAAGGGATAGAATAATGGATCGTAATTTAGCATTAGAAACCGTTCGCGTTACCGAAGCTGCTGCTTTATCTGCCTGGCGTCAAATGGGTCGAGGAGACGAAAAAGCAGCTGATCAAGTTGCTGTTGATGCTATGCGTCGCGCTTTAAATGGTCTGGATATCGATGGCACTGTCGTCATTGGTGAGGGTGAGCGAGATGAGGCGCCCATGCTTTATATTGGTGAGAAAGTCGGCAAAGGCGGACCCAAGGTTGATATTGCACTTGATCCACTAGAGGGCACAACTATTACTGCTAAAGGTGGACCCAATGCCTTGGCAGTCATCGCCATGGCAGAAGATGGTGGTTTTCTAAACGCTCCGGATGTTTATATGGATAAAATTGCCGTGGGTGGACATGGCATGCCGGCAGATATTATCGATATCAATGCGACACCTGCTGAGAATTTGAAAAACTTGGCTCAATTTAAAAAAGTCCCTATTGAAGCACTAGTTGTCTGTATTTTAGATCGCCCACGCCATGAAGAGATTATCCGTCAAGTCAGAGAAGCCGGTGCACGCATTGCCCTTATTGGCGACGGTGATGTTTCCGCAGTCATTGCTACCGCACAAGAAGATACCGGCATTGATATGTACATGGGCACAGGAGGTGCACCTGAAGGTGTGCTTGCTGCTGCCGCCCTTCGTTGCTTAGGTGGACAAATGCAAGGTCGCCTGATCTTCAGAAATGATGATGAAAAAGCACGCGCGAACAAATGGGGCATTGATGATTTAAATAAAATCTATCATTTAAACGACCTAGCCTCTGGCAATGTGTTGTTTGCCGCGACAGGTGTCACCGATGGACAGATGCTCAAAGGTGTCAAGCGCAAAGGTCAATTTGCACAAACGCATAGCCTTGTCATGCGCTCATTATCAGGCACAGTAAGACATATTGAAGCCGAGCATAATTTTAATTTTAAGAAAGGCTTTGAGTACTTATAACCGAAATTAGGTAAAATATGCTTTCACACAAACAATTACTGATCTTTGCTGCCATTGCCAAACATGGCAGCATTACCAAGGCATCGGAGAGCTTAAGTCTCACGCAACCAGCACTAAGTACAGCATTATCAACGCTTGAGACTCAGCTTGGTGTTAAGCTCTTTGATCGTATTGATCGCAAAATCGTGCTTAATCATCATGGGCAGCAGCTTTACCCCAAAGCGATGGCGCTTTTAGAAGCTACTGATAAAATTGAACATTTCTTCAAACATACACAAGCTTTGATTGGCAGCTTGCATATTGCCGCAAGTAATACGATTGGTAATTATATCCTGCCGACACTTATGTCCTCCTTTAAACAGCAGCACCCTGAAGTGGAGCTATCTCTTAACATTGGCAATAGTGAACAAGTTATTGAATCGGTGATTTCCCATCAAACAGATTTGGGATTTATTGAGAGCGCTAGTTTAAGTAATCAGACCAATTGTTTTGCCTTTGCTAAAGATGAATTGAAACTTTTTGTGCATAAAGATCATCCTTTAGCCAAAGAAAAAACGGTCAATATTAAAACACTAAAAAAACACCCATTTATTCTCAGAGAAAAAGGCTCAGGCAGTCGCACGCTGATCGAGCAGACCATGCTGCCATTATTTGATTATCAATTGAATTTATTCTTGGAGCTTGGCAGTAGTGAAGCCATTATTCTTGCGGTATTAAATAGCAATGCCATTGGCTGCATTTCGCTATCTGCCTTATACAATCAATCAAACATTCACATCCTTGAATGCCCTGAAATGAAACTTCAAAGAGACCTGCTAATTGTCCAAAATAAGCGTGCGCACATCTCAGAGCTTACCGAAGAGTGGCTCGATTGGGTCACTAATAAATAATTTCAATTCAACCCATAAAATTTAACAAATTTTATTTATATAAGAGTCAACATAAACTAACACCATAACAATATTCATAGAGGTGTTTATCATGACTCAGAAATTACATGGCTTTTTAGAAAAAGTCCCCACCCCAATGGCTGGTTTAGCTCTTGGTATTTCAGGTTTGGGGTGGTGTGCTGAAAATGCATTACCAGCTAACCATAGCTTACAAATCGCTTCAGCAATTATTGCTGGCATTTTATTATTATTTGTTGCTGCCAAATTTATTGTTTGGCCACAGAAGCTGCGTCAAGACCTTGCCCACCCTGTTGTTGGCAGTGTTGTACCTACTTTTGCCATGGCTTTAATGATTATCTCTAATAGCATTAATTACGCAAGTCATCTTGCCGCTGAGCTTGTCTGGGTTTTTGCGGTGACTATTCACTTGCTCTTTTTAGCGGCATTTATTTATCATCGCATGCGTGAATTTAAACTACACCATATGGTGCCATCATGGTTTGTGCCACCTGTTGGTATTATCGTTGCCGATGTTGCTTTCCCTGGTGGTGTGCTACAACCATTGGCAAGTGCACTATTGTATTTCGGCTTAATCAGTTATGCCATCTTGTTACCGTTAATGCTATATCGCGTAATGTTTACGCATGAGATTCCTGATGCAGCTAAACCAACCATTGCGATTTTTGCAGCCCCTGCCAGCTTATCATTAGCGGGTTATTTAACAGTTACCCAAGAACCATCACCTGTTATTGTGATGCTACTATTTGGCATCGCGATATTAATGACTGCAATGATCTATTTAAGCTTTGTTAAATTAATGAGCTTAAGCTTCTCTCCTGGGTTTGCAGCATTTACTTTCCCGATGGCTATCGGTTCAACTGCCTTATTTAAAACCGCTTACTGGGCAGAGCATACCTTAAACCTTGCACCGCAATATGTTAGCCAAATCCATTACTTGGCAGTATTTGAGCTCATTATTGCTGCACTCGTTATTGGTTATGTTGCATGGAAATACTTCTATCACCTTGTCATTGAAAACCTATTTGTTGCTCAAACTGCTTCTTCTACCAACTAATATCCAATATCCAATATCCAATATCCAATATCCAATATCCAATATCCAATATCCAATATCCAATATCCAATTAATTATTTCTGAAAAAACATAAAAACCAACTATATCAAATAGCACAGCATAAAACGGAGTTTAAGCGTGCACATTAAAAATAATAATCGCCTTACCACTACATTGGCTTGATTATTTTGTTGATATTGTCGTGAAGATTTCACTCACCACAGATGCTATTCAACTAATGCTTGCGGCGGTTATGTGGTATAGATTAAGAAAGAAATAGTAATGAATCAAGAATAAGTTGCGTTCTAATTACCCCTCACCCTTATAGCTTAAGCTGCACGAGCAATCCCACAAGGGGAGAGGTTCTAGCTGAGGCAACTTATTTATACATTGTTACATAATTATTTATCTGAATCGTTATAGTAGGCGTTAACACCTTTAAGAATTTTAAGCGCTTTTAAGCGTGCTTCAGCTTCCGCCAGCATTTGACGCGCTTCTTCGACTTCTACTTTGTCACTATCACGCGCTTTCTTTAATGCTTCTTCGGCTTGTTGGCGCGCCTTTTCAGCAGCAGCTTCATTAAGATCCTTAGCACGCTCCATCACATCAGAGAGAATAATCACTTGATGTGGCTGAACTTCTAAGATGCCACCAGAGATATAAAGCGTATCTTTTTCATTATTTTCACGTTCAATGCGGACAACACCAGGCGGCAAGGTCGATAAGAGTTGTGTATGACCAAAGGCAATACCCATCTCCCCTTCCGTGCCTCTGAGACTTACCATTTTGGCACGCGCCTCATAGACTGAGCCTTCTTGACTAACCACATTGACTTTCAGTAGTTTATCAGACATCACTGATACCTCTTAGATTGACTTTGCTTTTTCAATCGCTTCTTCGATGGTTCCAACCATATAGAAAGCCTGTTCAGGCAAGTGATCATACTCACCTGCAACAATTGCTTTAAAGCTTGCAATCGTATCTTTCAATGGCACGTATTTACCAGGGTTGCCGGTAAAGACTTCAGCAACGTGGAATGGTTGTGATAAGAAACGTTGGATTTTACGCGCACGTGATACGATCAATTTATCTTCTTCAGATAATTCATCCATACCTAAAATCGCAATAATATCTTTTAGCTCTTTATAACGTTGCAGCGTTTGCTGAACACTGCGCGCTACTTCGTAGTGCTCTTGACCAACCACTAATGGATCCAACTGACGAGATGTTGAGTCTAATGGGTCAACCGCAGGGTAAATACCTAACTCAGCAATTTGACGTGACAATACGATTGTTGCATCCAAATGCGAGAAAGTTGTTGCAGGTGATGGATCTGTTAAGTCATCCGCAGGTACGTATACGGCTTGAACAGAGGTAATTGAGCCTGTTTTTGTCGAGGTAATACGCTCTTGCAACACACCCATTTCATAGGCAAGTGTTGGCTGATATCCTACAGCTGATGGCATACGTCCTAAAAGTGCAGATACCTCTGTACCTGCTAATGTGTAGCGATAAATGTTATCGATAAACATCAATACGTCACGGTTCTCATCACGGAAGCTCTCAGCAATCGTTAAACCTGTTAATGCCACACGTAAACGGTTTCCTGGCGGCTCATTCATTTGCCCGTAAACCAATGATACTTTATCTAGTACGTTAGAGTCTTTCATCTCATGATAAAAGTCATTACCTTCACGTGTACGCTCACCAACACCGGCAAACACAGAGAAACCACTATGCTCTTTAGCGATGTTATTGATAAGCTCCATCATTGTAACGGTTTTACCAACGCCCGCTCCACCAAACAAGCCAACCTTACCACCTTTTGCAAATGGACAAATAAGGTCGATTACTTTAATCCCAGTTTCAAGGATCTCAGCACTTAACGCTTGATCTTCAAATGCAGGGGCTTTTTTGTGAATTGGTTGTCTTTCATCACACTTCACAGGACCGCATTCATCAATTGGATTACCCAATACATCCATAATGCGCCCCAAAGTGCCATGCCCTACAGGCACTGAAATTGGCGCATTGGTGTTTTTGACTTCCAAACCACGCTTTAAACCATCAGATGAACCCATCGCGATACAACGCACGACACCGTCACCGATTTCTTGTTGCACTTCTAACGTTAAACCTGCTTCGTTAACAATCAGTGCATCATAAACTTTTGGTACATTATCGCGCGGGAAAGTTACGTCAATCACCGCGCCGATAATTTGGCTAATTTTACCCATACTCATTTTTATGTCCTCTTAAATTTAAACTGCCGCAGCACCGGAGACAATCTCCGCGAGCTCTTGCGTAATCATTGCTTGACGTGCTTTGTTATATTGCAACTTCAGTGAATTAATAATATCACCGGCGTTATCCGTTGCATTTTTCATCGCTAGCATTCTGGCTGCTTGCTCACACGCGAGATTCTCAACCACACCACAGTAAACTTGCGACTCAATATAACGCACTAACAACACATCTAATACGCGCTTAGCACCTGGCTCATACAGATAATCCCAATGTCCTGTAATCGATTTATCTTCTTTTACAGCGCCCTCTTTCGGTTTAAGGATTGGTAATAACTGCTCTTTAGTCGGCTGCTGCTTGATGGTGTTGACAAACTTATTGCTAAACAGCATTAAGTTATCAATTGTATTCTCATCAAACGCCTTAACCATTACCGATACTGCACCGGTAATTGAGCTTACTGTATCACCATCGTGAAAGTTGGCGACAGAGACGATATTGACCTTACGTAAGCGCTTAAAAAAGCTCTCAGCTTTAGAACCAATCAAACATAGATCAACTTCAACTTTTTGCTCTTGGTAATGCTTAATTGACTTTAACACTTCTTTAAACAAGTTAATATTCAAGCCACCGCATAAACCGCGATCCGTCGAAACAATCACCATACCGACACGCTTAACTTCACGCGCTTGGAAGTATGGATGTGTATACTCCATACTTGCACGCACAACGTGATGAATAATATCAAGCGCATAATGAGCGTAAGGTCTTGCTTCTTCCATACGATCACGTGCTTTGCGCATCTTACTAGCGGCAACTAACTCCATCGCACGCGTAATTTTCTGGGTATTCTTAACGCTGTTAATTTTAGTACGTATTTCACGACTACCAGACATGATACCCTCCTATTACCAAGATTGCGTTTCTTTGCACTCTTTGATCACTTTTTCAAGTTGAGCGGCAATCTCATCGTTGTAGTTGCATGTTTTATTGATCTCGTCCATCAATGCCTTGTGCTGACTTTCAGCAAAAGCATGCAAGGCTGCTTCAAATGATCCAACTTTGCTTAGTTCAATCTCATCTAAGTGACCTTTATCAACTGCATATAGTGACAATGACATTTTAGCGATACTCAGTGGTGAGAATTGCTTTTGTTTCATCAATTCCATCACACGCTCACCACGCTTTAATTGAGCACGCGTTGCATCATCTAAGTCTGAGGCAAATTGTGAAAATGCTTCAAGCTCACGGTATTGCGCTAGTGCCAAACGTACACCGCCACCTAGCTTTTTAATGATCTTAGTTTGCGCTGATCCGCCAACACGCGATACCGAGTTACCTGCATTAATCGCAGGACGAATACCCGCATTAAACAAATCAGTCTCCAAGAAGATCTGACCATCAGTAATTGAAATCACGTTGGTTGGAACGAATGCTGAAATGTCCCCTGCTTGTGTTTCAATAATAGGTAATGCAGTCAATGAACCTGTTTTACCTTTGACTTCACCGTTTGTCGCTTTCTCAACGTATTCAGCATTAACACGTGCTGCACGCTCTAACAATCTTGAATGAAGATAGAAAACATCCCCTGGATACGCTTCACGCCCTGGTGGACGACGTAACAATAATGAAATCTGGCGATATGCCCATGCTTGCTTTGTCAAATCATCATAAATAATCAAAGCATCTTCACCGCGATCACGGAAATACTCACCCATCGCACAGCCGGCATAAGGTGCCAAGTATTGCAGTGCTGCTGAATCAGCGGCATTAGCGGCAACAATGATTGTATGCGCTAAAGCATCATGTTCTTCTAGTTTACGAACAACATCAGCTACTGATGATGCTTTTTGACCAACCGCAACATAAATACATTTTACACCCGTATCTTTTTGGTTGATGATCGCATCGATTGCTACTGCTGTTTTACCAGTTTGTCTGTCACCAATAATCAATTCACGTTGACCGCGACCAATTGGCACCATCGCGTCAATTGCTTTAATACCCGTTTGCACTGGTTGATCAACTGATTGACGCCAAATCACCCCTGGGGCTACTTTCTCAACCGGTGAAGTAACAGTTGTTTTGATGTCACCTTTGCCATCGATTGGATTACCCAAGGCATCAACAACGCGACCTAATAACGCTTCACCTACTGGGACTTCTAAAATACGTCCTGTGCAATACGCTTTTTGACCCTCTTGAATATGCTCGTAATCACCTAAGACAACGGCACCAACTGAGTCTTGCTCAAGGTTAAGTGCCAGACCATAAACACCGCCTGGCAGCTCGATCATCTCGCCTGCGGCAACTTCATTTAAGCCATGAATACGAATAATACCATCGGAAACAGATACGATAGTACCTTCTGTTTTTGTTTGTGGCGCATTGTCAAACTTGGCAATACGCTCTTTTATTAATTCACTAATTTCTGCTGGAGTAAGCTGCATAGTCTTTATTCCTATTAATCTTGTTTAAGCTTGTAGCTCGTGCTGTAATTTTTGAAGCTTGCCTTTGATAGAACCATCAATAATATGATCCCCTATCTCAATCGTTGCTCCACCAATTAAACTTGCATCAACTGCCACGTCAATTTCAATTGCGCACTGATATTTTTGCTCAAGTTTTGTTTTTAATTTTTGAATTTCTGCATCAGAAGTTTCAAATGCCGTCGTGATCTTCGCCTTTTTAGCTTTCTCATCTTCGGCTTTATGTAATAAAAACAACTTATAAATCGTTGGAATAACTGTCAAACGATTATGCTCTGCAGCCAGTTTGACAAAATTCTTACCATGCTCATCAAGCACGTCTTTTAAGACATCAAATATCAATACGGATACATCTGACTGAGAATAGGCAGGGTTATCAAGCAACAATGCCACCTGATTATCTGCCACACATTCCGACAGATTAAGTAGCATAATATTCCAGTTTGCAACGGCATTATGTGCTTTAGCATACTCGTAAGCAGCTTGCGCATAAGGTCTTGCAATCGGCGTTAAGTCTGCCATGATCGTACCTCTTAAAGTTCAGCTGCCATTTCTTCCAATAAATGATTATTGGTTGTCATATCAATGTTTTTACTAATAAGCTTTTCAGCACCAGCAACAGCAATGCCTACGACTTCTTTACGTAGTTTTTGCTTCATTGCAATCATATGTGCTTCAGCTTCATCATTAGCTGCTTTACGAATACGATCTGCATCAACACGTGCTGCCTCTTTTGCTTCTTCATCGATTTGCATCGCACGCATATTGGCTTGCTCAATAATTTTCGTTGCTTGAGCTTTTGCTTCATGAATAAGCTCTTGGGCTTTTCTTTTCGCAACTTCTAGCTCTTTTTCCGCGCGATCAGCGGAAGCCAAGCCATCAGCAATCTTTGCACGACGTTCGTCCATTGCTTTTTTCAACGGCGGCCAAACGAACTTCATGGTAAAACCGACAAAGATGATAAAGGTGATCATCTGACCGATTAGCGTAATATTAATATCCATGATTTCTCCTTGTGGATATGTTCAGGATTTATCGTTAATTATGCACCTAGTGCTTTTGTTGCAGCTTCTGCTAAACCGTTAATTGCTAATGGGTTTGCATAAAGAACCAAGAAACCGATTGCGATTGAGATTGCCGCGAACGCATCAACGAAAGCCGCCACGATAAACATGCGCCCCAGTAACATACCGCTTAATTCAGGTTGACGTGCCACACCTTCTAGGTACTTACCACCTAACACACCAAAGCCGATCGCAGTTCCTAATGCAGGCAAAGCAATCAATAACGCAACGGCAATTGCTGTTAGACCGTTTAATTGACCTAGTACTTGTAATGACATTTCCATTTTTTTCTCCTTAGTTGGTTTTTTTAGTTTTAGTTTTTTAACTCGTTTAATTCTTAACTCTTAACTCTCATTAATGGTCATCTTGTGCAAGATTCAAATAAACCACTGTTAGCATCATAAATACAAATGCTTGAATCACGATAACTAAGATGTGGAATATCGCCCATAATCCGCCCAATGTCCATTGAATCCACCATGGTAATAAAGCGATCAAGATAAAGATCAGCTCCCCTGCGAATAAGTTACCGTACAAACGCAGTGATAATGACAATGGCTTAACGACTTCATCAATAATTCTAAAGGCGATATTTAATGGGAAAGCCCAGATACCAAAGGGCGCACTTAAGATTTCTTTTAGTAAACCAAAGCCACCTTTAGCCTTAAGGTTATAACCAATAATCAAAATAAAGACGCTCAATGATAACGCAAAGGTTAAGTTAGGATCAGCCGTTGGCACGATCTTGAAGTATGCTTCAGACGAACCACCAAAAAGCACGATCAAACGCCCTGCAAAATCTACTGGAATCAAATCCATAAAGTTCATCAACAATACCCATACGAAAATCGTAATCGCAAGAGGGGTTACAAAGTCACGCTTATGATGATAAGTATCAGCTACTGCGCCATCGATCCATTCACATATGAGCTCAACCCCATTTTGGAATTTACCTGGAGTATCTGAGCTTGCTTTTCTTGCTGCTAAATACATTAAGCTTAAGAAAAACACGCCCAATACAATACTGACTATAAGGGTGTCTAAGTTTAGCGTCCAGAACGAAGAATCGCCCAAACTCACCTGCCAATGGTGAAGATGGTGTCTTACATATTCTGAAGAAGTTAAGCTTTCTCCTGCCATATCACTCTTCTCTTATTTGTTTAGGGTTTATTTTAAATGGGTTAACTTCATAAAAAGCGGCATAAACCACATTGCCAGTTGCAACACCAAAAGCCCCGCAATATACGGCAGAAACTTCGGTTGCACATAAATTGCAATTAACACAGTGCCGACAGCAACCATGACTAATTTTGCAAACTCACAGGCATATAAAATGCACACTTCTTTGAAAGGATGATATTGCGCTTTGCGCAAAAAAAGACGTAATAAGAAAATAACATTGGCTACAAACATCAAACACGAGCCCAACAGGAACCCAACGGCATAGCTTTTACCCCACAAAAGACACACCAAACTCCCCAAGATCACAAGGATCATTTGGAAAGCAAAAAAGTGCCTTTTATATAGTTTTCGGTTTGCTAGCATCGTTAGATTTTATCCCTTAATTTTACGCCAAGCAGTATATAGAGCGTAAGCTATCGGCGCAAGCGAAAAGTGTTCTTTTTATGTAAAGGCTATTAACACAAGCACTAGAGCATTTATCAGCCTAGACTTACACCCTATCCATGGGCAGCTCAAAGCTAAAAGAAGTTCCCTTGCCTAACTTGCTCTCAACATAAATACTTGAACCATGTAATTCTAGCAATAACTTAACAATAGTTAGCCCCAATCCCATGCTATGTTGAGACTGCACGCTATTTTTTGCACGATAACTTGGGTCAAATACATAGGCTAACTCATCCTCAGGAATGCCTTTCCCTTGATCTTTAATGCTTATAATAATAACATCCACGCTAGATTTAATGCTTAAAACTACTTGTTTGCCTGAAAATGAATACTTTATTGCATTATCAATTAAGTTAGTTAAGATCCTTTCAAGCGCTCGAATATCAGCATTCACATATACACCAGTATCATCACAGTCAAGCGTCAGTAAAACACCTTTTTCTAGTGCATTTAATCGAAAAGAATTTAATACATCATTCGCTAAATCAGCAATTAATATGGGTTCTAAGCTTAATTTCTGCTGACTAGTTTGCAAGTAAGCAATCTCTAACAGCTGTTCAATAAGTCTTTGCAAATTATTGGCATTTTTTAATGCAATTTCAATATAACTCTTATTTTCAGCACCCTCATTTAGGATAAGCCATGTCTCCAAATAACCTTTTAAAGATGCAAGCGGTGTTTTAAAATCATGCGAAACATATGAAATCAAGTCTTTTCTTAGTTTCTCGACAGATTTAATTCTAGTGAACTGTGCTGCGATATGAAAAGATAGTTCATCAAAGTGCGACTCTAGGCTATTTATTTCTATTGCTTTCCAAATATTTTTTTTCGGTGATGACGGCAATTGGGTAAAATCGCTTTCTCGAAAGCGAAGCATCTGCTTATTCAGCCTCAGTATTGGCTTAGTAACACTTAGATATATATAGATAATCAAAAGCAATATCAATAACGACATAAATATCATAAATAAAAGTATCTTCTCAAAATTTGTTGACCACAGGTATTGTTGGTTGCTGCTTATTTTCTTGTGGCTATTTAAAACAATGTATAAATACCCAACAAGCGTATTATTAGACTTGCTAATGGGAGCAACCGAAAATGTGCTTAGCTCATCTAAACTTGCTGGGTTGGTACCATAAATAGGTAAATCCTTATCGCTCAAAAAATTTTTAATTGGCTTCAAGTCAACTATATCTCTTTTAATCTCAATATTTGCTTCTGATGTTGCGATAAGTCTCCCTGACTTATCAACAGCATAGACCTCATACTCAGGGCCTAGCTGCATCAGATTATTAAAAATCTGGCGCAAACATTGCTCATCAACTTTACCGTGCTTCAAATCACTGTTATTAGCAACAACATAGCTTGCTAACGATCGATGAATCTCTTGATCAACCGTATCATTAAAGGTTTGATTTAGGTCATAAAAGGCAAAAATAATAATTACCATAACAAGCAATGTTAATACAATGATAGGTGCTGCTAATTGAATACTTAGGCGATTTTTAAACATTTATGCACCATGAAAACTATAACCGACACCCCACACAGTTTTAATATATATAGGATTTGCAGGATCTGGCTCCAATTTCATCCTTAAACGATTAATATGCGAGTTCACTGTATGCTCATAGCCACTATATTTAACACCCCAAACGCAATCAAGTAACTGCTCTCGACTATAGACACTCTGTGGGTTTTTCGCCAAAAAATATAAGATATCAAACTCTTTACTGGTTAACTCAACTTCTTTTTGATCTCTAAATACTTTGTGTTTATCAGGGTCTATCACAAGACTACCTATCCGTAGGCTCGACTTATGCGTACTTACAGATAAGGTATTGCGCCTAATTAATGCTTTTACACGCGCTTGAAACTCCAATACTCCAAATGGCTTTGTAAGGTAATCATCCGCACCACAAGACAACCCTTCGACCTTATCAATCTCACTACTACGCGCTGTTAGCATTAATATTGGAGTTTTCTGGGTGTGCTCACGCACATATTTGCATAGATCCAAGCCATCACAATCAGGTAAATTAAGATCGATTGTTATTAAAGAAAACTCCTGATGCAATAGCGCCTTTTTCGCCGATTCACCATTAGCGCACACAACCACTTCAAATTCCAACATTTTAAGATTAATCTCAATCAAACCGCTAATATCTTCCTGATCCTCAATCACTAAAACTTTCACTTTTGAAATCCTCTTTGTCTTAAATTGCAAATCCACTATTTGCAGAGCTTTTGACAGGATATCATAGCACATAGCTTAACCAAATGAGAACGTATATATTTGCGCACCAGGTCTTAATGCTTTTAAAGCAATGACTCCATTTGTTACTTTTTTAAATGACAGCAGTCTATACAATCGATGATCGCTTACTAATAACTCATTTTTACTACTAATATCAGAGCCCCGATCAGCATTTAAAGGCTTGCCATTTAGAAGTATCTCAAAAGAAGCTCCTTGTTGCTTATCACCCAAGCCTGCTACCATATAAACTTGGCGTGCTGTAAAGTGCAAACTAATTTCAGCGCCTGCTTTTTGCGGGGTAATATATTTATCTGTGATTTCCCACAAACCTGACAATCCCCAATAATTAAGTTTAAGGTCTGTCATGCCTTTATATATGTTTACACCATAATGCAGTCCTTGCTTATTAGCAAATCGCTCGGCTCTTTCAAGTCCAGGATAAGTCTCTGGTGTGGAATAGTAATCAACATCTTCTGATATTTGACTTGATGCACTATTTTCATCTAGATTCTTGTTCAAGTTTAACAGCTGCTTTATATTATGCTCAATCACATCCTCATCACCTTCGCCATCATGACGATAAACCACTTGGCCATCTTGATCGATAAGGTATTGCTGTGGCCAATATTTATTTTCATATCTTAACCATGTCGCAAATTTATTATCTTGGACAACTGGATAGGTAATTTTAAAATCTTTCACTGCCTTGGCAACATTTTCATATTTTTCTTCAAATGGAAACTCAGGTGAATGAACACCAATCACGACAAATCCATACTTGCCATACTTTTGATATAAATTTTCAAGGTTAGGAACTGTACGAATACAATTAATACATGAATATGTCCAAAAATCTACTAGAACGACTTTACCTTTTAGCTCTGAGAAGTTTAATGCCGAAACATCACCATTCTTCTTAGCAAAGAATTCTGTTAACACAGATGTTTTTTTAACACTTACATCAGTAATCCATTTCCCTGGAGCAATCGTTGGTGCGTCATAAGGATCATTTAATCCATCCTTAAGATTACTATGTAATTTTATTTTTGGCTTATCACCTGGTGTAGTAGTTGATGACATCGACATAATATCTGCCGCTGAGGCATTGGTTACAAAATATTTCTGTACCACATTTGTGTACCCAAAAATTAAAGATGACAGAATGATAACAACACCAAATACTTTCTTTATTAACTGCGAACGCTGGCGCAAAAAAGCAATTTTCCCAATAATCTTTCTACTAAAGATCGCAATGATAAACATTGGAATAGCGCTACCTAACGAGAACGCCAATAAAATCAAATAACTATAATAAGTTGTTTGACTCGTAATTGTTTGCAAAATGACCGCCGCAAGTATAGGACCAGCACATGGCACCCAAACGATACTTATCAACGCACCGAAAATAATACCACTAAAAAATCCACCCTCATTATTATTCAATGTTTTTGAATTTTGCGCTGAATCGGTAAAACGCTGAGTGAGCATCGAAAATTTATTTGCCCACGAATCAAACACCATCGTAATTCCCATTAATATCAATAACGCATAAGCAACATTATTAATCCACTCATCAGGAATACCCGTCACTTTAATCAACGCCCTAAGTAATAAAGTTGCCAAAGTAAAAGTCAAAATAAAGCCTACAATAATTCCATAAGGTTTACGTTTTCCCCCTGTTGCGCCACCTGCTAACATAAATGGCAAAATTGGAATAATACAGGGTTGCACGACTAGCCCGATACCCTCTAAAAAAGCAAGTGGTAATGAAAAATTAAGCATGTTTATCTCTCCAGAATCAAGGTGAATTAGTCTATAAGCAGATAAAAGTAAGACATACACACATAAATATCATGATTAAGTGTGATCGAACTTATTAACAAACTAAATGAATAAGTAAAGTGAATAATGATTAATTCTCCCCCTAGAAATTAATCACTGAAAGTAAGATATATAATATTACATTGACATCTTTGCGTCTTTCTTCATCATCTCATCATTTTTTTTCATTGCCATCTTATCGTCTTTCATCATCATGGCGTCATGCTTCTTCATTGCCATTTTGTCGTCTTTCATCATCATGGCATCATGTTTCTTCATCGCCATCTTATCGTCTTTCATCATCATGGCATCATGCTTCTTCATTGCCATTTTATCGTCTTTCATCATCATGGCATCATGCTTCTTCATTGCCATCTTGTCATCTTTCATCATTGCATTACTTTTTTGCATTGACATATTATTGTCTGAAGCATTTACAATCGAGCTAGAAACTACTGCCATCACTACGACTGATGACATCAACACGACTGCTTTCTTAACATTGTTAAACTTCATATTCAGCTCCTATTATTGGTTTTTGATCTAAGCCATGCCATTATCTGTTGTAAAAATAACAATTACTTCACAAAAAAAATATTTATTTATCACGCTACAAGCAAAGATAGTCTGATATCGTAGTACGAGCGCACTACTATCTTTATGAGTTTGCGTACTATGTAGTTCTTTTATCAAATGATAATAATTGATCAAGTTAAGCAAATTACTAACTAACTAATTCATATCTAGATCAGTGGTTTAATCAGTTAATAAAACCTTCCACCGCCATCGATTGGATAGAGTGCTGGTGCGGACGCACTTAGTACACTAATTAGGCCCTCTGTATTCCCACACTTAAAAGCCATTCTCAAATACACGCCAGCGCTATATATATTTACGCCTTCACATTTTCTTGGTGTGAAATTATATCCATCAAGACTAAGTGTTCCTTGTGTAAGACTAAGTCCAGGAAAAGCAGCTACGCCCCAAGCCGTTCCACTAAAATGCCAATATGCCGCCCCAGATGATGAAAGTACCGGCGTATCAAGAGTACAATAGAAAGTCGCTCCAAACTCCCAACCGACACCCCAGCACATAGCACCTGTCTCTAGATCTACAGGTTGATGCAGCCTCCAATCTTCAGCTGTATAGCCGACAGATTCTATCATATCACTACTCCAATTGTATTTTGCATACCTACCATCAGCAAAGAAAAAGTAAATCTTTTCATCTTTATATTCTGTTGCTGCAATAATCTGATGAGGATCTAAATTATAGGTTTTGAATGCTGGCCACGAATCAATAGTATTAGTATCCTCAGAAGCATTTGATCCTTCATAATCCTTGACAACTCTACCATTGCTAAAAAAGAAATATAATGTATTACTATTAGGTCTTGGAACGACAGCTACTAAATCTTTATAATATTTTGTTACATTCTCATTGAATTCATTTATATTTCTTAGTTCTGAAAAACTATTGTAAGCATAGTGATAGCGCCATGTACCATTGTCATAAAAAACAATACTATAATTAACATATCTAGCTACCGCTACTATAGAATAGAGATCACCTCCCAAACCATACATTAAGTCAGATGTTGGCTTTGAATAATTGCTAGACTCATCACTATTATCGGCAAAGCCTAAATAAGTACCATTCGGATACCCCAGATATCTCGTATCATTATATGATGAGTTGTATGCAAAAATTGGCACAGAATATATGCTTTGACCATACTCTGATACAGAGATATATTGAGTATCACACGTTTGATTATCATTATTGGTCAAAGTCTTCATTTTTAATGAATTAAGACCAATGCAATTAGCCGCTAAATTATAAACATGACCAATTGTCTGTCGCAACACAACAACCCTACCTTGATTAGGGGCATTACCCCATAAGTTTCTTGGGGCTGGAGCATTATTATCAATATATGGCGTCATAATATGATGCGTATTATCTTGCGCCATCACCTCTACCCCATTTCTATAAAAGATAGCCCTATCAACATTGGCAACTCGAATAGGACCATTAATAAACCAAGCCATATCTGCTGTAGCAGATTGATTAAAATATTGTCTTTGATTTTCATCTAAAACATTATTCCAGTAATCAGTATCTCGTTGCATCGCTCGGATTGTTGCTCCAAGATTATACCAATAAGCGCCCCAAGTGTTCCGAACCTCTATTCTAAGAATCAAAGCATTTCCGTTTCTTGGCACAGCTGCAACTGGTGCAACATTATTTCCTAGGGGCAATCGATTTCTTTGTTCATTATTACCAAAAAATGAATCCACTAATGTGCCATGATTATCTACTATTACATTATTTTGGTCGCGAGCTGAATCAATCATTTGATATACTTCACTAGGAGAATAGTGACCACCAACATATAATAAATAGATATATTGAGCTGATGCAATATTTGAAAAAAACATTAACAGAAGAATTGATATATATTTCATTTTTAGATACCTCACAAAATTGACTTGACGGATTTGTATAATAGGCACACAGCCCTTTCTAAAATAGAGGTAGCAAAAGAGATTATCTATGCTGTGTAAGACTTGGATAATCTCATTGCAACCAAACAAACTTGGAGGTTATATATTAAAACCTTTAAATACAAGATCACTTGATTTCCTTTATAAATTCAATATGACCTACACTATCTCTAAAGTATTCGCGTACTTTGGATATGTGTCACCACAAATCATTGTAATAAATATTAACTACAAAACTTTCAGCTGCACCCCAATAACTTCTTGGAAGGGAACTGTTATTAGTATATACATAAGCTATCGGTATTTTTTCTTCTTCACTAAAATCTACATAACGACCATCATAACCACTATTTGGCGGATACATTCCTTCTTTCTTATACTTACAATTGTGAAAAACAGTACCTATTATATTATAACCACAACTAATACTATTGTGCCAAAAGACCATATTAGCACCAACCACTTTAAATTTACCTTTCCAGTAAAAGCTTATGTTTGCGTAAAAAGGAGAATAAAGTCCAGTATAATAACCCATACTAAAATATGATTTTGCAATCGTATAATCATCTGGCGTCTTAAAATCCCATTGTTTGTACCAACCATCATCGTCATAAACCTCAAATCCACTAGGGAACCAATAACTAATCTTGTGCTGATATTCCACATATTGACCCGTTGCTCTATTTAAGTAATATTTTTTACCGTCTTTACTAAAATCCGGCTTTAATAGATTTGAAATATCTACAGCTGTACTGACAGCAGAATGATCATTCTTATCGTTAAGCATATCCAAGTGCCTGGCTTTACCATTAGTTTCCTCGGCGCTGGAAAGATAAGGATACCACATAGACAATAAAACTAAACCACATAATATTTTACTTTTCATAACTTTGGCTCCTTGTTAAAAAAGTTATTTCGACAACTTTAAAATTAATAAATCAATATGTGTACTGATAGTTATATGAGACAGTGCAACTCCCACTATAAATATCGATAGTGGTAGGATCTGATCCCCACGGCACATTATTAAAGTTTATTTGTATCCATCCATCCCAATCTTTTATACTACATAGTTTTGCTCCTAAATAAGGATCAGTAAAAGTCACCATATCCACTATCCTTAACCGCTGAGTAGACGGGTTGAAAGTGTTTGCATAATCATATGTTATATTTACATGTCCATCAGCTCTAACATTTGAATAACTATACTTATCTCCATTATAAGCAGTATAATCAATAACATAACCCCACACATCAGCTGCGTTTGAACCTGTTGTCACCAATGGATAATCAAAATTATCATCGCTTGGCGGATTTTTCGGATAGCATTCACCATATAATAGAGGCTCGCCATGTCTAATTACACTGGGATAATATACCTCATGACTTAGGCTAGCAAATCCTACAATATTGTAACTCCACTCATATTGCATATCCTAACCTTATGGACACTATCAGCAGCAGATACCACACTGATCATACTTACGCTTAAAGTGACAGACAAAATCAAAAATTGAAAAACTTTCATTGGCTACTCCTTAAGCATTTAACACAAACTCTATTGATTAAGTCGTTATTTTCCAAAAACAACGATGACCTTATTTTCTTTAGGAAGGATTCTAAGGTAATGATTGCTGCGAACATGCTCAACAATATCAAATGTTGACGAGTCATATCCATACTTCACCCTGAATAACTGCTTATGTTCATTTGTAGAACTGGAAACAATATAGCTAAGTCGTTTAGTATTCTCCTGAGTTGCAGACTCAAGATCCTTACCGTGCAACCAGATACTATGATATGCAATCTTTTGCCAATAATAGCCACTTTGATGCTCCGCCTGCTGACCAGAAACAACCACAAAATTTGGCTGCCATGCCAAAGGAGTCGTTGAGAATTTAATATTTAAGACAGGGTAATACTGCCCATTTATTTCGATTTGCAAATATCCCGTTTTTGAGTCCACTTTGAAATTAAGCGGGTGTCCAAATTCTAATCTTTGTTGCGGCATATATGCTTCAAAACCCACGGCAGGCTTGTAGAGCACCGTATAATTAATAATAGGCATTTTATGCCCCGCATTATCATGCTCCCCAACTGCAAATTCAAGTGAATCCATCTTGACCTGATTGTAATTTGAACCGCTATTTAGACCGAAACCGAAATTAACACTAAAGGCTATAGAGCCTGCCAATGCGCTGATCGTTACAACTCTTTTTAAAAAATTCATAGATTTAAACTCCATATCTATTGAAGACATTGAATATCGTATCTCTAAGACTTCACAAAACAATCACATTCTAGTCATTTTTTTACTGAAGAAATGACCTCACAAAGCGCATCCATCCTTTTTAAATACTCAAAAAGCAATAAATTTACAATACATGCGCCCTTACACAGCATCAAGCCTGATAGTTGATGATCAATAATATGATAAATTTGTTATGAAAAAGGTATTTTTTCGTGACGCACAACCACAGCATCAAGCTTACAATACACTCAATTTCATCAAGCAAATTGCGCAGCATTGGTAGCGCCTTTGGTTGAATTGAAAATCATCCTGGGAGGGTTGATGACTTTTTGAAGGTGAATATTTTTAGTCACCTTAAATTTGGAAGCTGAGTTCAAAACAAACTCAGTCATTAAATGATGAAAAATTACCACTTTGATGGGAAAGGGGATAAAAATGAAATATGGGAAAATTAAGCCTGTGCTTGCATTGGTTACTAGCAGCTTATTTTTATATGGATGCTCTTCAGGGTCATCTGCGGATTATCAACAACAAGGATCTAGTTTAGATGGCTATGTCATCTCATCCGAGAATATTGACTCAACACAAAGCGCTTATACCAAACTTCCTGTTAACCTAAGCATGAAGCATTTAAATATTCGTAAAGAGAATAATGCGAAGCTTTATTCAATTATTACTAACGGCTCTAAGGACATTACAATTAACAATGTTTGCCAAAACATTCCTATTGGTGATAACTGTGACTTATTAATTAGCAATATTGGAAAGTACAATGTAGGTTCAGATATCAAATTAGATGCTTTAATTGACGGCAATAAGACATCAATATCGACAACAATACATGCCAATGCTAACAACCTGTGGACCAGCAGGGATAAAAACATTACCCTTCCACTTAATCAAGTCATTGATTTTTCAGTCCTTAATACTAGTACCATCGATAGTATTGTATTCAATCAGCCTGTGTTCACTAGTAATAGTGCAGCTAATGACAATGATTCAGTAAATATTTTAAACAATTCTTGCATAACTCAATTATCACCAGGTCAAACCTGCTCGTTTGATATCATAGCGACAAAAAGCATAAGTGGCGCTGTAACTCTGTCTGAACAACTATTACCTATTGCTAATATCACTTTTGGTAATACCGATATCGAGGATATTGCCTTAAAACCATTACCTGAAAACACACAACCTAATATAAATTATCCGGTTATCTACCAATTAATTAATAAATCCAGCTCATCCATTAGTGACCTTGCCATCAAAAGCACTTCAAGCGCTGATAACGCTTTTGCAATCAAAGCGGATAGTAGTTGTATCACTAAAACAACTTTAGCTGCTGGCGAATCATGCTTAATTGAACTTGATTTTAAAGGCGATATGTCTGATACCAATTATTTTAGTGATATTGATGTAACCTATAGTGGTGGTGAGGCACTTAAGCTCAAATTACATACTTATACACATGAAAATAACCTTACTGTAAGTTACCTTAACTCATTACCTGATAATATATTAACTGGTATTACTTACCCTTTTACCTATGAGGTCTCAAACAGATCAGAACAACCAATAGATATCAAAAGTCTCACCGATAACTTCGATTCTGATAAAGGAATTGTTATCAACCCTGATCAGAGTAATTGCCTAACCTATAAATCAGGGGGGACAATTGATATTTCTCAATCATGTCGCATTGCAGGAAAGTATATCACTACAGATAGTACGAGAAATGCCTTGATTGCTTCAACCATTTCTCCAGTTGGTGCAGCTAATGTCAATATCATTAATCATGCTCATAATATTGCATCTGCGTTGACGATTAAAAAAGATCTTGAGATCCCAGACAACATATTGCCCAATAGTCAATATCATTTTAAATATCAGATCATAAATAGCAGCCCAGAAACCGCTCAAGACTTGATCTGGTCAACAGCCACTAGCAACTATAAGAAACTAGAGTTCACAAATAACAGCTGCCAAGACCTTACGTCTCTTGCCTCTGGAGAGAGTTGTATTATTGAAGGAGATGTTACATCTGGTGAGTTAACCACTGGACAAACGATTGCGGTTTACAATATAGCAATAGCCTATAAGGGCGCTAAAACCATTTCTATTGGCACTATTTCGCAAATAACAAACGCTCCTATTCAATACACCCGTATACATGATATTCCCAAAGCAACGATTTCAGGAACAACATTCAATTTTGAATATCAGTTTACAAACGTTGGCACAGAGCCTGCCACTGGAGTGAAGTTTTATGTCAGTGCAGAGCAAAGTGATGGCTTTATTGTCGATAAAGATAACAGTAGCTGTAACACGCTAACCACTTTAAAATCTGGGGAGTCTTGTAGCTGGAAAGGGCAGTTTAAGCCTTTAAACCCAAATAATGACATTGACTATAGGACGATTGCAATAGCCGCCACTTATAATGAAGGGCAATCAACAACATTAACCTCCACAAGTAAAATTTCATCAATTGATATTAATAAGTCTAGTTATAGCATTACTAAGAACAATGCAGAATCGGATGGTAAAGATATTAATATTGTAGATATTTTTATCAAAGATAGCGCTGGAGATTTGCTCGAGGGAGTGACTAATTTATTAAATGCTAGCGCCGGTGATTTAAATTCGACATCGATTGCTAGTCTCAATCAACAATATCAAGCAAGTTTTGCATCGGATAAATCAGGATCATATCCGCTAAATATTCTTGTTGATAGTCAACAAATCAAGCCGCTTGATGACAACAATTTAATATTTAAGGGCAACGGTGGCTTTACACCTATATATCCACCATTACCTAAGTTATTAAATACAGGGGTTAATCAATTTGACGCTAATCATTCGCTAGGTGCTATCGGTCAGAGATTTACCGGCGAATCAGTATATCAAATATACAGCAATGATAATGGTGGTGCTCAAAGCTCTCAGTATGAAGTTAGAATAACTGATCCCAAAGCTATTAATGTTAGCGCTGACGATACCACTGCACGATATATACAGCCTACTATAACTATGAATCCTTCGATAGATCACCCGATTAATTATTTTTTCATTTATAGATTTACGCTACCTGATAGCATTGACCTAAGTAAGGTAGAGCTTACATTAGATGCATATACTAATGTACTGCCTGATGACTCTGTTCCATCTATTCCTAAAAGCAAAATTTCAATAAACAATCAGAAAATCTCTAATATCACCATGCTTGAGCCAGAGATGGGATCACATAGTCCAAATGTTATAATCAATGACAAAACATGTAAGCTGCAACACATTTGTCTTGTAAAGGGTGAAAACACTTTAAGATTAGATGTCTATGCATATATTCCAAACGCTGTAACTGCAATAAAAGTTGATCACACAGATCTACATTATACAAGCCTATAAAATACATCAACATTGTGAGTAGCATATAGCAAACAACATTAATTAAACACAGATCTTCTATGGGGGGGAAATCAAAGAAATAATCAAAAACTATAGTCATTTTGTAAAAATTTAATTTGATATAAAAAAACGGAGAGTCAATATGAAGAATAAAATAAATTTACTGTCAATAGCAGCCTTATCAGTACTATCGCATCTAAGCTTTGCAGCAGATACGCAGACAGATATCAACTTATATCCTACAGGATATAACCAATATAATGGTTCTTTAATCGATTACGATGGACACACCCCTGATTTCAACTACATAGCCATTAGCGATGATTCTTCATCACATCTTGCTGTAAATGCAATTATGCCTTCGGAGTTGGGCTTAACTGGTGAGAACCTTGATACAACTTCTCGCTATATAGGACCAACTGTGTCACAGAATGCTAAAGAAAAGATCGCGTTTACTACTCACTTTAAGGTAAGCCCAGATAACTTTAAAGATTTAGCAGTGGAATTTAATGCATACGCAACAATACTTGGCGATGCAAATGATCAGATGAATAAACCACTGCCCAAGATTGAACTCAACGGTGCTACTGTTGGTTACATCGTAAGAAACACCCCAGATGTTAATAATCCAAATGACAAATTCACCATTGATTTTAAAACATGCAAAGATAAAGGAGCCTGCTTCAAAGAGGGAGATAATGAATTAGATATAATCTTATATAAGACAAGCATTGAACAGCGTCCTGCCATTAAAGTTGATAATATTCACTTCTATCACTCTAAACCATTAACACCGCTAACACCCGCAACACCCGCAGATAATGGATATAAACCAAAGGAAAATCAACAGATTGAGGTAGAGGTAACTAATACTTCTGCACTTGGCTATGGTCGATTGATTGGTCTGGGCAGACAGTTTGGAGGTTTCCCAGTCTCTCCATCTTGGGCAGCTGGTTACTTTTACAAATCTGTACGCGCTGGACACACAGAAAAATTCACCTTATATCGGTATGGTACAACCGGTGACTTCCAACATATAAGTTCATTATGGTTGTTAGGTTGTGGTATAGGTAGAAATGTGCCAATTATCATTGATGGTGTCACTACAGAAGTTAGAAAAACCCAAGCTTGCTCTGCGGCGTTAAATGATCAAGTTTATTTACCAGTAAATATTAAAAAGATCCAGTATATTCTTGGACAAAAGGATACTGTTGCACATGATGCTGCGATTAATAAAGTACTGATAACAACTTATAAAAATTAATAATTTTATTACATGATACTTTTGTGTCATTTTATATTGAAAGTGATTATTGACACTCGATTACAACAGTTATGTAAAGAAGGGTGTCAATCAATATCAAAATATTGTAACAACAAATTTTAAGATCAAAATGGAAAAAATCATGATAAACAAATATGGTTTAGCATCGCTAGTATTATTTTCACTATCACATGTAAGTTTTGCAGCAGAGGTATCTACTAAAAACGTAGATGAATTTAGTTCATATCAGGATAAAATCTTAATACACCAAAAACTATCAAAGCAAATGGACCCTCAATATAAGCCTAATGAAAATCAGAAGATTCAGGTAACAGTAACTAATACTGCATCAAAGGGATATGGTCGTCTAATTGGTTTGGGCAGACAATTTGGAGATGTGGTGATCTCACCAGATTGGAGTAGTGATTACGCGTTCAAAAGTGTTCCTGGAGGAAAATCAGTAGATTATGATCTATACAGATATGGCCATGATGGTAGCTTCAAACATGTAAGCTCATTATGGTTATTAGGTTGTGGTATAGGTAGAAATGTGCCAATTATCATTGATGGAGTCACTCAAGAAGTTAGAAAAAACCAAGCTTGCAGTGCGGCGTTAAAAGATCAAGTTTCTTTACCAGAAAATATTAAAAAGATCGAGTATATTCTTGGACGTCAGAATACTTTGGCAAGTGATGTTGCGATTAACAAAGTACTGATAACCACATTTAAAGGCTCTTAAATCAATCAATTAATTAAAAATAGTAAATACAAGGATAAATATTATGAAAAATATCATTAAATCTCTTTTATTGTGCTCATTAATATCAAGTGCTGTCTATGGATCCTCACTAGGCCCGAATTTCCCAACCATCCCAGCAACAGGTGTAGATGACAATGGTAATCTAGTTGATAAAGAGCAACATTGGAAAAGTTTTTACAATGTAGGTGGGACGTGGCAGAGCACTGATGAACAATATATTTTTACAGATGCTGAACCTTTATATGGCAAAGGCTCCACTGCACG
The DNA here is from genome assembly GCF_008711525.1 of Cysteiniphilum sp. JM-1. Lineage (GTDB taxonomy): Bacteria > Pseudomonadota > Gammaproteobacteria > Francisellales > Francisellaceae > Caedibacter. The sequence goes on from NZ_VXKS01000003.1 coordinate 138,173, forward strand.
ATATGTATATATGTCTAAAGGTAATGAAGGATATTGGGGAACTCAAGCGAAACTAGAATATACCTTCAGCATGAATCCTAAGGTAGGAAATAATGTAAATATTTCTTTTAATGTATATGCGGCCATTAAAAGGCGTGTTGATAATCCAAGCAACTACCCACAATTGGCAAATGTACACGTTTACTTTAATGATATAGATATCGGGACTGTAACAAAATTCAAACCACAGTCTAACGATAGTAGCTCTCCAGAGTTTGTCATAACAAATAAAGATTGTGGCAATGATACATGCTTTAAATCACGTAATACTATATCTCTTAAATATTCTTATAATGGAGATTATTTAACTTTACTCAAAGTCGATAATGTCAAAGTTAACTACATTCGTACGAGCAATGAAAATAGGAATATTAAAGTGCACATACATAAAAGTGGGGCTGGACTTGTTATTGGAGTTGGTCGTGCATGGCAATCCTTAGTAACTTCACCAGCATGGGCGATTGGTTATTATACAAAATATGTCGGCTGGGGAAACACTATTGATTATACTGTTCCTACATATGGCGAAGCAAGTCTTCAGCCTGACCCTGTAAACTATATCTGGTTAGAAGGCTGTGGTGTTGGTCATAAGGTTCCAGTTTCGGTTGATGGTCGTTTAGTGGAAACCAAATCAACGATGTACTGTGGCAATTTCAGCAATAGCCGTGTTCGCATCCCATATGACACTACAGATGTCTATATTGATTTAAGTCGTGGTGGCGCTCCAGCAAAAGTTGATATTAAAACCATTTACGGATAATCAACAATTAAAAAAACTTAGGTGACACATAGCATGTTTAAAAACTATAAAAAAATCAGTATCTGCTTGGCTGCTACTTTACTTAGCGGTTTATCGCTAGCTAATACAACCTCAATGCATAACGCTTCTAACAAAATTGACCAAATTGTTATTTTTGGTGATAGTCTATCCGATAACGGTAATCTGCATAACAGAACATTACATCTTTCGATAGGCAACACCCCGCATAATAACTATTATTACGGTCGATTTACCAATAACTATGGGACATGGGCTGATTATCTTGCTAATTACTTTAACCACATGGGTTATTTATCGCATACAGCACCCGATCGTCATTTGGATAAAAAAACGCTAGAGCAGCTGACAGATAAACTGCCCAATGGTACTAACATCATCTTACGCTCTATGTTAAAAACATTGGTTGGTTTCGGAGTGCCTATTGCTAGCATATTAAGTTATGCAAACACGAATAGACATGGCTTTGTCTTAAATTATGCAGTTGGCGGGTCAACTGCTTATCGGTATATGCGTTTTATACCTGAGTATTTTGAAGCACAATTTGACATGATCACTTACAATCTAAGATTAGAAAGAAATGATTATAATGACTTTATTGGTAATAACTGGATGCTAGATCCATCAGCCTTTGATCAAAACCCTAAAGCAGATGAACAATATCGTGGTAAATTTATCTTTACTGCTGATGGCGATATAATACAACCATTTGTCACAGGCAGCCTACAAAACCAATTTTGGGCATATAAGATCGAGCAAGAAGCAAAGAATACACTTGATAGCAATCATATAAAGCAAAATACACTTGCCGTAGTGCTATCCGGTGCAAATGATTATCTAGCCGCTGGACCAAATGATCAAATTAGTGATCAATATATGGCATACAGACACTCACAGCTTAATCCGATAAGTTTTGCAGCATTTAAAGCGCAACAAAAATTTCAAGTTTTTGACAATAGGTATAACTATGATGAGGTGACTCAAAAAGCCTTAAGCGGGATCGAGCTATTAATAAAAAATTTAGAACAAAGCGGGGTCAAAAATATTGTTTTGGTTGGTTTACCCGACATTACTAAAACGCCTAGATTTAATATTTATGACCGACCTCAAGATTATAATGAGCTCAAACAAAAACTATCAACTGCTATCGATAAGTACAATGATGGATTACACAAAATCAGTCAATCTGCTCAAGCAGCAAGGATAACTTATATTGATATTAACAATTATTTCACTGATATTTTAGAGCATCATTCAAACGATGTACCTCGATTTGATGACTATTCGCACGCTTGTATTCCAATACCTCAGGATGCTAATCCATCATCAAACACACATCAGTTATTAGATAATATTAAAGAGCTGCACTCTGTCAGCAAGTTATTTGACTATAGAGCGTGTATTGAAACCAATATGTTTTGGGATGATGTCCATCCTAATAGTCGAGTGCACAAGTACATTGCACAAAAGGTAATTTCTTTTTTAAACGCCAACTATAATTTACCTATGCCAAATCAAGAAAATACTTGTTCAGCAATTGTATTTGAAAAATCTGCTGAGCCTAAGAATATAGCGCATTCTTACTTATCTGGCACCAACTGCAACAATCAAACATTCAATTTAAACCTAAAAAGCGATATCTATGACCATCTTAATCTACTGGATGATGCATCGACAACTCCGCAGTCACAAGATAGGGAAAATGGGTACCGTGATCGCTATATACTCTATGTAAAAAGTAATAGCACATTAACTGCTTACAACTCTCAAGGGCAGACCTCTTATATATCACTTAAAGATAGCGCTGAAAATTATAAAGCACAGTTTAATCAAAATATCTTAAACATTGAAATGAATAAAGATAGCTTTGAACCTGTAGATTTTTTAAGCCTTACCAGTGACATATAAAGCTGCATTTTGTTTGTAAACTATTTCACATCATAAACTATTTTTCTTATGACAAAAGTACCATATTGCTTTCCGTGATATTTTTGTTATAGAAAAATGTCTTTGATGTGAATTTATTTCCTTTCCAAACACATAAAATAGCATGCAATATAGCCAGAGATAGCCATGAATAATAATCTGAACATCTAGATATGAACCTTGATGTTCCTAAGTCTTCCAAAGAGGGGGAAGAAGTTGTTTCTCAGTAGCACAAATGTTGTGGTTGCTGCTGCTGAGTTACACTTCATTAAGTATCACGTTATCGAATGACTTAAGTTATTGACCATCTTAGCGCATATATTTTATTGGGGTTTTATAAGAAAAAAGCAGGAGATAAAAGTGTCATATATAAACCATATCAAGATTCGTATTCGATCATCTACATGTTTTTGGTGATGCTAATGTTAATGCCTATTATTATAATGTCATTATACAAACGATCATCTCCAATACAATTACGATTGTCTCTTAATTTTGTAACTTTTCATTTTTCAACCCGTAGAACTCAGCATTCTACATAAATATCAACCAAATAATAAAAGGGAAAAATATGATAACCATATCTAAACAATCACTCATGGCAATACTGGCAACTTCATTATTGATTGCTAGCGGTAATGCACAAATGCAAGCGCAAGCTCAAACCGGTCTATTAGCTGGTGTTAAGCTAGGATACAGCCTTCCTTCTGGAGATTTCAAAAACTTATTGAAAAATAGCAATAATTCAACTAAAGATGGGGGAATTTCTGGCGGTTTTTTTACTGGTTTTGATTATGCGATTAATCCAATAATTAGTATTGGTGCTGAATGGGGTGCTGATTACGCTCATCAGTTCTCTCAAGTTTCTGATAGTACAAGCACAGGAAATCTAAAGTTAAGTTTATTAAGCATCCCTTTCTTTATTACCAGTAAGTTTTATGCCCCTGGAGTATCAGGATTAAATGTTTTTGGTAAGGTTGGCTATGCATACAATCGCATTTCTGGCAAATTATCAGATGTCAGCAGTGATATTAGCTCTAGCCATTTTGATCCTGTTGTTGCTGCCGGAGTCGGATATAAAATAGCTCAGTTCAATCTTTTTGCACAATATCAATACAACTGGTTGAAATCTGATGCGCTTGTCAATCTGCAAAATACCTCTTTAAAAGGTGGATTAAGCACCATATCAATCGGAGTATCTTATACACTTTCTGCCTAAAATCAAGTCTCACATAAGCCTTTCTAATCGCATTCCTACAATCGCGTAGTCTAATGCTTTGAACCGTGAAAGAGTGACAACAATAAACAGATGATAAACACAAGCCATGGAATGACTATCGTCACCTCACCAAGCAGAATCGCAAGATTCGATTGCTTTATTAGTGGGAAGTAATACGCCAAAGTCATGGCAAAAACGATAGCAATTATTCCAGTAAAAAGTGCATAAATAGTGACTTTATCTAATCTTTTAACTTGCATACAATACATTCCCGCCAACCACGTTTGAGCACTTAGTATGCCGCGCATTGCCAAGTGTGTCCAGTGTGTTATATACACCATACCCATCGCGAACCATCTTACAGTATTTCTGCCATTGAATTTCTCGCACTTTTAGGTGATTGGCTCTTGCTAAGAGTCCTAGCTATTAGCTGCAATCCAATCACCCAAAATCATCAAAAACTTCCTCAACATTAAACACCGCAAAATAATTCACGATGGGTATATGCTTTTTAGATTTTATTCACCAATGAAATCGATCGCTTTTTGTAAGCGTGAAATAACACGCTCTTTACCAAGCCACTTCAAGGTTAAGCCGATATCCGGTGACTGCCCAGAACCGGTTACAGCAACACGTACGGGCATGCCAACTTTCCCCATGCCAAGATTTAACTCGCTGGCCGTATCCTTTAATAAATGATGCAATGCAACTTCATCCTGCCAACTCTCATCATTTAATTCCTTTGCCTTATTTTTGACATGCTGCAGCACACTGGCTGCATCTTTAACTAAATGCTTATGAGCCGCTTTTTCATCAAATCTATCAAATTCACGATAAAAATAAGTAGATTGCTCTGTGAGTTCTTTTAACGTTTTTACTTTTTCCGCCATCACCGGAATAAGCGCATCAAACGCAGGTCCGTTATTAACATCTAAGCCTTCAACCTGAAAATGATAAATAAGCTCTTTTGCAACCTCTTGTGTTGGCAAATGACGCATATAGTGCTGATTAAGCCAGTTTAATTTTTCGGTATTAAATGCTGACGCTGAGGCATTGATATCATCTAGCTCAAAATATTCCAAAATCTCATCCAGACTAAAAACTTCTTGATCACCATGCGACCAACCTAAGCGAATAAGATAATTAATCAGCGCTTGCGGCAAATAACCCTCTTCTTTGTATTGCATCACACTCACCGCGCCATGACGCTTGGAAAGTTTCTTGCCATCATCACCCAAAATCATTGGCACATGTGCAAATACAGGCACTTTAGCGTTTAAAGCGTGATATAAATTGATCTGACGTGGTGTATTATTCACATGATCATCACCACGCACCACATGGGTGATCTGCATATCGCTATCATCGACAACCACACAAAAGTTATATGTCGGCGCACCATCTGAGCGCTTGATAATTAAATCATCCAACTCACTATTGGCAATCGTGATTTCGCCTTTCACCGCATCGATCCAGCTCACCGCACCTTCTTCTGGGTTCTTAAAACGAATGACATGAGGCTTTGAAATATCTTCTTCACTGACATCAAGGTGGCGACAATGTCCATCATAGCGTGGCTTTTGTTTATTTGCCATTTGCGTTTCTCTTAATTGATCCAAACGCTCGCGCGAGCAATAGCAGCGATAGGCTTTACCTTCTATCAACAGCTGATCAATAACTTCTTGATAGCGATCAAAATGCTCAGTTTGGTAGTATGGCGCACTATCGGCATGTAGCCCTAGCCAATCCATGCCATCTAAAATTGCCTGTACAGCTTCTGGTGTTGAACGCTCAAGATCAGTATCCTCCACACGCAATACAAATTCACCGTTATTTTTACGCGCATAAACCCACGAAAAAAGTGCAGTTCTTGCGCCACCGACATGCAAATACCCCGTAGGACTTGGGGCAAAACGCGTTTTTACTCTTTTAGTCACGTTATCTACCTTAATTAATTTTATCTTTAATTAAAAAATATTACTTACTGAAAAACGCTGACTAGTGTACTGGAAAAGACAATACTAATAAACCATGATGTTATTGCTAAGATCTGCATTTTTGCTTTTATCTTTGAGCAAATGACTGTTACAATGAGTCACTTTTAAGCAATTTCACGGCACAACATATCGCCGCTTTTTTATGTCTTTAATGCCAAGCTGTCATCTCAGTAATAGTTATTCATTTTCAAGCATTATTTATTTACTCAAAAATCCTTAGCGTCCTTTTGGTTCTTAATTTTCATTTTTTTAGAATATCCCACTGTAAATAGAAACAAATACCATCACACTTAAGGTAGAATCATGAGTACTCAAACCTCACAAATGATTGAGGCAAAAACCCTAAAAGTTAATTTTATTCTCTCCATTGTCTATGTGCTATTTAGCTTAGTAATTGTCTACTTTGCACAATCTTTAACGGTGCTGCTAGATGTCGGCTATTCAGTCATTACACTACTAATCTATGCTGCATCACTCTATGTAATCAAGAAAATCAACCAACCTGCTAACAAACGCTACCCTTATGGCTATCATCGCTTAGAGCCTGTTTTTGTACTCTTACAAGCTGGCTTTATCTTAATCGTTGCAGCAAGTGTTATCATTATGGCAATTGTTAACCTAGTTACTCACGCCATAACACCCAACTATTTATTCGCTTTTATCGCCTCTGTCACAGGCACCCTGACTTGTAGCATAATGTATTTTTACGTTCGCAATGCTGCGCGCAAAACAGGTTCAAAAATTTTGAATGCTGATGCAGAGCTGTGGAAAGCAGATGCATTACTTAGCGCCTCCGTTGATATCTCGCTTGCTATTGCCCTGATATTAGTATTTTTTGGCTTACCGCATTTTGCCATCTACATCGATCCTATTATTGCTATTATTATGGGACTCCTGATTACTATCAAACCGTTAAAACTCATCAAAGAAGCAGGACTTAACTTATTAGACGCATCGGTTGCACCTGAGTTGCGTGAAAAAATCACCCAGGCAGCCAACCTAATTTGCGCTAATCAAGGCTTAAGCATTCAAAACAGTATCGTTACCCAATCTGGACGTTTTTTATTTGTTGATGTGCATTTAAAGCTTCCGCAAACTTTACCAACGCAAGAGTTGCGTAATTTAAAAGCAACCTTACTAAAACACTACAAGGACAATCATAAAGAAAATGTCGTTTACGTTTACCTAAGCATCTAATCTTATACCTTTCTTGCAATAAAGCTTGTTGATTGAACATCTAAAATCTCAACCGAATCACCGACCTTGGCATCCTCGACCAACACACGCCATTCAGTGTCACCAATCCTTGCTTTGGCAACGCCTGAGTGACTTCTTTGCGTGATCACAACAGTCCTCCCGATATAACGCCCCAAGCGATCATTGACATCAAGTTGCACATTATTTTTTTGCTTACGCTTTTTCAGAAAAAAATACCCCAACAGCATTGAGCCTAAGGCAAAGACACCTGCCAATAGCAATTGCCAATTGATCGGCAACTCAGGATAAAACCACATAATCACCCCCAGCAGAAAGGCTGATATGGCAAAAAACAAGAAAAACATCGTTAAAGTAAAAATTTCAATAATAAGCAAAATCCCCATTAAAACCCACCAATGCCAATACAACATATTCTATCCACCTTAATTTGTCATGCTTTAACCTGCATCGACTTTAACAACTCACTGATCCCGCCAACAGAACCTATGATATTAGATGCCTCTAATGGCATCATAATTGTTTTACTGTTATCCGATGACGCAATCGCGCCCACTGCTTCAATATACTTTAATGCCACAAAGTACTGAATCGCTTGAATATCTCCTTTGGCGATGGCATTAGAAACGGTTTCAGTGGCAACTGCCTCGGCTTGCGCTGTCCGCTCACGTGCCTCAGCTTCACGAAATTGCGCTTCTTTATAACCTTCGGCTTCTAACGCTTGTTTCATTTTTTGTGCTTCTGCAGCAAGAATCTCAGATTGTTTTTCCCCTTCGGCCTTTAATATAGCCGCTTGACGCACCCCTTCAGCACGCAAGATCTCAGCACGCTTCTCACGCTCTGCTTTCATCTGCTGCGCCATTGCGTCTAATAGATCGCGTGGAGGTGTAATATCTTTAATCTCGACACGAACGATTTTAACACCCCATGGATCCGTCGCCTCATCTAGCACTGACAATAGTTTAGCATTCATAAAGTCACGATTCGACAGCATTTCATCCAAATCAATCCCACCTAAAACCGTACGGATATTCGTCATGATTAAGTTTTCTAATGCTAGGGGTAAATCATTGATCACATAAGTGACCTTCTTTGCATCAAGTACTTGGAAAAAGGCAACGCCATCGACTTGGACACTGGCGTTATCGCGACTGATAACTTCCTGCTTTCTGACATTGAGCACGGTCTCTTTTAAACTCACGCGACTACGCACGCGATCGATTAGCGGGAAAATGATATTTAACCCCGGATGCAAGGTTTTATAGTAGCGCCCAAAGCGCTCGACCACAAACTCTGATGCTTGTGGCACCACCTTGACGGAGGTAAAAACAAACACAATTGCTAAAACAATAATCACTATAGGAATCAATGCGTGAAGTGCCATGTTACTACTCCTGTAAAGCTAACTTACGCACCAAAGTGTAGTTAGTTTCGCTTAACTTTCCAAGCATTTGCAGTAAATCAATCTGATTTGTTTTACAACTCAAAAAAAACATCTACACTGAAGGTCACAATCATGTACGATATATACGCTTGCTTATGGATACTATTGCAATTATTGATGATGAACGAGACATTCGCGAAGGACTTGCTAGCTACCTTCAACAAAACCACTTTGATACTGCTGTATTTGAAGATGGTTTAAGCTTTTTAGAGGATTTTCATAAACGTGATTTTTCCTTGGTGATCCTTGATGTGATGATGCCTAAAATCGATGGTCTTGAGGTTTGTCGTGAATTAAGAAAAAAATCGAGCGTCCCCGTGATCTTCTTATCGGCAGCTGGAGAAGCATTTGATCGCATTTTAGGACTTGAAGTCGGTGCGGATGATTATATTAGTAAACCCTTTAATCCACGTGAGGTGCTTGTGCGTGTTAAAACAGTTTTGCGCCGTCGCGGCAATACCAGCAATAGCACCCATGGCGCGATTGAAACAAACGACTGGGTGATATCCCCTAATAAGCGCACATTAACCTACCCTAATGGCGAAGAAATCAAGTTTACACCGGCTGTTTATGAGCTTTTCGAATACCTGTATCAGCACAAGGGTGAAACCGTCTCGCGCGAGCAAACCTTTGAAGCGCTTTTGAAACGTCCCTTTGAAGAGTTTGATCGCACAATTGATATTCGCATTAGTCGGCTACGTAAAATGCTTGATAACAACCCTCAAGATGGCACCAGCTATATCCAGACAGTTAAAGGCGCTGGTTACTTATTTGATTTAAAAGACTAAAGATATGAATATCAACCTTCGCAAAGTCATTCGCAGTCAAAAAAAGGCTTTTCATATCGGCATCAGTTGTGCATTTTTTTTAATCTTCCTGCAATTTATTACCTCAAGTTACTATGTTTATTCCGGCATCAACTTTCAACGCTCAGCTGAGATTAAAAACTACGACCCGACAAAACAAAATGGCATATCAACCTTAAGTTTATTTGATCTAGCTAACATCGAAACTAATGAGGACAACTATATTCATGATCGCTTTGCTTTTTATTCAACTTTCCCATCATGCACTCAGTTAGGCATTTCACAATTGTTGAATAAAGTTGAAAAACCAATTAATAAATGTGAGAGCTTTTTAAATAGCAACGGGACGTGGCTTAATGTCGTTTATTACTCAAAATTCCAACTGAATACCCCTGTTAGCATTGTCTTTGGCGTTGTTGTTAGCGTGTTATTTTTATTTATTTTGTTATTTTTAATTCAAATTAAATGGAGTATTCCTTTTTTTGAATTCCAACGCTTCGCGCAAGATATGGGACTTCGTCTTGAAGCCACACCGATCCAAATGCAACACGGAATTTTCGCTAAGGAAACTGCAGATACCTTTAACTTCATGCAAGATCGAATCAACCATGTATTAACCTATCAAAACAAGCTTCTTGCAATGACCTGTCATGATATCAGAACACCGTTAGCACGCATTCAAGGGCGCCGTTTACAAGATCAAAGTGAACTATCAATCAAGGATCAACGTGACATTCACGAAATCAATCATATGCTTGATGATCTTGTCCTTTTCTCCAAAGAAAACTGGCTAAGTGGTATTCAGTTTGAACAGACTAATGTTTGTGATTTTTTTGATGAGCTTATTGCTGAATACATCGAAAATAATAAAAATGTACGTCTTATCAATCAAATGGATGATGATTTAGAGCTTGATCTTAAGCGTCCAGCGTTCAAGCGTGCTATTAACAATATCATTAATAATGGGCTTAAACATGGCACCGAAGTGATGATCACTTTACAAACACGTTTAAAAGAATCATCCAAGCCATCACTGATTATTGATATTTCAGATAATGGGCCAGGCATTCCAGAAAATGAAATCCACAATATATTCACCCCTTTTTATACAGGCTCCTCCAAGAAAAAAGGCAATGGCTTGGGACTTGCTATTACCAAAGAAATTATCGATATTCACCAAGGAAAACTGAAGGTCAGTAATGCTACAAATGGAGGGCTTAATGTTCAGATTGTTATCTAAAACATGGCAGCTTAATGCATTATTGCTGCTTTGCTGCTTAATCTTTTCAGGTATTGCTTTTACCTTATACTCTGCTTTTATCATTCAAAAAGTTGCTTTGCACGATGTTTATTACAATAGCCGCCTGTACACATCCACCTATCACTTTTTACTGGTGAGTTTGTTTTCACTGGGCTTTTTCCTGCTGCCTTTTTTAAATATCTTCTCACGCAGCTTTAACCATAGGCGGCTACTCACGATTTGTCTTGCAGTACAATTTATCTCAATACTTATACTTTATTATCACTTCAACTTTATGAGTCTTTTGTTCTCTGTCGTATCGATGTCCTTAACAAATATTATCTTTGTGCTGATCATCTTAAATTTATGGGCAATAACCCCTGCTAAATATCGTTTTTTTGTCATCTCAATCAGCTACGCAATTAAAACGGCTATTCTGACGGCTTTTTTTAATGCCACCTATAGCTACCATCAAACCGTTGATAATCCTTACTTTCTATTGATTTGCACTATTTTTATTATTATCAGTGCTACTTCCTTATTATTTTGCAGCTTAAATATTCAAAAAAAAGCAGCATATCATAGCTATACCGATCATTTATTTATCAATATCTTTTATCTTATGCGTCACTCGCGTGTTTTTTTCAAAACCACTGCAATTGCGATTATTATCACGGTAATCTCTATTTACTTAGATAAAATCAAATTTCAGGCACTTGTACATTATAGCGATTACTTAACACCTAGTTTGTTTTTAAAAACAGCCCCAATTAACCTCTTACTAGCAGCGATTATTTGCTATATCGCCAGTATCAAGAGGCTCAAAACTCAGCTTGCCATCTTACTTATTGTGATCTTTTGTGTTAGTTCTATTACTTTACTCACCATGCTGTATTTAAGTAGCAATATCAGTATTAATTTATTTTTTAGCTCATTATTTATTACTGATCAAGCCATTGGCTTTCTTGCCTATGCTTTTATTATTGGTATTTGTATCGATAAATTATTGAATGAGTTCAAACGCAGTCAAGTGTTTGCCTTTAGCGTCTTTTATGTCCTCACTGGTGTGATGGTGTGGACGATTCTGCAGATCTTAAATGCAGTATTTTAGAAGGTATATCTAATGGCACTACCTTTAGGAGGATTAATAACCATCCATGGCAGCTACGCATTGGATCCTTGCGCCATTCTGGCTCAGGATGACAAGTCAGGGAACGCGTCATTGCGAGCATGGATGCGTGGCAATCCAGTTTGCCAAGGATGGTTGATGTCTGCTCTTTGCAAAGCTTATATTCACAAGCTACTTCTTAAGATAGTGGCATTAGAACGTATATCCTCAAGTTACGCAAGCTCGGCACTCCTTTTGCAAAGCATAGGTTTGTTACCTCTCTCCTCGCGGGATTGCTCGTACAGCTCAGCTGTGCGGGTGAGGGCTAATTTAAACTTAACTTAGCTTGTTTGATCACTATTCCTCATCGCTCTCAGCCACCCAATTTTCAGGTGGCATCAGGTAAACCACGCGCCAACCTGCTTCAGGCGTGTATTGGCTATCAGGAGAAACGACGTGAATTTGTGATTTTTTATTGATATAAAATAGTGGAATTGCCTGTTGGTTAAGGGACAAAAACTGCTCCCAATTAAACTCATTACTAATGGTTGTCGTTTTAACTTGCCCACCTTGCTTGATAATACTTCTTAATGTTTGATAAGACAGATCTTTACTGAACAAACGCTTTGCGTATTTCTTAGTAAGATACGTGAGCTTAGAATTCGCTTTGTTTTGTGCTGTTGGCAAGACAAATACAGATGCTCGCCCATCAAATTCACGATAATACTTAACCGCTGCCAAAGTGTTCATCTGCTCACTTGACGAGCAACCAAGCATGCGTCCAATGCCCACCAAATTCAAATGCCAATCAGCATGCTCTGATACCGAGCTGCCATAATAACAGGTTAAGCCTTGTAAACGACACGCCTGAACACTACGCCAACTAGTATCAGCAAGTACGACATGCACATCGTTATTATGAAGCTCCTTAGCAATGCTTCGAGCTAAGGTATTGCCACCAATGACCAAGAATCCGCGAGGCTCAGGTGCCGATGCATGTAATATTTTTGCCAAAAATGGCGACGTGAGACTCTGGATAATTACCGTACCTAAGATAATCATAAAAACAATAAGAACCAAGAGCTCCCCCTCTTGTGGCAAGCCCAAATTTTCAATGACCTTGATTGAAAATAATGCAGCTACGGCAGCCGCAACAATCCCGCGAGGTGCGATCCACCCCACCATCACTCGCTCACGCCAATTAAGCTCACTGCCTAAAGTTGAGAAGCTCGCAGCAATTGGTCTGACAATAAATTGCAATATCAGCACCAAAATAATTGCTTTCCACCATACAGCCTCTAAGTACTCAAAACTAACATTCGCACCCAAAATAATAAATAAACTTGATATTAAGATAAGGCTTAAGGATTCTTTAAAATCAAGAATTTCCTCAATATGGGCATTAGGCATGTTACCGACGATAATCCCCATAATAGTGACAATCAAAAGCCCGCCACCTTCAACAATATGCTCAGCAATCACAAAGCTGGTAATAACAAAAGACAGCACAAACATATTATTTAAATAGCTTGGCACCCACTGCTTTTTAAGCACGGTACCCAATAAAAACCCAGCAACCAAGCCACCTATACCACCAACGAGGAATACCAATAGAATATGCACGGTGATATGCCAAAAGGCATTGTATTGCGAAGCAGTAATCGCGGTAAAAACAATCACAGCTAACAGCGCACCAATCGGGTCAACCAACATCCCTTCCCAACGGATGATATTGGCAAGCTTTTCTGTTGGGCGCACGCTACGCAAAATTGGTACAACAACCGTAGGACCACTGACTGAAGATATCGCACCAATAAGAGCTGCAACCTTCCAAGAAATATCAAAAAGATAATGCACTAGCAAGGTTGTTAGAATCGCGGTAATCAAAAGCCCAATGGTCACAATATTTCTAACGGTTCCACCCAAGCCTCTAATTTCTCTAAATTTCAGACTCATACAGCCTTCAAACAGTATAATTGCCACACAAATTGAGACAATTGGATATAACATATCTTTAAAGACAAGTGTCGGGCGCAAAAACTGGTAATGATCACCTAAAACTAACTGACTGACAGGTCCCAATAAAATCCCAACAATCAATAAAAATAAAATTGCCGGCAATCGCAGACGCCACGCTAACCATTGACAAGCAAAGCCCAACAATAAAATAACCATTAACACAATAGGGATATAGGTTATTGAGGCAAAAAAGTTACTAACTTCCACGTAGGTCGTCTTCCTTGTTGGTTTAATTCCGGATAATTGTAGCAAACAACTTAATAAGCGAAAGTACTTTTTCACCGTCTTTGCTTACAGCATACTAATATCATAGAGGCAAAGAGCAGTTATCCGTAGTGGCAATTCATGAATTGCCACTACCCATGAATTACCCCTACACTGCCATAAAAATGCTCAATAAGGTAATACTCACAATGGAGAATATAAACATCTTGCGCGCCCAATGGGCTTTATCTTCAGCCTTAAATCCTTTAATACTCAATGCAATCCATGCAATCCCTAAGATAAAGGCAACAGCTAAATACAACAAATGGACATGTGCAACCACTGCTAACATTAATGTCGCAATAACATATAATACAACAAAAATAAGCGCATTAACTTGAGTATACAGCATGCTACGTTTAAGTGGTAAGACAGGGATATTTGCTGCGGCATAATCATCCTTGCGATAAATTGCAATCGCAAAGAAGTGCGGCATTTGCCAACAGACTAAGATAATAAATAGCGTCAATGCAACTGCATCAAATCGATTCGTCACTGCGGTATAACCAATGACTGGCGGAACAGCACCAGAAATAGCACCAACCACTGTCCCAAAAATTGAGCTTCTCTTAAACCATAGTGTATAAGCCACGACATAGGCAAATAAGCCAATGGCGGCAATAATTACCGTTAGGTTATTTGTTCCTAGATACAATGCCATAAAACCAACAATGCCTAAGATAAATGCATAACTTAGGGCAAAACGTAACGATACTAAACCACAAGCAGATGGTCGCTTTTGTGTACGCTTCATGAGCTGATCAATATCGCGATCGATATAGTTATTCAAAACGCAGCCACAGGCGATGACAAATGCCATACCAATGAGTGCACTTAAAAAAACGATCCAAGAAAAATTACCTTGTACCGCAACAAAAAAACCACCGCACAAGGTAACGATATTACCGAAAATAATTCCCGGCTTGATAAGTTTAATGAGTTTCATTAACGTTACATGACCATCATCATGCTGCAAAGATTGAACATAATCCATAACGTACCGATAACTAGAATTAATACAACAATCACTGCAAATATGAAGCTAATCATATTCCAGCGTGCTTTTGAGTCTGTACTTAAGTGCAAAAAGAATACTAACTGCACATACAATTGGATAAGTGCCAAAATCGCTACCGAGATATACAGCCCAACTGGAGAGAAGACTTTAAACCCAACTAAGCTAAATGCGATAACGGTAATAATGATTGATAATACAAAACCGGTGATATAGGTTTTGTATGTGCCATATGCCGCACCCGTTTCGTGATCGTATAAATGTTCGCCTGCCATATTAGATTGCTCCCATTAAGTAGACAACTGAGAATACAAAAATCCACACGATATCCAAAAAGTGCCAGAACAAACCTAAGTAGGTTAGCTTTGTTTTGCTCATTGGCGTAATACCATGCTTACGGATTTGAAAAATCATACTCACAATCCAGATTAAACCAATGCTTACGTGCAAACCGTGCGTTCCCACCAAGGTGAAGAACGACGATAAAAATGCACTTGTCGCCCAAGTATGACCTTCCATATATAAGTGATGGAATTCATACAGCTCCATAATGATAAATCCTAGACCAAATAGGAATGTCACCCATAACCAACCCGTAATCACTTTGATGTTACCTGAGTTGCGCGATAGCATTGCCAGACCAAAGGTAAAGCTACTGATCAATAAGAGCATGGTTTCAATAAATACAAATGGTAAGCTAAATAGCTCTTTGGCACTAGGTCCACCAAATGTATGGGTGTGAAATACCGCATATACTGCAAACAAAGTCGCAAATAATACGCAGTCACTCATAATATAAATCCAAAAACCAAATACGCTTTTGGAACCATCATAGTGGTGGTGATGTTCACCGTGATGGTTTTCTACTGCTGTAGTACTCATACGCCCACCTTCTTCATTTTTTCAATTTCACCTTCAGTTTCTTCAACTTCTTTGGCTTTCACATAGTAATCAATATCGTAATTAAACGAACGTGAAATCACGGAAGCCAGAATACCTAACAACCCAACGCCTGCTAGCCACCAAATATGCCAAACCATAGCAAAGCCAAAGGCCAAGCTAAACGCACCAATCGCAAAAGCAACTCCAGTATTTCTTGGCATATGAATATCTTCATATGGGCGCTTTTCAGCTTCAGGGCGATTCTCGATATTTAAGCCCTTTTTCTTGTGCTCCCAAAAGCCATCTAATGAATCAACCACAGGATCATGCGCAAAGTTATAAAAAGGTGCAGGAGATGCTGTTGCCCACTCTAGTGTACGCCCATCCCAAGGATCACCTGTTAAGTCACGGTTTTTATGACGATCTTTGATACTTACAATAATCTGAATGATTTGCAACAACACACCAATAGCAATCAACATTGAACCAATCCAAGCCACAATCAACCATGGTTGGAATCCAGTTGACGCATCATAATGATATAAACGACGCGTCATGCCAATAGCGCCTAAATAGTAAAGCGGCATAAAAGCAACGAAGAAGCCAACAATCCAGAACCAAAATGACCATTTACCTAAGCGCTCGTTAAGCTTAAAGCCAAACATTTTAGGGAACCAATAGATAAGTCCGGCAAAATAACCAAACACAACACCACCAATGATCACATTATGGAAATGCGCAATCAAGAATACACTGTTATGCATCTGGAAATCAACACCTGGCACGGATAGCAATACACCGGTCATACCACCAATGGTAAATGTTACCAAAAAGCCCATTAACCAGTACATTGGTGTGGTAAAGGTGATGCGTCCGCGGAACATAGTAAACAGCCAGTTAAAGATCTTAACCCCTGTTGGAATTGCAATCACCATTGTCATAATACCAAAGAAGGCATTCACATTGGCGCCCGCCCCCATCGTGAAGAAATGATGCAGCCATACCGAGAAGGCAAGAATCGTAATAACAATACTTGCGCCAACCATAGTGGCATAACCAAATAGCTTCTTTTTAGAAAACACAGAAACAACTTCTGAGAAAATACCAAAGGCTGGCAGAATCAAAATATAAACTTCAGGGTGTCCCCAGATCCAGATCAAATTAACATACATCATTTGATCACCGCCACCACTGACAGTAAAGAAATTTGTACCTATATAACGATCTAAAGTCAATAATGCTAACGTCACCGTTAAAACTGGAAATGCCGCAATGACCAAAATAACAGAACAAAGTGATGTCCACGTAAATACCGGCATCTTCATTAATGTCATGCCTTTACAACGCATTTTAATGATGGTGACAAAGAAGTTAACACCCGTCATCAAGGATCCTATACCGGATATCTGCAGTGCCCATATCCAGTAATCAACCCCGACCCCGGGGCTAAAAGCGGTCTCCGAATAAGGTGGATAAGCCAACCAACCTGTATGCGCAAAATCGCCGATTAATAGCGACATATTAACCAAAACCACACCAACTACAAAAAGCCAGAAGCTTAATGAGTTAAGGTATGGAAAGGCCACATCACGCGCGCCAATTTGCAAAGGAATGGCAATATTCATCAAACCAAACATCAATGGCATTGCCACAAAGAAGATCATAATCACACCGTGAGCAGTAAAGATCTGATCAAAATGCTGTGGAATCAAATAACCAGTACTGTCACCTGATGCTAAAGCTTGCTGTGTACGCATCATTGCTGCGTCGACAAAACCACGAAACAGCATGACGAGTGCGACAATGATATACATAATACCAATTTTTTTATGGTCTACTGTTGTGAACCATTCACGCCATAAGTAGCCCCATTTTTTGAAGTAGGTCAAACCACCTACCAATAACAACCCACCAACAACAATAAAGATAAACATTCCAAGAATGATCAACTGCTGGCTTACGGGTTCCCACAAATACGGGAAAGCTGTGTGCGGATCACTCAACCTTCCAATCAATGCTTCTAACATATTCGTTCCCTATTTATTCACACTTTAGTGGCTCATTTCTGACATATGATGCATATGCCCCATCATGCCGGGTTTATAGTTTGGCATCATGTAATACATAACAATGTCATTAAACAAATTCTTATCGACTTGACCATAATAAGTCACTGGATTATTAATCGATTGTTTTGCCAAATGATCCCAGAAAAAGTCCCAAGTTAGATCTTTCTTCGATGTTTTAGCCTCAAGCACCCACTTATTAAAGTCAGCCTCAGATGTGGCATCTGCATAAAATTGCATATGCGCAAAACCCTCACCTGTATAGTTAGCCGAGAAGCCACGATACTCACCTGGATTACTTGCCAATAAATGAAGCTTAGTAATCATACCAGTCATCGCATAAATCTGACCACCTAATTGCGGAATAAAGAACGAGTTCATAGGAGCTGCTGATGTGATTCTAAAGTTAATCGGATGTCCAACAGGGATAACGATTTTATTCACTGTTGCGATATCATATTGCGGATAAATAAACATCCATTTCCAGTCCAATGCCACCACCTCAATTTCAACAGGTGCTTTATCAGATTTTAGTGGTTTGTACGGGTTAAGTGAATGCGTTGTCACCCAAGTTACAATACCTAAAATCAAAATAATCACACACGGAATCGCCCACCAGACGATTTCAAGTGCTGTGCTGTGTGACCAATCTGGACGATACTTTGACTTGGTTGCAGAGTCGCGATAGCGCCATGCAAACCAAAACGTCAAGAAAATCACTGGTATTACCACGATTAACATTAACAAAATAGCAAATATCAATAGCCTAAGCTCGTGATGCGCGATAGGTCCTTGCGGATCTAGCACACCTGAGGAACACCCCCCAAGCAACATTGCTGGCAATAATACCAACAATGCAACAAACGGCTTAGCTAAAGGCTTTTTGCGCTTTAATTTTCTGCCTCCAACACCTGACAAAGACAATGGCTTAACCATCCTTTTTAGTGTGGATACAAAAAAGTACAAGTACTTGATCATATCGATTTCCTTAGTTCCTTTATATCTAGCTAAGTTATTGGAAAATAACTTAGCGCATAGTATAACTATTTTTTTCCTAATTAAAACTGGCATGATTGACTTTATGGCTAAAAGGTATTTATCACATTTAAAACATGAATGATTATTAGCCACAACTATTTAGTATTCATAACTTACGTCTAATTTTTTATTTGAACAATATATTGTTCAACTCTATAATGTCATTAACAATCATAATTTAAGAGGTGATCTATGAGAATCGTAAATTTTTCATCCGCTCGGAACAACTTTAATCGCATCCTTGATCAAACAGTTGAGGATTATGACTATACGGTAATAACAAGACGTGACAAAGAAGATGCTGTTGTTTTGCCTTTAAGTCTTTTCAACAGCTATTTAGAAACTATGCACTTACTACAATCACCCAAAAATGCTGCTCATTTAATGAAAGGTATTAAAGAGTACAAAGAAGGCAAAGCTCAAGAACGAGATCTGCTTGATGAATAAGATTATTGCATTCGTTAGCGATGCTTGGGAAGATTACCTTTACTGGCAAACACAAGATAAAAAAACGTTAAAACGTATCAATAAACTGATTATAGATTGCAAACGTTCTCCTTTTGATGGTTTAGGGAAACCAGAGCCGCTTCTTGGAAACTTAAGCGGCGCTTGGTCAAGACGCATCGATCAGGTGAATCGCCTTGTATATATGGTTGATGCATCACACATCACGATTATTTCATGCAAAGGGCATTACGATTAAAGTAAATAGATTGAGTTTCTTAATGATTGATCAAAGCACCTGCTATAGCATCACTACCACCGCTAGTAACATATATGAGTTGATTCGTTATTGGAGAGATAGCTGTAGCGCTATTCAATGGGAAGCCGACATAACTCACTGTCCACGCACCTGTATTGGTCTCAACATCATTCATAGATTTTACCTGCATATTAGCTGAAGTAGCACTTACAAGAACCATAGCATCATTATAGATTGTCATATCTTGAAGCTTCATATCAGTAGGAGTTTCTATCTTAGTTGCTTGAATATCGCCACATTGATTATTTAATGCCGTCACCTTACTTAAGTCCATATGATAAAGGCTATCAGAGCTTAAGATATATAAGTTATTCATACTATTATAAGCAACCACTTTTTTAACTTCCGATAGCTGAGAAAATCTACAATTTTTGATTTGATTGCCATCAACAATAAATGTTAATGTATTATCACTATTTTCAACAATTGCAATTTTTTCAATAGCATCATCTGCTTTAATATTGATCTTATCTACAGGCATTGCACTGAATACAGTATTGCTATCATCACGCAGAATCTGATAGCCTGAAACTGCTTTTATTCCTGTGGCTTGTAATGTATTAGGGCTAAGATACCCATAGATCATCTCATCATCTGGATATAGGATGTCAAAATGACACTGATCAGGCGTAAGCTCAAAGTTACCATCATCAATAATTTTATAATCATTATTATCGATTGCTAAGGCATAGCGCCCTACTATCATTGCCTGAGACTGATCATAGCGACATATAAAATCACCTGCTGCAGTTGTTAGTGCTAATGCCAGATCATCATCGTTAATACTTTTTAAGGCATAAGAGGTAATGCCACCACTATCAGCCGTCAAATCTATCAACGCATCCCACGTGATCCCATAATCTTTAGATGCATAAATGCCATCATCTCCGGCACGATATATTGAATCACCCATTTTAGTAAAGCCATTGGCTGTAAGTCTTGGTAACCTTGAAAGTGCAGTTACATCCTCGCTATTTGCTACAACATAAGGTGTACTTCCTAATAAAAACATATTAGATGCATTGAAAAACTGCGGATCTCCAACGCCACTCATTAACTGCCATGTATTACCGTTATCAACAGACCACACAATACTGGTGGGTGCTTCATTATCAAAAAGATTACCCTGATAAACCAGAGCAAACAATCTATCATTTAGCTCCCCCAATAGTTTAAAATGCCCCGATAATGCATCGTGAGGCAAAGTAATATCATTGACAGGGATAAGCGCTTGCTTGTTATTTAACTCATAAATACCAATCGATGCTTTTCCAACATCCATATCAGGTGCTAAGAGTATATTAACATAAAGTCTGCCAGCGATATTTCGCAATCCGCCTTTTTCAATATAGCCATAGTCACTGCCAGTGAGCATTGATAAGTCACCACCTATGCTTTGCCATGTGTGTGCATTATCTGCAGAAACTAAAAGCTCCACATTGCTTAACTTCGGATCTTCGCCATTGCTATATGATAAATAAAACAAGCCCTCAACATTAATTAAATTAGCTTCTGTTTTTGGGCTATATGGGGTAATGGCAGCACTCATTTGCCAGCTTACGCCATTATTATCTGAGCTTATGCTAATCAGTTCATTCTTATCATTGACGGCAAGGCATGCAATGGACTGACCATTAAAAGCGCAATCACCTTGGGCGGGCATTTGCTGATCAAACCCAATAGCCATTGCCACGCCACTTTGTTGCCAATGCAACCCATTATCATTTGAAACCCACAACGTTGCCGATTGACGATCTGCCGCAACCATTATATATAAATGACCTTGTCCCAAGTTGGTAAATTTTTGATTACAAAGCATTCAAATCGAACTTTTTTTGCAATTTCATGCCCCTCAAACCCTTATTCCTACGTTCATTTTATGTCAAAATCACTTTTGTAGTGCCATAATATATGTATTTGCTATTGCTTATGCTTGCAAACTCTGATAAAGTCAGCTCAATACAAAATATCACTGCATAATTTATGTACATACGCAAAACAAAAACACGCACCATCGCTGATATCACCTACTACAGCTATCGTTTAGTTGAAACGATGCGCATGGCAAGCGGCAAGGTGCGCCAAATTACACTCTTAAATCTAGGCAGTAGCTATACTGCCATTGATGAGTCAGAATGGACATTGTTAACCGATCGCGTTAAAGACTTACTTCATGGTGCTGAGCATGCGCTATTGAGTGTGGATGATCATATTGAAGCAGAAGCACGTCGCTTAAGTGCTCTTGTGATTAAAAAACACGGTGAAGCGTTATTTAATACAACACCGACAGAATCGCACTATGAGCAAGTAGATATTTCCTCTGTTGAATCCTCTGATATTAAAAGCATTGGTGCCGAAAGCCTTGTCCACAAAGCAGCGCAAGACCTGCATTTGCCAAAGGTTCTAAGCACATGTGGTTTATCCAATAGCGAGTGCCAAGACGCGCTAGCCACGATTTTAGCACGCACATTGTACCCTGCCAGTGAGGTGAGGACGTGTGAAGTTTTAAAAACCAAAAGTGCGCTAGATGAGGTACTACAGACTGATTTTAGCACCTTACATAAGAATCGCCTGTACCGCATTTCAGATGTCCTATTAAAGTCTAAAGATGCCATTGAAGAAGCCTTATACCAAAGAGAGAAAACATGGTTTCAATTTGAGGAAATTGTGACGCTTTATGATTTAACCAATACCTATTTTGAAGGTCAATCATTGGGCAATGAGCTAGGCGCTTTAGGACGATCAAAAGAAAAACGCAGCGACTGCATGTTAGTGACCTTAGCACTGGTACTGGATGGTTCTGGGTTTATCAAAAAGAGTCAGTTGTTTAAGGGTAATGTTTCTGAGCCAAAAACATTAGAGGAGATGGTTAAACCTTGTAGCAAGGAAGCTATTGTGGTTATGGATGCAGGTATTGCGACAGAGGACAATATCCAATGGTTGACAGAGCATGGTTATAAGTATTTGGTGATATCACGTAAACGTAATTTATCCTTGCCAGAGGACATTTCAGGTGTTGTTGTCAAAGAAGATCAGGA
>NZ_VXKS01000004.1 GCF_008711525.1 Cysteiniphilum sp. JM-1
AGTAGAGGTATTACTATCTCAATGGATGGCAAGGGTCGAGCTACTGATAACATTTGTATTGAGCGTTTTTGGCGCAGTGCAAAATGCGAGCGAATTTATCTTAATGAATATGGTTCTTTGCCTGAGCTTAGGTCTGATCTTGCTGATTATATTGATTTTTATAATCACCGTAGATTTCATGAGAGCTTGGGATACAAAAAACCAATAAATGTGTACAAAGAAGGTGCTATTGACTTTAAAAGTCAGATGCAAAAAACATTGCAGGTTGCATGACATGTATAGGAATAAGAATTTTCAAAAAACTGTATTGACACTTTGGGGTAGAATAGAAATGAAAAATAAACATATTGGATCAAGCATCCAATCAGCCATCAAAGAGCAAATGGAACATGACAAGCAATTCAGCATAGATTTTGAACAAGAACGCTATATTAACGAAGTTGCCCAACTTGCTTATCAGCTAAGAATTGAGTCAGGGCTTAGTCAAAAAGAACTCGCTGAGAAATCAAATACTACACAGCAAGTTATTTCTCGTCTTGAAAGCGGCTCTGATACAAGGCTACCCTCGTTTAACCTGCTCTCAAAAATAGCTCATGCGTTGGGGAAAAAGCTAACCATTCGATTTAGCTGAAATCTGCCAACAATGATGGATTGTTGGTCTTCTGAGAAAATCGCGTGACAAGCATTTATCATCAATGTTTTGGCAATCATATTTTGCCTGAAGCCCTTCATCAAATTTAAACTTGCGATAGTTATTAGAGAAATATAACACGCCTTTTCTTGTTAAAAGTCGCATAGCCAGCTCAATTAATTCCACGTGATCACGCTGTACATCCAAGACATTTTGCATACGCTTAGAGTTAGAAAATGTGGGAGGATCTAAGAAGATTACATCAAATTGTTTACGCGCTTTAACGGCTTCTTTAAGCCACGTAAAGCAATCCGCTTGAATAAATACATGCTGATCAATGTTTAGTTTATTCAAGTGAAAATTGCGTTTTCCCCAATCTAGATAGGTCTTTGACATATCAACGCTCACAACTTGAGCCCCCACCAATGCGGCATGCACACTTGCCGAGCATGTATAAGAAAACAGGTTTAATAACGTTTTGCCTTGAGCGGCTTTTGCCACAATTTGACGCATTTTACGGTGATCTAAAAAAAGACCAGTATCTAAATAATCGTCAAAATTCACATAAAACAAAGCATCATGTTCTTTAACCACATGGAACTTATCGGTTATTGCCTGCCTTTGATATTGACTATCACCCTTTTGTCGCTGGCGTGTTTTTAAATGAATATGTTCATATCTAACCTCTAACACTTCAGCAATGTGATAAACTGCTTGCAACAGACGCTTTTGTGCAAGTTTTTCATCAACTGTTTTACCCATTTGATACTCTTGTACATGCACATGGGTATTATAAAGATCAATTGCCACCGCGTATTCAGGCAAGTCCGCATCATAGATACGATAACACTCAAGCTCCTGCTGCTGCGCCCATTTTTGGATTTGTTGATAATTCTTTAATAAACGATTTTTAAATGCCAAATGTCCATCATCTTGCAAAACTGCATTCTTAGCTTGACGCGTTAATTTCTGTGTCGCAGATTCATGCTGCATCACCCACTGGTCAGACACTTCAAATTGATAAAGCATCGTCTCAAGCGCTCCGTTGAAGAACTTATTAACTTTCATCGCTCTTAAACCAAGTGCTCTCACCGGTTCACTTGCCGCACTGAATATCGACACCTTCCAGCCACTGAAATCACGTATTAATGCCTTGCCAAACCCGCTAAATAATCCACGCAGTTTTTCCGGTCGACCATGGTACAAACGCTCACCATAGGGGGGGTTGGTCAAGATAAAACCTGTTTTTTCGTGCGCATCATTAGCAAAATCTCTGACATCCTGCACAAACACTTCAATCGCACCAACAAGATCAGCTCTGTCTATATTTTGTCGTGCTTTGTCCAGTACGCGCATATCATCGTCATAGCCAATTAAGGTTATATTGCTTTTCTCTTTGCCCATATTTTTGCGCATTAACGCTTCTGACTTTAGTGCCTGCCATGCATTATGATCAAAATCACGCCAATGCATAAAACAAAACGTATCACGCGTAAGATTTGGCGCAATTTCATATGCCATCATCGCCGCCTCAATTAAGATCGTCCCTGAACCACACATTGGATCGATAAAGTTCACTTGATCTTTTTTAAGCTCATCTAACCAGCCACTTTTGACAAGTAGTGCGGCAGCTAAAGTCTCTTTCAATGGTGCCTCACCTTGTGCTAAGCGATAGCCTCGACGATGTAAGCTTTGCCCTGTCAATGACAAATAAATAAATGCCATGCCTTTTTGCAAATGGATATTGATGACAATATCTGGATGCTCTAAATCAACGTTTGGGCGCTCATCCGTCTGATCACGGAAATAATCAACCACCGCATCCTTTGCTTTTTGTGCGGCAAATTGAGTGTTATTAAACACTTGATGTTTACCAGAAAGCTCAATTTTAATTGACTGTGTAACATCAAAGAAACTCGCCCAAGGTAACGAGTAAAGCTCATTATAAAAAGCATCAGCACTGTCAAATTTAGCCACATGCAATTTGCGATGCACCTGATTGGCAAGACGTGACCATAAACACACCTTATATGCAGTGGCAAGATCGGCTTCAAACTCAACACCCGCAAGCTTCTCGCGCGCTTCATCAACGCCTAGTGCTAACAGCTCATCTTTTAGTAACAGTTCAATGCCCTTGGCACAGCTTGCAAAAAAGCTTAACAATTTGGTTTGCTCTACATTCTCAGTAGTAAGTGAAATATCCATTAGAAAAATAATCGCTAAAAATTCAATCTGGGGATTATACCACTTATAAATTATTTTGCGGTGTTTAATTGCGAGGCATTTTTACTAAATCAATGCCTAGAACCTAAGTCCTCATCTTCTTTATCTCCTTCTATTAAGTGTGTCAACTCATCACAGAGTATTAGTTGATCACCTTTAAACTCAAACATTGCAATAACTTTCGCTTTAATGATCATTCCATTAATTTTCTTAGCCTCAGGATAGTGCACACTACATACTTTATTACCCTCTTCGATTAAATGTTCAAAGTGAATCTTCACCTGACTTACCGTTGACTTGAGCGCTTTAATATGCGCGATAAGGTTATCAAATTTCAGTATTTTGCCATCAACATACTGCGTGTAATCAGGGTGAAAGTATTTATGAATATCTGCTTCATCAAAACCATCTTTTTCAAAAATGATCTTAAATATCCGTACTAATAGCTCTTTCTTATCTGGGCAATGTTCTTGTCTTGTTTCAGTAATTGTTTTTCTATTCATTACAGTCTCCTTTAATACTGGTTTATCTTGTCTTAACTGAAGCACATTATATCTTTATCATAATTCGTATTTTATGCGCATTAAGACCAATGGTTGCTTTTATCGGACACAGTCAACCCCGTATCAAAACAAAATTTAAGCCACATCATTTCTTGTTATAAAATTACTTTTCTAATATTATCTAAAAGGTTCTAACCAAATATCAGGGGAGAGGGTATGGAGAAGAAACTAAATCAGCCGGGGCTGTTCTCGGCAATTGCCATTAGTATTGGCACAATGATGGGTAGCGGTTGGTTGTTTGCCTCATACTATGCATCGAAAGCTGCAGGTGGTGCTTCAATTTTGTCATGGATCATCGGCGCACTTGCCGTGCTGATCATGGCATTATTACTAGCAGAAATCGCCATAAAATATCCAGTCAATGGCCTTTTTACACGATTAATCAGTATTTCACATAACCCACACTTTGGCTTTGTTACCGGCATCTCAAACTGGCTGTTAGGCTTGATTGTTATTCCGTCTGAAGCCATGGCAACTACGCAGTATATCGCATCTATCTATAAACCGATGACGCCATATATATTTGCCAATGGCTCATTAACCTTAGCGGGTGTTGCTGTGGTTGGCGTGTTTATGTTGATTTATACACTGATCAATTACTGGGGTATTCATTTTTTTGCGAAGATTAACAACTCCATTACGACAATCAAGATTATTATCCCTATCGTCACTGCTGTTCTTATGCTGCTTGCTGCATTTCATAGCAGTAATTTCACCGCACAAAATGCCAGTTTTATACCTTTTGGCAGTAGCAGTATATTTGGTGCGATTGTCAGCTGCGGTATCTTTTATTCATTCTTTGGATTCCAAACAGCGGTTAGTTTTACCGCAGAGCTTAAAAACCCTAAACGCAATGTGCCTATAGCGTTAATTAGCAGTGTACTCATTGTGCTTGGCATCTATTTGCTCTTACAAATTGCTTTTATTGGCGCGCTACCACCGCATATGCTTGATAATGGCTGGGCAGGACTTAATTTTGAATCACCATTAGCACAATTAACAGGTCTTATTGGCTTAAATGCCTTGGCCGTTGTTCTATACGCTGACGCTTTTATCAGCCCTTCAGGCACGGGGATCATTTATACTGGTGCGAGCACGCGCATGCTCAATGAGATGGGTAAGCACGGTCAAGTACCCAAAGTCTTTGGCAAGATCAATGAACAAATTGGCATGTCGCGCATTTGCTTGATTTTCACCTTTGTCTGCTCATTGATTTTGATTATTTTCTTTAGAAACTGGCAGCTTATTGCTTCGTTAACCACTACGTTTATTTTGATTTCATGTATTGCTTTGCCAATTGCTTACAGCAAGCTCAAAGCCAATAAAAGCAATCCCTTAACGATAAGCTATTTGCCATTTCCGCAAGTATTCTCATTTGTGATCTTTTTATTCTTAAGCTACTTATTAATGATCTCAGGTATTATCAATTTAGCTGTGGCACTTATTCTACACTTGGCATTTTTTGTACTATACGCTGGCATGAAAATAAAAACACACGACAATAAACTCGTCAAAGAAATGATTGTTGGCTCGTGGGGGATTTTTGTATTCTTGGCATTTGAATTAGTTGCCGGCATTATTTACAATCACTTTGCCAATTACACCGCGTTTTATATTGTATTTCTTATGTTAAGCGCACTGTTTTATTTCGTGCTTGTTGCACAGAAGTCAGAAGGAAAGCAAAGAAATCACCAGTAATTTCTCCAACGCATAGACAACTGAGCATCAAGTCACTAGACTTGAGCTTACTCTTAAGTGACAAGGTTTATTTATGCGTCGACACATTGTATCCATTATCACAGGACTCACCGTTATTATGACGGGGATAGGTTATGCTGATGCAAACTTTGATAAGGCGATGACCTATGCCACGGTTAACACCGTTGTGGCAACCAGCTCAGCGATCGCTTTACAAAAAGCCGGCTTTAAAACCCAAACCTATAATACGCAATACGGTTTAGTTACTACTATTGATAATGGTCAAAACAATATATCTCAAAAGAATCAAAATAAGCCTAGCATTTGGCAAACACAGCAAGAGATCTCTCAACAACGCCAAGATTTTATGAATCAATAAATGCGTTTTTTAGTGCTTACTCTCACGCACAAAACATAAGGTGAGTAATGCCAAAATAATGCTTCCAGGCAAAATACTAAAAGCCACTTCATAGCTTGATACACTATAATTAGCACCCAAGACATCCGGTTGCAAATGATCTAAAATCATGCCAACAAGTCCTTCAAAGGTGCCGCCAAAGATTGGCTCTCCGGTATTGATCAATGCTACAGCAGTCGCCATCACCCATAAAGGATTCACCTTACGTCCAACGACAAAGACCAACATAAATGAGCTCGTTACAATGCCATAAGCAAGACAAGCAATAACTAACAACGTTGTATTTAAATGCAAATACAAAATAGCCAGCAAAGATACAAAACCAATCAGTGTGCAGCAAAACATAATCGGCACACAGCGGATCTTAACCGATAATTTCCCCATGATCGGCGCACCTATCCCCATACCGATAAAAATACACGAAATAAAGTAACTGGCTTGTGTTGTTGTTAACGCATATTTTTGAACAAAAAAGCTATTTCCCCACAACCCACCAAAGGCATCAATCGTGGTGAAGATCAAACCAGAATATGCCATAAGTAACCAATTATTGCGTGAACTGATGACCTTTTTGATCATCTTTAAAATATTTTTTTGCTCATTTTGCGCTGCTTGCTCCTCCGCTAAATTAGCATGCCCCTCTTCAGGATCATCACGCACAATAAGCCAATAAACAATCGCAAAAACAACGCCAATAATGGCACAGTAATATAGACCCTCTTGCCAACCAACACTATTAAATAAAGCCGACAAGGGCGCTTGCCCAACGACAGCTCCAGCCATTGCCGCAGTTAATAATAAACTACTGGCAACAGAGAAACCTTTTTCATCAAACCATGTCGCTGCTGCTTTCATATAACTCACTGTGGCAAACGCAACACCTAGCCCCATCATCAAGCGCCCGATAAAGGCAAAAGCAATATGATTAGATGCTGCAAACAGCAAGACCCCAAACGCACTGATAAGCAATGACACCGTACTGACATTGCGACAGCCAAAACGATCAAGAAGCAATCCAGCAAACGGCTGGATAAACAGCACACAATACAAAAAAACCGCCGACAGAAACCCCATTTGTGCTGAGTTAATACCAAAATGCAGTTTGATATCACCGGCGATCAAACTTGGAAAGACCAATGCAATATACTTATAAAATAATAAAAATGAGCTAAGAACAATAACAATCCAAGCATAGCCTTTGATATTTTTGATCGACATGTGTTTTCTGTTTCTTCTTTTTTAGACATAAGGCGTTATATTAACAGCCATTTTTTCGCAAAAGAAGTATATTTTTATATTGAGATGTCTCTCTTTTTAGAAAGTTATAAGCTAAGCTTAAGCTAGGATGATGAAAAACTAAGGTAATGAAGATCCCTATGAAGAAAATAATCTCAATATTGAGTTTAGCTTTATGTGCAAGCTCAGTAAGTAGTTATGCTTATGAAACACTGTCTTATGGCTTTGTTGATGTCAACGGCGGCTATGCCAATAGCCCAAGCTCACTTGATTGGAATCAGTTCTCGCTACCCAATCATACAACAGCCAATAATGGTGAAAGCTCCAATGCCTTTAGCGCGAGTATGCTTGCAGGTCTTGGCGCTGATCTAGGTTATGATCTGTCACTAGAAGCTATGCTTGGCATTGGTTTTACTAGCTCCCTATACGATAGTAACGCCACCACTACTAGCACATTGACATCAGCAACCGCGCATGGCAGCTTTAAGATTGAGCGCTCACTGTATGTGCCGATATTACTGGGTTTAAAATACCAACCATTTAATCGTTTAAGCTTTTCAGCCGCAGGAGGCGCTACCTTTTTAAACCAAACGTACAAAGCTAATTTAAGTGGTTTTAGCACACCAATTGCCAGTGATGGAACACTATCAGGCTTTCAACCTGCCATGCGCTTAGCCATGGATGTTCAGTTAACGAGAAGCTTAAGCCTATCGGCAAGTTATTTACGCACATTTGGTAATGCGACAATTGATAATGACAACTCCAAACCATTACCTATTCAAATATTTAGCCTTGGCTTACGCTATCAATTCCCAATGGGTGAAGCACTTGCCAAGCAACGTATTTACGGCACACCATCAGATTAACTACATCCATCACAAACATATCTATTGTTTAAATCAACTTAACCTATGTCAATATTTCCAGATATTGTTAATTTACATCATCGCACATACAATTCTGAACACATTATATTCAGGATATCATTATGAAAACTTATAAAATCGCCATACTATTAAGCTATCTGTCCATTGCTTCGGTATCTGCAGTAATACTTACACCTGCATTGCCACAAATTGGCAAATTTTACTCACTTGACACTTCCAGCCTCTCATGGTTTGTCGGCATTTTTTTATTTGGCTATGTTTTTGGTCAGCTGATTTATGCCCCACTTGCCAATCGTTTTGGCAGACTCAAAGCCATTCGCTTTGGTTTTGTCATTAACTTAATCGGTTTGGTTATATGCTATATCGCGGCAACCAACATGCTCCATAGCTATAGCTTGTTACTTTTAGGTCGGGTTATTACCGCACTTGGTTCTTCTGCAGGCTTGGCGTGTACTTTCACGTTAGTCAATGAGCTCTTGAATGAAGCGCAAGCAAAGAAAGCAATCTCTTATTCCATGCTGTCTTTTATGCTCGGGATTGGTATTGCTGTCACTCTCGGTGGTGTTGTGACGCAATACTTACAGTGGCAAGATCTATTTTTTATCTTGTTTATTCATGGTGCACTCGCTTATTTATCAACGTTTTTGTTCCATGAAACACTACAAGAAAAACACTCATTACATCCAATAGCCATTGCCCAAAGATACGCACATGCATTAAAAAATCATCGTTTACGTCACTATGCTTTGATTATTGGCTTATGCTCAACGGTATCCTATGGCTACGCAGCAGCGGCACCAATGATCGCACAACACATGCTGCATTTGACACCTAGCGAATATGGCTATTGGAATTTAATCGCACTAGCCGGCACACTAATAAGTGGCTTAAGCGCACCCCGCATACTGCATCGATTTGATGCCAATAAGATTATTATGGTTGCCATTGCTATTATTTTTATTGGCGCAATATTGCTTTATCTTAGCGTTCAATTTAATGCTCGAGCATTAGTGTTCTTTCTTATTTGCGCAGTATTGTATTACTTCAGCGGATTATTATTCCCAAGTGCAACACTGTTTGCTTCATCAGCGATTAATGATAAAGCATCTGCTTCATCCATGATGAGCTTTATGAATATGGGCTCAGCAATGCTTGCGGTCATTATTATGGGTTATTTACCTGGAGATAGCGCACTACAATTTAGTCTGATACTTATTGCGTTTATCGCCATTAATATAATTTCGGGAATTTTTCTAAAAAGAGATAATCAATCTTGATGGTGGGTCGTGCAGGATTCGAACCTGCGACCAATTGGTTAAAAGCCAACTGCTCTACCGACTGAGCTAACGACCCGACGAAGAGCTATTATAACGGCTCAACCCCTTATTGCAAGGGCTTTTTTCAATTAATTCCAGTGAATTTTAAATCTGTACTTTTTACAGTCAAACAGAAGCTATATCCTGTAGATTTACTCAGCAACTAATGCAACCTCATGGTGCAGGCTATACTTAAAATCCTCCACTAAATTTGGCAATACTTCATCGACATAATGCTTGGTATACGTCTGCTCACAGTGAAAATCAAATGCTGCCATATCGCGATAATACTCAATAAAAGTAAACACCTCCGGATCATCAATATCTTGATGCAATTCATAGCGCAAACAATCAGGCTCTTGTGCGCTTGCTGACTTTAATGTCTGAAATATCGCTAATACTTGTGCTAGATTTTCTTTACGTACTCGCATACTAGCAATACAAATGACTTCGCTATTTGATACGATTTTCAACATCTTAACCTCCCTATTTTGGGCAAAAAAAACCTGCAATAGCAGGTTTTATAGTTAGCAATAAAAGTTTTAGATTAAGCTTCTACTGCTTCTTCAACTTCTACTTGTGGACGATCAACTAGCTCGATAAACGCCATAGGTGCTTTATCACCAAAGCGGAAACCACACTTAAGTACGCGTGTATAACCACCTGGACGAGCTTCATAACGTGGTCCGATTTCTTCAAATAGCTTCTTAACCGCTTCTTTATTACGTAGGTAATTAAAAGCTTGACGTCTTAAAGCAACTACTTGACCTTTGAACTCATTATTATCATGATCAGTTGTTGATTTGCGCAGCTCAACTTCACGCT
Organism: Cysteiniphilum sp. JM-1; assembly: GCF_008711525.1. Lineage (GTDB taxonomy): Bacteria > Pseudomonadota > Gammaproteobacteria > Francisellales > Francisellaceae > Caedibacter. The sequence goes on from NZ_VXKS01000004.1 coordinate 9,798, forward strand.
TTGCAAGCGTAATTAAAGGCTCGATAAAGCCTCTTAACTCTTTTGCTTTAGGCAAAGTTGTTTTGATCAGCTCATGCTTTAACAATGAAGCTGACATGTTTCTAAACATCGCTTTGCGATGGCTGCTTGTTCTATTAAACTTACGACCACTCTTACGATGACGCATAGTAATTTCCTTCTAGTTAAAATTATATATTACTTACTAAGCTGCTCTGGCGGCCAGTTGTCAATTCTGACACCTAAAGAAAGGCCTCTTTCAGCTAACACAGCTTTTATTTCATTCAAAGACTTACGCCCCAAGTTTGGAATGCGCATTAAGTCTGACTCAGGGAATTGCACCAAATCGCCCAAATAACGAATATTTTGAGCTTTTAGACAGTTCGCTGATCTGACCGTTAATTCTAAGTCTTCAACAGGTCTAAGTAATAAAGGATCGATTTCAGGGGCATCTTGTGCAGATTTGCGACCTAGTGGTGCTTTCAAATCTACAAATACAGCGATCTGCTCATAGAAATAAGTCATCGCTAACTCAATTGCCACCTCAGGCTTAATCGTACCTTTAGTACGCATATAAATTTCTAATTTCTCGCTATTATCATTTAAAGCTGAAACGGTAAAAGAAACATCTAGAATCGGATTATAAGCGGCATCTAATGGAATATAGCCAACCAACAATTCTTCAACTGCTGCTTGTGTATAAACTGTAGATGGCACAAATCCACGACCCTTGGTCACTTTAAGCGACATATTAAGCTTGCCACCTTCGTTAAGATTAGCAATGACATAATTAGGATCTGATACTTTGACATTACCACTAACTTCAAGATCTTTCGCCAATAATTTTGAAGGACCTGCTTTAGTGATTGTCAAATACGCTTCTTCTGTTTCATCTTGTAAACTAATAGCCAGTTTTTTTAGATTAAGCAGAATTTCTACAACATCTTCTTGTACACCTTCGATGGTGCAGTATTCATGCAAAGCGCCTTCAAGCTGCGCTTCTGTTACTGCAGAACCCGGTATAGAAGATAATAAAATTCTTCTGAGAGCATTTCCCATTACATGACCAAAACCAACAGCTAACGGCTCAAGCACCACTTTAAAGTGGTTATTTTTAACCTCAGTAACACTGCCAATTTGTGGTTTGTAAGCTTCAGTTGGACAAGTATGCATTAACTGCTCTCCGTTTATCTATTATTTAGAGTACAATTCAACAATTAGCTGCTCATTGATATCAGCAGATAATTCAGCACGCTCTGGCTTAGACTTGAAAGCACCTTCAACTTTTGCTTCATCTACTTCAATCCAAGATAAAGTACCACGTTGCTTAGCAAGTTCTAATGCGCTTTGAATACGCAATTGCTTCTTCGATTTTTCACGAACTGCAACAATGTCACCCGCTTGTAAAGCATATGAAGGGATATTACATGCTTTGCCATTTACCAAGATGCCTTTGTGTGTTACTAACTGACGCGCTTCTGCACGTGTTGCACCAAAGCCCATGCGGAAAACAACATTGTCCAAACGACCTTCTAAAAGCTCAAGCAGGTTTGCACCTGTATTACCTTTGCGTCTTGCCGCTTCAACATAATAACGCTTAAATTGGTTCTCAAGTATGCCATAAATACGACGTACTTTTTGTTTTTCACGCAATTGCAAACCGTAGTCAGATAGGCGCGCTCTTTTTGCACCGTGTTGACCAGGCTGCGTGTTGATTTTACATTTTTCTTCGATCGATCTTACACCGCTTTTTAGCTGAAGATCAGTACCTTCTCTACGAGAAAGCTTACACTTAGGTCCTAAGTATCTAGCCATTTCACTTACCTTAAAATCTTATACACGACGTTTTTTCGGAGGACGGCAACCGTTATGCGGTAACGGTGTTACATCCGTAATGCTCGTCACTTTGAAGCCTTTTGCATTTAAAGCGCGTACCGCAGATTCGCGTCCAGGTCCAGGACCTTTCACAAGAACATCTACGTTTTTCACACCATACTCAAGCGCAACATCACCTGCTCTTTCAGCGGCAACCTGTGCTGCAAAAGGTGTACTCTTACGAGAACCTCTAAAACCACTACCACCAGAAGTCGCCCAAGACAACGCATTACCTTGACGATCCGTAATAGTGATAATCGTGTTGTTGAAAGAAGCGTGGATATGCGCAATCGCATCCGGTACGCTCTTCTTGATTTTCTTCTTAGGCTTTACAGCTTTTGCCATAAGTTTGATTCCTATTTGTTATAATTGTACTTATGCCCTAATTGGCTTTCTTGGTCCTTTACGCGTACGAGCATTCGTCTTAGTACGCTGACCTCTTACAGGCAGATTACGGCGATGTCTACGACCACGATATGTACCTAGATCCATTAAACGCTTAATGTTCATTGATACTTCACGACGAAGATCACCTTCCACTGTAAACTTGGCAACTTCACTTCTCAATAACTCGATCTGCTCTTCTGTCAAGTCTTTGATTTTGTTGCTTGGTTCAATGTTACACGCAGCACATATTTTAATTGCGCGTGGACGCCCAATACCATAAATCGCTGTTAAGGCAACATCAGCATGCTTATGATCAGGAACGTTAATCCCAGCTATACGAGCCATTTACAATACTCCATTTACTTTATTAATATCTTAAAATTATTAGTTAATTTGGCACGGCGGTCGAATATAACGCTTTTTTTATGAAAAAGCAAGCCACCATGTCTAATTATTAACCTTGACGCTGTTTGTGTCTTGGATCAGTACAGATCACACGCACCACACGATTACGCTTGATCACTTTACAGTTTCTACACATCTTCTTCACAGAAGCTCTGACTTTCATCTGATTACCTCATTCTTGTTAAAATTATAATTTACCGTAATTACTCAAATTTGCTTTCTTTAACAGTGAGTCATACTGAGTTGACATCATATGTGATTGCACTTGCGCCATGAAATCCATGATCACAACCACGACGATCAATAGCGATGTTCCGCCAAATGTAAACGACAACCCATGACCAAAAAAGTTCATAACAAAAATTGGTAATAAACAAATTGCGGTAATATAGATCGAACCAATAAGTGTTAACTTACTCATGACCGAGTCAATATATTTTGCTGTTTGTTCACCAGGTCTAACCCCAGTAATAAACGCCCCAGAACGCTTAAGATTATCTGCTGTTTCTTTCGGATTGAAAACAAGCGCCGTATAGAAGAAACAAAAGAAAATAATCGCTGCTGCAAAAATTAAGGTATACAGCAAGCTACCTGGTTGAAGCGCTTCACCAATTTCAGCCAACCATCCTAATGACGGTGAAGATGCAAACCAATTAGAAAGCATCCCTGGAACCATCAAAATAGATGATGCGAAAATAGGCGGAATCACACCCGCCATATTTAGTTTTAATGGTAAATGACTTGTTTGTGGCGCCATCATCTTACGACCTTGCTGACGTTTAGCATAGTTAACCGTAATACGACGTTGAGCACGTTCGACAAAAACAACAAAAGCAACAACCGCTAGTAAAATAACTAGCAACACCCAAACAGTTAGGTATGAAATTGCGCCTTGGTTAGCTTGTGAAATCGTTGTGCTAATTTCAAATGGCAGGTTGGCAACAATACCTGAGAAGATTAGTAATGAGATACCATTACCAATACCACGTTCAGTCATCTGCTCACCCAACCACATCAAAAACATACTGCCTGTTGTCATTGAGATAATTGCGGCAAAATAAAACAAAAATCTTGAGTCAATATCCACGAGTCCAGGCTGATTAAACGTATAAACTGCGATACCAAACGATTGCACTAACGCTAGCGCCAAAGTCGCATATCTTGTGTATTGCGTTATTTTCTTCTGCCCTGATTCCCCTTCTTTTTTGAGCTCCATCAGCTTTGGTGAAACCGCACTCATCATTTGGAAGATAATCGACGCTGAAATATAAGGCATAACACCTAATGCGAAGATACTTAGCTTCTCAAGTGCGCCACCTGAGAACATGTTAAACATGCTCAAAAGCCCGTTGCCACCAGCGTATTGCGCTGACATTAACTTGCTTAACTGATCGGCATCAATATATGGGATCGGGATATAGACACCTAGTCTAAAGACAATAATGCCTAATAAGACAAAAAGAAGGCGTTGTCTTAATTCCTTAAGTCCGCCACCTTTTTTAAGATTTTGTGTTGCCATAGCAATATTACTCTACCTTGCCACCAGCAGATTCAATAGCTGCTTTTGCACCTTTTGTGCAATGCAAACCATTAATAGTAACTGGTTTATTGATTTCACCACTTGCAATAATACGCGCTTCAAGCATATCTTTACGTATAATACCTGCTTGCTTTAATGCATCCAGAGTCACTACGTCAGCTTCGATTACATTTAATTCATGCAATCTGATTTCAGCAACATATTTTGCTTTTTGTGAAGTAAAACCAAATTTAGGTAGTCTTCTTTGTAAAGGCATCTGACCGCCTTCAAAACCAACTTTATGGTAACCGCCAGAGCGTGCTTTTTGCCCTTTGTGACCACGACCAGAAGTCTTACCAAGACCACTACCGATACCACGACCAAGGCGCTTTGCAGCAGGCTTTGAACCCGGCGCTGGAGAAATTGTATTTAATCTCATTGATATTACCCCTCTATCTTCACCATGTAGTTGATCTTGTTTGCCATACCGCGATTAGCAGGCGTATCAATCACTTCTACACTTTGGCGAATTTTACGTAAACCTAGACCGTTTGCACACGCTTTGTGTGACGCTTGGCGACCAATTAGGCTTTTCGTCAACGTTACTTTAAAAGTCTTATTATCAGTCATCGTACTTACCCTTGAATTGCTTCAACGCTTAAGCCACGCTTCTCTGCAATCTCCTCAGGAGATTTAAGGTTGCTTAAACCATTGATAGTTGCACGAACAACGTTGATTGGGTTAGTTGAACCATAAGTCTTAGCTAAGACGTTATGAACACCTACCACTTCAAATACTGCACGCATCGCACCACCGGCAATAATACCTGTACCCTGAGATGCTGGCTGCATGAATACTTTAGACGCGCCATGGCTAGCAGTTGTTGGATACCATAAAGTATCACCATTTAGGTTAACTGTTTCCATATTGCGACGTGCGTTTTCCATTGCTTTTTGGATTGCCACAGGTACTTCACGAGATTTACCTCTACCAATACCGACTCGGCCATTTCCATCACCAACAACAACTAAAGCAGCAAAGCTCATGATTCTGCCGCCTTTAACTGTTTTGGCATGTCTTTTAACGCTGACTAACTTTTCGATCAAGCCGTCAGTTTTTTGCATATTATCTGCCATTATCAGTCGCCTTTAATTAAAATTTCAAACCATTTTCTCTAGCTGAATCAGCTAGTGCTTTTACGCGGCCGTGATATTTAAAGCCTGAACGATCAAAAGCAACCTGTTCAATACCTTTCTCAACAGCACGCTGCGCAATTATCTTACCAACAACAACTGCAGCAGCAACGTTGCCAGTATAAGCGCAATCGCCTTTCACAGCTTGCTCAAGTGTTGAAGCTTGCACTAAAACCTGAGCACCATTGCCAGAAATAATTTGAGCATACATATGCTTAGGTGTTCTATGTATGCATAAACGAACTTGATTTAGCTCTTTAAGTTTAATGCGTGTACGTTTTGCACGACGTAAACGAGCAATTTTCTTATCCATAGTTCTAACTCACTTATTTTTTCTTAGCTTCTTTGGTGATTACTCTTTCATCCGCATAACGAACACCCTTGCCTTTATAGACTTCAGGTTGACGATAAGCACGGATATCTGCTGCAACTTTACCAAGTAGCTCTTTATTGGCACTCTTCAAAACGATTTCAGTTTGTGAAGGTGTCTCAGCTGTCACGCCTTGTGGTAACGCATGATCAACTGGATGAGAGAAACCAAGCGTTAAGTTAACGCTATTACCTTGAGCCTTAGCACGGTAACCAACACCAACCAATTGTAACTTCTTCTCAAAGCCTTGACTAACACCAATAACCATGTTGTTAATCACAGCACGCGCAGTACCTGATTGCATGTTAGCAGTTTTAGACTCATCGTTTGGCTTAACATTGATGATTTTATCTGCAACTTCAATTGTCACTGCATTATTAATTTTTTTAACTAGTTCGCCTTTGGCACCCTTAACGGTAACAAGGTTATCATTTGCTACTGCAACTGTGACACCGCTAGGAATAGCAACAGGCTTTTTACCAACTCTAGACATTAAAAATCTCCTGTTTTATGCTACGTAGCAAATTATTTCACCACCAACGCCTTCTGAACGCGCTTTTCTGTCGCTCATAAGACCTTTAGAAGTTGAAATCACAGCCACACCAAAGCCACCATGAACTTTAGGAAGTTCACTTGCCGTCTTGTAAATACGAAGACCAGGGCGACTTACACGCTTAAGCATTTCAATCACAGGTTGCCCTTGGTGATATTTAAGCTCAACACTAAGCGTACCGTTATTTTCTTCAGAAACATTAACACTCTTGATAAAACCTTCTGCAACAAGAAGATCAGCAATTGCTTTTTTCTTCTTAGATAAAGGCATAGAAACAGTTGTCTTATGTGCAGACAAACCATTTCTAATTCTTGTTAGCATATCTGCAATAGGATCTTGCATACTCATAAAATTTAATCCTTCTATTACCAGCTAGCTTTTTTCAAGCCAGGAACATCACCAACCATTGCGTGCTCACGCAACTTGTTACGGCATAAACCAAACTTCTTGTAAACAGCATGCGGTCTACCGGTAATACGGCAGCGCGTTTGTAAACGTGAAGGTGATGAATTCACTGGAAGCTTTTGCAATTTAATTTGCGCATCCCACTTTTGATCATCAGTGGCATCTGGACTTAGAATAATTGCTTTAAGCTCAGCTCTTTTTTGAGCATATTTAGCAACTAGTCTTTGTCTTTTTAATTCTCTTTGGATCATTCCAAGTTTTGCCATTGTAAGGTTACTCCTTAAGATTTCAGCGGGAAGTTAAACGCTGTCAATAGCGCTTTACCGTGTTCATTACTCTTAGCAGTTGTTGTAATTGTGATATCTAAACCACGAATACTATCAACTTTATCGTAATCAATTTCTGGAAAAGCGATTTGCTCGCGCATACCCATACTGTAATTACCACGCCCATCAAATGATTTAGGGTTTAAACCACGGAAATCGCGGACACGTGGGATTGCAATCGATACTAAACGATCTAAGAATTCATACATACGCTCGCCACGCAAAGTTACCTTCGCGCCAATTGGCCAACCATCACGAATCTTAAAGCCAGCGATAGATTTTTTAGTTTTAGTAATCACAGCCTTTTGACCTGCGATTGCTTCTAAGTCTCTTACCGCGTGCTCTAACGCTTTTTTATCTTTTGCAGCTTCACCAACACCCATATTAAGCGTGATTTTAGTAATGCGTGGAATTTCCATCACATTAGCTACACCTAGCTCATCTTTAAGCTGTGGAACTACTTTTTCTTGATAGAAAGCTTTTAGCCTTGCCATATTTTACTACCTATAGATCTACTAGTTCGCCATTTGACTTGAAATAGCGAACTTTTTTATTACCATCTTCTACAAATTTAACGCCAACACGGTCAGCTTTCTTTGTAGCAGGGTTATATAAAGCAACATTAGATGCGTGAATAGATGCTTCTTTCTCGATAATGCCACCCTCAACCCCTTTATTCGGGTTAGGCTTTACATGTTTCTTGACAAGATTAACACCTTCCACCACTACGCGATTCTCTTCAGAAAGCACAGTGACTATTGTTCCTCTACGACCTTTGTCTTTACCAGCGATAATTACAACATCATCGCCTTTCTTCAGTCTATTCATTCTCTGTTATACTCCAACTTATAACACTTCAGGGGCAAGTGAAACAATCTTCATAAATTGTTCACTACGTAGCTCACGTGTCACAGGACCGAATATACGCGTACCAATAGGTTGGTTGTTGTTATTCAAAAGAACAACAGCATTACCATCAAAGCGTAAAACAGAACCATCGCGACGACGAACACCTTTTGCTGTTCTAACCACAACCGCACTATATACGCTTCCTTTTTTTACCTTACCGCGTGGGTTCGCTTCTTTAACAGAAACTTTGATCACATCACCAACACTTGCGTATCTGCGATGAGAACCACCCAACACTTTGATACATTCTACCCTACGAGCGCCACTATTATCAGCAACTTGAAGTTCAGTTTGCATCTGAATCATTTTATATACCTCACTTACGTCAATTTCTAAATAGTGGCGTCAAAAGACGCACTATTATAACAACAAAAATTAAAATTGCAATTTGACAATTTGCATAGAGAATAACCTCCTCCACGCAAGCTGTTTTATGATTACATTTTTATTATTTTGCACGCTCTACGATTGAAACCAAACGCCACTTTTTAGTTTTTGAGTAAGGTCTTGTTTCAGTGATCTCAACCGTATCACCTTCGTTGCACTCGTTTGCTTCATCATGCGCATGGTACTTAGTCGATTTAGTTACGAACTTACCATATAACGGATGCTTAACCTTACGATCTACAACGACCGTGATCGTTTTATCCATCTTATCGCTGGTTACTTTGCCAAGTAACGTTCTTATTTTATCACTCATCTCTAGTTACCCACTTTTTGTTTTTCAGACAAAATCGTATTAATGCGAGCAATATCACGACGAATGTTTTTAAACATATGATTCTGTGTTAATTGCCCAGTTCCTTTTTGCATACGCAAGTTAAACTGCTCTTTCAACAAATCAATCTTATGCGCCTTCAACTCTTCAGCTGATTTTGCTTTTAGTTCTTTAATTTTTTCAATAGCTTTCATTACATCACCGTTTTTTCTGCGAATGTAGTTGCAAAAGGAAGCTTAGCTGCGGCACGCGCAAAAGCGGCTCTAGCCATTTCTTCCGTCACACCTTGGATTTCATAAAGCATCTTGCCTGGCTTGATCTGCGCTACCCAGTACTCAACGTTACCTTTACCTTTACCCATACGAACTTCTAATGGCTTCTCAGTAATTGGCTTGTCTGGGAATACGCGAATCCATACTTTACCACCACGACGAATGTGACGGTTAATCGCACGACGGCCTGCTTCGATTTGGCGCGCTGTCAAACGACCACGAGCAGTCGCTTGCAAACCAAACTCACCAAAACTCACCTTATTACCACGCAAAGCAAGACCACGGTTACGTAATTTTTGCTGTTTACGGAATTTAGTACGCTTAGGCTGTAACATTATTTAGCCCCTCTTCTTTTTGCTTTCTTTGGCGCTTTATCTTCAGTCGCTGCGTCAACTTTACGCTCTTGACCTGGAAGAACTTCACCTTTGAATATCCATACTTTAACACCTAGGATACCGTAAGTTGTTAAAGCTTCAGATGTTGCATAATCAATATCAGCACGGAATGTATGAAGTGGAATACGACCTTCTTTTGCCCATTCAGTACGCGCGATTTCCGCACCACCTAAACGACCAGCGATCGATACCTTAATACCTTCAGCGCCCATTTTCATAGCAGTTTGAATCGCACGCTTCATCGCACGGCGGAACATAACACGCTTTTCTAATTGTTGCGCAATCCCATCAGCAACCAATTGAGCATCTAACTCAGGCTTACGGATTTCTTCGATATTAACCTGAACAGGCACGCCCATTTTTTTGGTTAATTCATTGCGTAACACTTCAACGTCTTCACCTTTCTTACCAATCACAATACCAGGACGCGCAGTGAAAATAGTCACTTTAGCATTTTGCGCTGGACGCTCGATCTTGATCTTACTCACTGAAGCATTGGCTAGTTTTTTATGAAGATAGTTACGTACTTCGATATCGGAGTTTAACTTATCTGCATAATCTTTTGCATCTGCATACCATACTGAACGCCAGTCTTTAATAAAACCTAGGCGTATACCGGTAGGATGAACCTTCTGACCCATTTAGTGCCCCTTAATTTTTTTCTGCCACTTTCACAGTAACGTGAGAAGTGCGTTTTAAAATACGATTACCACGACCTTTAGCGCGAGCTTCAAAACGTTTCATGGTTGAACCTTCATCAACGTGCACTGTAGAAACATACAGCTCGTCAATATCCATACCATCGTTATGCTCAGCGTTAGCGATAGCCGACGTTAAGACACCTTTGATCAATTCAGCAGCTTTTTTATTGCTAAAAGAAAGAAGGTTTAACGCTCTTTCAACTGGCAAACCACGAATTTGGTCAGCGACCAAACGTGCTTTTTGAGCTGAAATTCGCGCATGTTTTAATTTAGCTTGAACTTCCATTGAAAACCTCAATTATTTTTTCTTAGCTTTTTTATCTGCTGCATGACCACGGTAATTACGTGTCACAGCAAACTCGCCTAACTTGTGCCCAATCATGTTTTCAGTTACAAGAACTGGAACATGTTGATGACCATTATGCACAGCGATTGTTAAACCAATCATATCTGGCACAATCATTGATCTTCTAGACCAAGTTTTGATTGGCTTTTTTGAATTAGACTCTTGCGCATCAAACACTTTCTTTAATAGGTGATGATCTACAAAAGGTCCTTTCTTTAATGAACGAGCCACAGTATTCTCCCTTTAATTATTTACGTCTTTGTACAATTAGCTTGTTAGAACGCTTATTTGTACGTGTCTTCTTACCTTTAGTCTTCACACCCCAAGGCGTTACAGGATGACGGCCACCAGAAGTACGACCTTCACCACCACCATGTGGGTGATCAACCGGGTTCATCGCAACACCACGTACAGTAGGACGAATACCACGCCAACGATTAGCACCTGCTTTACCGATTGATCTTAAGTTGTGCTCAGAATTAGAAACAGTTCCAATTACTGCGCGACAACCTAATAATACTTTGCGCATTTCACCTGAACGCAAGCGCACGATCGCATAAGCATTATCTTTACCAACGATTTGAACTGAAGTTCCAGCAGAACGCGCCATTTGCGCACCCTTGCCAGGCTTTAATTCAACGTTATGAACAACCGTACCAAGCGGAATGTTACGGATTGGCATACAGTTACCTGGCTTGATTGAGACGTGCTCACCAGAAACAACTTCCATACCAGCCGTTAAACCTTTTGGTGCAATCATGTATCTTCTTTCACCATCTTTATACAACAATAATGCGATATTTGCTGTACGATTTGGATCATACTCGATACGTTCAACTTTAGCTGGAATACCATCTTTAACACGCTTAAAGTCAATAACACGGTAGTTTTGCTTATGACCGCCACCTTGATGACGAACAGTAATACGACCTTGGTTGTTACGACCTGCGTTTTTAGATTTACTCTCAACTAATCCAGCAAAAGGTCTACCTTTGTGAAGCTCAGGGTTTTGGATCTGAACAACAAAGCGACGACCAGGAGAGGTTGGTTTTGCTTTAACTATTTTCATTATCTATCCTCACCGCTAACTTATTCAGCACCAATAAAATTGATGTCATGACCTTCTTGAAGTCTAATATAAGCTTTCTTCCAGTCTTTAGTTCTACCTTCAATACGACCAAAACGGCGCGCTTTACCTTTAACGTTGACAGTTTTCACATCTTCAACTTGTACTTCAAAAAGCATTTCTACTGCTTTTTTAATTTCTTTTTTGGTTGCATCCGTCGCGACTTTGAAAACAACATAAGAAGCACGTTCAGCAGCTTCATATGCTTTGTTTGTCACATGCGGGCTTAGCAACACTTTAAGCAATCTTTCTTGATTCATACTAAACGCTCCTCAACTTGCTTAACTGCTTCTTGAGTCATAATTACTTTGTCAAAGCACATTAACGCAACAGGATTGATTTCATGTGAATCAACAACAGCTACATTCTTAATGTTTCTTGAAGCAAGGTATAGCTCTTCAGTAAACTCTTCAGGGCTTACAACAATCAAAGCTTCTTTGACATCTAACTGCTTTAATAACTGGACGAATTCTTTTGTTTTTGGTGTTTCAAGCTTAAAGCCTTCAACCGCTAACAGACGATCGCTTCTTAACAACTCAGACAAGATAGACTGAATTGCCGCACGGTACATTTTGCGATTAACTTTTTGCTCATAGCTTCTAGGCTTAGCAGCAAATGTCACACCACCTTTGCGCCAGATTGGAGAACGAATAGTACCAGCACGCGCACGCCCTGTTCCTTTTTGTCTCCAAGGCTTAGCACCACCGCCTGATACTTCAGAACGTGTTTTTTGTGCTTTCGTACCTTGACGCGCACCAGCCATATAAGCCACAACGACTTGATGAACTAATGCTTCGTTATAGTCTTTAGAGAATACGCTATCTGCCACATTCAGTACGCCAGTGTTTTCACCAGCCAATGTTTTAATATTTAAATCCACGTGCACTCTCCCTCTTAAGCTTTAACTTTGATAGCAGGTGTTACGATAACATCACCGCCTGTTGCGCCAGGAATGCCGCCTTTTAATAACAACAGACCGTTTTCAACATCTACTTTAACAACTTCAAGAGTTTGCATAGTGGTTTGAACATTACCCATATGACCCGCCATTTTCTTATTCTTGAAAACACGACCTGGGGTTTGGTTTTGACCAGTTGAACCATGCACACGATGTGAAACAGAGTTACCATGAGACATGTCTTGCGTTCTGAAATTATGACGCTTAACACCACCTTGGAAACCTTTACCTTTAGAGGTACCTGTTACATCCACTTTTTGACCAGCTTCGAACATAGAAATATCAACTGTTTTACCAGCTTCATATTCTGCAACTTGTCCTGCACTTAGACGAAACTCCCACAAACCACGACCTGGTTCAACATTTGCCTTAGCAAAATGACCAGCTTCCGCTTTGTTTAGACGAGAGCGCTTTTTGAGACCTGTTGTTACTTGAATAGAGCTATATCCATCTGTATCAGCTGTTTTCACTTGTGTTACCGTGTTTGGCTCCACGTGAATAACCGTTACAGGGATAGATGTTCCATCTTCAGTAAAGACACGAGTCATGCCGCATTTGCGACCTACGATACCTAAAGACATCTTTTATCCTCATTTTATTATTATTTACTTCCGCGATTACAATTGACCGCGAAACACTCAATGTCACTGCTATTGCAGCTTTAACCAAAACGCCACCTTTATCTATTCAGGCGATACTGCTTTGGCAATTTTTCACAACCTAAGTCGCAAAACTTTCATCCACCCAAGGGCAAACTACTTTAATTTTTCTCCAAAAGCACTTTAAAGAAAACTTAAAACAACTCGCAAAAAAGACGCTAAAACCCGCCTAAAATAAGCATTTACCAACACACGAGCGCGCACCAAAGCCGCCTGAGCACAGTAAAATGGTAGCGCATTCTAACGCATACTGGTTTAAACTTCAACAGCGTGATTGCAATTAGTTTGTTGCGAATTGAATCAAATTAAAAGTTATTGAAATTAGACTATATGACTGCTTCAACATAATCCTTAGTTCGGTTTAGTGCATTAACTCGAACTATAAAAATTCTTAGTTCGGTTTAGCGCATTAACTCGAATTATAAAACTCCTTAGTCAAGTTTGAAGCGCTAACTCTGACTATAAAAATCCTTAGTTAAATTTGAACCACTAAATTTAACGACAGCCACCATTCATCACCTCAATAATTTCATCTAAAAGCATCGATGCTCACCGCCCCTCACCCGCGCAGCTTACGCTACGCGACCTCTCCCTCAAGGGGCGAGGTAAAAATAGCTCAACTTATTTTTCAGTTAGTTACATGCTACATCACCCATACCCAACTTAGGTATAAATCCCCTTAGTCAAGTTTAAGACGTTAACTCTGACTATAAAAACCCTTAGTCCAATTTAGGGCGCCAACTTGGACTATATAGTTCCTTTGCTCAATTTGGCATCTCAACTTGGATTATAAAATCTTTTAGTTAAACTTGAACTGCCAAATTTAACTACAAAAATCCTTAGTTAAATTTAGAACCTCAAGTTTCATCATAGATCATTAAATACTTATCAAAAACAAAAAGTTTATTACGCTCATATCCTGTAATTTCTTTGAGAATATCTTCATACTGAAAAAACCGTAATGTAATCAACAATCTTTGGATAATGTTGTTGGCAGAACGCTAATAAATCTTTCTTTGTTGGTTGTACTGCAATAATTGTTTCACGATATGCAGCATAGTGCATTTTAGGCAAAGTCTGATTGGCTTTAAGATTTTTCTTATCATTCTTTATATATTTAGTCGTGTATTCTTTTTCAAACACCGCCCTTTCATTATGCTTTTCAGCATAAACTAACGCCTTATGCGGAAACTCGCCCTGATCCAATGCTTCTTTAATATAATGTGCAATAACATCTTTAATCGCTGCCGTCTTTGGTGGATTTGCCAAATCATCACCTATTGAGTATTTAGAGTAAATACCATCTGTGGCTTTGATCTGATTATATTCATTGGTAAAACTACGGCGCATGTTGGAACCAAAATGAATACTATAAGTACTGAGAAATCCATCATAAATAACATGCTCTAAAAAAGGTAAAAGTATAAAGTTTGCCTGATACGGCAAGCCGTTCTTGGGGAAAAAATCTTCCAAGCTATGACTAATTCCTTTAATGCCATAAAGTCTAGTACCCCTACCGGTACCTTTATTTGCAGCTGGTGTTGCCATAACAACCGAGTGCTCACGTAAGTGCTTCATTAGAAAGCCATCAATCGCTAACTTACCTTGCCACTGACGAATAACATCTAGGTCTTCCACCTTGAAGTTATATGGGTTTTTATCACAGAAGTCTTTTATATTGGCTGCCACGTACATCTTATCTCGTATAGCAGGAATAGCGCCCTGCAATTCATCACGACTTAAATCCTGAAAGTCCTCGACAGATTTTAATCTAGAATTAATCGCATATTTCTTGTTGGTGAAATCCATTAAAGATCGGTGAAGTTTAAAAAAGTATTCTGCTTCATGTGGTAAAAGTTGACTCATTGCCGTTGTCCTTATTTTTTGCCTTTATTGTATTTGCTCAATTTAAATTTCCCCCTCACCCGCGCAGCTTACGCTACGCGACCTCTCCCTCAAGGGGCGAGGTGAAAAACAGTTCAACTCATATCGCCCACAAACCATTTTACGAGCGGTATATTCCTCAGTTAGTTACATACTATACCTCTCACTTTAAGGAATGCATATGAAAAACCTGACAAATCCAAACACTTTACTTTTAATTTTCAGTCAAATCGTTAATATGTTTTCACCCCTAGTCAACTCCCCTAACATATATGACAATTCATAAAATCAAAGGTTATGTTATTTTCGTTGTGGTGCTAAGCGCCTTTTTGCTATTTTATAAATACATTATGCAGGTTTTTCCAGGTCTTATTGCCAATGACATTATGTCGTCTTTTAGCATCTCTCCTGCCCAAGCAGGATCATTAGTCGCTATTACCTTTTGGACCATTGTTATCACCCAATTATTCTCAGGGTTGATTTTGGATAAATTTGGTTTTCGCATTATTAGCTCACTATCATTGGTAAGCTCAGCAATGGGGCTTCTGGTATTTATTTATGGCGCTAATCACAGTGATTTATGGCTTGGCTATCTTGGGCGGATTATGATTGGCATTGGCATTTCCTTTGCTACCGTTAGCTATATCAAAGCGGTCTCGGTATGGTTCTCCCCGCGCCGCTTTGCCTTTGTGTCAAGCTTCTTAGCCACTGCGGCAATGCTCGGTGCAATCATTGGACAAGCACCATTATCTTACTTGATCTCCCACACGGGCTCATGGCAAAAGGCACTGGCAATTTGCGCTTTTGTTGGACTTATTGGCGCACTTTTGTATTTTCTCATCGTTCGCGATCATAACCCCAAGCAAAAAGAAATCTCCACCAAGGACAGTAGTCTTGAATGGGCATCGATCAAAACAGTACTTTTCAATCGCAATAACTGGCTATTAACCTTTTATTCAGGCTTAAGCTTCACTGCAATTGACGCCTTTGCTGGTCTGTGGGGTAACAATTATTTTCGTGAGCAGTATGGTGTGTCAACTGAGCATGCTGCAGGCATGATCTCGATGATTTTCCTTGGTATGGCGATTGGCTCACCGATTATTGGCAAACTATCAGAATACTATAATACCAAACGTTTAATGCTAGGCTTTCATGTTATTGCCACGATTAGCCTTGCCATTGTGCTGACCATGAAAACCACACCACTAACGGCCTCTATCTGCTTATTTATCTTTGGTTTCTCACTCGGCATTTATATGCTGAGCTTTGCCATCGGTCGACGCATTAACCCTATCGTTGTAACTGCTACCGTTGCTGCTTTAATCAACACTGGCGAACCCATCTTTGGTGCAATTTTCGACCCCCTTATTGGTTATTTCCTTGAGCTTACATGGCAAGGTAATTACATCAATAGCGCTGGGCAAATTGTTCATTATGCACAAGGCCTAGCACCTGCTAATGCTGTCAAACACTTCGATGTTTCTTCTTACCATATGGCATTCTCTATTTTGACACTCAGCATGATTCTGTCTTTTGTCTTATTATGCTTTGTTAAAGATAACAACGAAGAACAAAGTGATGATGTCTAACATTAATAAAAATATTTTCTGATACGTTATTTCTGCTATGATGATGCGCATTGCCATGATAGACACTAAATGCAAGACGCAATGAAACAAATAATCAAAGCAAGCCATTTATTTTGGATCTTTTTCCTCACTTACGCATTTTTATGGACGCTCGCGCCATCAATTATGCGCTTTGTCACACCAATGGATGCCACCGAAGGGGCAATGTGGGCGCACACGCTGCAATGGGGCTATCCACGCGACCCTTGGTTAAATGCACTATTAACTAAGATTGCGCTCTTTATTAGCGGCAACCGTGATTGGAGTATTTATTTATTTTCGCAACTGATGGCACTTATTGCATTTTGGTCAGTGTGGCGCCTAGGGCGATTGATCTTTAAAAATGATTATTTAGCACTCTTTGCTGCAGTTATCCTTATTGCGATTCAATACTATAACTTAGCGATTATTGACTTTAACGACAATGCCTGTGAACTCGGACTTTGGCCGTTAATGGCTTTGTATTTTTATCGCAGCATCACCACAAACCGCCTAAAGCACTGGCTGTTACTTGGCATCATCGCCGGTCTTGCGATGATGGCGAAGTACTACACTGCTGTGCCCTTAGTTGCTATGCTACTTTTTATCGTTTTTGAAAAGTCACTCCATCGCCACTTAATCAACTGGAAGCTTTATCTAAGCCTGATCATCTTAGTGATTATTTGCATCCCTCACATCGTCTGGCTTGTTAATTATGGGTTTATCACCATCCATTACTCAATGGATAAAGTCGATAGCCATATTCATGAAAGTATATTGCAAAAGCATTTTGGCTATGCCCTGCATTTCTTTTTCGCGCAAATTGGGACTTTCATGGGCGCTGTCGCCTTATTTTTATTTGGATACATCGGCAAAACTAAAAATAAACCAACACTTAACAACAAGACAAATATTGGCGCCTTTAATGCCAAATTCTTGTTTTTAGTTGGTTTTGGTCCGACACTTATTACCGTGCTTATTTCAATCATTGGTGGCTGGAATATCCATACGATGTGGGGGATTCCGTTATTAAGCTTATGGAGCCTTATTCTCATCGCACTAGCCAAACCTATTTTAACCACGAGCAAACTCAAACGCCTTATCGCCATGGCTAGCTTTATTATTGTTTTACTATTAGTGGGTTATAGCGTTTCATTATCTCGCAGTAAATCCAGTAGTGCCAATTACCCTGCGCGCGAAATCGCGCAAATCGTTACCAATGAATGGCATCACCGTTACAACACTAAGCTTGAATATATCGCGGGCTTTAACAAACCGATTAGCTATATTACCCGCTACTCCAAAGATCATCCAATGGCGCTTATTGCTTTTGATCCTAAGCTTAACCCTGCACTTAATATGCATGACCTACGCCAGAAAGGTGCAGTGTTTATTTTGGTGCCACAAATGGAAGGCACTACTACATTCCCAAAAGAGGTATTAGCACAATACCCTGATTTAGTGATTATGCCTTATCAAGAAATCCCTTGGAAACGTGCCAAGCCCAATCAACAACCAATGCGCTTTCAAATCGCTTTTTTACCACCAAAGCCATAGTGTGACCATATGACTTTACGCGACAGTTATCTAAATTATCTCAATGCACATCACTACAATGAAGACCCATTGCAATTACAAGCGATTGACTATTTACAGCAAATTATTATTCAAGTTGAGAATCGAGACTCAATTAAATCCAAGACTTGGCGCTTATTTAAAAAGAAGCCTGATCCAATCAAAGGCTTATACATGTGGGGTGGCGTTGGTCGCGGTAAAACTTTTATCATGGATTTATTCTATGATGCGCTAACGATTGACAATAAAACGCGCCTGCACTTTAATCACTTCATGCAGCAGGTACATCAATCATTGCGTAGTTTTCAAGGTCAAAAAAATCCTTTACAAAAAGTCGCTCACAATATTGCAGATCAATATAGCGTAATTTGTTTTGATGAATTTTTTGTCGAAGACATTGCAGATGCGATGATTTTAGGTGGTCTTTTCACACAATTATTTGAACTTGGCATTACTCTTATTGCCACTTCAAACATCCCACCTGAGCGCCTTTACCAAAGTGGCTTACAACGTGAGCTTTTCTTGCCCGCAATCGACTGCCTTATCAAACATGTCACCGTCCTTAATCTTGATTCTGGCACTGATTACAGACAACTAACACAAGCGTATAATCAAAACTACTTTTACCCCTTACCAGAAGCCACACTTAATCTTGCCAATCGTTTTAAACAAAGCGCATCAACTCATGTAATGTATGACACTGAAATCATCCTTGAAGATCGTCTTGTTAAAGTCAAAGCCGTTGATGAAAATGCTATTTGGTTTGATTTCTTTAGTATTTGTGGTGATGGTCGCGGTGTGAGTGACTATATCGCGCTTGCCAAACGCTTTGATACGATCTATATCAGTGATATGCCCATTTTAACGATAAAATACGAAAGTGAAACCCGACGCTTTATCGCGATGATCGATGAGTTTTATGATGAAAATAAACACGTTATTATCGCAGCGGAGACTGACTTTAATGATATTTATCAAGGTGAAAAACTTAAATTTGAGTTTGAACGCACTAAAAGCAGATTACATGAGATGCAACAATAAGAGGCTAGACCACTTCTTTCGTTTGTAGCACTTGATTGTAAAGCATATCTTTGACACGACGACGCTGTTTTTTAAGATTTGTCAAATCGTGATCTGTTACGGCTTCTTGATTGGCTTCAATCCTAAATATTTCCTTATCAAGCGCTTCATATTCATTAAATAGTTTGTGAAAGTGATTATCCGTTTCTTTTAAATTATGGATTGTTTCAGCATGCTCTGGAAACTCTTTAACTAGCGGGTGATGTTCTAACATTATTAACTCCTACATTTATGATTAATATTACAAATTCCAGCTTGAGTCTAACAATCATAAAACTAGGCGTCATGCACGCTTACAGCAAAAACATCGATAGATACGAAAACAATGATCTATGTCATCTTTTTATATGTTTTTTAGAGGTAAAAATAAACGACGGGCTTCCGAGTGAAACTCCCTGAAACCAAACTGTTGGTAAAAAGAGGCTGCTTTTTCACTAATTGCATCAACAACCATGGCATAAATAGCAATTTCTTCACTCACGGCAAGTGTGCGCTTAATTGCATCCACTAAGAGCATTCTGCCAACACCTAAACCTTGTGCATCTTTACTGACTGCCAAACGCCCAATTAAAGCGCAAGGTATTGGATGACGCGGCAGCTTGCGCGCTACTGTATCAGGTAAAGAGCCTACATCTACTGATAGCGTTGAAAGGGTGTAATAGCCAAGAATAACCGTTATATCCTTTTCCGATGTTGCAACAAATGTACGCCCAACACTACGCCGAATGTCTTGTGTTGCTTGTTTTTGGATATAATGATCCAAGGCATCAACACCACAACAAAAATGTGTACGATTGTGAATTTCACTATCAAGAGCTGAAATAATGATATTTGAATAGCTCATTACTTACTACTAACACGCGCATTATGCTCATCAAACGCTTTTAACAGCTTATCATTAAACTGCACTGGCTGAGATAAGGCAGTCAAAAAAGCTGCTGCGTCATTCTGTCCTAGCTGCATCGTCTCATGCGCATGGATTGTTTTTTCAGCCTGCTTTAATGCGCAACTTAAAATAAAGTTGCTTACACTTTTACCCTCAAAGCTTGCAGCGCGTTCAAGGACTGTTTTCGCCATATTATTTAATCTTAAATTAATACGCTCTTGCTTAAGATTCATGCTTTCACTTCGCATTTTAGGCTCCATAAATTTCCAACACAACCTAAGTGTACGTCAAAAAGGCACCAAAATCAAAAATCAAAAATCAAAAATCAAAAATCAAAAATCAAAAATTAGATTACCCCATACAAATAAAAAATCACAAAAAAATGCAAATCATAATTGACAGCCTTTAAAAAACTCTGGTAGTGTAAGTTCAAATTACTAATTTTTTCGTGAAGACATTATGCTTGAATACGCTTGTTACAAACGAATGATGATGCCCAACCTAGGCGCTGTTGTCGAGGTTGGGTTTAAGTCGTTTGCTTAAGCGCGAACAAGCGATTTAAATGCCAATTCCAGTGCCTAGGATCCCAAAGGCACTGGCTCCTTGCCAGCGACCCCAAGCGCGAAAAATAGCTTAAAGAGGTTCAACATGGCAAATCAATTTACAAATGAGCAACACTTCACCACGCAATGTATCCATTCAGGCATCCAAGCAGATCCAAATAATGGCGCATTATTAACACCTATCTTCCAAACAACTACATACCAACAAGAAAGTGTTGGCAATCACAAAGGGCACACTTATAGCCGTTCATCTAATCCTACGGTGAGCGTATTAGAAGAGAAACTTGCCAAGCTTGAAAAAGCACCAAGTAGCGCATGTTTCGCCACAGGCATGGCAGCCATTAGCGCACTTGCTTGCACTTTACTCAAAGCGGGTGATCATGTCGTCTGTTCTGATGTTGTCTACGGCGGCACCGTGCGCTTATTCAATGAAGTGCTTCAAAAATTCGGCGTTAATATAAGCTATGTTGATAGTAGCAACCCACAAAATATTAAACATGCGATTACTGACAATACACAACTAATCTTAATTGAAACCCCCGCTAATCCAACGCTTAAATTAACTGACATCAAGGCGATCGCTGATATTGCTAAGGCACATGATATTCTACTGGCAGTGGATAATACTTTCTTGACGGCGGCACTGCAAAAGCCACTTGATCTAGGGGCAGATATTAGCATCTACTCAACCACCAAATACATTGATGGGCACAACGCGACTGTTGGTGGTGCGTTAATCGCTCAAGATGAAACGATTAACGAGCGCTTTCGCTATACTCGCAACTGCTTAGGATCAATTCAAAAGCCCTTTGAGGCATGGCTTATTTTACAAGGCATTAAGACATTGCCGCTACGCTTGAAACAACATTCTGACAATGCCTTGGCAGTCGCGCGTTTCTTGGCAACACACGAGGCAGTTAAAAGCGTTTACTACCCTGGCTTAAATAGCTTTCCACAGCACGCACTAGCTGAAAAGCAACACCTAGGCGCACACGGTGGCATGCTTGCCTTTGAGCTTAAAGGTGATATTCAAAATGGGATAAACTTTATTAATTCGGTTAAGCTATGCGCGTTAGCTGAGAATCTCGGTGCGATTGAAACCTTAATCACACATCCTGCGACAATGACACATGGTCCAATTGCCGCAGACGAGCGTAAACGCCTTGGTATTCATGATGGTTTAATTCGATTATCTGTTGGCTTAGAAGATCCATTTGATATCATTCAGGACTTGGATCAAGCATTAGCCGCTGCCACTGAACAACAAAGTAAGCAAAATAAGCAAAATAAGCAAAAGGTATCTTAATCATGACACAATATCGCTGTAGTAGTTTTCAAGCCGAAGTCGTTGTGCTTAAGTTTGGCAGCTCCATTTTGGAATCTCTTGATCACTTCCAAGACGCCGCTTTTGAAGTAAAGCGCTTTGTGGATAAAGGTTACAAAGTCATTGCGGTTGTCTCGGCTATTGGTAACACTACCGATGCTTTAGAAGGCAATCAAGATGCATTTAATCTAAGTAATAATCAGACAAGTGCCAAGGCTCGCGCTTTATTGCTAGCCACGGGTGAGCTGCAATCCGTCGCATATCTGACACAAACACTACTACAGCAAAATGTACAAAGCGATTTCATCACCAACCCAATCGTTGCTAACGGCGATTATGCCAACGCCACACCACTTCATATTAATCAATCATTATTTCATGAGCTATTAAATACACAACAAGCCATCGTTGTACCGGGTTTCATTGCCGAGAATAAAGACAATGAACCTTGCCTTTTAGGGCGAGGTGGTTCGGATTTAACAGCCCTTTTTATTGCGCATCAATTGCAAGCCAAGCGTTGTATTTTACTTAAAGATGTTGATGGTGTTTATCATTTAGACCCCAATAAATTTAAAGATGCTATTCGCTACGAGACACTCACTTATGACTGCGCGAAAGAAAAAGCAACGCAAGTCATTCAACCGCAAGCGATCACTTGGGCTAAAGCGCATTGTCTGACATTTCAAATTGGTAAACTCAATGGTAATAATTACACAACCGTTGGTACATTAGAAACAAGACAAGCCACTCAATTGTCACGTCAAGTTAATATTTACGAGGTTGCATAATATGGATCAGTGGACGCGCCTTATTCATCCAGAAATTGACAATAACGACCCGTATCACGCCAATAGCTTACCGATCTATCAAACGGCTACATTCGCCCAAGATGACGCTGAGCATCCTCATAACAACTATGATTACTCAAGAAGTGGCAATCCGACACGCGCGTACGTTGAAGCTTACATTGCTAAGCTTGAAAATGCGCAATATGGTCTAGCATTTAGTAGTGGCATGGCAGCCATTAGCTGTGTGCTGCAACTATTAAACGCAGGCGACCATATCATTATTGGCACGGATATTTATGGGGGTACACACCGAATTATTCACAAGGTGTTAACGCGTTTTAATATTCAATGCTCGCACGTTGACTTCAATGATAAGCAAGCACTAAAACAAGCATTAACGGCGAATACTAAGTTGGTATTGCTAGAAACACCGACCAATCCACTACAGCAAATAACTGATATTAATGCCTTAAGATCAAAGCTAGCGCAGGATATTATCCTTGTCGTAGACAATACTCTGCTATCACCTTGGTTACAGAAGCCGCTGGAGCTTGGTGCTGATATTGTGATTCACTCAGCGACTAAGCATCTAGCGGGGCACGGTGATGTTTCTGCAGGTGTTGTTGTCACTAATCATGAACATTTAGCTCAAGAGCTTAAATTCTTACAAAACGCTAATGGTAATGCACTTGACCCCATGCAAGCATGGCTTTTATTAAGAGGTGTTAAAACATTAGGTTTACGCATTGAGCGTCAACAGCAAAGCGCACTTAAAATTGCACAATTTCTAGAGAGTCATCCCAAAGTAACTAAAGTTTACTATGCAGGACTGCCAACACATCCAAACTATAATATTATGCAGGCTCAAGCCTCAGGATCTGGCTCGGTATTAAGCTTTACTACTGAATCATTTGAACTATCTAAACACATTGTAAATCAGACTCAGCTTTTTACCATTTCAGTAAGCTTTGGCAGTTTAATGAGTCTCATTAGTCTGCCTTGCCAGATGTCGCATGCCGCAATTGATAGTAATAAACGCAATATCCCAGAGAGCCTTATCCGCCTATCGATTGGCATCGAAGATCCTGATGATTTAATTGCCGATCTTGAGAAAGTCTTAAACCATGAAATAACAACATCTTTGACGAGTGAACACCATGCCAAATGACAGCCATATCAGTTTTGAATTATTTCCTTCTAAAGCCCATCTTGACAGTGGCAAGCTTTACCAAGCCATTGATGAGATAAAGCCTCATGCACCTAAATACGTATCCGTCACTTTTGGCGCTGGCGGCTCTGAGTCTTACGCTAATTCGTTGACACTTATTCGCTATTTACGTCAACAGCATATTGATGTTGTGCCACACATCACCTGCTTTCACCTTGATAAGCAGGCAATTTTTAATCTTTTGCAAGAGTATATTAAGCTTGGCATTGATCGCCTTGTTGTTGTTCGCGGCGATTTGCCGCAAGATATTCAAAAGCAAACCAAAGTAAGCTTTAATTATGCTTATCAATTAATTGATTACATTCGTCAAATCAGTGGTGAGCAATTTGATATTACGATTGCAGCCTATCCTGAGTTTTATCCTGGCTCTAAGACTTTACAAGAGGATATCGATAATCTAAAACAAAAGATTAACTCAGGGGCTAATCACGCCATTACGCAATATTTTTATAGTACTGATGCCTTTTATCACTTCTTACAAATGTGTCATGATCATCAAATCACTATTCCGATTACGGCAGGAGTGATGCCCATTGCCAATTACCAAGGATTAAAGCGCTTCTCACAAATTTGTCATGCTGATATCCCACAGTGGCTTGATAAACGTCTTGCTGCCTATCAACATGACCCTGTGGCATTACAAGACTTTGCCAGTGATGTTGTCGCTAAACTATGTGATGACTTAATTGACCTTGGCGTGCATGGGCTTCATTTCTACACTTTAAATCAAATGTCTGCAACCAATGCCGTGATTGCCAAAAGCTCGAAGCTGCAAAGCATTTTAGTACGGCAAAAAAGCCAAAGGAATCAACAAGCCCCCGAGCTAGTCAGCATTACCCAATTAGCATCTCGTTAATCACTTTAATCACTTAGCTTTACAGCTATAGGCTTTCGACGTACCATAATCACATATCAATAAAGTTATGATTCCTTATGCAATTGCCACCATTAAAGTCCTTGCCCTATTTTATTGCTGTTGCCAAGCACAAGCACTTTGCTCAGGCTGCTGCCGAGCTTAATCTTACTGCGGGTGCGATTAGCCAAAAGATTAAACAATTGGAACAGTATCTTGGGACAACGCTTTTTAACCGTGATACTAAACATGTTGAGTTAACACACGATGGCATGCGTTATTACAAAGAAATTGAAGCCGCATTGATTCACATTGAGCAAGCAACCAGTCAGATTAAACCACTCAATCAAGACACGGTACAGCTACGCATTTTTTCAACACTTGCGGTACAGTGGCTTATCCCACGATTAAGTGATCTTTATCTAAAACATCCAGATATCAATCTCAATATGATGACATCAACTGAGTTAAAAACACATGATGTCGATAGTGCTGATCTAAGCATTCAACTGGGATTAGCGGATCCAACCAGTAAAGCAGTTAAGCTATGGCAGAATCAACTGGTGCTTGTCTACAATCCGCAAATCATTAAAGCCAATGAGATAAAAAACAGCCCTGCGATTGTCGTGAATCACCCCTTGCGTGAACAAGATTGGCAGAGCTTCTGTGACTCTACTCATTTAACAATCCCTAGCAAAAAAATATCAGTTGCCACAACGATTCATGCGCTTCAAGCCGTTGAAAATGGACTGGGCAGCTTTGTTACGCACTTGCCCCTTGTTTATGCATTAATCCAAAACAAACGTCTTAGCATTTGGCAAGAGCCTTTGCCATTATCGCAATGTTATTACTTAGTTGATAACCAGCCA
Organism: Cysteiniphilum sp. JM-1; assembly: GCF_008711525.1. Taxonomy (GTDB): domain Bacteria; phylum Pseudomonadota; class Gammaproteobacteria; order Francisellales; family Francisellaceae; genus Caedibacter. Next base: position 35,569 of record NZ_VXKS01000004.1, read on the forward strand.
CACAGGCATACTGCCAATAAAAAAATTGTGCATGATTGGTTAGTTCAACAAGCTTACGATTACCTTGATCACTAATTTATATAACTGGAAAACTATAATGCCTCAAGCCCACTCCACCAAAGTCATCATCTTGGGAAGAAATCCAATACGTAAATTTCAGTTGGTTAATTTCAGCATTTTGTTTTATCCTGAAAGTTGTTTCGCAAGAAGTGCACCCCTTCCCTAAGTGACAGCGTCTATTGTCAACACTAACAGCCTCTTCATTGGCAAATTCTGCATCTAGCAGGATGGGATAACTCAACCCCTTTTGTGTGTACTCATCTGGTAACAAATAGGCTATTTTATAGCTTTTTCCTTTTTGCATAGAGTCTGTTGTCGGGTTTAATGTGTTACCATCATCTGACTTAATAAATACCTGATTTAACTCAAACTGCATACCGTCCATATAATTTAGTTGCTCTATTACTTGTTTTTTCCCATCTTGTGTTTGCAACATGATAGTTTGACTACAATATTGACGCTTATCCAAATTAACCTCTAAAAACTTCTCACCCCCATCAAGAGCTAAGTCAATATCTTCCTTATCTAGCATTAAGATATCACAACTACCTTCTCCTTTAATCACCTTCACTGTTTTAGTATTATCAGCAATCTGTAGTGCTTTTGTAGAATGTAATGAAATATATATTTTGTCACTGCTAGGACCTGGGTAAATGCTATAATGTGCCGTTTTTATTTGATAATCACTAAAACCACTATCACCAGCCTCAGATTCGCCACCACCGCCGCCACAACCACTTAAAGCAAAGCTGCCCATGATTAAAAATTTGGAGCATATCTCTTTGGACAGACCTGTCATTGTTTTCCTTATCTGAGTTTACCGCACACGACAGACATTTCACCGCAAACAAGCAATCAGTTCCAGATACAAAAACATACAAAAAGTAAACTTACCTGCTGATCATAATTGTGATTTTAAGTGCTTTTGTGGACAATAGTTTACCCCATTACTTAAATATACTATTGATATGAAACTTTATATTTATGAACACTGCCCTTTTTGTATCCGTCCACGCATTATTTCTGGACTAAAGCAAATCCCTCTTGAGCTTATTTATCTTGCCAATGATGATGAGAAATCTCATATTGATCTCATTGGCAAAAAACAAGTGCCTTTTTTACAAAAAGATGATGGTAGCTTTTTGATTGAAAGCTTGGACATCTGTCAATATCTCAATAATTTTGACAACAAGCCAATATTAAGTGACGAAATCACGACAAGTTCCAAACTCATTGAACTCACAACACTGCTAAGTAATGCCAGTAAATCACTGGTCTATCCAAGTTTTCTGAACCATCCACTTAATCAACAAGATTTCCCAACGCAAAGCGCCAAAGACTATTTTGAGCGTAAGAAAGAAAAATACATTGGTTGCTTTAAGGCAAATTTACGCTTCCCCGATGCCGCCATTGAAAGCACACAAGCGATTTTGAATGAACTTGATAAGCTTATGACATACACCTATGCTAGCAGTAACCAGTTGTCTTGGGATGATATTATGATTTTCCCAATATTGCGTAACCTAGGTATTATTAGTCATCTTATTAATATTCCTGAGAATATTAAACGCTATGTCAAACACTTAGCGCATGAAACAGATATTGGGCTTTACAACACTTTTTAATCAAGGATAGTAACTTATGAAAATCACTCAAATTGAAATTTTTGATATTCACTGCCCCAAGCGCCCAGCATGGTCACCCGTGTTTGTACGCATTCATACCAACGAGGGGTTAACGGGAGTCGGTGAAGCAGGTCTTGCATATGATCTTGGGCATTCTGCTGCGGCACATATGATTAAAGAGTTTGCCAAGGAGATGTTATTAGGGATTGATCCATTTGCTACTGAGCATCTTTGGAACCGAATGCTACGAGAGAGCTTCTGGGGGCTAGGTGGCGGACCTGTAGTCTATTCGGCAATGAGCGCCATTGATACTGCACTTTGGGATATCAAAGGCAAAGCACTTGATTTACCGGTTTATCAACTTCTGGGTGGTAAAACCAATAAAAAACTACGCACTTACGCCAGTCAATTGCAGTTTGATTGGGATTGTTATGAACGCAAGACTTTATTCAAACCCGAAGACTATGCCAAAGCAACTGAAAAAGCAGTGGCTGAAGGCTATGATGCAGTTAAAGTTGATCCGATGATGTTTGATCACAAGGGGGACACGATCTATGACTGCACCCTGCCATTTCGTCGCGATCACTTAAATTTGATTCGTGCACGCATGCAGGCGATTCGTGATGTATTGGGTGAAAATGGCGATATTATTTTTGAATGCCATAGTTTGCCAGGTCTTACCTCTGCCTTGCAGCTTGGTGAAATTGCAGAGGAATTTAACTGCTTATACTTTGAAGAGCCCGTTAATTATTTAAATAGCAAATTACACGAACCGCTAAAGCAAAAACTCAATGTCCCTATTGCTGCAGGTGAGCGTTTATATCTACGCCATGGCGTACGTGAATATCTTGAGAAGCAAACTGTTGACGTGTTGCAACCTGATATCGGTTTATGTGGCGGCCTAACTGAAGCAAAAAAAATCTGCGATTATGCTGATATGTATGATGTCAAAATCCAAGCGCATGTGTGTGGCGGTCCTGTAGCAACCGCTGCTAGTTTACACTTGGAAACTGCAATCCCCAACTTCATTATTCATGAACACCATACTTATGCCTTAAAAGACTTTAATCGTGAGCTTTGCCTACAAGATCCACAACCTGTTAATGGGTTCTTTGAAGTGTCAGAAACACCAGGGCTTGGGATCGAATTAAATAATGAAGTGGTGATGAAATCTCCTAGGATGGTTATTAAATAAATCACTACCTTCATACCCATTTTTATTCTTCTTGATTTTAATTCCGGTTTATTTTGCTGTTTTTTAATCTGATTTAATTCGATTTCAAAATATCGGCATTAACCACTTGACATAGCAAGGTCAAGTCGATAAATTGTCGCAGTACCGCGGAGAGATGGCCGAGAGGCTGAAGGCGCTCCCCTGCTAAGGGAGTATGGGGACAAAAACTCCATCGGGGGTTCGAATCCCCCTCTCTCCGCCACACTCAAACAATTCAACTTTTTCCATACCAAAAATATTCAAAACATTTAATTGCTAAAGAAGAAATTCTGCAAAATGCTTTGCCGTAAGCGTATATACTGTTTTACCATAACTTTACAACCTATTGTGAACGTTGAACATCATGGTACTTCATTATCCATTTGTATTCATGAAAGAAAAGCGCATTCACACAGCTAACCACACCTAAGAGAACATCTAAGTTATGTCATTTAAACCCTACATAAGCACCGAGCCATCTATTTTTGGCAAAATGTCCGTAATGGCAAAAAATCATAATGCCATCAACTTCACACAAGGCGCGCCTGATTTCAAAACACCTGATTGGTTGATTGAGCGTTTAAATTATTATGTGCAAAATGGCTTTAATCAATATGCACCGATTCCTGGCGCACCCAGTTTAAAGCAAGCGATCGCACATAAAGTAAAGATGTGTTACGGCGTAGATATTAACCCCGAGGACAATGTATCTATTAGCTCTGGTGCCGTTGAAGCAATTTTTGCACTAATTAGCGCATGTATTGGCAAGGGTGATGAGGTGATCTACTTTGACCCTGCTTTTGATGCCTACCCTTCGATTATTAACTTCAACCAAGGCATTAGTCGACGCATTCCCTTATTAGCCGATGGCAATATTGATCTGGAGACGTTAGCACAAACGATTAATGCTAAGACAAAGCTGATCATTCTTAACTCGCCTCATAATCCTATGGGCAGTGTGATTACAAAATCTCAATATGCAGAAATCGCAAAATTGATCAAAGGTCGAGATATTTTATTGCTTAGTGATGAGGTATATGAGCATATTTACGCAGGAGATTCTTATACCAGCGCTTTGCAAATCCCAGAGCTTAAAGATCAACTTGTCGTTGCGCAATCCCTTGGCAAGACCTATAACCTCACTGGTTGGCGTCTAGGTGTTTGTATTGCGCCACTTGCAATTATCCAAATGATAAATGCGATGAAACAATTCACAAGCTTCAGCGCGCCACACCCGATGCAATTAGCACTAGCCGATGGCATTAATGCACATCCTGAGTACTGGCAGGACTTACCTAAACTTTATCAAGCACAGCATAAAAAGTTAGTCAATGGCTTAGCCCACAGCCGCTTTAAAGTACTACCATGGGCAGGATCACCTTTTCAGATACTTGATTACACAGCGATTTCTGATGAGGATGACTTTAGTTTCTGTCAACGTTTGATTCATGAGCATGGTGTTGGACTGGTACCAATTTCATCATTACATGAAACGCCAAAGCAGGGACTAGTACGTTTATGCTTTGCCAAATATGACGATGTCTTATTAGAAGGAGTCAAACGCCTATGTCAAGTCTAAAAGTCGCCGTCATTCAATCTGATATCGCGTGGGAAGACAAACATCAAAACTATACTCACTTTGAAAAGACCATTGCTGGGCTTGAGCCTTGTGATCTGATTGTGCTGCCAGAGATGTTTAATGTCGGCTTCACCCCAAATATGGATAAAGCCATCACGCCAGAGGATGAGATCATCAGCTGGCTAAAGCACCAAGCACAATACAAGAATGCCGCGATCATCGGCAGCGTTGTGGTGTTAAATAATATGCAAAAAGCAGTTAATCGTTTGTTTTTTGTCACACCCGAGGGCTTAGTTTCTCATTATGATAAACGTCATTTATTTGTGCTATCCGATGAATACAAACTATTATCTGCCGGTCAATCGCGTGAAATTGTTCATTATAAGGGTTTTAATATTCTCTTAAGCATTTGCTTTGATTTGAGATTCCCTGTTTTTAACTGCAATAACAATGACTATGATCTGTTGATCAATATCGCCAGCTGGCCTGCTAAGCGTCGAGAACATTGGCGCACGTTATTACAAGCTCGCGCGATTGAAAATCAAGCTTATGTTATCGGCTGCAATCGCATTGGTCGTGATGGTTTAGGTTTTGATTACAGTGGCGATAGTCTATGCATTCACTTTGATGGTGAGATTAAACAAGATATTGCTACGTATACATCAGGCGCTTTATATCATACATTTGATAAAGGCAGTTTGGATGACTATCGAAATAATTTTAAAGTCCTCGCATCGCAAGATAAATTTAGCTTAAATTTGACCACAAATTAAAAATCCACAACTTGGTAATTGTAAGGCGCTAATGACAATGATAGAATGCGCGTCGAATTGTCATGATCTGGCAGCTTATTGAAAGTATGTTATAAATTCTGATTGCCTTTGCGTCATTTTTTTGCTATAAAGTTGCCCCTTGAGAATTTAATAATTATAACTATTTAATTTACAGCAATTGACTGGAGGATAACATGTCTAGAGTTTGTATGGTTACAGGCAAGCGCCCAATGACTGGCAACAACGTATCACACGCGCAGAACAAAACTAAGCGTCGTTTTTTACCTAACTTGCACTCACACCGTTTTTGGGTTGAGAGTGAGAACCGCTATGTTCGCTTACGCGTGAGCTCAAAAGGTATGCGCATTATCGATAAAAAAGGTATCGATTCTGTGTTAGCTGATTTACGTGCACGTAACGTAAAATTCTAATTCACCAGATACTTCAGGAGTAATTTAATATGCGTGATAAAATCAAATTAGTTTCAAGCGCTGGCACTGGTCATTTTTATACAACGACTAAAAACAAGCGCACTATGCCAAACAAGATGGAAATCAAAAAGTTTGATCCAGTTGTTCGTCAACACGTTCTTTATAAAGAAGCCAAAATCAAATAATTTCTCTTTGCCCAGCTCGGGCATTTTTAATATTCCTAAATTCAATAATGTCGAAAACTTCCAGTTTTGCAGTGTATATTTTCAGATGCGACTCAGATAGTTCATGCTTGCATATTAACTCTATATACAATAACAAACATCCCTGCTTCTAGAACAAAGCCACCAATAAAGTGCCTTTTATCAGAACCTAACAGGTGATGTTTAATTCTTGTCAGGTTGGATAATGGCAGCAAAACATCACATTGGAACTTAACTTGAATATCTATGATTGTTTAAGCAATTATCCAGCGCGAAAATACTTTCAATCAATATGTTTCTAGCACAGGATATTTAAAACTTGGAAAAATAAAAGAAATTTGTGGCGGAGAGAGAGGGATTCGAACCCCCGGACCTGTTACAGTCAACGGTTTTCAAGACCGCCGCTTTCGACCGCTCAGCCATCTCTCCGAACGATGGCTAATTATAACGGCATTTTTGCAAATAGAAAGAGGTGTTTTTGTTTTTTTAGGAAAAATTTAACTTAAAACATTTGAACGCCTATTTCTCAATCACCAAGACACCAAAAACAGCTAAAACACAAACTTAGCACTTCTTTTTAATCCATCACTATGATAGAATCGCCACGCTTAAATTTTTAGGGATTGGTAACAACCCACACAGAAATTAGCAAAACTGAGTAGTTAATAATAAATATTAAGGTAACAAAGATGAAAACGTTTAGCGCTAAGAGTGATGAAGTCAAAAGAGAATGGCTTTTGATCGATGCAAATGGTAAAACTTTAGGTCGCCTTGCAACTGAAATTGCAAGACGTCTTCGTGGTAAGCATAAAGCTGAATACACACCTCACGTAGACACAGGTGACTATATTGTTGTAATCAACGCTGGAAAAGTTGCCGTAACTGGTAACAAGCAAAAAGATAAAATTTACTACCACCACACGGGTTATATCGGTGGTCTTAAATCTGTTTCTTTCGAGAAACTAATCGCGCAACACCCAGAGCGTGCGATCGAATCTGCTGTTAAAGGCATGCTTCCTAAAAATCCTTTAGGTCGTGCGATGTACAAAAAGTTAAAAGTTTATGCAGGTGAATCTCATCCGCATACAGCGCAACAACCACTTGTTTTAGAAATATAAGAATAGGATAGGAAAATGACTCAAGCATACAATTACGGTACTGGTCGTCGCAAGAGCTCAGTTGCTCGTGTATTTATGAAAAAAGGCACTGGCAGCATTATTGTTAACGGTTTGCCACTAGATGATTACTTCGGTCGCAAGACTGCAAGCATGGTTGTACGTCAGCCACTTGATTTAACGAACAACCTAGAAAGCTTTGACTTCAAAATCAACGTTCATGGCGGTGGTGAAACAGGTCAATCTGGCGCAATCCGTTTAGGTATTGCTCGCGCTTTAGTTGACTTTGATGAGAGCTTAAAACCTGAACTACGTCATGCTGGATTTATCACACGTGACCCACGTAAAGTTGAACGTAAGAAAGTTGGCTTTAGAAAAGCACGTAGAAAACGTCAATTCTCTAAGCGTTAATCAACACGTTTACCTTCTACTTTTTATACATTTTATTTTATTAAAAGCCCAACTGAAGCTTCAGCGGGGCTTTTTTGTTATTACTACGACTTCTATGATGCAAAATGGCTGATCAGTAGTATATAATGTTGAAGCTAATATTGAATAAGGAAAATTGGGATAAATGTCTGCTCAAAACAAACGATCATCAATGACTTTATACACCAACGGTAATGACCCTTTTTGTCATCGCATTAAAATGATTCTTGCGGAAAAAGACATTAGTGCAGATATTATTGATGTTGTTGCTGAAGATAAATTAGAAGAGCTTTATGAGCTTAACCCTTATGGCGGCGTGCCGACATTAATGACAAAGGATCTAATTGTATATGAGCCGAATATCATATTTGAGTATCTTGAAGAGCGTTTTCCCTACCCTCCTTTATTGTCTGTTTTCCCACTTGAGCGTGCTCAAGCGCGTATGTTATGCAAGAAAATTGACAGTGAATGGATGCCTTATCTTGTCAATGCATTAAACGCTGATAATGAAGACATTAGACAAGCGAATAAGATTGCGCTACTTAAGGCACTTTTTTCATTGATTCCGACACTTAGCAGACAATCGTACTTACTTGGTGATGACTTCACCATTGCGGATTGCTCACTTGCCGTGATCCTATATAACTTACCTAAGTTAGATATCCGCTTGCCTGAAAAAGCAATGCCGCTCATCAAATATGCGAAACGTTTATTTGCACGTAATTCATTTAGAAAAAGCATTAGAACTCAATAAGGAATACCACCATGGCAATGTTACGCGCTTACTTAGTTGAAGCAACCTATGACTGGATGATCGATCATGATTTAACACCCTATTTACTTGTTGATACCGAATATGAAGGTGTGATCTTACCCGAAAGCCATATCGATGAAGACGGTAAGATGCTACTTAATATCGCGCCTGAAGCAATTGAACGCTTTGACTGTGATGATCAGTTTATTCGTTTTGACGCCACATTTGATGGCGAAGTGATGTCACTGCAAATCCCTGTTGAAGCAGTACTTGAGCTTTACGCCGGTGAAACCGCGCAAGGTCTTTATGCTCGTGAGTTTGGTTATGGCATTGATGTTAATGAGGGTGATGATAATGACGTTAACCCTTCAAAAAATAGCGCACAAAAAGGCAGTGGCGGGCTGCATTTGGTTTAGCCATGTTAGATTATAGCTTTCTTATCGGACTTGGCATTGGCAGTATTATCTGCTTTTATACAATATTCCGCTTACGCAAACAGTTTAAAATCATCCTAATGCAACGTGAACAACGTTTATTTGCTCTAACCTCAGTCACTGAAAAACTCGTTGCCAGCGCCAACCTACAACGCAGCGGCTTATTAAATAAAGAAATCGAAGACTCTCTACTTGAAGGGCTTAATATGTCGGCGATTGAAAAAGCGGGCATTACGATCCGTGGACTCGCAAATCGCAACTTATCACGCCCAGAAAGCATGCAATTTTGTCTTGATCGTTTGCAAAAAAATATCGATCAACTGGAAAAAGATTATAACGACCCATTTCGTTGGAAAAAACCTAGTTAACTTACTAGCTCCATTGCTTCAAGCATGATGTTATCCTAGAATAACACCCAAGTTGTAAACGTGCGATTTTACTCTTTATTGAGAAAATACAACAACACAGCAGCAACTTAAACTGATACAACCTAGTAAACATACACAACAAGGAACTTGATCCAATGCGACAGGTATCTCATTCATTAGGCGCCAATCCTAGCTATGGCATTATTGGCAATGGTCGACTTGCGCGACATATACAATTTTATTTTAAGCTCAAAAATATCCCGCATACTCTATGGCACCGCCAGCAACCGGAGTCTCCTGAAGATACATTAAATCAAAGTGACATTATTCTTCTAGCAATTAGTGACAATGCGATAGACGCATTTTTGGATGAGCACCCCCGATTAAATAATAAGTTATGCGTGCATTTTTCAGGTGCTTTAGTTAGCCAACATGCCCTGTCATATCATCCATTGATGACATTCTCACCAGAGTTACAAGACCTTGATTTTTACCAAAACCTGTTCTTTGTAGGCGAGGATAATGCGACAATATTTAGCACTATTTTCCCACAATTAACCAATCCCTTTATTCAAATCCCTCAAGCAAAGAAAGCCTATTATCACGCGCTTTGTGTGATGGCAAATAACTTTACCACACTCTTATGGCAAAAGTTTTTTGATGAAATGACAACGACATTTGATGCATCATTAAACGATCTTAAACCCTATCTTAAGCAAACACTACTAAACATTGATCACAATTATAACACTGCTCTAACAGGTCCTTTAAAGCGCCAAGATTTACAGACAATTAAGCACAACTTAGATGCACTTGAAGAGGATAGTTTTGTCAAAATTTACCAAGCATTTGTCGAGGTTTATCAAACAAATTTGGATAATAAAACGGGAGAAGAACATGAGTACGCATAACTTAATTAACAAGCCGAGCATTAATAATCTGCAAAGCAAAAAGCTCAAGCAACAAAAGTTATCGATGCTGACTTGTTATGATTTCACTTTCGCGCAAATCATGAATGAAACTGCCATTGACATGTTACTTGTGGGTGATAGTGGCGTTATGACGCAATTAGGGTACCCCGACACAACCCATGCGACAATTGATATGATGTGCTTTATGACACAAGCCGTTGTTAAAGGTGCGCCTGATAAATTCATCATTGCTGATATGCCATTTCTTGCACAACGCCAAGGCATAGCGCATGCCATACGCTGTGCTGACAGATTAATCAAATGTGGCGCCAATGCCATTAAGATTGAAGGTGTTAATGGTCATCAAGAAGTTATTGCGCATATTATTGAATCCGGCATCCCCGTGATGGGACATATTGGATTAACACCGCAATCAGTACATAGCTTAGGTTATAAAGTGCAAGGCAAAGATCAAGAAGCTGCTAAGAATTTAAAAGAACAAGCGCTGCAACTTCAAGAAATCGGCTGCTTTAGTCTAGTCATGGAATGTGTACCTAGTGAGCTTGCCAAGGAAATCAGCCAAATGCTTAGCATTCCAGTGATCGGTATTGGAGCAGGTAACGATGCCGATGGGCAGGTGCTTGTTCTTCAGGATATGCTTGGTTTAAACAGTCATCTCCAACCAAAATTTGTGCGTCACTTCCTCAACGGCTTTAACGATATCAAAGCAGCATTTGACGCTTATCATCATGCGGTACAAAGCGGTGACTATCCTAATAAGCAAGAAAGTTACGATATTAAAATTGCATAACTTACTGAAGTTCCGAACTTTAGAAAAACTATGACTTTATAAACACCCCGTCAGCCTACGGCTGCCACCCCTCTTGAAAAGAGGGGAATTAGGCAATGGTTATTTTTTATTCCCCTCTTTGCAAGAGGGGTGCCGAGTTTACGAGGCGGGGTGTTGAAATAGAAAAAGACCGTAACGCCAGTAACTTAAGGAAACTCAATGAAGATTTTTAATGATATCGCCTCTTGGCAAACAACACGCCAACAAATCGCAACGGATAAAACCCTAGGTGTTGTAATGACCATGGGCGCACTGCATAAAGGCCATTTGAGCTTAATCAAGCAAAGCCAACAAGACAATGACTACACATTGGTAACAATTTTTGTCAATCCGACCCAATTTAATAATCAAGGCGACTTTGACAATTACCCAAACACATGGCAACAAGATGTTGATTTACTGACGATGGAAGGCGTTGATTTTCTACTATCGCCACACAAAGAGATGCTCTACCCTGATAATTATAACTATCAGATCAATGAGAAAAGTTTAAGCCAAACACTCTGTGGTGCTTCACGCCCTGGACATTTTGAGGGGATGCTGACCATTGTTATGAAGCTGTTAAATATTGCCCGAGCGAATAATGCCTACTTTGGCGAAAAAGATTACCAACAATTTCAGCTAATCAAAGGCATGGCTGACGCATTTTTTATCCCAACCAACATCGTTAGCTGCCCAATTATTCGTGAAGAAGATGAACTCGCTTTTAGCTCAAGAAATTTACGCCTAGATGAGAGCGCTCGCAAAAAGGCAGGCTATTTTGCCCAAATGATTCGTCAAACTCATGATATTGAGCAAGTGAAAAATGCACTCATCGCTAACCATATCACAATTGATTATCTAGAGGATATTGATAATCGACGCTTTGCAGCAGTAATTATTGACGATGTTCGCCTAATTGATAATTTCCCACTTACTGAAATCACCAAACTTACTAAGGAAAATGCATGAAACGCACACTATTAAAGTCTAAAATCCATATGGCAACCGTCACAGAAGCAAACCTTAATTATTACGGCTCAATCAGCATTGATCACGCGCTTTGTAAAGAGGCAAATCTCATTCCTTTTGAGCGCGTTGAAATCTATAACTGCAATAATGGTGCGCGCTTTGCCACCTATGTCATCTTGGGTGATAAAGGTGAAATTTGCTTAAATGGTGCCGCAGCACGCCATGTCGCGACGGGTGACACCGTCATTATTGCATCTTATGCTGAATATGAGGCGCATGAGTTAACAGATCACAATCCTCATCTTGTCTTTGTTGATAAGCAAAATGACGTGATTGAAATTAAGCGCTATTTGGATTCCTCCATTAATCATTAATTAGGGAAATCACAACGAAACATACTACCCTTACCAAGGTCACTTTGAATGCTTAATGAGGCTTTATGACGAATAAGCACGTGTTTGACAATTGCCAACCCAAGACCAGCGCCGCCTGTTTCGGGTGAGCGACCTTTGTCAACGCGGTAAAAACGCTCAGTTAGACGCGGGATATGCTTTTGCTCAATACCTAAGCCTTCATCTTTGACATAAAAGTGCTTGCCATGTTTATCCTGATACCAAGCAATCGTGATTCTTCCGCCATTTGGCGAATAACGCACCGCATTGATAATCAAATTACTAAAGCAGCTATTGATCTCTTTTTCATTGCCTTGAAGCGCCAATCCTTCATCAATATCTATAACAAACTCATGCTTATCCGTACCTAATGTTTTTGCTGACTCGATAATTTCAATGAGCATGGGTGCCACATGCAGAGTTTCTAGTTCACCTTTTTGCACCTGATGACTTTGAACCTTAGACAACAGCAACAAATCCTCAATAAGCCACTCAATACGCATCATTTGTTGCTGCATTTGCTCGAAATAAGGTAACCATTCACTTAAATGCTCAGCAACATCTGGCTGCATCAATTCCAAATAACCACGAATAACCGTCAACGGTGTACGCATTTCATGTGATACATTGGCAACAAAATCTTGACGCATACGCTCAATATGATGACGAAAACCGGCATCTTGCGTAATAAGCAAGAAATGCTGATCATAGGGAATAAGTACCACAGACAATATCTGATCCGGTGTTTTGGGTAACGGCAACTCAAAGGTGCTCATGTTTTTTTGTCGCAAGTAAGTCAATAAAGCAGGAAATTCAAAAACTTCAGTAATATTTTGCGTCAATTGCGCGCTTGATAGTTGAAAAAAGTTTTTAGCCGGTTGATTAAACCATTGCATTATTCCTTCTTGATCAATGATGACAACGGCATCAGTAATACCTTGCGCGAAGGTCTTTGCCCACAGCAAGCCAATTTTATTATGCTCATCTACCATTTTCACACCAACTCTTGATTAATTAGTTGATAACCTTCGCCACGAATCGCACGCAAATAAATATCATAATGAAAAGGCGCTAAGAGCTTCCTAATGCGAGCAATATGCACATCAACCGTGCGCTCGGTAATCTCTTTGTCGGCATTCCAAACATGATCTAGAATGCGCGCACGCGACAATGTTTTACCAGCATGTTTCATTAAATAGGTGATTAACTTAAATTCAAGTCGCCCACATTTAATGACTTCACCCTTAAATACCAGTGAATGACTTTCTAAATCAGCATTAAGCTCTCGAAAAGTAAGTTTTGACTTATCGTCATTCCCCCCTTTTGTCCGCTTCAACAAAGCCTGAATACGCATAACAAGCTCTTTAGGCGAGAATGGCTTGGTGACATAATCATCAACCCCCATGCCAAATCCTCTTAACACATCACCTTCCTCGGCTTTGGCTGTCAGCATAATTACTGGCAAACTCTCAAGTGGTTTCGTTTGCCTGATTTGCGTTAATAGTTTGATGCCACTGGTATCTGGCAACATCCAATCCAATAAAATCAGATCAATACTTGAATCACTCATTAGTAATTTCAATGCTTGCATGCCATTTTCAGCCATTACCACCTCATATTGTTGGCGAGTTAATGTCAGTTGCAATAACTGCCGTATAGGTGGCTCATCATCCACAATTAGTATTTTTGCCATATGATCATCAAACCTTACTTAGATTCACCATAAAATGCTAACTTATCTACGCTAAAGATTCTAGTAGTATCACGGTAAGCCATATTGAGCAAGTGCACCAGATAGCATTTTGACGCATATTGATTTCGCTATTTATTGTGTTATAGTTTGCCGCCAAGGAAATGACGTTCTTCCCAAGTGTACAAATGATTATATCGATCAAACACTTAAACCATCCTTTAAGATTGATGACGTCTATGTAATACAAACTTAAAGGAGAATTACAACGATGTTAACATTATTATTAGTTGGTTTAGGTGGTGGCTTAGGTTCTATCAGTCGCTTTGGCTTATCTGAGTTTATTTACAAAGTGTTTGGTAAATCTTTCCCTCATGGCATTTTGATTGTCAACATTTTAGGATGTCTGTTGATTGGTGCATTGGCAGCATTTTTTCAGAAAGAGCGCTTGCTTGAGCATTTTCTCACACCACACTTTAGAGCCTTATTAATCACCGGCTTCTTAGGTGGATTTACAACCTTCTCAAGTTTTAGTCTAGATGCCTTAACGCTCCTACAAAAAGGTGAATGGTCAAAGGCAATTATTTACATTATGCTTAGCGTTCTTATTTCGATGATTGCCGTTTTTGTCGGCTTTTATTTAGTTGAGAAATATTAGGATCTATTTATTCACCAAGATTTTTAAGCGGAACACCGTTTTCTAAATTCTTTTCAATATGCTCAAGGCTGACACCTTTTGTCTCAGGCACGAAGAACTTCAAGAAGATCATTGCCAAGATACAAAAGCCACCAAACACAAAGAATATCGAGGCATTACCATAAAACTTCATAAAGCTTAATGCATTTGCCATCACAACGCCTGCAAATGTCCAGTTAACCATTGTCGTTACGGTCATGCCAATTTCACGTCCCTTTAATGGGAAGATTTCTGCACAAATCACCCAAGCAACAGGCCCCCAAGAGCAGGCAAAACCAAAAATATAGACAACTGCTGACAATAATAAAACAGTTTTTGATAACCCACTAGGTGACGCATTGCCTGCCATTGATAGGAAAGCGAAGCCTGCTGCAAACATTGACACCATCATCACCACAGCACCAACATACAGCAGTTTCTTGCGACCCCACTTTTCAATCCATTTAATTGCTGGAAAAGTAAAAAGCATATTAACCGTTGGAATAGCTAAAAGCGCTATGATTCCCGTCATACCTGCATAACCAAAAATCGTTGGCGCGTAGTAAATCATCATGTTAATACCAACGAGCTGTTGGAACATCTGCAATACCACACCAACAATCAATACTTTCCAGAAGAAACCTTTAGAAAGCATATTAAAGCCAACACCTTTGTTGACTGAAATGCTTTCTTTGATTTCATTAACCTCGTCATCAATTTCCTTCTGTGATGCACGCACACGCTTTAGCACTGAAATAGCTTGCGCTTCTTTGCCTTTTAACAGCAACCAACGCGGACTTTCTGGCAGGAATACACTCCCTAAAAACATGACAAATGCAAACACGACAATCACGCCAAACATCAAAGATAGTGAAATTTCAACATGTCCTAATGCCTTGGCAATAAAAACATTTGTGATCGCAATCAAGAATATACCAATGGTAATCATTAGCTGAAACAATGTCGCCATACCACCGCGAATAGCTTTTGGCGCAGTTTCAGATAAATATAGTGGCACAGTAAATGAAGCGATACCGACCGCGAATCCTAAACCAAAGCGGCACGCTGTAAGCACGAACAATGGCGGCAAAAAAGCCGAGATTAATGAAAAAGCAGTGAATAGAAACCCTGCTAGCACAAGTACTTTCTTGCGCCCTAGAGAGCGCGCAAATAACCCACTAAGCAAAGCACCCAGAATACCACCCCACGCCAAAACAGCCGAATAATGCTCGCCTTGCTGTGTGGTCAAGCCATAGACATGGTCAATCGTTGATAATGAGTTGGCAATAAAGCCTTGGTCTAAACCAAATAGTAAACCGCCTAATGCACCGATTAAGCAGATCATATAGACCAGTTTTTGATACTCTTTTTTTGCATTGACATTAGCTGTCATTGGATTCTCCCCGTTTTTTTTAACATTTGTTGAGATAAATAATAAATGATAAAAATATGTTAACGCAGTATTGCAGCAATAATTGCATACCTTGTCAATAAATTACTTATTTATTGCTTAAAATAATTGGGCGTCACTTTTGCCAAGTTTCAAATGACCGTATCCATACAAAGTCAACCATAGAAAAGTCATACGCTTTTTTGTCAAAAAATCAATCATATTGCTTAAGCTAATAATCACAATGATCACTTTACGCTTTTCATCTTCAAGTTATTTATCCTGTCATTTGGCTGCTATTTGCTTGTTAACTGCACTTAAAATGCGATATATTTGCCATGAACAAATTTCTGCAAATACAAAATAAAAAAGAATAAGGTAACCGAATTATGCATAATTTTTTAGGCGCTATTGAAGCTGGAGGCACTAAGTTTGTCTGTGCAATCGGCACTGATGACGGAAAAATTCTACAACGCATTCGCATTAAAACAAGTACACCTGAAGTCACTATGCCCGAAGTTATTGGTTTTTTCCGTGAGCACATGCACAATTACCCCCTTAAGGCAATTGGCTGTGGGTCTTTTGGTCCTATTGACCCTGATATCAATTCCAAAACATATGGTCATATCACCCACACGCCCAAACTACCATGGCGCGATTATAATATTGTTAAAACATTAGAAGATGCATTACAAATACCTGTTGCATTTGATACGGATGTCAATGCCGCGGCACTAGGCGAGCATCGCTGGGGTGCTGGCAAAGGGATCAGTGATTTGATTTATCTAACCGTAGGCACAGGCGTTGGCGGCGGTGCTATCGTCAATAATCAGTTAGTGCACGGCAGTGCTCATCCTGAGATGGGGCACATTTATATACCTGTTGATTTAACACAGGATGATTTCACAGGCATTTGTCCATATCACGAGCGTTGCTTAGAGGGTCTAGCCTCAGGTCCTGCTTTGAAAGCGCGTTGGCAGGTTGATTCAGCACTAGATCTTGCTGATAATCACATTGCTTGGGAGCTAGAAGCTGAATATCTATCATATGCACTTGTAAACTATATGATGTGTTTTGTCCCTAAGCGCATTATCTTAGGAGGTGGGGTTATGAAACAGACGCACTTATTTGAGAAGATTCATACTAAAGTAAAAGCAAAAATCAATGGCTATCTGAATCAAGACTATTGTGATAGTATCCCATCGATTATTGTGCCGCCGGCTTTAGCAGATAATGCTGGTATTATGGGTGCTTTGGCTTTAGCTAGTACCGCCGCAGGCGCCACGCTAGCAAAAAACCCACTTGAGGTCGAATAATCACAAACACATACAAAATAAATTAATTGTTAAGGCACTAAACATGGATATAAATGAAGTAGGTAAAGTATATGAACGCCCTTGGGGAACATATCGCACGATTGAATTAGCAACCGGTTATCAGGTAAAAGTAATTACTGTTAATCCTGGCGGGCAATTATCTTTGCAAAAACATTTCAAACGCGCCGAGCATTGGGTAGTTGTTAAAGGTTCGCCAACTTTCACCATTGGTGAGAGCAAAAAAATGTATCACGCCAATGATCATGTTTATATTGAGAAAGAGGAAATCCACCGCATGGAAAACACAACGGATTCGCCATGTGAAATCGTTGAAGTACAGATCGGCAATTACCTTGGCGAAGATGATATTGTTAGATTGGAAGATATTTATAACCGTTAATTAGTGCCAGTTGATACCAAGCCAAAACCTTTAATCAGCTAAGATAAAAGTATATTTTTTAGGCTGCATGCCATACACCCCTACAGTAAAACCAAATACAAATGCCCAACCTCTCAAATACAGTTAAATCTTTTTAAATAAAAACTTGTAATTTTTTTCTTAAGCGCAATCTATAGCGATCATGATTTTATAAACCCAATCATTTAAGCGGGGAAACTATGTTAGAAATGAAAGGTACTACGATTTTATGTGTACGTCGTGGCGATGAAGTTGTCATTGGTGGCGACGGTCAAGCAACACTAGGCAATACGGTTGCAAAAGATAATATCATCAAAGTACGCAAATTAAGTAACGGTAAAGTATTAACAGGGTTTGCTGGATCAACAGCCGATGCTTTTACCTTGTTTGAAAAGTTTGAGCAAAAGCTTGATTTTTACCAAGGAAACCTTGAACGCGCCTCCGTTGAGATGGTGCGTGAATGGCGCCTAGATCGCATGATGAGCAAGCTTGAAGCGATGATTATTGTTGCTGATGAAAACAAATCCCTTCTTATCTCAGGTGTTGGTGATGTCATGGCAGCGGATGAAAAAGGCATTTTATCAATTGGTTCAGGTTCGGCTTTTGCAAAAGCTGCGGCACATGCCTTGGTCGATAATACAGAGCTTTCAGCCTATGATATCGTTAAGAAAAGTCTCAATATTGCCGCAGATATCTGCATTTACACCAATCATAACTTAACCATTGAAAAGCTTGCTAACAAAGCAGCCGTATAATTGACACAAGGGGATAGAAATTATGTCACAAATGACACCTAAAGAAATTGTCAGTGAATTAGACCGCTTTATTATCGGTCAAAAAGATGCAAAAAAAGCAGTTGCCATAGCGCTTAGAAACCGCTGGCGTAGAATGCAGCTTGAAGATGGTATGCGCCAAGAAGTAACACCTAAAAATATTTTAATGATTGGACCAACTGGCGTTGGTAAAACAGAGATCGCACGACGCTTAGCAAAGCTTGCCAATGCGCCATTTATCAAAATTGAAGCGACAAAGTTTACCGAAGTAGGTTATGTTGGTAAAGATGTCGACTCTATCATTCGCGATTTAGCAGACATCTCAATCAAGATGTATCGTGAGCAAGAGAAAACCAAAGTCGCCGTTCGTGCTGAAGAGCTCGCAAAAGAACGGATACTAGATGCCTTATTGCCTGCAGCGCGTGAGAGCAAAGTGGGCTTTGCTAATGAACCCGTTGAAGTCGAGCAAAAAACTGAAAATACAACACGCCAACTTTTCAGAAAAAAACTTGCCGCAGGCGAGCTTAACGATAAAGAAATTGAGATTGATATCGCCATGGCAGCACCGCAGATGAATATCATGGGACCTCCAGGCATGGAGGACATGACAAATCAATTGCAAAGCTTATTCTCATCGATGGGTGATGAACGTAAGAAGCGTCGTAAAATCAAGGTTAAAGACGCCTTAAAATTACTACAAGATGAAGAAGCAGGCAAGCTAGTTAATGAAGATGATATTAAGCTTAAAGCCATCGAAGCTGTTGAGCAAAATGGTATTGTATTTATTGATGAAATTGACAAGGTTTGTAAAAAGTCCGACCAACGCGGTGGAGATGTCTCACGCGAAGGTGTCCAGCGTGATTTATTGCCATTAGTCGAAGGTTCAACCGTCAGCACCAAATATGGCATGATCAAAACAGATCACGTGTTATTTATCGCCTCAGGCGCTTTCCATGTTGCCAAGCCATCAGATTTAATTCCTGAGTTACAAGGACGCTTGCCGATCCGTGTTGAGCTAAGATCACTTGAAGTTGAAGACTTTGTACGTATTCTCACAGAGCCTGATTATTCATTGATTAAACAGTATGTTGCTCTATTAGGCACCGAAGGTGTCGAGATCGTCTTTGAAGAAGAGGCCATTAGACGTATTGCTGAGATTTCATTCCGCGTTAATGAGGAAGTTGAAAACATCGGCGCACGACGCCTGCACACGGTACTTGAACGCTTATTGGAAGAAGTTTCTTTTGATGCTTCTGATCGCACTGAAAAAACCTTTAGCGTCAGCAGTGATTACGTCAATGAAAAACTGGGGAATTTGGTCAAGGATCGTGACTTAAGTCAGTACATTCTGTAGCGCATTTGTACACTTCAGAAAAATTCGTCAATAAACGTATGAAAACTCAAAAAATACAATTGACATTAGGGGTTTAGCCCTTATAATCTGATCCTGTTCTGCGGGAATAGCTCAGTGGTAGAGCACAACCTTGCCAAGGTTGGGGTCGCGAGTTCGAACCTCGTTTCCCGCTCCAGTTGGCTGGGTAGCAAAGTGGTTATGCAGAGGCCTGCAAAGCCTTGGACACCGGTTCGATTCCGGTCTCAGCCTCCAGAACAAGTCTTTGCCCGGGTGGTGAAATTGGTAGACACAAGGGACTTAAAATCCCTCGAGACTTAACTCTCGTGCCGGTTCGACTCCGGCCCCGGGCACCATCAAATTTTCCCAATGCAAAATATTAAAAATCAACATCTTGTTATATACATTTAGAGCATGATCTCATCGAGACAATAATTCATTTATATTTATCGGGACAAATTGAGATTGTAACAATCATTGTTAACTCTATATCACTATCTATCGCAACCTCTTTTGCGATAGATAGTGATCCAAAAAAGTCCTTAAGAAACTACGACTTAAAATAATACGGATAATACTTTGGCTCCCAAATCACTTGATCTATCTTACGCCAAATATCGTCAACATCTTGAGCGACACCATCCTCAATTGCCTGACGTGCAACAGCAAATGCCACCTGACGACTGACGCTGTATGCCTCACTTAGTTTTGGTAATAACGCATCATCTTGGGTTGAATAATTTGCTAGCGCCTTACATGCCGCCCATAACATATTATCTGTAAAGCGCTTCGCAGCGATCGCAACGATACCTAAACCAATACCTGGGAAGACCAAGGCATTATTTGATTGCGCAATACGATAAACTTTACCTTTATAACCAACATCATCAAATGGGCTACCTGTAGCAATCAGCGCGCGCCCTTCCGTCAAGCGAATGATATCCTGCGGCACACGCTCACAACGACTCGTTGGATTGGATAGGGTAAAGATAATCGGCCGATCATTATTCTCAGCCATAGATAAAATAACATCATCCGTGAAAGCATTAGCAACACCTGAGCAGCCAATCAAAGTTGTTGGTTTCGCTTGCTTGACCACTTCAGCAAGTGCAATGCGTCCTTGCTCATCCGCACTCCACCCTTTAACCGACTCACGTGTACAAGCATAAGGGCGTTGAAAATCCATCATATCCTGATCATCGATCAATAGACCATCTTTATCAATACACCAGAAGTGCTGATAAGCTTCTTCTTTTGTCAAACCTGAATGCACAAGGGCTGCAACAATCTCATCAGCAATACCCAGTCCTGCCGTTCCCGCACCAAAGATCACAAATTTCTGGCGATTAAACTTCAAGCCTGAGCGTTTTGATGCTGAGATCAAGCCCGCTAGCGCAACTGCAGCAGTTCCCTGCATATCATCGTTAAAACTGCAGATTTCACTTTGATACTTTAATAAATTTTTACGCGCATTATCACGTCCAAAGTCTTCCCAATGCAGGAATGTCTCAGGCATTTCTTCTTTAACCGCTTCAATAAATAACTGCACCATTTCATCATATTGCTCACCACGCACACGCTCATGACGCCAGCCAAGATACAAGGGATCTTCTAAAAGCTTTTTATTATTAGTTCCAGCATCTAGGAATACCGGCAAATAGCGCCCAGGATTAATGCCCGCACATAGTGTATACACCATAAGCTTAGCAACTGGTATCTCAATACCACCAACACCTTGGTCACCAATTCCTAACACACCTTCCGCATCACTAACCACAAGAATATCAACATCTGAGTTAGTGCGATTACGTAATATCTCACGCATTTTATAGCGATCTGGATAAGCAATATAAAGCCCTCGAGGTGATAGAAATTGCTCGCTATAGCGCATCACTGCCTCACCAACTGTTGGCGTATAGATAATCGGCAGCATTTCATTGAGATTATCGCGCACTAAACGATAAAACAATGTCTCATTGATATTATGCAAGTTCTTTAAAAAACTATAGCGCCCAATGTTGCTTCTAAAAGATTTATACTGCTGATAGGCACGCGTTTTTTGCTCTTCTAAAGATTCGATCTGGAAAGGCAATTTACCCAGCAAGCCAAATTCTTCACGCTCACGCTCGCTAAAGGCCGTACCTTTATTAAGAGATGCAAGTGTTAATAAACTCTTACCATGCAAACCAGTTTCAACCCACATTTCATTGCTTTCAGGGTTGCGTTTAAATTCAAATCTTTTTATTTTTTTCATCATTATGCTTCTATCATTATTTTTTATATTTATACCTTTCGGCTAAAACTAAATATTCATCCACAAGTACTGACCGTACTCTGAGCATCAGTCGAAGTGGGTAAGCTTAGGCAAATCACACTTCATGAAGGCTTCGACTTACGCTCAGCCGACGCTTACACAATCAAAGGGAGCAGGAATATGGTCATAGCCTATCTTTACTAACTTAAATTTCTAATCTCTAATTCATTTAGTCTTTAGCACCAAACTCACGCACGGCATCAACCATGACCTTAACTTTATCCGGTGAAATATCCGGATATACACCATGACCTAGATTAAAGACAAAGCGACTATATGGCGCTTGACTTGTAACAATGCTTTTTACCGAGTCGATAATACTTTGATCACCACCATAGAGGGCTGCAGGATCTAAATTGCCTTGCAACGCAAATTTATTGCCAACGGTTTGTCTTGCACGCGCTACATCAATACTCCAATCAATGCCAATACCATCACAGTCGGTTTTAATCAGCTGATCTAACCACAACCCACCGCCCTTGGTGAAAAGTGTCACCGGCACATGCGGATGACGTTTTTTAAGCTCAGTTGTGATCGTTTGCATATAGTTTAGTGAAAAGGCTGCATAATTGCTTTCTGCCAACATACCACCCCACGTATCAAAGATCATCACAGCATCAGCGCCTGCTTTGATCTGTTCATCCAGATAATCAATAATCACAATACTTAGATCAGACAATAATTTATGCAAAAGCTCTGGCGCGCTATAAAGCATCTTACGCAATTGCGTAAACTGTTTTGAGCCCTGTCCTTCAACCATGTAAGCCGCTAATGTCCAAGGACTACCAGTAAACCCAATTAATGGCACGCGATCTTTAATCGCCTTTTTAGTGGTTGAAACCGCATTAAACACATAATGCAATTTATCAATAGCACCTTGAGTATCTAAGCGCTCAACGTCTCTTAAAGTTGTCAATGGCGCGGAAAAAATTGGACCCTTACCACTGACAAATTTAAGATCCATCCCCATAGCTTCTGGAATGGTTAAAATATCTGAAAAAACAATGGATGCATCTAAATCATAGCGATCTAAAGGTTGCAAAGCCACTTCACAGCAAGCTTGAGCGTGACGGCACATCTGCATAAAATCACTAAACTTGGCGCGTGTCTGGCGATACTCTGGCAAATAGCGTCCAGCCTGGCGCATGATCCATAGTGGCGTTTGTGTCACCGGCCTGCCTTGTAAGGCATCTAAAAACAATGTTCTCATTTCTTATCCTTTTTATAATAATCGATCCCGTCAGGGTGATATTTAAATCGCTTGTATGTCCACTGATATTGCTCTGGATATTGGCGAATAATTTCTTCAAACCGCTTGGTAAAAGCGTAAGCTACTGGATCTTCAATGCCATCAATTGCTTGATAGCGCTTAATCAAAGGCTCCAAGTCCTCATTAAACAATGTCAAGCCTTTGCCATCAGCATTTCTAACGGCATAGCTTAACACAACCGCAGGCTTGTAGCGCTCATATAATTTCCCAGCAAAATTCATCGTCTTGGCAGGATTGCCAAAGAAATCAATATAATTACCGCCCGCATCAACCGGCACTTGATCGGTTAGCATCGCAATCACTTCCTTTCTTGCTATGGCTTTAAATAGCATTTTCACCCCTTTTTGATTGGCAGGTGACATGTTTTCGCATAAGCGTGAGCGCGCACGCAGAATAAGCTTATCCAGCGTTTTTATCTTAGGTGGTGTGTATAACATCGCCGAAGGATATTTACTTGAATAATACATCGAAGCAATTTCATAACTTCCTAAATGAGGTGCGACCACCATGACACCACGCCCTTCTTCATACAAGCGCTGTGAAACATCCCCGCCATGCACCACTTGAATTTGTTTCAATAGTTTTTGCGGATTTTTGAATAAGATTCCCGGCATTTCAGCCCCTGTCATGCAGGTTTGTTGCAAAGTTTTCTTAACCAGTTTACGTTTATGATAGTCACTTAACTCAGGAAAACATTTATCAATATTGATACGTGCTATGCGACGCATATCGCTTTTACAATAATAAAGCAATACCCCAATCATCGCACCAATGCGCTGCGCTGTTTTAAAACTTAACTTCCCCCACAGAAACAATATTAATATAAGGGCTTGAGCACCTATTTTCTTCATCGCATTTTACCGTTTTTTATTTTATTGCTGAAAGCGTTCAAATTTACGATAGCTTAATGCCTCTTGAATATGATGCTTTGCAATCATCTCTTGTGCTGCCAAATCAGCAATCGTCCGCGCAATTTTAACCACTCGGTGATACGCTCTTGCCGATAAACCGAGCTTTTCAATAGCATCTGCCAACAATAGCCGCTCATTATCCCCTAAAATGCAAAATTGATCAATTTCCTTGCCCTGAAGTTCGGCATTAATTTTCCCTTGGCGCTTGATTTGTAGATCTCGTGCGTTAATCACACGTGCTTTGACATCATGACTTGACTCGCCTTGCGCGCCAGAAATCAAATCATCATGCTCAACCTCAAGTACCTCAACTTGCAGATCAATGCGATCTAATAAGGGACCTGAGAGCTTTTGTTGATAACGCTTTATTTGCATATCCGTGTCTTTACACGCTTTGCGCTGTGAGCCTAAAAACCCACAAGGACAAGGGTTCATTGCCGCAATTAATTGAAATTTAGCCGGATATTCCACCTGTGCACTTGCCCTTGAGATCACAATCTTGCCAGACTCAAGTGGCTCACGTAAAACCTCTAATACTTTGCGATCAAACTCTGGCAACTCATCTAAAAATAACACACCATTATGCGCTAAAGAAATCTCTCCTGGTTTTGGGTTTGATCCACCACCAACAAGAGAGACCGCGGATGATGTATGGTGAGGGGCGCGAAATGGGCGCTGATAGAAATGCTCTGCAACATCCCGTGCACCTTTAATAGATGCAACCATTGCCGTTGCTAAAGCTTCATCCATCGAAAGTTTAGGTAAAATTGTATTAAAGCGCGATGCAAGCATCGTTTTACCTGTACCAGGGGGGCCGACAAACAAGAGATTATGCCCTCCTGCTGCGGCAATCTCTAATGCACGCTTAGCTTGAAACTGACCTTTGACATCGCTTAAATCTAATTCAAATGCATTATTTGGCATCACACCTTCAGCTTGTTGTGCCTCTTTGATAAATTGTGTTTTTGATAAGTGCAAAACAACATCCATCAAACTCTTAGCTGCATAAGCATGAAGATCTGGCAATAAGGCAACTTCACTTTCATTTTTCACCGCAATGATGAGATTACGTTGATGCTTTAGACTTTGAATGGCAAACGGCAAAATACCCTTTACCGGTCTTAATTTGCCACTTAGGGATAGCTCAGCAGCAAATTCGTAATCCTCAATATCGGGTGCGATAACTTGTTGAGATGCAATTAAAATACCAATAGCAATCGGCAAGTCATAACGCCCACCTTCTTTGGGCAAATCAGCAGGAGCGAGATTAATGGTGATGCGTTTACTTGGGAATTGAAACCCTGAATTAATAATCGCACTTCTAACGCGATCTTTACTTTCTTTAACAGCTGCTTCAGGTAATCCTACGATCGACAAGCTCGGCAATCCATGCGATAAATGCACTTCTACTGTTACTTGTGGTGCATTCACCCCCAATTGCGCGCGACTAAAGACCGTAGCTAGCGACATAACAGCTACTTACTTATTTCCTTGCTTAGCAATAAGCTCATCAACTTTCTTCTCAAGTGCCTCGAGCTTTAAACGTGTTTTTGCTAACACTTCTTTTTGGATATCAAACTCCTCACGCGTGACGAGATCTAGCTTCTCAAAGCTTGCTTTTAACACACTTTTACAGTTATTTTCAAATTCACTCGCCATTGTTTTGAAGCCACTTGGAATACCATTGGAAATCTTACTGGCAACATCATCGATTATTTTATTGTTTAGTTTCATGCTCAATCACTTAAATGCTTTACTAATAGATAGTGCATAATGTAGCATAGACAGCCAAATTGACAAATCAATTCGCGCATGAAGCTAATTACCGCCTACATCAAACCGCATCTACTTGACCGCACACGCGAGGCTCTGCTAAGCACTGGTGCAACTGGCATTACTATCACTGAAATCAAAGGCTTTGGGCGTCAACTTGGTCACACTGAGCTTTATCGCGGTGCTGAATATGCTGTTGATTTTTTGCCTAAGATTAAAATGGAAGTTATCTGCAAAGATGAGCAGCAACAAGATTTTATCAAGGCGATTATTGACACCAATAAAGCCGATAAAATTGGTGCCGGCAAAATCACCATCACCCACCTTGAAGAAGTCATTCGCATCCGCACGGGTGAAACTGATAATGAGGCAGTTTAAAATCATCCTTAGTCTTTAGTCCACGTGCCATGCCCAAATATCCCTGCTGGATCATAGGCATTTTGATTACACCATCCTTCATGCCCCGTACAGGTGTAAGTTACACCATTTCTGATGACTTTACTGCCTATGCGGTAGCTACCAATAGCATTTGACCATTCTGGCAAATCCGGTGTTGGTTCAGGTGAAACCTGTCCTTTATTCTCCAAAAGCCAAGTGTATTCAATATGATTACTCTGCTCGATCTCCGTATTGATATAAACGATATTAATGCCACCTTCAACCGGTTTAACCGTATCATCATCTTGCAAGACACCAATCACAACACCAAACGCCTGTAATTCATCATTTAATTTAGCAATATATTGTGACTTCCATGTCGCTAAATGATCAATCACCATAGGCACTTCGATTGCTTCTTCATAACCACCTAAACGCCCAGAATCAAAGACATCGCTACGCCATAATCTGAAGTTAAGCTGATCATTTTGTTTATAACTGTTCTCTGACTGAGCGCCAAAGACGGCACTACCCTCTTTACCTGCAAGTGGCGTCCACACACTTTCAATTGGTTCTGGCGTTACTGCATGATGTTCGATACGCCATTGATAATTTACTGGCGACGTTTTTGTCTGATAAACACTGTAACCTGAAGGTAGATTAGTTTCGATCTCTTTACCGTCACGACTAAGTACCCCAATTTGAACATCTTTGTGATCATGACTTTGGTTAAATTGCTGTGCTAGCTTTTGTTGCCACAATTTTGCGTCATTATCGGATTTAGGTTGATAAGAAGCTGTATAACACTGGCTATGCGCATCCACTGTACAGACGTCAACAGTCACCGTATCTTCTGGTTTAATATCTAGACTAGGCAAAGTACTTTCGCCAGAAAAACCA
The DNA here is from genome assembly GCF_008711525.1 of Cysteiniphilum sp. JM-1. Classification (GTDB taxonomy): domain Bacteria; phylum Pseudomonadota; class Gammaproteobacteria; order Francisellales; family Francisellaceae; genus Caedibacter. Next base: position 62,817 of record NZ_VXKS01000004.1, read on the forward strand.
TTTACTTTTTGCCATGCAACATCCTCAGGCGGTGTAGGAATATCACTTCCAACAACAACATCGGAACAAGAATAAAAAGCTTCCGCACTATCATCACGCTGCCACACCGCATAAATAATATGTTGACCTGCTTTGGACTCAGGAATCGTGCATGAAAAACTCTCAAAACCACCTAATCCTGGTGATTGCAAAGCTGATTCATTCGTATTCGGCACATAATGACAAATGGGCTTTTCTTCCAGATCATTCCAAGTCAACGCTTTATTAATTTGCCAATCATCACGCGTAATATAAATGTCTATATAGCCCTTACCATAAGTCTTATGTGGCGCGGTTACTGCATAAGTAAATTGATTCTCACCTGCTTCAAGCTTAACAGGATAGCGATTACCACCTTGGTCAATCGTCCACTGATCATTCTCTAGACTACGATATTTGTCTAAATTTGCAGAACAAATGGGCGCATCTTTGCCACCCATAATAGCAATATGCGCGCTACGTGGATCATTGAGATATGCTGGATCATTTGACCAACCTGCTGCCGCACCTTGAGCAACCCCACTCCAATCAGTAATTACCTGATTGATGCCTTCACCATGTAAATCAACGCTACATACATCCGCACCATTGTGACCATTCCACCACACACCATTATTAGGTGTCGCACCACCTGAGCAAAGCCATTGTCTACTATCAGGGAAAGATAATGCCCCGTGCCCAAAAACAGCACCTGAACTTAACACCAAACTCGATACTGAAAAAATAGCACGTAATTTCATCTATAACTCCTACAAAGTAATTTTGCAGTAGTGTATGAAATTCGCGCTAACATGTGAAATTGAAAGAGTTAATAGTACTATAAGAGATATTTATTCTCGCATTTTACAAATCCAGTTTACGTGAGTTAAAACATTAGAAGATATAAGAAATCCCCACTTGGAAAGTATTGACAGATAGTACTTTTGAGTTTGAGAAAAGGTGATCATATTCCAGATTTAAACCGATACCATTGGTAAATAGATAACCGACCTCGGCACCAATGCGCGGAGCAATGCTATTGCCGATACTGTTTGTCGCTTGACCAACCGGTGTTGATTGGCTGTTTTTAACATAAGCAACCCCTGCCTTGCCGGTGACATTAAATCCAGATTGGAATAGATATTTGGCTCTAAGCATCGCATTTATATCCCAGCTTTTATAATCCACTGAGTCTTTTGAAACTTTACCATCATAGTTATAACCAAACTCAAAACCAGCTAAGAAACCTTTGGTGAAATGCCAGTCATAACCGAGCTTTAAGCCACCTGAAGCTGAGTTACCTTTGCCACCAATATTGGACATCCCAACCGTGGCACCCATAAAGAATCCGGCAAATTCATAAGGCAAAATTCTTGGTGAAGGCGCGACTTTACTATAGTTAAACTGATCAGGGAAAGTCAAATCATAAATAAGCTTCTTCGTACGCGGGTTATAGATCTTAACATGCGTTGATGGCTGATTAATGACAACATAGCCTTGATCCCATGAAATAATCGGTGCATCGCCATCGCCCAACTGATCCACCAGAATCAATGGCATATTATTGCTTGTCACCGTTGGTGGAAATTTAATATAGGTTTTCCCTTGATCGACAAAGCCCAACATCGGTTTATAGGTCGAATCTGAAGAGACCGTTTTAACATCAAAATTAAAATTTGTCGAAGGGAGAGAGACATCATCAGCCAACGCCGCGCCCAAGCACGAAGTCATTAATAATGAAGTAACAATGCTTTTTTTCCACATAATTAAGATAGCTTCCATATCGCATAATTTTCTAGAGTATATACCCATCACAAACCATTTTACAGAATTTTTTGCTTTGTATTTTGCGTGCTTTTGGCAAGTTGAATTTTGACAATAGTCCTAGCTATTACCTGCAATCCAACTTGCCAAAATCTTCACAAACTATTTTGCAACTAGACACTGCAAAATGATCTATGATGGGTATGGACACAATAGATAATGAGCTCAAACGGATTATGCAGAATTTCTAGATTATTTAGTTTTATAAATTTGTTTTAATAGGCTTAAGCAGTACAACGAGGCAAGACCGATAATCACATAAGCGATTTTTTGCCACGTTGGTGAACTATGGAAAACGCTGGTAATAATATTGAAGTTAAAAACCGATGAAGTAAACCAGTTAAAGCCGCCGATAATCGTCAGCAACATCAGTAATGTGTTTAAAAAGCGCATAATATCTCCTTATGGCATTTATTAGTAAAAAACAAACAGGTTTTTGTTTTGAAAACAACCTAACCTGTTTGCGATTTTAGTTCAATTGATATATAAAAAACAGTGCTTCATTGCTTTAGCTGTAGAAGTTTATTGCGAATCCATCTTCAATCTTGCAAATAAATCATGCTCATTAGCAGCAAAAATCTCAACATTTACAAACACACCTTTGGCAATACCTTTGTGATCATTAACATCTTCAATAATGACAACACCATCAACTTCTGGCGCGTCGTATTGTGTGCGTGCCAATGCGATATTCTCATCATGACGGATCTCATCGATAATGACTTTCTGAATAGTTCCAACATGGCGTTGTAACCGTTTAGCGCTGATTTTTGATTGCACTGCCATAAAGCGTTCAAGGCGTTGTTGTTTAACCTCTTCTGACACAAGATTTGGCAAATCATTGGCTTTAGCGCCTTCAACTTCAGAATAAGTAAAGCAACCAACGCGATCAAGCTCCGCTTCTTCCAGAAAGTTTAATAGCGTCATAAAGTCTTCTTCGGTTTCCCCTGGAAAGCCGACGATAAATGTACTACGAATGGTAAGCTCTGGACAAATCGCACGCCAACGTTTGATGGCCTCAAGCGTGTTTGTCGCATTTGCAGGACGCTTCATCAGCTTTAAAATGCGTGGTGAGGCATGTTGAAAAGGAATATCCAAGTAGGGTGCAATTTTACCTTCAGCCATCAGTGAAATTACTTTATCAACATGCGGGTAAGGATAGACATAATGCATGCGAATCCAAACACCTAAGGTTGATAGGGCACGCGCTAAATCAATAAAACGACTCTGGTAAGTTTCATCATTCCATTTAGCCTCAGCATATTTGATATCAACACCATAGGCACTGGTATCTTGTGAGATAACTAGTAACTCTTTAACGCCTGCATTAACAAGACGTTTTGCTTCAAGCATCACATCATCAAGCTTTCGTGAGCTTAGCTTGCCACGAATATCGGGAATAATGCAGAAAGTGCAGCTGTTATTGCAGCCTTCAGAAATTTTAAGATAAGCATAGTGTCTTGGTGTTAATTTAATTCCCTGAGCAGGAACCAGTGAAGTAAAGGCATGATGTTCAATCGGCAGATTATCATGCACGGCTTTGACAAGATTTTCATAATCTTGAGGTCCTGAAATACCCAAAACATTGGGGTACTTCTCACGAATCATATCTGACTTTTTACCCAAGCAGCCCGTCACTAAGACTTTACCATTTTCATCAAGGGCTTCACCTATTGCCTCAAGCGACTCTTCAATAGCCGAGTTTAGAAAACCGCAGGTATTTACAACCACCAAATCAGCATGGCTATAATCGGCAGCTATCTCATAACCGTCGGTTTTTAATTTTGTAATAATACGTTCAGAATCAACTAAATTTTTAGGGCAGCCTAAGCTGACAAAGCCAATTTTTGGCATGGTTACCTGCATATAAATACCTTTAGGTTAATTTTACCTGCGGTATTGTAACTGGAATGGATTTTGATCAAAACAAATATTTTTAAAATATTTTGTATCAATCTCAGCATAGAGTAATTGCTCTCCCATTTCGATGCGTTGTGCAAGTTGTCCATTGTGATCGACAACCATACTATTGCCATGGAAAAGCAAATTGGCATCCTCATGAATGCCACTTTGATTGGCAGCAAGAATCATACTACTGTTTTCAAGCGCACGTGCTCTAAGAAGCGTCATCCAAGCATGCGCACCCATATCCTGAGTAAACGCCGCGCTCACTGCGAATATATCGGCACCTTGTTTCTTCAAATAGCGAAAAACTTCAGGCAAAAATAAATCATAAGTGGAAATTAGACCAATATTAGCAAATGGCGTTTTAATCACTTTAACCATTTCACCATACTCTTGATCTTGAAGTAAGCTGTGCGTCCATTGAAAGGCACAAGGCAAAGTGGGTGCCAAGTGATAATAGACTTCATACAAATCACCAGCGCTATTATAAACGACACTTGCTAAATAGTATTTTTCTTTGCTGTACTCAGACACAATGGGAATGCCGCTGGCGATAATCCAGATATTATTGTCACGGCTTAACTTCTGCAAATAATCTTGAATACGTCCTTCGCCTAAAATCTCTTTATTAATTTCATAGTCTGATGAGTTCATCGAAAACAGTGCGCAGCGATCAGGAAAGATAATCAGTTTGGCACCACTATCAGCTGCGCGCTCAATCATCCGTTTCAAGCAAAGCAAGTTAACGCCAACTGCCATGCATGCATTGATTTGAGCGATTGCAATCTTTGTCATCATATCCCTGCTGTCCTTAAAGCTATGGGGTTAGTATATAACTCAATCAAGCAACAATAAAGCAGTAGTTAAGCACGCATTAAGATATTTTTTTGTGAAAAAGTAAAAAAAGTAAAAAAGATAAAAAAGGGGGTTGCGTATTTTAATATGCTGCTATACTAAGGATAGGTAAGGTGTTAGCTGCGCTGGAAGCATAGGGCTAACGGCGGCGCAGGGCCATGCGGCTAACCAACAATAGGAGGATGCGCTATGACTACGTCAATCGATCAATTGTTTACCAAACAACAACGCATTCATTTCGACAGTTGCTGTCAGTATTTTGAATTAGCTTTATCTTATTTCGGCTATAACGTACAGGCGCAATGCTGTATTGATGACAAGAAAAAAGTTGTCCTTTATGCAGTGAATATCTTTTATCAAGGGCAACAACGTCAGGTGTTTACCGCATTGACGCTTGATGAATTCTACAAAAAAATGGAGTTAGTCTATCAGTTATACATGTACGCTAAAGACCATCAAACCGATCTTGATGAAGCCTTGGATTATTACCTTGACGAATATCAACAGTTTATTGCCGTTCAAGGTGAAATCGATGATTTACTTAACTGGCAAGATTTCATTGATGAAGAGCTCGGAAAAACCAATAGCTATAGTTACGATATGGTGCTAAGTAGTGAGAACAGAACGCTACATTAGAGTGTTGGCAATACATTAAATAACGTTAATATTTCAAGCAGGATCATCACGCCAGCGATTAGTAAAATAATACCAAGATAAGTTTTACTTAGGAGGTGGTTTTTATTTTGACGCGCACGAATAACCCAGGTCATTGCGGCAGGCAATCCAATTAATAAAATTGCAACAAAAATGCTGGCGTAGCCTAATGCCATAATGAAGCCCTGAGGATAAAAAACAGCAAATAAGAATGGAGGCAAGAACGTAATCACGAAAACAGCTATTTTATTGATATGTGTTGGTCTTTGCAGCCGATATGTATCACGGTTAAAATCAAACAGTCCCAAAGTGACACCCAAAAAGGAGGTGGTTATTGCAACTGATTCAAATAGATAGGCAAAGCTACCAATATGTGTACTGTGGTAGCTGCCAACAATCCCTGCCGAGGTATTGCCACTTTGAATGATGCTCTGGAAGCTTTCAGCACCATAGATAGGAATCGATCCAAGTGTGCATAATACCCATATAAGATAAATGACTAAGGGAATAAAACTGCCAAAAATAATGGCTTTACGTAAAGTTGCGCGATCAGAATTAAGATAACTGCGCAGTGTTGGAATGATATGATGAAAACCAAAGGAGGTGATTAAAATCGGGAATGTAATCCAGATAAAATTAAATGAACGTGTTTCAACATCAAGCAAAGTCTGCTGAATGCTTGGCACGATCGCAACAACAAAGGCAAAGAATGCCAGGAACTTAATAAGCATTAGCGCCTTGTTGGCATGATCAACGGCGCGCGTGCCAATATAGACAAAAAAACCAAGAATCAAAATAAAAAGCGCGCTATTTACTGCATCAGGTAAATATAGTCCCACTCTATTTAAGCCACTGGCAATAAGATTGCCACCACCTGCACTATAAGCAGCTGTTAATGAATAAAGTAATAATAGGTATGAAACCCATGTAATAAGCTGTCCCGCTTTACCTAAAGTCGCATGTGCCATACGGCTAAAGTTCGTCCCATTCGGCATGGCAAGATTAACTTCAGCTAACAGCAAGGCTGTGAGCATCATAACAAACCAAACAACAATCAATAGCAAACTTGCCAACCAAAAGCCGCAAGCAGCAACCGTAGCAGGAATAGCAAGCATCCCAGCGCCGACACTTGTGCCTGTGATAATCATAGCAGAGCCAAATCCGCGTGAAGATAACGACATAATTATTTCTAATGGATAATCTAAGGTTCAGGCATTGTAACGATGAATGAAAACTTCAGCAATGCTGTTAGTCAGTGATTAATTACTCGCGACAGAAACTGCAACGCCACTGGTGCTTAAACTACAACTTAAATCACCGCTGTCAGCAACCGTACAGTTAGAGACTGGAAACGAAAAGCTGATATTTGTTGTTGTGCTTGAGCTATTGGTGATTTGAGCATAAAGACGCGCCACTTGGTAATTCACAGCTGTCCCATTAAAAGTAAGGCTTGTTAATGAATAACTAGAGCTACCGCTCACCAGTTGATCACTGGTGATATTTGTCGTATTGCTTGACATGCTTAATGCCGAATTGCATGTCGTAAAATTGGAATTACAAAATTTAATTGAAGTGTACGTCGAGCTAGAGCCGCTTGAGTTACCAGTGATTTTAAGACTAACCGCATTACTGTCTGAGATGTTAGCAAAAGGATTAATAAACGCATTACCCTCTTTAGCAATGCCATAGCTGTAACTGCTATTGACTGAGCTAAAAGTCGCTTGGAACTTAGTGGATGTGCTAGGAAAGTATGATCCACCAGAATAGTTGTTGTAATTATTGCTATAAGGGTTGTTGTAATTGGATGAGCTACTACTTGTGCTGTCATTATTTTGACTTTTTGTTTGCGCATCATCATCTGCAGATTTGTCTTTGTTATTGTCAGTTGCTGCTTGAGCTAGCTGTTGCTGATTGTTATAGCGATCATTATACCCTTCTGGCATTGGCGCGCCACCTGGTAAGAAAATTGGGCTATTCATCGCCTCACGATCCATTGGTGAGGCTGTCTGCTCCGCTTTTTTAGGGACTACAGGAGTATCTTGTTGCCTTGATTTTTTAAGCGCTTGCACCTCACCTGTCAAACGATTAAGCGTTTGCTGATTTTGCATAAGAAGATCTTTAAGCAACGGCTTGATCGACAATGGATCATTTTTATCTAATGACTTGGATGAATCACCATTAGCAAATACGCCGTGGGTAATCGCTAGACTCAGCAACAAGATTAAATATTTTCTATTCATGGCAGCAATGCAGCAGATTTAAATTAAAAGTGATTGTATAAGAAAAACCCGACAGGTTAAAGTTTTGATGCCGATACACTTGTAAATAATAATGCAAACGATGAAACATAAATACTCTCAACAAAAGGATTATCCACTTTTTTGGTAAATTTTTTCACGCATAGCATCTGCTGTTTATGCAATGCAATCAAAGGCTTAAGCTGCTTTATTTGCGCCGCTGTCAGGTTTAAATTTTGTTTTAAAGTATGAATATATTGCATTAATTCATTCATTACTTGATGAAAGCTTTCTTTCGTAATTTGCGGTGTTAGCGTGCTATCCAAAATAATATTGCGTGAAAAATGTTTGCCGATCATCAATATGTGACGCAACAACTCATCGATGTGATTTAAAGTTTTGATTTGCTCTAGTTCATTAAACTGAAGTGCATGTGCTTTAAGTTTAGCAATGCCAAGGAAGCTCTCACTTAGATCCAATGAATCTTGATAATTACGCCCTTCAGCAATCGTTTGTAAGGCATAATCCAAGTCACTTGATAAACATTCTTGCAACGCATCAAACTCAAAACTCTGATACAAAACAGTTAGCAATGGATGGTCACGACGCTCCTTTAAATCGGTTAAAGCCTGTTGCCACCATTGTAGTTTTTGCAGACTAGGGTAGGGTTCTGAATATAGCTCAGATGCTTTAAGCCATTGATATTTTAACTGATCCAAGGCATAAAGAACTTTTGTCTTATCTTCCGAGCAATGGCGATAAGCATAATAATAAATAGATCCTGATTCTGGGTTTTTTTCGCTTAGACAAGCGTATAGATAATCCACTGGCGTAATTGCTCCAAGTTTGAAATTTTCAAATCATAGTCATCATCATTCATCGTATTTGCTTCATAACCATAATCCGCAAAAATGCGATAGCAATGTGCGTGTTTGGCAGCCAACATATCTGGCTTGGTATCCCCGATATAAGCTGCATGTTGCGGTATTTTATCAAGCGTTTTAAGCGCATGGATAATCGGCATAGGGTGTGGCTTTTTATAAGATAAATCATCCGCACAAATCACGATTTTAGCCTCCTGATATTGTGGTACTTTCGCAATCACAGCTTCAGTTAATTTACGCGTCTTACTGGTAACAATTCCCCAGCTAAGCTGTTGCTGATGTAAAGTATTCATTAACTCATGTGCGCCAACAAAGGAGTGTGTCATATCAGCGGCATGCTGTTGATAATGTACAAACGCATCATGCTTTAACGTATTCAATTGCTCACGAGTAAGCTGCTCATTAATTTTCTTTAGCAAAAATTCAACACCGCGACCAGCATGTTGCCTTAGTGTATCTGCGTTAAAGTCAATCTCTAGCTTATGCCGAATAAACGCATGCCTAATCGCATCAAAGATGCCATCGGATGAGTCAAGTAAGGTGCCGTCAAGATCAAATAACAACAAATCAAGTGGGTATTTAGGACTCCTTGGTAAATGCAGCGATGTAGTTAACATCAGCATTACCTCCTAAAGATAGGTTTTTAGTCAGGGGGTTATAATGCAAACCTTTGATTTTGGTGACTCGAAGACCATATTTTTTTGCAGCATTAATCAGCTCCAGTGGCTTAATATACTTACTGTATTCATGCGTGCCTTTAGGAATAAGTCCCATGACATATTCCGCCATGACAATGGATAATGCAAAAGATTTGAGATTGCGATTTAACGTTGAGAAAAACACCCAGCCACCTTCTTTACAGAGTTCTGCACATGAGCGAATCACACTCTCAGGATCAGGCACATGTTCAAGCATTTCCATACAGGTAACGATATCAAAGCTTTGCGGTTCATTTTGTGCGAGGTTTTCAACGGAATCTTTTAAATAACGAATAGAGAGATTTGACTCTAATAGATGAAGTTTGGCAACACTCAAAGAGGCTTCAGCAAGATCTAAGCCCGTAACATTTGCATTTTTCTGAGCCATTGCTTCTGTCAAAATGCCACCGCCAGAACCAATATCGGCAATACTTAATTGCGCCAAGTCGCCTGCACATTCTTCAATAAACTGCACACGCAAAGGATTGACTTGATGTAATGTGCGAAACTCACCATCCTCACACCACCATTGGTGCGCCAATGCACTAAATTTATTAATTTCAGCTTGATCAACATTCATGATAATTTATTGCTTCTATGTCGCTGTTTTAAAACTTATGCCATCATAACAAACCGCGCTATTGTTGCGATATAAAAAATTACCAAATCACCAAATAGCTTACAACGAGGAAATTAGCTATGTAGATGATAAAAAATAAAGTGGGATTCAATTACCCCTCACCCGCGCAGCTCACGCTGCACGACCTCTCCCGCATGGGGGAGAGGTAATCGTTGCTGCAACTTAATTTTTCGATTATTAGTATATATGAAATGTTCAGCTGATCGCTCGAAAAATAAATTATTAGCGCTATACTGGGAAAACGACACAGATAATGGTAGTTGATAGCGACAAGGATGACCGATTTTGAAGATATTTGAGAAACTCAAAAAAGCCAAAAAAGCTAAAAAAGCCAACAGAATGAGTGAAGCCCGCAAGGTTAATAAACTCATCGGTAAAAAAATATTTTGGCGTGTGTTGATCAGTACTATTATTTTGCTTACCCTCGCATCTTTAACCGTTTTTGTTTTGTCATTTTATCCTTTTTATCAACAAACACAGCGCACAATTAACCATTATTATGAAGAAGTATTAGACGGCTATAAAACAGAGATTCAATTGTCTTTATCAGAAGCGCGAAGCGTTGCATTACAGATAAGTAGCCGCACGCAAGCCGCATGGTTGACGGAAGAAATCGAGCGCAAATACCAATACGGTGATGCCATTATCGATGAGGTGAATGCCTTAAGGCAAATTTTGGCATCCGCCCTTGTCTCAAGTGCTGCTTTACAATCTATACAGCGTTTTGAAAGTAATGGACATTTATTGGTTGAAGTGGGCACCAAGCAACATCAACGATTTGATAAAAAAGCGCTTACATTTGCCATTGGCAATGATGGACTTACTGCAGTGCTAACCAGTCCAATTTATACACAAATTGGACAAGATCGAAAGATTATTGGTTATGATCGGCTCTATTTTGACTTAAGCAAGCTCTTGAATAAGTTTGAATCTGAAAGCCTGACACAAAAGCGTGACTTTTATTGGTTTATCAAGAGTGGTAGCTCGTGGCAAGCAATAAGCTCAGGTTTTGCCAACAATCTCACGACGTTGCCAAGCGAAGTATTAACGCAATTAAAAACGCAAGAACATTCCAATCTTTTGATCCAAGATAAAAAATACTATTTTGAGCGCATTAATGGACAACAAGTTTTAGCTTTAGGTGTAGATAAAAAAACAGTTGCTTCAAGCGTTTGGCGCAACTTATCACATATCCCACTAACAATCCTTGGATTTGTTATCATTTTTATCTTATTGATATACCTTTTGTTGCGTCCTATGCTCAATAAGGTCATGGTTGAGAACAATCAATTTTATCAATTATTGAACGAGGATGAGCATACTGCATTGCCAAGCCGCAGATACTTTGATACCGTGTTTGAAAAAATACTCATAGACGAATCCACCAACAATAAGAAGGTTGCCTTATTGCATATTGATATCGATCATTTTAAAAATATCAATGACAGCTTTGGCTACTATTTCGGTAATATTGTATTGCGTGAGATCGCCACACGTTTAAAGTCCAGTGTACGCAAAAGTGACTTTGTCGCACGTATTGGCGGTGACGAATTTGTCGTTGTCCTTAAAGATATTCGCACACTCGATGATGTTAAACTTGTGATCAATCACTTGTTTGCGGTTGTTCACCAGTCAATTTTAGTCAACGATTACCCGATTAGCCTTAAGGCAAGTATAGGTGCAGCAATATCGCCAGAGCATGCGAGTGATCGTGAGACATTAATGCAATATACCGATATGGCAATCAGAGATTGTAAAAAAGCCGGCGGCAATAGTTACTGTATCTTTAATGAAAATATTGGCGCACGTTATTTCCGTCAACTTGAGCTCGGTAAGCATTTAGCGAATGCGATAAAAAACAATGAATTTTACCTTATGTTTCAACCGATCATTCATTTGAATGATAAGCAACAAATGCATTTTGAAGTGTTGCTGCGTTGGCATAATCGTTATTTGGGCGAGGTCTCACCTGGTGAATTTATTCCTGTTGCTGAGGAGCTTAAGCTAATTGTTGAGCTAGGTGCTTGGGTTATTCGCCAAGCATTTTACCAACTTTATCAATGGCATGAAGATGAAACAATCATCCATAAACCAAGCATTTCAATCAATCTCTCCGCCGTACAAATCAATAACCCTTCGGTTTTATTGGCATTCTTAGAGCACTTAATGGCACAAATGACTATCCCCAGTGAGTATGTTACCTTTGAGGTCACCGAGACGGTGATTATGGAAAATTTAGACAATACATCGCAAGTGCTAAATACTCTTAAAAATATGGGTTTTAAAATATCCATTGATGATTTTGGTACGGGTTTTTGCTCGCTAAGCTATTTGATTCATGCACAGATTGATAACATTAAGATTGATAAAATTTTTATTGATGACATGTTAACCAATATCAACAGTAAGCTTATTGTTGAAAGCATTATCGATTTGAGTCATCGCTTAGGGAGTACTGTGGTTGCTGAAGGGGTTGAAACCATTGAGCAATATCAACTATTAAAGAAAGTGCACTGTGACTACATTCAAGGCTACTATTTCAGCGTGCCGTTGTCAGCCTATGATGCAACCCACTTTATCGAACACAAACCGCATCATCAATTGTTTTAATTCTCACTTAACAATGCTACGATAATTGCCTATATAAAAGCAGCTTTGGAAACCAGTAAATGGCAATCTCGCAGCAGGAATTAAAGCATATTCTCATGCTTTCAAAACTCAGCGCCAAGCCGGAAGAGTTGGCACAGTTTGAATATGATCTGAATAATATTTTTAATCTATTTGATAATCTTAAGTTGGTGGATACGCATGATATTAAACCAATGATTTCACCATTGTTAAGTCATTATCCAGCGCGTGAAGATGCGCCTCAAATGCAAAATCATACAGCCGACTTTGAGCGTATAGCACCTGAGTTTACTAATCAGCATTTCATTGTGCCAAAAGTGATTGAATAAGAGGAATTCTCGTGAGTATTTTAAAAACATTACGTCAAAAGCTTGATAACAAAAATATAAGTGCTGTTGAGTTAACAACAACGTATTTAAAAGAGATAAAACATAAAAACAACTCATTAAACGCCTTTATATCAGTCAATGAAACCAAGGCTTTAGCACATGCCAAAGAAATGGATGATTTAATTACCAAAGGCAAGGCAACACTGCTAACTGGAGTTCCTATCGCACACAAAGATAATCTGTGCACTGATATTCTGACCACCACTTGTGGCTCCAAGATATTAAGCAATTATCAATCCCCTTTTAATGCCACAGTAGTCGATAAGCTTAAAAATCAAGGCATGACACTGCTCGGTAAAACCAATATGGATGAGTTTGGTATGGGCTCAACCAATGAGCATAGTTTTTTTGGCGCGGTGAAAAATCCTTATGATTTAAACCACATCCCAGGCGGGTCATCTGGTGGCTCAGCCGCGGCAGTTGCCGCAGGGCTCACACCCTTTGCCACAGGCAGTGACACTGGTGGTTCGGTAAGGCAACCGGCAAGTTTTTGCGGTATCACGGGAATAAAACCAAGCTATGGCACGTTGTCACGCTATGGTTTAGTGGCGTATGCTTCATCCTTTGATCAGGTTGGCATATTGGCGCATTATGCTGAGGATTGCGCCTATTTACTGCAAGCGATGGCAGGTAAGGATGAGAAAGATGGCACAAGTATCGCAACCGATCCGGATTTTTTCACTAAATCACTACAGCAAGATTTGGCAAATCTGACCATTGGTGTTGATGGGCAGTTATTATCAAAGCTCTCAACTGAGGCACAAGCACTATTTCAAGAATGTATTGCCATTTATCAAAAGCAAGGTGCGAAGATTAAAGATATTCAACTACCTGATTTACAAGCTGCTGTGTCAAGCTATTATGTATTGGCACCGGCTGAAGCTGCCACGAACTTAGCACGCTTTGATGGAGTGCGTTATGGCTATCGCAGTCAGCATGCAAATACGTTAGATGAATTGTACATTAATAGTCGCACAGAAGGGTTTGGTGCCGAGGTCAAACGCCGCATTGTCATTGGCAACTACGTATTAGCCGCGAGTCAATACGATGCCTACTATCACAAAGCCCAACAGGTGCGCGCCAAATTAAAGCAAGATCTTGATATGATCTATCAAAGTGTTGATATGATTTTACTGCCAACAGCCGCAACGACTGCACCCAAACTTGGCGCACAAAAAGATCCTGTAACGACTTATTTGTCGGACATGTATACATTAATTGCCAATTTAACAGGGGCGCCTGCAATTTCATTTCCTATTGGACGAATTGCGCATATGCCGTTTGGCGCACAATTGATGGCAAATAATTTCCAAGATCATTTATTATTGCAAGCAGTCTGTGCATTTCAGCGTCAGACTACCTTTCACCTACCACAGCAATTATTACAAGGAGTCGGTGCATGAGTTATGAAATGGTCATTGGACTTGAGGTGCATGTCCAACTTAAAACACAAGCCAAAATCTTCTCAAATGCGGCGACCCTTTATGGTCAAGAGCCTAATACACAGGTGAGTTTTATTGACATTGCCTTACCAGGAACGCTGCCCGTTGTTAATAAGCAAGCCATCGATATGGCAGTGATGTTTGGTCTAGCGGTTGATGCAACAATTTCAAAAAACAGCTTTTTCGCGCGCAAGAATTATTTCTATCCAGACTTGCCCAAAGGCTATCAAATCAGTCAATCCAATAATCCAATTGTGCAAAACGGTCAGCTTGAGATTGCAACAAATAAGGGTATTAAAACCATTCGCATTGAACGCGCCCACCTTGAGGAAGATGCGGGTAAATCAGTGCATGATTTTATTGGCGATCAAACCGGTTTAGATTATAACCGTGCCGGCACACCACTATTGGAAATTGTGACACATCCTGATTTTCGTAGTGCCGAGGAGGTGATTTGTTATCTTAAAGACCTTCATCAACTGGTGCAGCATCTCGGGATTTGTGATGGCAATATGCAAGAAGGATCATTTCGCTGTGATGTTAATTTATCAATTCGCAAACCCGGTGAGGATCTTGGCACAAGAGCTGAGCTTAAGAATATCAACTCATTTCGTTTTATTGAAAGTGCCATTCATTATGAGTATCAGCGTCAAGTCAATGTCCTTGACAAAGGTGGCGTAATCACGCAAGAAACAAGGCTTTATGATCCAGATAATAATGAAACGCGAAGTATGCGCAGTAAGGAAAATGCCTTTGATTATCGTTATTTCCCTGATCCTGACTTATTGCCCATTATCTTATCTAATGAAGAAATTGAAAGCATACATGCACAGATGCCACCATTGCCAAAAGTGCGCCGTGAAACCTATGCCAAGGCGCTTAATGCTGATGAGGTCAATTTTCTAATGGATAACCCGACAGTCGCGGATTACTATGATACATTAACAAAAAGCATTCCGGCAAAAACCGCATATAACTGGGTTGCTGTTGAGTTGCAAGCCGTGTTTAATCGTGCGCAAAGCACATTTGATGCCAGATATGTGCCTGTTCATGTATTACTTGAGCTAATTGCATGCGTTGATAAGGATGAGATTTCTTTAAAATCGGCTAAAGCTGTATTGCAACACTATTATGATCAGCCGCAAGCGATACAAAGCATTATTGATCAATTAGGCGTGCGCCAAAGCAATGATCTTGGATTCGTTGAAAGCTTAGTTGATGAGATACTCGCGCAAAACCCACAACAAGTGCAAGATTACCATGCCGGAAACAAGAAACTCTTGAGCTTCTTTGTCGGTCAGATTATGAAGAACAGCAAAGGCAAAGCAAACCCTAAGCAGGTGAATGAAATATTGAATAAGAAGTTGAATGGATAACTTCCGTATTTAAGGATATAAATGTGCGTATAAAACACTGGATACTATTGATCTTAATCATCGTTTTATTTGTGGCATTGGTGCTATGATGCGTATTTTTTCTAAACTCATCCTACTTGTGATTTGTATTGTATTAGGAGCTAGTGGTGCTTGGTTTTATCAGCATTATAATACGAGTAATAATGCAAAGTTTTACCCAAGTGTCACCCAAGTCAAAACGATTAGCCAACTGGCGAGTCTGAGATTAGAACTTAGCCAGATTGAACAGTTTGAAGATAAAGGCTGGTTTGTTGATACTCGAGCATCTTATTATATTTATGCTTCGGTTTTATTGGGTGTTGATCTTGAACATCTACAAATAAATATCGATAAAACCCGCAAAATACTAACAATCAAACTACCTTTACCAACTGTATTGAGTATTGACATTAACCATCAACGCTCGCACTTGATCACCAAACAAGACTACACCTTTGGTGTCATTCCGCGTTTAGGGGTGATCAATACCGATCCTAAAGACCAAGTGCCGGATAAAGCCTATTTACTTGCGCAGCAATCAATGCGCCATTTGGCAATGAGTGATCAATATATCGCACAAGCGCAGACGCAAATCGCACAAATATTGAAGGATATGTATCAGCCATTTAATTGGCGGGTCGATATCACTTGGTGTCGAGGTAATATATGCTAATAAAACAAAGGCTCGTCAAACATCAAATTATCAAAACATTTATCATTTATGTCATTTTATATGGCTTGATTGCCGCATTAAGCGCGTGGATACCTTTTATGGGCTTTGGCGTGTTGCTTGGTGGTATCTCAATTGCAATCGCAGCAATTGTTGTAGCCACCTTGCGTGTTATTGATCACTATCATGCTAAAGACTATAGGATTGGAGTCAGGAAATTTGCTATTGCCATTGTGATCTTGGTGTTAATTGATGTTATATACACCCTGATTGTTACCATAAATTGGAGTTAATTTATAATGGACAAACAAACGATATTAATTACCGGCTGCTCACATGGCGGCATCGGTTATGCCACGGCGAAATACTTAAAAACACAAGGTTATCGTGTTTTTGCCTCCGCCAGAAAGCCAGAGGACGTTGAAAAACTCACTGCTGAAGGTTTTGAAACTTACTTGATTGATGTATTAGATGATGCGCAAATAGATGCAGCATTGGCTGACATTCTGCACAAAAGCGGCGGAACATTAGATGTGTTATTTAATAATGCCGGTTTTTCACAAGCAGGTGCCCTAGAGGATATTCCGACAAAACACGTCAAAGAGCAGTTTGATACGAATTTTTTTGCGCTTCACAATCTCACATGCAAGGCACTCAAAATTATGCGTAAGCAAGCTCATGGTAAGATTATTCAGCATGGCTCTGTCTTGGGATTAGTATCACTTAAATATCGAGGTGCTTATAATGCTAGCAAATATGCCATTGAAGGCTTGGTCGATACAATGCGTCAAGAATTAAGAGGTTCTAACATCCATATGACGATACTTAACACCGGACCGGTAACCAGTAAAATCCGAGAAAATTCGATGAAAACCGTTAAAAATATTGAGCTTAAAAATTCGGTGCATTTAAGTGACTATAAAAAACTGATGTCAGGTAACCATAAACCCGTACCATTTAACGAGGAAGCAATCGCTGTAGCCAAGGTTGTTGAGAAAATTCTTAAAGCAAAAAATCCCGCACCGCGCTATAGCATCACCAAGTTTACTAGTATTGCTAAACTCTTAAAATGGATGTTATCTAGTCGCGCACTTGAGCGTGTCTTAAGCAGATATTAATAAAGGAATACCATCAATGTCACCACAACGCGCTTTTTTGCTTAACTGTATACGTCACCCGAGTATTTTATATTTCTGTATTTTGCCGGTATATGTCCCTATTCGCGCATTAGCAGAAAGCATCTCCAGCTTTAACCAAGTTTTTAAAGATGACTTTGAACGTCTATATTTCTTCTCGGATATGCTGATTATTGGTGCGATTTTAGGACTCATTACTTGGCTTACCGTCATCCTGACTGAAAAACTTATCAAAGACGTCAAACAAAAATCAGACGCGCTGACAATGGTTGGTTTCTTCTGCCCATTTTTATTGATGTTAACCACCTATATTTTACTCTCCGGACGCTTTGGCGGTGGTACTTTGTACATGACGATGGGGGTACATTTCTTTTTACTATCGTATCTTGGCAATCAAGTCGTATTACATACTAAACGTTATCAACTTGTCGCAGAAAACTCACTTTCCAATGAGATCAAAAATAACCTAATGTCATTTATCGTCAACACCCTTGGCATTATCGTCACCATCTTGTTTGTTGGCTTTTCCTTTTTAAATCTGCTGTTACCTTTTACTTTGGCAACTTCAATTTGCGGCGCTATTTTTTATTACTTCCGTTTTGTGCGTGGCATTGAGTCCTTCAACATACAGGTGTTTTTAAAATGCTTATTATCCTTTGCCATAGGCGCATTATTAGCACTGTTGTGTGGTGCATTAATGTATCGTTGGCATAATATCGCTGACGCACTTGTCATTGTCATTATTGCTTTTCTAAGTATTGCCATTGCGATCAAAACCAAGCCACGCTATGTCATGCTCTGTATCAATGGCGCAAGTCAATACAGCATCGTTGTTTATGTGCTGATGTCATCGGTACTGTTGTTTTTATTCAACAATCAACTTGCACAAATCTATCAGGCGGTTTATCCATTAGAGCCTGTGTTTTCATTAATTGTCGTAATCATTGGCTTGCGTCTTATTTTGCGTAAGAAAAGCCAAACGACTGATGCAGCCATCCGCCAGAATATCTTTTTATTTGGTATGTTGATGTTGCCGCTATTGTGGTGCTTTTACACCATTGGCTCTGCCAATATAGCTTGGGTGTTGCTTGCCGTTATTGTATTTTTTGTTATTTATGCAATTGTTGAATATGTTGTGATGTTTAACCTAAGACAAATCATCTTTACCAATCAATATTCAAACCAAACAAATACCCTATTAAGCACATACCTTAATATCTTGTATCAAGGGTTTATTCCGGTGATTTATTTAAGTATTACCTCATTGCTACATCGCTACTCAATGATGGCTTTTAAAGAGGTATTGTTGTCTAGTTTGCTTATTCTTGTGCTATTGGTGATCATCTTTAATTTCATCACACAGCTATCTTTACGAAAGTGCTAATGCATGCGTTGACAATAGGCTTGATTTAGCCAGAATGAAATTGCTCTTAAAAATCTAAGGAATATTTATGAAAGAAGTCGTACAAACCAATAACGCACCACAAGCGATAGGTCCATATGTACAAGCAGTTAAGATCAATGGCATGCTCTATACCTCAGGACAAATTGCCTTAAATGCAAAAGGCGAATTAGTTCAAGGCGATATTAAAGTGCAAGCAAAACAAGTCATGCAAAACTTAAAAGCCGTTGTCGAAGCTGCCGGAAGTAGCATGGATAAACTGATCAAGACCACTTGTTTTATTAAAAACATGGATAACTTTGCTGCTTTTAATGAAGTTTATGCCTCATTTTTTCAAGGGATAACCCCACCAGCACGTTCATGTGTTGAAGTCGCACGCTTACCCAAAGATGTGTTAATTGAAGTTGAAGCAATTGCTGAGATTTAATCATTCGACTTTGTTTTTACCTCACTCAAGCCACCTAATATTCAATTAAAATCGCCCATATCTAGAATGCATTACAATCAATACCACGTATTTATTACGCGTCACTTGCTATTTGTTATACTCTATACTGCTCATGGAAAAATCAAGATAGGATATAGATATGCTAAATACGACGCTACAACCAAAATCACTTGCCCTAAGCATTCTCTTAAGCTTAGGTGCTTTTAGTTATGCAATGAGTACCCCGCAGCCAATTGACTGCATTAGCGCCAACATCAACATCGATCAACCCAATGTAACTGCATATTACAAAGCAGTTAAGATTCAATTTACCAATCACTGTGGTAAGCCAGTTAATCTCAAAAATGCGTTGGTACAATTTCAAGCTAATAGCACGGTACAAAATGTTTGGGGCACTTGGAATTTCGTAAACTCCGATTCAAATCCACCAAGTAATCACAACGGCTTAGTAAGTTTTACTATCGCTAAGAATAAAAATGAAAGCTTAAATATTAATCAATCATTTTCTGTTCAGTTTGGATTAAATTTCCCATTAGCCGAAATAGCTAAAATCACTGATGCACAGGTTTTTAGCAATGATGCCCCAGTAAGTGAAAATGGGAAAATACAGTTTACCTTTAAATCCAACGCCCAACTTCAAGGAACATCCAAAGTGACGCTTAGCCGTGCTGGGGAGCTGATCAAAACGCTAAATAATAGCAATTGGACAGCCGATCAAACCAGCTTAATTGATCATCTAGATTATGGTGACTACACTTTGAATGCCAACAAAATTGGCAATTGCACTGCAGTATTTTCACCAAGCAATGCGTTAAACATTAATAGTGACAATATCAACTCGCTAAGTTTAAGTTATCAATGTACAACGCCTAGCGAACAAGGAAGCATCAAAGTTTCTCTACCGCCAGCTCCTTTAAGTGGCATAGGTAGTGATACAACAGTAACGCTTACACACGATGGACAAGCACAAACTAAAGCACTTAACTGGAATAGCAATTATACTTTTCAATCGCTAAGTTATGGTGATTATACCTTACAATTTCAGTCCGTTAGCGATGGTAAAAATGTTGCCAATGCCGCTGATCAAAACATCAATATCAGCCAAGATCAAAAGCAGGTTAGCGTGACACCTCATTACCAAGTTTCGCCACTTGTTACAGTCATTACACCTTTTACGGTTACTAGCGATCATGAAACCACCTTAGAACTCACGCTCAAAGATAATAACTACAAAACGACGTTCAATTTCACGCGTCAAATCCCATCAGGCAACTCCACACAAACCCTTGAGCTTCCTGCCAATGACAGTTTTACTTTGTCAGTTAATGCTGCAAGTGGTACTGCTAGCACCGATAAAACCCAGTTCAATACCTCTTCAGGCACCCAACAAAATGCCTTTAATGTCAATATTGTCAATCAACAGTCAAACTACGGGAAACTCACCTATCACGTTGGTTTCCCAGTGAGTGATTATGCGCATAGTGCAGAATCAATTGAGCTTAGTGATCCTAAATTTGCACCACTGATATTATCTAATTACGTTGCCGGAGAGTTGCTAAATTATATGATAAAAGCACATTACCCACAGTGGTCTGTCGATAAGGATTATATTGCAGGATCTTTATTTGCACAGCTTCTACAGGAGAATATCAGTACTAGTAACTATCCCGGTGGATTGTTTATCAATAATGAAACAGCGAGAAAACAATTACTTAATGCAGGTCAAGGTGGCCCATATCAACTCAATGACTACTCTAAGCGCCTACCAAGCGTTGATGTCCCCGGATCCCTTGGGCTCATTAACTATACAGTTCTACAGAAATCTTTAGGCTATAGTATTGCATCACAAGACAATGGTACGCAAACTGGCTCAACAGGACCTGAAACACTCGATAATATCTATTTTGGTCCACTTGCAGCGGCTTATTTTCATTTAAATGATATAAATCGCATTGAGGTCAATAACAGCACAACGTGGGGACCACAGGCACATAGCTGGAGCAAATGTGTACAAGCATTAAATGCCAATCAATTTGCCTATTTTGATATGATTCTTAATGCCGCATATAATGCGGGGACTTACTCCGATATTCTAGGCACACTCATTGATCTTTGTGCGTATCCACAAGAATTAAGTCAATATTTGCCAAATCTAGCAAACTTCAGCTTAAATGACAGCGCATATATCAATGCTTTCCAACTACCTACGCTAGCAGATGGCTACAAACCAAAGAGCTTACCACAGTGGTATAAGGGCACGACATTCATTCTATATCCACGACAAGTGCAATACTACATTGATCAACTAACTAACAATAATCAAACGCTGGCACAATATGGCTTACAGGTGAATAACTCTTTCGCTTTTAGCATTGCACAATTACAAAAAGTCTTTGCGGAAAGTATGCACACATTAGCTTATGGTCAAACGGCAAGTAACTATCAATTTATCAGCATTGACAGCGCCAATGCAGCATTTGCAAAAAGTATGGAGCAAAATGGGCTATCAAGTGGCATAATTCTGAACTTAAACAACAGTAATGATCGCAAAGAAATGTATCAGCTGCTGAATGATGCTTTTGCCTCATTAGAGCAAACGCTAGGATTTAAGTTTAACGCCACAACAGAAGAAAACTTTAACCAAGTGTCATAATCCGCCCGCTATATGGTGATCTATAACCAAGTTGCAGCAGCCAATACCTCTCCCCTTGTGGGATTGCTCGTTCAGCTTAAGCTTAAGCTGCACGGGCGAGAGGGAATTAAAGCACGACTTACTCTTGATTCATGACTACCCATGCAGATTTGCCATTAAAATAATCTGCTTGCGTGCCAGCCATATGCCAAAGGTGACAATGCAGCCAAGAATAAAACTTAATAAAAACAACATCTCCCAACCGTAGCCTGCTTGAACATTGCCCGCTAATGGCCCTACTAATACACGTCCTAATGAGTCAATCGAGCTTAATACTGCAAACTGTGTCGCTGAGAAGCTTTTATTGACAAGGCTCATAATCATTGCCACTAATACGGCAGTACCCATTGCACCAACCATATATTCAACCGCAACGGAGATTACCATTAAATAATAATTCTTCCCTTCAAATGCTAACCACATATACATTAAGTTTGCCGCTGCCATCATAAAGCTAAATAGTAAAAACGTACGAAACAAACCAAATCCTTTGGCTAACATACCACCCAATACTAGACCAATAAAGGTAAATATTAAGGCATTGGTTTTATACGATACGGCAATCGTGACTTTATCAAAGCCAAGTTCAGCAAAGAAAACGGTATTAAGTGAAAATGCCAACGCATCACTAAACTTGTAGAAAACAATAATCAACAGCATAACAACAGCTACCGCAAAGCCGCGACGCGTAAAGAAATCATAAAATGGTAAAACAACCGCATCAGCAAAAGTTTTCGGGCGATTATCCACTGTGGTTTCCCGCGCTAGAAAGGTGCCGATCATTGCCACTGCAAAAAATGGAATCAATGCAAAAATACCGGTTTGCCAGTTATTATCAAAGTATTTAACCATGATTAATAGAAAGGCACCTGTGACCATCATTGCCACGCGATAACCTAATACTGAAATAGAACTACCTAATGCCCGTTCATCCTCATCTAACACTTCTGTTTGATAGGCATTAATCGCAATATCTTGCGTTGCCGAGAAAAAGCAAATTGCCAAGGCAATACCGGCGATAATTAACGGTGATTGCGCAGGTGAGAATTGACTCAATAAAAACACACAGACAATTAATAATAGCTGCATTAATAAAATCCAGCCCTTGCGTCTGCCAAAGTATTTAAAGCTTATGCGATCAATCACCGGTGACCATAGATATTTTACTGTATACGGCAATGCCACTAGTGTTAATAAGCCAATATCTTGAATGCTAACCCCTGCTTCGTGATACCAATAGGTTAATGATGATGCCGTAAGCATCAAGGGCAAGCCTGACGAGTAGCCTAAAATAAACATCACCAGCATTTTGCGACTTTTAAATAACCCGGCAATGCTGTCTATGGTTGCCGCTTTTAACTGTTGTGAAAAACCGCTCATTGTTATCCCTCCAAAATCTAATTTCACGTTGCACTAGCAAGCATGATAACTTCCTGCAATAAAGTCTTTTTTGCTTCCTGTTGTCGCTGAGAATGGTATTTTTATCTTATTGATATGGCAATAAGCAAACCACGCAAAGGCAATTGCTTCAATCCACGCTTCATCAACGCCCAAAGCATTAATTGCCTGCACGTTGATAGCTGGCAAATATTCTCGAAGCAAGTCCAATAAGAACTCATTACATGCGCCACCACCTGCGACATAAAGCGCTTTAGTATCTGCTTGATAAGCTAAAACAGCCTCCGCAATCGAGCGCGCTGTTAAATGATGCAGCGTTGCCTGCACATCTTGTATATGTTCATCGGTAGACAACTGATTCTCTAGCCACTTTAAATTAAAATACTCAAGCCCCGTACTTTTAGGAGCGCTTTGCGCAAAATAAGGATCTTGCATTAATTCATCTAACAACTCGGGCAACAATATACCACCGCGCCCCCACTGACCTGCTTGATCATAAGCTTCACCACGATGCTTATGAATCCATTGGTCGATCAAGGTATTGGCGGGACCCGTATCAAAACCAACAAGCGCTTTTTTAGGGTGTAGACAAGTAATATTAGCGATGCCGCCTAAGTTTAGAATGACTCGCGGCATATCTTTATCCGCAAAAAATGCTTGATGAAATGCCGGCACGAGAGGCGCGCCTTGCCCACCAAAAATCATATCTTTATTGCGAAAGTCATTGATAACAGGAATACCTGTCAGTGCTGTGAGCACATTACCACTGCCTAACTGAATACTGAATTTACGCATGCCCTGCGGCTGATGATAAACTGTCTGCCCATGGCAACCAATGGCAATAATATCTTTTGCATTGAGGTTATTTGCTATTAGCATTTGTTTAACGCACTGCGCATAACTTTCGGCTAATTGATAGTCTAAATCACCAAAATCGAATAATGATAATTGATAGCTGTGCGCAAAAATATTTTTAATTCTCGCCTTAATCTCAGCAGAATAGGCGAAGCTTTGCTGTGCTTTGAGACTAAATGAGTCACCTGTAAAATCAACGACAACACAATCAATCGCATCCATACTAGTGCCAGACATAATGCCAATATAATACTTAGCACTCATGATTTATTACGCTTCTTATCTTTTAGGTAATTAGCCAACGGTAGCGCAAACATACCAACAAACAATACAAGTGCAATAAAAAATAATAACTGCAACCACCAAGAAAAAGAGAGCATTACCTGCCACGCATGATTAAGCTGTGAGGCTGTATTTGCAAATACTTGTTTTTCTGTCGGCATATAACGTGCTGACACCATTGAAACCGATACCAGATAAAATAACGTCACGATATACAACAACCCATATTGCTTATAACGTTTGATCTTAAGATATTTTTTCTCGAGAAAGTAATTGATCTCATGATCATCATCACTGGCGCAACTTGAGGTTAAGGTTTTAATCCAGAAAAATGCCAACACAACAGCATAAATAACAAAAACAATCATCGATTTACCAACTTTTTGCAACGCTTTTTATAAACAAATCTACTTTCTGTTCATTCTCTGTCAACGCAGCACTATCGGCTTTTAAGGGGAGCAATGCACCACCACTGACTCTTGCTTGACCTGCTGCATTTTTATATACCACGACAGGCACTGAGTTGATTAACCCTTTTAGAATCGTCATATTGTGATTAAATTGCTCAATTTCTTTGCTTGTCGGATTGATCACTGGTGTGATACCACCTTCTTCCTCGGCATAATTAAAACCATTTTCATTTTGCTTTAATGCCTCAAGCGGTGATTTTGCACTTAAAATAGCCATTGTTTTTAACGGACTTGAACGTTTGATAATGCCAATAGGCACCCAACGAATCGCTAAATTGCCAGCCTCTACTTGCTTTTGAGTTGCCTCAAATAATGCATGGCAAAAAATACAATTAGGATCAAAGATCACATATATATTGCGCGCTGCCGTTTTTGCACCTTGCTCAATGAAATTTGCCGTTTGCAGTGCTTGGTATAATTCTTCAGCTGCTGGATCAGTTGAATTTAAATCCATCTTTTGTGCTTGGCTACTTCCTTTATCATGCGCACCAAAAAAGTAATAAGCACCACCCAAAATAATAATCAATGTAACCAATAGCAGTAATACACGTCTTGCCATAAATTCAGTCCATTTCATCCAATCAAAAGTAAGCTAAAGCCTAGCGAATTTCGTCAATTTTAGCCACTTTTTATTGCTAGATTTATTCTAAGCAAACCAATTGGCTATAAGCTAAATTTATTGATATAGTTAATTTCTTATTGAGAGTATAGGGTTAAGAGATGTTTTCTACTATTTTAAATGCGTTAATTCCCGTAGCATTTGTCATTTTTCTTGGGTGGTTAGCGGGCTTTTTTAAGATTATTGATAACAAGCACAGCAAAAGTTTTGCCACCTATGTAATGAACTTTAGTTTTCCGTGTTTGCTATTTATCATTACTGCAACTACCAAACTCGACACACTACTTAATATCAAATTTGTCATTGCTTTTTTTATTGGCTTAATGGGTATGTATCTTATTAGCTTTTGTACGCATAAGTTCTTATTAAAACGTTCGCCACAAACGGCTGCGCAAGGCGCCTTTGTCTGCTCATTCCCCGATATGGCGTTTATGGGCATTCCCATTTTTATCGAATTGATTGGCTCTAGCGTACTTGTCTCTATTGTGATTGGTAATATTATCTCCAGCGTTGTTATGATCCCAGTCACGGTGATCCTGCTTGAATTAAGATCTGGAAATAAAGCCAATTTATCTCAGCTTTTTATCAGCAATATCGTTGAAGTTCTTAAAAAACCTTTGGTTTTCGCGCCAATTCTAGGGATTATTTATGCTGTTATTGGTGTACCTTTACCTAAAATTATTGAAGATAGCCTTAAGCTCATTGGTAACACCACCTCGGGCGTATCCCTTTTTGCACTAGGTCTTATCATGTCCAGTTTTGTGATTAAATTCTCCAAAGGTGCTGTGATCAATATCTTCTTAAAGAATTTAATCCATCCACTTATTATGATCGCATTGGTCTATGGCTTTGGCATTACCGGCATTCTTGCGAAAGAAGTGATTCTACTTTGCGCGATGCCCACGGCAACAATGACAACAATGTTTGCATTAAGGTATAACACGCTCACTGAGGAAAGCACTAGCAGTACCATTCTGGGTACATTGATTGCAATAATTACACTACCTGTTTTTATGCTTTTCGTTGGTTTTTAAGCACGTGGCAGCTCGATAGTAAAGCATAGACCTGGATAGGTGTTTTTTACTGTCACTTTGCCTTTGTGAAAACGAATGATTTTCAGTGCAATTGCAAGCCCCAAGCCATAACCCGTACTATTACCTGCTTGATGAATGTTTTTAACTTGTGGTTCAAAAATGCTCTGTATTTTTGCCTCAGGCACACCTGGGCCTTGATCTGATATTTCAAGCACCACATGTTGACCTTGCTGATAGCAATGTATCGTACATCCTCCAGCATATTTCTCGGCATTATTACAAATATTTGCCAATGCACGATACAGAAGCCCTTCATTACCAGCAACAAGCAAATGCTCATCGGGATTCTCCATTACACTACACTGTGTTGATGATTCGGCTATCCGCTTAATCATTTTATTTACATCAACCCGCTGATCACCAGAGTTACCTTGATAATAAGTAACTGTTGAATCAATGATTTCATTAATCTCCATCAAATCTGAAGATAGCTTCTCAAGAAAGGGCGTTTCTTTTGGCATTACTTGCAGATAAAGCATCGTGCGCGTTAGCGGTGTTTTCACATCATGAAAAAGTGTTGATAATAGCATGACGCGCTCAGAAATAAGCTCTTCAATATTCGCCTTAAGTTGGTTGGAACTCTTGCGAAAAAAGAGTGATTGCAGCGGAAATTTATTGGGGGCATAAACGCTACGCATGGTTTTATCGATTAAAGTAAAGCCGTACATAATAATGCTAACCACCACCATAACGAGAATAAAGAAATCTAAGAGCATATATAAGATAAGTTCTTTATGCATAAAGAAAGTATGTTTTTCAAGACTAAAACACACCCCAAGCTGCGCTTTTTGATAATACTGGCAACTTGTCACACTATTTGCTTTATTAAATTCATTTAAGGCTTGCGTTAAAGTTAGTGGGCGGTATTGTGCCAACTGATCAGCTACTACACCTTCCTTTATCTCGGCAGACAAGAACTTTGATGCGGTTTTATTATAGTTGTCGACAAACTTCAGTAATGACGCATAATCAAATTGAGCGATGTTCTTTTGAGTATCGAGCATCGCCTCCAATACCTCCCCTTGCTGTTCATGACTTTTCACCGCATTATGCAACGAGCCAACATACACCCAAAACTGTATGGCAAATAATATAATTGTTAAGGTAATCGCAGCAATAATCATTTGCTTTTTTCGCTTGAGCGTCATTTCTTTTGTCACTTACAAGTACACCTCATTGGTTCAGTATAACCAAGCCATCAAAACAAAAACAGCGACTTAGGTCGCTGTTTCTGATATTTATCGATTTAACTTAGCGCAACATTGCCACATTAGTATCACCAAGTTGGTATGCATAGCAGACCATATTTTTTGGTGATAAGTGCGTAAATTGCGTACCTATCAGCTGTGTGCCCGTTAATAAATCCAATACAACTTGTAGTCTTGGCAAGGTGATTAATGACATTTGATCAACGCCTTGGTCAATTTGCGTAATTAAGTCATTTAACTCATCTGCTTGCGCCTGATAGGATGCATCAATCATCATATTATTTACTTTCATTTGTGCATCACTATAGTAGGCAACTGGCACCTCTGCACTAAAAGTAAATTTATTGTCTTTACAATTTAATGTGACATCACTAGGAACATGTAAGGCTGACCCAGGCGCCACCAACTTAAACTCCATAACACTTTGTAATAGTTTGTTTAATGCACCCTCAATCTCTTGGGACATACTTGCTTCTTCAGTTTTTTCCACATACTCACTCTCTTGCTGTGATCCCCCGCTTTTAATGAGTGTATCCAAGTGATCTAGCACGCTACCTAAACTGCAATTCTCATCTACCAATTGAGCTTTTTCTAATAGTGATTCATTACTTGTAATTCTCGCTTCATCAACATTGGTTTGCGGGTGGTAAATCTCAGCATATGAGCGTACATTAATATTGCCTGCCAGCTGAATTGGTTGATCCAATAGTAAGCGACTAATAATATCCGCAGCCCAAGATTCAACCTTATCCTCATCCGGAATCTCAACCATATATGCCGCAACCGTATATTTATCGGCGGCAACTAACGCTTCTCCATCACTATTTTCACGCTTCTCCGTCAATTTTCTCTCGAACTTAGACACCTTTTCTAAAACTTCATCAAAATACAAGCTAACTAAATAGTTATCACGATCATTGCTTTCACTATTTAGACCTCGTCTATCAATATAAGCGATAGTCATGGGCGCTACCGCAATCGGTGCCAATGGTGCTTCACTCATCCCTTTTGAAATTGATACACTACCTAGATCTTCTTGCTTAATCGTATTGTTCTTTACATCATAAAATAGCGCAAAAGCCTCCTCGTTATCATTGTTATAAGCCACTGTATGTTGAGCCGCAATAACTTCACCCATACTTAACAACTCTGAAGTTTTATCAATGCCGCGCTCTGGGCTAATCATATGCACAAAAGTTCCATCGTATGATTGGGCAATTAAAGTATCATTTTCTGACAGATCTAAACTAAAATACGCTGGGTAGCCATTCTCTAGTTCTTCTGGGTAATTAACCTCTATAACCCGATTGTTAGCAAGATCAAAATAGAACACACGCTTAAATCCCTCATGCATCAACTTTTTACCACTATATTTAACAAGCTGATGAACAATCGCAATATTTTGCCCAATTTTTGGCATGTCAATCAGACTAAAATCACCACCTTCAAGCGTCTTCCACTCAGACAATATGCCATTATGTACAAAAGCTAATCTCATTGAGTTGTCCTTTGTTATCATAATTGCATTTTGGGTTAGCTTAATATCGTTAGCGCCAGCAAGATCACCTAAATCAACTTTTGTGTGCGTTTGTGCATTTCTTTGATAGACACTGCTATTACTTCCTGTATCAATCACCACAAGATTTGACTCTTTGTCTGCCTTAAATTTCTCTTTGTTACCTGCTGAGAGCTCGGCAATATCCACGGCAAAATTCATTGGTTTTTGCGCTTGATCTAAGCCAACAAAATGCATTTTTTCATCTGTTGGATCAAAATAATAAAAACCACCTTGAGTCATCCATTGATCCAAAATTTCAATGCCTTTGCCTTGATCCAAGCATAGCCACTCACTGTCTTGAAATTTGTAGAAATAATTTTTCTCAGCTGCAGTTAACTCCTCGTATTGCTTGGTTTGGTCACTACCACCATTTTCAACCACCAGAATATATGAACCCATATTGTAGGTTTTAACAATCTTGCCAAATAACCCTGGGATAACTTCAACATTGACGGTTTTACTATTGATTACACCATCGCCACTAACTTCTAGCTGGTGCGTACCTACTGATACGGCTTTGCTTTTAGAGCCAGAGCCATCATTAGCAGCTAAAGCGAAGTCACAGCGATAATTATTAGCTGCATTTACTTCACATGTTTGCGTCGCAAAGCGATTAGCTTTATCTTCTGATTTGTCGCGAAGTGTTAAGGTGAAGCTATGACTCGCCCCTACCGCAAGCGCTTGTGGTGTTACCTGTGCAGTTAATGCGGTACTATTATCCGTTTGTGTAACAGTTGCTGCCGATAATTGCGCGCTACTAATCTCTGCTTGGACACCAACAGATTGCGGGCTGCCTTGTGGTGTACCCGGGGATGAGCTACACGCTGCCAATGTTGCAACCATCGCACTTAATGCACTTACTCTGTAGGCTAATGATAATTTATTGCTCATGGTACTATCTCCTCTTACATTAATCTTAACTTTGTCAGCAAATCCTGTTTTGCTGTTCTTGTGTTAAGTTTGACGCAAGCAATAAATAAAAACAGAGCCTTTGAGTAAACCATCAAATTGATATAGTATATGACCTTGGTCTATTGTCTCAGTCATTTACATTTCTGCCTTTTCATATACATAAGTGCCAAACAAAGACGACAATGAAGCCACTAAAAGTCTATAATGAGATCATATAAACATGCAAAATGGGGGTATCACATGCATTACAAAGTTTTATATGTCGAAGATGATTTAACAATTGCCGAAATTGTGAAATCATTTATGCAACAAAAGCTCATTGACATCAAACACTTCAACAAGGCACAACCAGCGCTTATTGATTTTGAGCAAAACAGCTATCAGCTTGTTATTCTTGATTTAAACTTACCTGATATCTACGGTTTAGATGTTTGTAAGCAAATGCGCCTATTAAGCCCGAAAACACCAATATTGATACTCTCTGCCAATATTGGCGAAACCAATCGCATCATCGGTTTAGAGTCTGGCGCTAATGACTATCTAGAGAAGCCTTTTAATCTGCATGAGCTATATGCGCGCATTAAAAACCTTATTCAATTCTCAAGCAAGGCACCCTCCCAAAAGAAATATCAATATGCCGTTTTTAATTGTTTACAATTTAATTTGAATCATAAAACGCTAAGTGATGAACAAAGCAAAAAAGATATTTCACTAACCAAAGCTGAGGCTTCAATTCTGGATTTACTGATCTCACGCCAAAATCAATTGATTAGTAAATACGATATTGCTGAGATATTAGGACTTACTGATCAAGCGGATAGTCGCAGTGTTGATCAGCTTATCGGACGTATCCGCAAAAAAATCAATGACCCGACAGGACAAATCATTCGCACCATTCGTGGTCATGGCTATATTTTCTTAGGCTCGATTCAGTTTAAATAGCTTTTGTCTTAGATACGCCTATGAACCTAAAGGTCTAACGCATATCCCAACTTGCTATTTATTTTTTATACGGCAAGATAGCGCCTAACATTTATAGCGCATTTAAATTTATGTCTTACGATAAAACACTGACGGTGTCGAAATTGACACTCATGAACATCACCGCAATCATTAGCCTAAGCTCCATCGCCTTTATGGCAACCATTGGACTGGGCTCTATTTTCTTTTATCTTTTAGCTGCGATCTTTTTTCTGATTCCGAGCGCTCTAGTCTGCGCTGAATTAGGCGGCATGTTAGTGAAAGATAATGGTGGCGTATACACTTGGGTGAAGCGCGCATTTGGTGAAAAAACCGGCTTAATCGCAATCTGGATGGAGTGGTTTAATAACGTTATAAGCTTCCCAGCCAGTCTCTCGGCAATTGCTGCCACGATTGTTTATATCGGCTTTGATCAGATCGAACATAGCAAGCTGACCCTGTGCCTTACTATGCTTGCCATTTTCTGGTTATTAACACTGTTTAACTGTTTACCGATGCGTCGCGTTGTCATTCTCAACGTAATTGGCGCACTCTTAGGCATGATTTTACCTGGGGTATTATTACTTGCTGGCGCGATTTATTTTCTAATCATGGGGCAAAACCATGCTCATTTTAGCAACTTCCATAATTGGTTGCCTGAATTATCATTTGTGACTTTCGCACTCTTTGTCAAAACTTTGGCGAGCTACTCAGGCATTCAAGCAACAAGCTTTCATGTTAAAAATGTGCAAAACCCCAAGCGCAGCATCCCTAAGGCAATGATCTTATCAATTGTGATTATTGTGCTACTGTCGATCATCTCAACACTTGCCTTAGTGATTATTACACCTCAAAACTCAATTAATCCGATGAGTGGATTAATTCAAGGAATTAGTGCTGTACTTAACCTTGCCGGTCTTGGTGAATTTCAAGGGCTTATTGCCTTACTTATCGTCATTGGTATGATCGCAGCCCTTAGCACTTGGATGTTGGGACCCGCTCGCGCCATGCAAGAGGTCGCTCAACAGAAACTTTTACCTCAAGCTTTTGCTAAGCTTAACAATAATCACATGCCAACCAATGTGCTTTTGATTCAAGGTGTTATTGGCAGTCTGCTATCCTTTGTATTTTTTTTTATGCCAACAATTCAATCTGCCTTTGCATTATTGATCGCATTAACATCACAGTTTACGGTTTTTATGTGGATCCTGGTGTTTGCTGCTGCCATGCGTTTGCGTTATAAAGAACCGCATATTGAGCGAATTTTTCATGTTGGATCAAAAAACAATCTACTTTTAAATATTATTTGTATTTTTGGTATCCTAGCTTGCTTGAGTGGCATTTTCTTAGGGATTTTTCCGCCCGCTTTTTCACACATCCAAAACATTTATGCTTATGTTACCATCATTATTATTGCTGACATTATCATTATTCTTATTCCCTTCTTGTGGATCTGGTTACGTAGGTATCAACCATAGCACTTCCTTGCATTAGAGCAGGTTTACACTATAGTGCTATAAGGAAGCATCAAGATAGCAAGGAAATCTCATGACAAACAAGAAACTTACTCGCAACATCTTAATCGGCATTGATCGTATTCTTGATATGGTCAGAACGGCTGTTAATGTCACAGGTGATGTTTCTGTGACTGCTGTTGTTGCCAATAGTGAAAAGCAGATTGATCGTGATATCTATTACCAATAGAGGATATTCTAATGCAAAGAAAGCTTGAACATATTCGTAGTATTGAGCAAATGAGAGCCCGTTACCATAAAAAAGTACCTAAGATGTTTGCGCAGTATTGCGATTCAGGCTCTTGGAGCCAAACTACTTATCATGCTAATGAAAAAGATTTTCAGAAATATTGCTTTAGACAACGCGTTCTTGTCGACATAAAAGAGCGTACACTTGCAACAAACATCCTTGGAAAAAACTACACAATGCCTGTCATTTTAGCCCCGACGGGGCTTTTAGGTATGCAGCATGCCGATGGCGAAATTCTAGCGGCAAAAGCAGCCGAGCGCTTTGGCATCCCTTATACGCTCTCCACGCTGTCCATTTGTTCTTTAGAGGATGTTGCCGAAAAAGTCAGCGCACCATTTTGGTTTCAATTATATGTCATGAAAGACAGAAACTTCACCCGTGAGCTCATCAATAGAGCCAAAGCAGTCGGGTGCTCAGCACTTGTTTTGACTGTTGATTTGCAAATGATTGGTGAGAGACATGCTGACTTTAAAAATGGTTTATCTATCCCCCCAAAACTTACTTGCAAAAACCTTCTCAATATGGCTACAAAATTTAGATGGTGGTCTAAGATGCTTACAACGTCTCGCAGAAATTTTGGCAATATAGTAGGGCATGTTAATAATCTTGATAATCTATCCTCTTTAAGCAGCTGGGTATCAGACCAATTTGATCTTTCTCTCAATTGGAACGATATAGCATGGATCAAAGATCAATGGCAGGGTCCAATTATTATTAAAGGCATTCTGGATGTTGATGATGCGCACAAAGCAGTTGCCTTTGGCGCTGATGCGATTGTTGTATCTAATCATGGTGGTCGCCAACTTGATGGCGCTCTATCATCTATATCTATGCTCAACACGATTAATCAAGCAGTTGGCAATAAGCTTGAAATTTTGCTTGATGGGGGCATTCGCTGTGGACAGGATTTATTAACAGCAAAAGCACTGGGCGCTCGCGCTGGAATGATTGGACGCGCTTTTATCTATGGGCTTGGCGCATATGGCGAAGATGGCGTTCGACGTGTTTTAGAAATTCTTTATGATGAGCTAGACAAAACCATGGCATTTTGTGGTCATACAAATATTAATTACATTAATCAAAATATCCTAGCCCAATCAACTTTTTAATCTCATTTTCTTGACTAAACGCCAAAGTTTTACTTTTTTTACTTATATGCAGTAAATTTATTAGTGATCGATTATTTTTTATGATATAAAAACGCCCTAATAAAAAACTAACTCGTTAATGGAGGCACACTATGCTGACAGAGAAAGAACTACTGAATATGCCTGAAGATGCATATATGAATGAAGAGCAGTTGGCTTTTTTCAAGGAACTATTACTTCAGCAAAAACAAGAGTTAAGTGAAGCAATTGATGATGCAAAGAAAAGCTTGGCTGAGTCTGAACGCAACACCGATTTAAATGATGTTGCTACTTCTCAGGAAATGCAACAGCTATACTTACGCACGGTTGATCGTCAAAGTAAATTACTGCGCAAAGTTAATGAGTCACTAAAGCATATTGAAAATGGTGAATACGGTTATTGTGAGCTAACTGGTGAGCCCATTGGCGTGCAGCGTTTACTTGCACGCCCAACAGCGACTTTATCGGTACAAGCAAAAGAAATTCAAGAACATCAAGAAAGGACGCAAGGCATTATCAAAGCCTAATTACGGTTATTTTTTATCAGGATGATCCCCTTTATTAGCTATATGATTTGGATCATCACTGATCTCTTTGTATTTTCCTTTTTCAATTTTATCATCGACATACAGTGTAAAGCGGTAACCAACATACATTGAAATCGCCAGCATAATTATAATTGTGATATACCACATAATGGTTCCTCTATTAACTTAGTAGAATGTATGATTGTTTTGCTCTAGGTCGCTTTTATCAAGCTTAGACTTACCGCGCCATGCAGCACTAAACCCCCAAAACTTATAAACAACAATCAATACCATAAAGGCAAACGTAATATACAGCATGCCCATTAAACTATATTCAGATGCTGATACATTCCAAATCGTTAAACTTTGGCTACCAAAACCGCCTGCGCCTACCCAGTTAGAAGGGACAACAAATGGAAACAAAGCAAATGCTGCAGAGCATAGAATTGCAGTAATAGCCAAAGCCGAGCACCAATAAGCGATAGTTTCATTTTTCTCTTTGGTAATGGCAGCGAGTAACAACATCACATAACATAAAACAGGGGCTAACCACATCCACGGATGAAGAGCGTAGTTATGTAGCCATCCACCCGTAACCACATCGACCTGTGTGTTAAACGCAAGACTTGCTGGCGTGTCCGTGATAATCATCCCAGGGATAACATATGCCAACATAATCAAGCCAATGGTAACAAGTAGTAAATTAATGAGGATAAACAGATTAGATAGACGGCGAAAACGCAAGCCTAACTCACCTGCCAAGCGACGATTTAAATGTAAGCAAGCATGCATCAACACCATGCTTAATGCTAATAGCGCACACAAAATGGCAAAAGGTGATAACACACTAGCAAATGCATTGCCGGCATATACCGATCTTAATAAAAAGTCATCATGATAAAACGGTAAACCATGAAATAGCGCGCCAAGCACTAGACCAAAGATAAGCACCGGAATAAAGCTACTGATAAAAAGTCCCCAATCCCAGAATTTACGCCAACCATCGCCATCGAGTTTACTGCGATAATCAAACCCAGGTGGACGCAGGAAAAAGGTAAATAGCACTAACAATAATGCCGGATATAATCCTGAGAAAATCGTGCCATAAACGGCTGGCCAGATACCAAATAAAGCACCACCACCAATAACAATCCACGTTTGATTGCCATCCCACGTAGGGGCGATAGTATTTAACGCCAAACGTCTCTCAACATCATTTTCTTTAAAGCCTTTATGCTTAGACATAAAGGGCATCATAATCGTCACTCCAAAGTCGCAACCTGCGGTTGTCGCATAAAGGATAAGAACCAGAAGAATAATTGCCCACCAGATAATTTGTAAGGTCATATAATCAAATAACATTATTGATGCTCCTTATAATCATAATTACCATTACCTAAAGACCGTGGTCCCTTGCGAGCAACCTTGAGCATAACAATTAATTCCACAACAAATAGTCCAACATATAGCAATGCAAAAAAAGCAAGGCTCACCACAATATTCCACGACGCCAAGGTCGATGCGCCCATACTTGTTGGCAATATACCGTGTACCACCCATGGTTGACGCCCCATTTCAGCGATAATCCAACCTGCTTCAGCCGCAATATACGGTAATGGAATGGCAAAAACTGCCAACCATAAAAACCAACGATATTTAAGTAATGTGCGACGCAATACATGAACAGCGCCAAAAACCATAACAAAAAACACCATTGCCCAACAAGCTAGCATCACTCTGAAGCTCCAATACACTGGCCAAACCTCTGGAATAGTATCCTTGACAGCCTTAGCAACTTCTGCCGCACTTGCATTATGTGGGTCTTTGGCATGCGCCTGCAATATAAAGGCATAACCAATATTGTCACGATACTTTTTTGTCTCTGGATTTTTCGGGTCAAAGATATCAAAATCATGCGCAGTTCCTTGACCTGATCTAATTTTTTCCAGAGCTTTTAACGCTACCAATCCATCGTAAATACGATCTTTATTTTCACGCATAATAGGCTTAAGCCCTTCAACTGTTGCAGATAAGCTGTGTCCTGCAATTAAGCTCAACATCCATGGAATTTGAATCTCAAAATAATTTTTCTCATGCTCCTGTGATGGAAAAGACACAGCAGACCAGGCAGCAGGTGCCTTTTGTGTCT
The DNA here is from genome assembly GCF_008711525.1 of Cysteiniphilum sp. JM-1. Taxonomy (GTDB): domain Bacteria; phylum Pseudomonadota; class Gammaproteobacteria; order Francisellales; family Francisellaceae; genus Caedibacter. The sequence continues at coordinate 99,656 of NZ_VXKS01000004.1, forward strand.
CCCACTGCCCTTCAATTGCTGCCATTTTAGCGGGTTCATATTTATCAACGGCAAGACCATTAGCGTCCCCCAAAAAGAAAATAAAAATTGAGGAACATAAACCAAAGCCAAGACCTACCGCAAGCGAACGCATTGCAAATCCAGTATTTCTCTTGCGCAACAAATACCATGCGCTAATACCAACAACAAATGCAGCCGATATCAAATATCCAGCGAAAGCAACATGACCAATGCGAATTTGTGCCAACTCCTGCATATAGATTTGCACAAAGCTCGTTAACTGCATCTGCATTGTCTCAGGATTTAAAAACGTCGCTACCGGATGCTGCATCCAACTATTGGCTACTAGGATATTAACAATTGATAAATTTGTACCCAATGCCAAGAAAAAAGTAATCAATAAATGCGTTTTTTTACCCACTTTATTCCATGTAAAGAAAAACAAACCAAAAAGTGTGGCTTCCGTCATAAATGCCGTCAGTCCTTCAATGGCTAATATTGTGCCAAAACTTTCACCAACAAAGCGAGAGAAATACGCCCAGTTTAAGCCAAACTCAAACTCCATGGTAATCCCTGTGACAACGCCCATCGCAAAGTTAATTGCAAAAAGCTTGCCCCAAAATTTGGTCATATCTTTGTATACTTGTTTACCTGTTTTGACATAGGCCGCCTCCATAATAAATAGTATCCACGACAAACCAAGTGTTAATGGTACAAAGACAAAATGGAATAGAGCTGTAAATGCAAACTGACCGCGCGATAAATCGACAAATAATTGTGTCATATCCATGCGTGCACACTCCCAATGTGTTAATAAAATTTTATTGCTCGATTGTAGAGATTTACCCACCTATTGCAAGTTTAACAGCAGTTTAATTTCTTATGCATTAAATAAAATGAATTTATTGCCATCCATAACAAGCTAAGTTTATATCCTATTAATTCTAGTGAAATTTTCAGATTACAAGCTGTAGTACATCTGAAACTCAACTGGATGCGGCGTCATATTAAGCTTCTGCACTTCTTCCATTTTCAAATCGATATAGGCATTAATCATATCATCTGAGAACACGCCACCTGCGGTTAAGAACTCACGATCCTCATCCAAAGCAGCAAGTGCCTCTTCTAGCGAGCCTGCCACTGTTGGGATATCAACAAGTTCTTCAGGTGGTAAGTCATATAGGTTTTTATCCATTGCTTCACCCGGATGGATTTTATTTTTAATGCCATCGATCCCAGCCATGACCATGGCTGAGAACATTAAATAAGGGTTAGCTGTTGGATCACCAAAGCGCACCTCGATGCGACGTGCTTTTTCACTATTAACAAAAGGAATACGTATAGATGCTGAGCGGTTGCGTGCTGAATATGCCAAAAGCACTGGCGCTTCAAACCCTGGGACTAAGCGCTTATAGCTATTGGTTGATGGGTTGGCAAATGCATTTAACGCCTTAGCATGTTTGATAATGCCGCCGATATAGTAAAGCGCTTCTTCTGAAAGCCCAGCATAACCATTGCCTGCAAATAAGTTTTTGCCACCCTTTGAAAGTGATTGGTGTACATGCATACCTGAGCCATTATCCCCCGGAATCGGTTTTGGCATAAAAGTCGCACTTTTACCAAAGCCGTTAGCCACATTGTGCACTACATATTTAAAGACTTGTGTTTGATCGGCTTTATCCACCAAGGTAGAGAACTTAGTGCCAATTTCACACTGACCTGCCGTTGCTACTTCATGATGATGCACTTCGACTTCTTGCCCTAATTCTTCCAAAATAGAGCACATCTCTGAGCGAATATCTTGCAATGAATCCACTGGTGGCACAGGGAAATAACCACCTTTAACACCAGGTTTATGCCCGTTATTGCGACCGCCATGGAGATCATTAGTGCTCCACGCTGATTCATTACTTCTGATTTTATACTCAGAACCTTCCATATCTGACTTATACGTCACATCGTCAAAGATAAAAAACTCAGGCTCTGGACCAAAGAATGCCGTATCAGCAATACCCGTTGATTTGATATAAGTTTCACAACGCTTTGCGATTGAACGCGGATCACGATCATATGCCTGCATCGTTGCCGGCTCCAAAATATCACAACGGATAATCAATGTCGGCGCTTCAAAAAACGGATCAATCAACATACTTGATGCATCTGGCATCAAAATCATATCTGATTCATTAATTCCCTTCCAACCCTCAATAGAAGAACCATCAAACATTTTGCCATCTGTGAAGAAATCTTCATCAACAGCGCGCACAGGAATGGTTACATGTTGCTCTTTGCCTTTTGTATCGGTAAATCGAAGATCGACAAATTCGATTCCATATTCACTAACCATGGCTTGATAATGTGTAAAGTCAGACATACTAATAACGCTCCTTGAGATTTGGTTGATAGTTTTACCGCGATCTATTCTATCAGAGTTTTTTTGCAAAATTTAGCAAGATTTTCAAGGAAAAGTTACCTGCTTTACGGTATGCTAAACAGCAGGATAGTACTAGGTTTGGAAATGATCGTGATAGATCAAGAAGGTTTCAGAGCAAATGTGGCGATCATTATTATGAATGATCAAAACAAAGTGTTCTGGGGTCGTCGCGTCAACCAAAGTTCATGGCAGTTTCCACAAGGTGGTTTAAATTCCGGAGAAACGCCGATTGAAGCAATGTATCGAGAGCTCAAAGAAGAAGTAGGGCTTATGCCTTATGATGTTGAGGTGATTGCTGCAACAAGAACGTGGTTAAGATATCGACTTCCCAGGTCGCTAATTAGAAGAAATTGCCCATTGTGCATTGGTCAAAAACAAAAATGGTTTTTGTTGCGTTTAAAATCTGCCGATAGCGCAATTAATCTCAACGCTAATAAAAAGCCCGAGTTTGATGAATGGCGTTGGGTAAATTACTGGTACCCCGCAGGAAAAGTCGTTGCCTTTAAGCGCCATGTTTATCAAAAAGCACTTGAGCATTTTTTCCCTGTGCTTAAAGACTGGTCACGCGAGTAAATATCATGTTATGGCAGCCTTTAGTCAAAATCATTGAGCTTAAGCATGAGCTTGATGTCGTCTTATCAATGTTTGCTAAAGAAGCATGCAAAGTGCTTAGTGTCGATGCGTGCAGTGTTTTTATTTTGGATGAAACAGAGCACACCTACACACTAAGCGCGTCAACGCTAGTGCCAACACTGCGATCTGGGATGATCTACATCAGCGCCAAAGATGATCTTTTGGGCAAGGTTGCTTTACGTGAAGAAGCACTCATTATTACCGATATGTCTAAAGCTTCAAGCTATAGTGTGCTACAAACGCTTTCACGCAATCGCCTACAATCTTTATTAGCAGCGCCCGTTGTGCACAAGGGTGAAGTGATCGCTATTATTGCGCTACAACTTAATGATAAAGACAAAATTACTGAAAGCTTGCAAACCGATGTTGCGACGCTATGCGCTAACTTGTCACTACCATTAAATCGCGCCATTCATATTGAAGATGTTTCTGAGCAAATTGAAGATAAACCAAAAAGTCCGATGTACTTTGATGGTGTAAGCGCCAATGATGGGGTACAAAAAGGCATTGCGGTTGCGCGTTATAATATTACTGATATTGAAGAGATTCCTGACAAACCTACGCAATCAGAGGATGAAGAGCGTTTATTTATTAGTGCGGTAAAGGATGTCAAAGAGTCATTGGAGGAAATGCTAGAGCGCGTCACCCTCCTTGCGGGCAGTGAAGAAGCACAATTATTTGAAGCCTATTTGCAAATGATCGATAGCAGTCGTTTTTATGACGCAATTATTGGCTATATCCGTCAGGGCATATGGCTACAAAGCGCGATCAAACGTGTTGTTATCGAGCAAGCCACACTTTTTGAGCAAATGGATGAGCCTTACTTTGTCGAACGCGCTAGTGATATTCGTGATTTAGGCAAACGCATCTTATTGGCACTTGAGAATAAAATATTAAAGAAAAGTCACTACGCTGTTGATACTGTTCTTGTTGCGAGCGAAGTCACCGCATCGATGATTGCCGAAGTGCCTAAAGGGCGCTTAAAAGCAATTATCTCAGAACACGGCTCCTCTTACTCTCATGCAGCTATTTTAGCTAAAGCCTTGTCTGTGCCTTTTGTTACAAGCATCAAAGCATTACCAATTAGCTTCATTGATGGTAAAGAGGTTATTGTTGATGCTTATGTTGGGCGCATATATATCCAACCTGCTAAGGGACTTAAATCAGCATATGAGCGCTTAATCAAGCATGAGAGTCAAAAAGCCGTTGAATTGCAAGCACTTAAAGACTTGCCAAGTACAACAATTGATGGGCATGAAGTAACACTTAAAGCAAATGTCGGTTTAATTGCTGATTTGGATCGCGCTTTAAGTCAAGGAGCAGCAGGCATTGGTTTATATCGCTCTGAAATTCCTTTTATGATTCGCGAGCGCTTTCCCAGTGAGGATGAGCAACGTATTATCTATCAGCAAATTTTATCAACCTTCCCTGATAAACCTGCTGTTTTACGCACCTTAGATGTTGGTGCGGATAAAACACTACCCTACTTCTACGAAGAAGAGCAGAATCCGGCACTTGGCTGGCGTGGCATTCGCATGCTACTGGATCAGTCCAACCTTTTTTTAATGCAAATAAGGGCAATGCTAAAAGCAAGTTTGCATCATAACAATCTGCATATTTTGCTGCCAATGATTACGACCATTGAGGAGATTAAAGAGGCCAAACAGCTTATTCGTCAAGCCTATAAAGAAGTCGTCGAAGAAGGCTTTGATATCGACAAGCCACGCATTGGCATCATGATTGAGGTTCCATCTGCCGTTGTGCTTGCCGAGCGTTTAATCGCTCTTATTGACTTCGTATCCATTGGCTCAAATGACTTAGCACAATACATTTTAGCTGTTGATCGCACCAATGAAAAAGTTGCTAATCTATACAATCAACTGCATCCGGCGATGATTCGCACACTTTACCACTTGGTCAAAGTAGCCAAAAAATACAACAAAGAAATCTCATTATGTGGTGAGCTTGGCGGCAACCCAATTGCCACCGCACTTCTTGTCGGCATGGGATTTGACAGCTTAAGCATGAACGCCTCAGCGCTTCTTAAAGTTAAGCAGGTATTACGATCTGTTACTAAGAAACAATGCCGCAATGTGTTAAAACAAGTGCTAAAACTCGCCACCACTGATGAGGTGCACACTTATTTAGAAAACTTCCTTGTTGAAAATGATTTAGGTGGTTTGATTCGCGCTGGGATTAATTAACACCCTTAGAAATAATGCACAAACCCAATATCAAATAAATTCATTGTTCCACCGGTTTTTGCCGGAATAATATTGCGATAGTTTGCGGTTAAAGCAAAATTTTGACTTAACGTATAAGCCACGCCAACACCAATATTTGATGCAAATTCAGTATGCGCCATACTAAGCTTACCTACGCCAAAAAGTACATAAGGGGTAAAAAGCGTTTGTGTTGGTAGTGAAAACACTACATCAGCCCGTGTATAGGTACTAAATTTTGTACTTTGCGCAGTGTCTTCACTCCGCGCGGCAAATAGAATACCACCCGCCTTAATCGAAAAATAAGGACTAAAGCTATAGCCAAAGCTAAGCGTTAATTCTGGTGATGTTTTATACCCCGTACCACTATTTGTTAATACACCAACGGCGGGTGCCAAAAAGAAACCGCTACGCGTTGCTTTCCCATCTTCTGCTGACTGACTATTTGCATAGCTATAACTTGTAACCGCTAATACACCAGCGAAAATATAGGCAAAACTCTTTGTGTTCATAACAATCCATCCTTGTATATTAATTTGAAAAACAGGCGCCATTGTGCATATAAAAATCCATTAAATCAAGCATGAATTGATCACTTGTTCTATATCATTGATCATTAGCGCCTTTTAACTCTTATTAAATCATAAGCGCCTATACACAATACATCGGCTAAAGTATAATTCCGGCACATTCATCCAAAATGCTCCTAGCATGAATATTCCAACAATAAGTCTTAACAGCAAAATCAAAAACTTCCATACTCGACAAATTTTCTATAGTAATGAGGTCAATCATCTAACTCCTGAGTTGCTTAACCCGCATGGCGCAGCTTTGGTTGAACAGCAAGGCAGACTAGCTCTATATAGCAAACATCAACTTGCAGCAATTAGAATGACACGCATTAACATGGAATCGATTAATAACCACGATATTGAATATGCGCTACGACAATTCCTAGCACAACTGCAGCATGATAAACAGCAACTTTATTTTGTTCAACAAGGAGAGGCCTTTCGCTTATGCCATGGCGATCATGATGGACTCCCTGGGATTACCATTGATTGCTATAACTCAGCTACCGTTGTCCAATCAAGCTCAGCTGCATCTGATTTACTCATGCCCTACGTTATTCAAGCATTGATAGCCCTCATGCCTGACACAGCTATTTTTGAACGAAGCACAGGGCAAATACGGGAGATCGAAAAACTAGGCAGTATTACTCAATGGCAATATTTATCTGGTGAATCAACTCAAACTACTCTGTTTGCTGGCAAGCGCATTATGTTTGATCTGATCAACGGTCAAAAAACCGGGCTTTTTCTCGACCAACGCCTAAACCTTATCGCACTACGCAACTATCTTCACAAAGGGATGACCAGCATGCTAGATATTTGCAGCTACATGGGCGCATGGAGTGTTGCCGCTGCAGATTTCATTGACCATTTTACGCTTATCGACCAAAGTAAAGCCGCCCTAGCTATGGCAAAAACCAATATTGAACAAAATCATCAAAACACAAGTAGCAGAGACATTGAGCTTGAGCATGGTGACATGTTTGAAACACTCAAAAAATTAAAAGCCGAGCAACAATACTTTGATGTCGTTGTAGCAGACCCGCCTGCTTTTGCTAAATCAAAAAAACATATTCCAGAAGCAAAACGTGCCTATCAACGCTTATTTAAATTAGCACTTTCGTGCCTGAATAAAGGCGGATTATTCATCGCTTGTAGTTGTAGTCGCCACATCGATGAGGCAACTTTCTTTGAGATACTTCAATCGCTTTCTTATGACTTGGTTTTGTTACACAAAGGGTACTCATCACCCTGCCACACACAGTCCATTCATGTCGATTATCACGATTATTTAAAATGCTATATTTTTAAGCTACGCTAACGCTGCTTATTATTTCTATTATTTTTTCTCGGCAGATGCGCCTTGTTTTTTCATCTGTGCTACGACTTGATCAGTCACATCGACTTTCAAATCAGGTGCGGCATATGCCACTGCTTGCGAGCTTAGGATTAGACTGTACTTACCTTCTTTGGCAACAGATTCGACAGCGGTATTAAAGCTTGCTTGGAAATCCTGAGCAATTTTTTGCTCTTGCTGCATCTCGCTTTGCTTAAATGCCGTCGCTTGTTGCTTAAAGCTATTCTGTTCATCAGTTAATGCTTTTTGCTGCTTATCCAGATCAGATTTTGTCAGCGTTGGCGCATTGGTTTGTAAGGTTTGCATCTTTTCTAGCAAGCCTTGTTGCTGCTTTTGTAGCTCATCTGCTTTGGGCTGTAATTTTGTTTGTAATGCCTGAATGCTCTGTTCACCTTGCGGCACGGATTGATAAATCTCAACTGGATTAACCAAGCCTATTTTTAAGCTACTCGCATCTGCGGCAAAAGCAGCACTCGTGACCGCCATTGATGCCAAACTAATCATTGCTAATTTTTTCATATTTACTCCTTAGATTTAACTAAATTTGAAATCTTATAATACTTTTCAACCCAAAAGATTAGAACGTTTGCCCCAGTGTGAACTGGAAAATTTGCGTTGAATCGCCAGGCTTCTCATTCAATGGTTTTGCCAAACTAAACGCCATGGCACCCAAAGGTGACAACCATTGGAATTCAACACCCACTGAGTAACGTAAATTAGAAAACGTTGGCGAGCTATCACCGGCAGTTCCAGGCCAAATCACACCGCTATTTGTACCTGAATTATATGTTGGGATATTGTAAGTGTTATAAACATTACCTGCATCAAAGAACATCCCTAAACGCATATTACGACTGTCTTTCAAGCCTGGAATTGGGAACAAAATGTCCACATTCGTGTACACATTTAAGTTACCACCTATCGAGTTACCTTGCTCTGCCGGACTACCGTTTGGTGTATAGGTATCAGAAGGTCCCATACCCCCTTGAGAGAAGCCACGCACTGAGCCCCAGCCACCACCATAGAAGTTCTGGAAAAATGGTAAATACTCAGTATCACCATAGCCATTACCATAACCCACACCCCCTTTGACTGAAAGTGTGACATCGCCAACAATTGGATGGAAGAAACCTGCAGATCCCGTGACTTTATACCACTGTAGATCACTAATTCCAGGTACTGACACAGTACCATTTAGCCCTAAGGTCGTTCCTTCTGTGGGGAAATAAGCACGGTTTGTTGAATTATGATTCCAACCCAGATTCACCGTAAATGTATTAAAGGAGGTTTGACCATCATTTTGCTTAACAAACCAATCTAAAATACTCGATGTACCTCCGGTCGGTTGTAGAACTTGCGTGTGATCAACACCACCGCCGACACTAATCGAGTCAAATGCTGATGTTGGAATACTGTAACCTAAATTCGCACCATATTGATTTAAGCGATAGCTTGCAATTGATGTATCATCATAGTCAGTACGTGATAAATATGTACTAATTGTCTGACTTATTCCTGATTGGGTAAAATATGGATCGGTATAAGACATATTCAAGCTTTGATAAACACTTGACAAATTCGCACCAATCGAGAATTGATTACCCGTACCTTGAATATTAGGCAACGCTAAATTACCGCCAATCATAAAGTTATAAAGCTGTGAGTAACCAATGCTGGCACTGACCGTATTGGCACTTCTTTCTTTAATATCATAATCCATATTGACTAGATCATCAGAACCAGGCACTGGCGTCTTTTTAACCGTTACATCTTGGACAAATGGCATTCTTTGTAATTTAATTTTTGATTGATCAATCATTGTCTGATTGTAAACACCGGATTCAAAATACTGCATCTGACGGCGGTAAACATAATCATTGGTAACATTATTTCCTAGGAAATTAATCTGATTAATATAGACTTTTTTACCGGGGTCAATATAAAAAGTTAACGCTACCGTTTTGTTATCTTTATCAACATTAGGCACTGGATTAACATTGGCAAAGGCATAACCTTTATCGCCCAACGCTTGTGTAATTGCCTTAGCGCTATCTAGCACTTTTTGACGTGAGAAAGTATCTCCTGCTTTAAAACTAATAAGCTTCTCAAGATCGGCTTTGGCAATAACGAACTTACCTTCTAATGATACTTTAGAGACTTTGTAAATCTCGCCTTCACTTACATCAAAGGCGATAAATGCATTTTCTTTATTCGGTGATAATGATGCCTGTTGTGAAGTCACTTTAAAGTCCAAGTAACCATTATTCATATAGTAATTACTTAGATCTTCCGTTGAAGACTGCATATTGGTTGGCGAGTAATCCGCCTTTGAGGTAAACAGTCCCCATAAATTCCAAATTGACGGTGTTTTAAACGTGATATTATCAATAAGCTCACTTTGTGAGAATGCTTTATTGCCAATCACATTAATGCGACGTACGGTTGCGGTTTTACCCTCAGCAATATTGATCTTTATCGCCACACGATTACGTGCTTCTTTAATCTCTTGTATATCAACCGTCGTTGAGTAATAACCCATCAACGCATATTGCATTAATAGCGATTGTTTAACTTGAAATAGAATTTCAGGGTTAGCGATATTACCAACATCAAGACCTGCCTCACGCAAGACTTTTTTCATATCATCATTTTTAATCTTATCATTACCATCAAAATCAACCGCGCTGATTGCTGGACGCTCGGCTACTTTCACAATCAGGCTATTGCCATCTTGATACAACTGTACATTTTTGAAAAACCCACTGCTGTAAAGCGATTTAATTGCCTCATTGGTTTCGGCTGCATCTATCGTTTCCCCTGCATGAATACCTAAATCATTCAGCACAGTTTCTTTTGAGATGCGCTCCAAGCCTTCAACTTTTATATTTTTGGCAACAAAGCTATTTTGTGCATAAGCACCAGCAAAAGGTGCGGCACCTAAAAGCGTAAGTAACAATGTTTTTTTCAATGATAAGCTCAAGCTAATCTTCCTTCATTTAAATTATTTTATTCAATCTTTATCTGTATTTAAAAGCACTGAAACATGCCTACGCGCCTTTAAATCAATAGCGACAACATCATCAATGGTTTCAGGTTTATTCAATTTTAATTCTTGCAAAACTCGTTCAATATACTCGATTATTTCCAAATATTGTATTTTTTCCGCCAAAAAAGCCTCAACCAGCACCTCATTGGCAGCATTTAACACAATTGTTGCAGCATAATCTTGACGTTTTAGCATGTCATACACCAATGGAATAAGTGCAAAACGCTGCCCATCCAGTGCATTAAAACTTAATGGTTTAGCAGTGAAATCAAGCTTTGGCACATTGATTTTGTGCCTTTGTGGATAATACATCGCATAACCAATCGGGGTTTTCATATCTGGGGACCCCATCTGCGCGATAAAACTACCGTCATGATATTCAACCATCGAGTGCACAATACTTTGTGGATGAATCAATACTTCAATTTTTTCGACTGGCACTTGAAATAACCAATAGGCCTCGATAACCTCTAGCGCTTTGTTCATCATCGTTGACGAATCAACGGATATCTTGCGCCCCATCTGCCAGTTTGGATGTGCGCAAGCCTCATCTGGCGTGATATCTTTAAGCTCATCCAGAGACTTTTCGCGAAAAGGGCCGCCTGAGGCCGTTAAAATAATTCTGGAAATTGCCTGTTGATCATAATGCTTATCTTGATCAGGCAAACATTGAAAAATCGCGTTGTGCTCACTATCCACAGGCAATATCATCGCACCAGATTGTGTTGCTGCACGCATGAAAATCTCACCCGCAGTGACCAATGCTTCTTTGTTCGCCAATAAAATGGTTTTGCCTTTATTCACTGCTGCAAACGTTGGCGCCAATCCTGCAATACCAACAATGGCAGCCATAACCATATCAACTTTCTCGGCACTAGCTACAGAAACAAGCGCCTCTTTGCCATATAGCACTATCGTTTGACAATCTAAAGCTTTAAGATCATTGCTAAGCTTATTTGCTAAGCTTTCATCTGCAACCACAGCATAGCGTGGCGAAAATTTAAGGCATTGCTGATATAACAGCTCGATATTACGATATGCAGTCAATGCATAAACTTCAAAATCAGCAGGATTATCGCGAATAATCTCTAGCGTATTAACACCAATTGATCCTGTCGCCCCCAAAATCGTGATGACTTTCACGAATTACTCCAGCTCACTGTCATCTTCGTTATTTTGCTCACCCTGTTCTAGCGCGTCATCTGCTATTGTGGCGTCATTTGTTTCATTATTGAGCACTTCATCATCAAAATCTTCTTCAGACTCATCCTCGCCAACGACTTGTACTGAGACCAGTTTTTCATCTGACTTCAAGTTGATCAACTTAACACCTTGAGCTGAACGACCTGTTTCACGCACTTCACGTACACGTGTTCTAATGAGCACACCTTGATCGGTCATTAGCATAATGTCATCTGTTTCTTCAACAAGTCCTGCTGCAACCACAAGACCATTACGGTCAGATGTCGAGATTGAAATCACCCCCTGCGAACCACGCGCCGTCTTGCGATACTCAGCAACTGGGGTGCGTTTGCCATAACCATTTTCAGTTGCCGTTAACACCACACCGTGATCAGGCTCGGTAACAATCACGCCAACAATCGTTTGATCTTCTTGAATGCGCATGCCTCTGACACCGCGCGCGGTTCTACCCACAGCGCGCACGTCCTCTTCGTTAAAGCGAATGGCTTTACCGGCATTTGAGAACATCATAATCTCTTGCTGACCATTGGTTAAATGCACATGCAATAACTCATCACCCTCATCAAGGGTTAAGGCATAAATGCCGCCCTTGCGCGGACGCGAAAAGGCGGTTAGATCAACTTTTTTAACCGTTGCTTGCTTGGTTGCCATAAAGACATTCCAACCTTCAGTAAACTCGGATACCGCCAACATAGCCGTAATGCGCTCACCTTGTTCTAATGGAAACACATTATTAATTGGTCTGCCTTTGGCAGCACGCCCTGCTTGCGGGAATTCATAGACTTTGCTCCAGTATATTTTACCCAAGCTTGAAAAACACAACATCATGGCGTGTGTCGAGGCAATTTGCAGTTTATAAACAAAGTCCTCTTCCTTCATTTGCGTCGAGGATTTACCACGCCCACCACGTTTTTGCGCATTATAATCTTTCAATGGCTGCGCTTTGACATAACCATCATATGAAAGTGTAACCACCATCGATTCTTCAGTAATTAAATCTTCGTAACCTAAATCAAGCTGAGAGGCAATAATCTCTGAGCGACGCGCATCACCGAACTGTGCTTTCACCTCTTGCAGTTCTTCACAGATCACTTCAAGCAAGCGTTTAATATCTTTTAAAATCGCGATCAACTCTTCGATACGCAGAAGTAACGCTTTAAATTCATCAAGAATCTTATCCTGTTCTAAGCCTGTCAAGCGATGCAAGCGAAGCTCTAAAATCGCATCAACCTGCGCTTGTGACAGGAAATATTCATCATTGTGTAAACCGTAATGTGATGCCAAGCCATCAATGCGATAAAGTCCTTGATCAACCCCTTCAAGCATTTGTCCGACAAGTTTACCAGACCATGAACGAGCTAACAGTGCTTCTTTAGCTTCAGCTGGTGTTTTAGACGCTTTAATCAATGCGATCATTTCATCAATATTTGATAAGGCAATCGCTAAACCTTCTAAAAGATGCGCACGCTCGCGCGCTTTACGCAATTCAAAAATCGTGCGGCGCGTTACCACTTCTTTACGATGACGAATAAAGGCTTCAATCACTTCTTTTAAATTTAACAACTTCGGCTGACTGTCAACCAAAGCAACCATATTGACACCGAAGCTTAACTGCATTTGTGTTTGTGCATATAGGTTATTTAATAGCACTTCAGCCATTTCGCCACGCTTAACATCGACAACAATACGCATACCATCCTTATCGGACTCATCACGTAGCTCAGAAATACCTTCGATTTTTTTGTCTTTAACCAGTTCGGCAATTTTCTCAATTAAACGCGCTTTATTTACCTGATATGGGATTTCAGTAACAATAATCTGCTCTCGATCAGTTTTCTTATCGGTTTCAATCGATGCTTTAGCGCGCATAATAACACGCCCCCTGCCCGTCTTATACGCATCAACAATGCCGGCACGTCCATTGATATAAGCACCCGTTGGAAAATCAGGTCCTGGAATATACTCCATCAATTCTTCAATGCTTAACTCAGGGTTTTCAATGAGTGCAATCACACCATCAATGACTTCATTTAAATTGTGTGGCGGAATATTTGTTGCCATCCCCACCGCAATACCGGATGAACCGTTGACCAACAGGTTAGGTATACGCGTTGGTAACACATCCGGAATCATCTCGGTTTCGTCATAGTTTGGCGAGAAGTTAACCGTTTCTTTATCGATATCGATTAATAGTGAATGCGCCATCTTTGACATGCGCACTTCGGTGTAACGCATTGCCGCAGGTGAGTCGCCATCAACCGAACCAAAGTTACCCTGACCGTCAACTAGCATATAACGCAATGAAAACGGCTGCGCCATACGCACAATCGTGTCATAAACAGCCGTATCACCATGCGGATGATACTTACCAATCACGTCCCCAACAACACGTGCTGATTTCTTATAAGGCTTATTAAAGTCATTTCCTAATTCTTTCATCGCAAAAAGAACGCGTCGATGCACAGGCTTTAAGCCATCACGCACATCAGGAAGCGCACGTCCAACGATGACGCTCATTGCATAATCAAGATATGATTGCTTTAATTCCTGCTCGATATTAACCGGAAAAACTTCATTGGCAAATTGTGTGGTCATAAGGATATAAACGCTTCAAATATTCTAAAAACTGGCACGAATTATAACATACTCGCCACAGCACAGAAACAGGATTCTCCAGCATATGAAGTAAATATTTCTAAGTTTAAAAACGTCATGCTACAATGTTGTTTGCATAACAACACTCTCTACGCAATGGCAAGTAATATGAGCAGCAAAATAAATATGAAACCTGAAAACTACGTTTACTTTTTTGCCATTTTCCTCGTGGGCGTTTATGTCTGCGCTTATGATATGTATATCTCAGCGCTGCCATTGCTACAAAATGACTTTGCGGTGAATGTTGGACAAAGCCAGTTAACACTGACCTTATTTGTTATTGCAGGTGCGATCTTCGCGATTCCAGCGGGTCTTATCAGTGATCGTTTTGGACGCAAGAAAACACTGATTCTTTATTGTTTAATCGTCATTATTGGCAGCATTGTGTGCCTGTTATCGCAAAGCATCTTTGCCTTTTATATCGGGCGAATACTGCAAGGCATTGGCGCTTCTGGTTTGTATATTCTTGCCGTTGCTTTACCCAAGGATATGCTAACGGGTAATACCTATGTTAAGACCTGGCAGAGCTTAACACTTTTGTTTTATTTAGCGCCCTCACTTGCTGGCTTCATCGGTGGCTATATCGTCTATTACGGAGGTTGGGAATGGGTTTTTAATGGTGTTGTTTTGGTGGCACTGCTCGCTCTTATCTTGATTACTATTTACTTCAAAGAGATACCAACCGCAACCACTGGAGTCAAAACTTCAAGTCGCAAAAAATTCTTTAGCATTGCCAGCAACACGCAATTCTTAAGCTACTGCTATATCACGTCAGTGGCATGGGCGGGCATGTCGGTTTTTTACATCTGCACGCCTTATATTGTGATCACAACGCTTGGCTTTAATACAATTGTCTATGGTTGGTTATCCTTTTTATTGATCTTCTTTGGCGCCTTAGCACGTTGGATTAACATTCGCTGGCTTAATGGCTTGATAAGCTACGAGCAAAGCGCTTACAGCTTCTCTTTTGTTGCTGTATTGAGCGGCATATTATTTATCAGCGCTTATTTTCTACCGGCACATTACGCCATTTACTTGATTGGTCTAAGTGCGATTTTATTTGGCTTTTCCTCAGCACTTGTGAGCGTAAACACATCAACGATGGCGTTTTTGCTGATTGACAAGAACCATAGTGCTGTTGCTTCATCAATCTATGGACTCACCATTGATCTTATTGTCGCGTTATCGCTTATCTTTGCTAATTTAATGCGCGCTAACTTAATTCTCCTAGGTGCAATGATTGCTGTGTTTTACGTCATTGCTATTATGCTGCTGATGAAATTCAAAGAACCCACAGCTGCCAAAATTCGCGTTTAGTGATCTAGAACTTTCCATCTAAAGATAATTTACATACAATAAGCGCACTTTTCTAAGTTAATAAACACGGAATCATCTAATGTCTAAAATCCAAGCCGTGCGTGGCATGAATGATATTTTACCGAGCGATATTTACAAATGGCACTTTTTTGAAAACGCCATAAAACAAACCTTACACAACTATGGTTATCAGGAAATTCGCCTGCCTATCGTTGAAAAAAGTGAATTATTTCATCGTGGCGTTGGCGCAGGCACGGATATCGTTGAAAAAGAAACCTATGATTTTAACGATCGCAATGATGAAGCATTGACTTTAAGACCTGAAGGCACTGCAGGCTGCGTGCGTGCGATGATTGAACATGGGCTTTTACGTAATCAAATCCAAAAGGTGTGGTATACAGGTGCTATGTTTCGCTATGAGCGTCCGCAAAAAGGACGCTATCGCCAATTTTATCAACTGGGTGTTGAGGTATATGGCAATAGTCATATTGCTCAAGATGCTGAAGTGTTAAGCTTGTCATGGCAACTATGGCAAGCCTTGGGGCTTGATACACATGTTACACTTGAGCTTAACAACCTAGGCAGTGGTCAAAATCGTGCTGATTATGTCAATGCATTGGTTGATTATCTGACACCACTTAAAGATCAATTGGATGAAGACTCACAGCGTAGACTAGGTAAAAACCCACTGCGCATTCTTGATAGCAAAAATGAAAACACGCAACGACTGTTGGATAATGCACCTAACCTGCATGATTTTCTTGATCAAGATATTAAAAAAGACTTTGAAGCACTTACTAAGTATCTAAGTACACTAAACATCCCTTACAAAATCAACTCGCGATTGGTTCGTGGGATTGATTATTACTGTAATACCGTATTTGAATGGGTCACAGACAAGCTAGGCGCACAAGGCACCATTTGCGCTGGTGGACGCTATGATTCACTTGTTAGTGATTTGCAAGGTCCTGAAACACCTGCTGTTGGTTTTGCTATGGGCATTGAACGTATTATTTTGCTGTTAGAAACCCTTGATCTTATCCCCGAAGCTACACAAACTGCAGATATTTATGTAATCAGCGATGAGTCATCAATCTTTAAATCCATGCCAATGATCGAAACCCTACGTAAGTCCTTGCCTCACCTAACCATTGAACAAAACACCTCGCTAGGTAGCTTTAAATCACAATTTAAAAAGGCTGATAAGTCAGGGGCAGCATTAGCATTGGTAATCGCTGAAGATGAAGTTAATAACAACACCTGTGTAATCAAGTTCTTACGTGAAGATAAAGAACAAGTGACCATACCGCAAGCTGAACTGGCTTCGTACATTCAAAGCCATTACGCCTAGTATGATTATTTATATCGATGCCGATGCGTGCCCTAAAGCAGTCAAAGAAGTGCTTTATAAGGCAGCGCACCAACGCAAAGTTATGTGTATTTTTGTTGCCAACCAACCACTTACACACCCGCCATCGCCTTTTATCAAAATGCGCTGTGTCGATAAAGGCTTTGATGTTGCCGATAATTATATTGCTAACAAGGTTGAAACGTGTGACTTGGTGATTACCGCGGATATTCCACTGGCAAAAGAGGTTGCTGATCGTGATGCCGTGGTGATTACACCGCATGGCAAGCAATATACCAAGGCAAATATTTCGCAAACTTATGCCATGCGTAATTTTTTCACTGAACTACGAGATGCCGGATTAGTTGAGACAAAAACCAAGGCGTTCTCAAATAGCAATATCAATGCCTTTGCCAATGCTTTGGATCAGCTATTGACTAAACGCGGGTTTATCAAGCAATGAATTTATACGATATCCCTAAGCATGCTGAGCATGAATTGTTTGATATTATTCATGCAGTCAAAAATGCACAAAATCTCAAGATTGAACGGATTGTTTCCTACGGACAAATAACACCTAAAGACAAACCTTATATTCAAACACAAGATGAACTGGTATTTGTTTTGCAAGGTGAGGCGACACTGTTGATGGATGGTACAATCCACACACTCACTGCAGGCGAGAGCTTATTGATTCCTAGCAACACCATGCATTGGGTGACTTACACATCGCCTTCCCCTGCCACGATTTGGCTTGCGATTCACTTTGATACAGTCATTTAACCCAAAATGCATCATATCCTGCGCGTAATCGAAGGATATAATACTTCGTTTATCGTAACAAAGTATCGTTATTGCCAAAAACTTGTTTGTCTTAGTACTTTTGCCTCAGGTATACTGATGCAATTTATTTTCTTTTGACAAAAATTTATGAGCTTATCTTCAAGCATCTTACCTAAAAGCATTACCGAGGACTTTACCAAGGCGACCATTTCGCGTGCACATGCCTATTGCAATCAATACTCGATCAAATCATTGCAAGCAACATCCGATGATGGCATTAATTTTGTCATTAAGAGCGAGGTTTTTGGCTCTGGCAAAGAATCCTACTCCCAAAGCATTTTTGTCGATGTGAACTCACGAGCAAAAACACTCTTAAGCGTACTTGATGCTGAGTGTTCATGCCCTGTAGGCTACTTTTGCAAGCATATTTATGCCGTATTATTTATGTTTAATAAATCACTCGCTGAGCGTTTAACAGAATTCAATGCATACACTCCAATTGCAGCGACAAAATCTGTCAGCGCTCAACCGACAAAAAAAGCGAAAATCCCCGCATCTCATTTTGACAAAGCCGCCTTTGAGCGCCAATTTAATGACAATATACGCCTTGAGAAAAGCACACTATTATCCCAAGGCAAAGCACCTTCTAACTTGGTGATTGCCTATCAACTCGTCGCTTTTAAAGAAGGGCAGCAGCTTTCTTATAGGATAGAGGCAAGCTATGTGCGCATTCTAAAAAGTGGTGATGGCTATGGCAAACCACAAAGCGCCAACCTTACCAATATCGTTGCCGGTTATGCTAAATACCCAGACTGTGCCGACATCAAAGACCTTGAGATTTTTAAATACCTACAAGCACAAATCAATCGTTATGCGATACATTTACCGAGCTTAACAGGAGAGTACGGCGCGCAATTTTTAAAACTGCTTATTGCAACTGAACGTTTTTTTGTTGGCGACATCGTCATGGGCAAACATTGCACCTTAGCACCAGATGTCAAGCTTGATATTGATTGGAGTGAAGTCAACGGCACATTTCGCTTTAATGCGCAAATCAATAGCAAAACAAACACCAAAATCATACCGACAACACCTGCTTTTTACATTGATGGCAACAAAATGGGGCAGATCGTCAGTGACATTCCTGGCAATCAATTAGCACTTCTTAATACGCTTAAAGATATCTCAAAAGATGATATGTCATTTGTTCGTCACACCATTGAGAAATCGACACTTGGCAAGCAAATAAAATTCCCAAGCAAAGTCAAAAAGCTTAAAACTGAAAAAATCACGCCAAAAGCAATTGCCCATTTTAGCAAAGGATCATCAGTAAACTGGCCACATTATGGCTTCTTTGCTGATGTTAGCTTTGAATATGACGGCACACGCTTTGAGCCACATGAAAGTGGGACACACATTATTGAGCATAATGGTCGCTTGATTGAAAAAGACATAAAATTTGAAAAAGCTAAGCTTGAAACCTTAGGAGGATTTGGCTTTGTAAAATCAAGACGTGCTTACTTTGGCTATGGCAATCAAGCACACAAGCCATTTGGTGAAAGTTATATTTTAAACAGCAATCCTTATATTGAACCAGAAGAGCAATGGGAAGGCTTCTATGTTGAAGATCTTGAGGACTTCAAACTTTTAGGCTGGCAGGTTGAGTTTGATGATGACTTTGCACATCACTATATTGTTGCTGATGATATCGACATTGGCATCGAAGAAGGTGCGCAAAATGATTGGTTTAATGTACATCTGAGCGTTAATCACAACGGCAACACCATCGATCTACAGCCGCTGATTATGCAATATCTACAAAAAGGGCTTAACAAAGAAGAGCACGACCTTGTTGCCATTGTTGATAAGAATCACCGTTTGAAAATTGATTACAGTATTATTGAGCCGGTTATTAATTCATTGTTTGAATTAAATGATGAGCGTGGCGGCACACTAAAACTCTCAAAATACCAAATCGGTGCGCTGATGAGCCTTGAGGAGCAACTAGGCAAAAGTGGCGCGATTGATTATAGTAAAGCCAATGCTTTAAAGCGCTTTGTTGACTCACTGAAAGACACAACAAAATTACCACTACTAGATACACCAAAAGAAGTACAGGCAACTTTACGCGACTATCAGCGCTATGGCGTAAGCTGGATGGATTTCTTATCCAAACATGAAATGGGTGGTTTGTTAGCCGATGATATGGGACTTGGCAAAACCCTGCAAACGCTCACTTGGCTTCAGTTACAACACGATACTGATAAAGATTTTGGTACAAGCCTTATCATCGCGCCCACCTCGGTTGTCGGCAATTGGATTAGAGAAGCTGAGAAATTCACACCTAAGCTCACAATTTTGCTATTGCATGGCTCTGAACGTGCCGAGCATTATAATAACTTGCTTAACTACGATATCGTCGTCACAAGCTATCCACTTATTTTAAAAGACGAAGAAATTCATCGCCAAAATACCTATAGCGCACTGATTTTGGATGAGGCGCAAACGATTAAAAATGCTAAGACAAAGCAAGCGCAAAGCATTTTCACCCTTTCAGCTAAACATCGCTTTTGTTTAACAGGCACGCCACTTGAGAATCACCTCGGTGAATTATGGTCGCAATTCAACTTCTTAATGCCTGGTTTCTTGGGCAATGATAGCCAGTTTCGTAAACACTTTAAAAATCCAATTGAAAAACATCAAGACAGCGATCGTTTAAAAATACTGAAAAGTCGCATTGCACCCTTTATGCTTCGACGCACCAAAGCGCTAGTTGCTAAAGATTTGCCTGAAAAGACTGAGTCGATTGAAATTATTGAGCTGCCAAATACGCAAAAGCAACTATATGAAAGTGTGCGCATGACAATGGAGAAAAAAGTACGTGAGCTCTTGAAAAAACAAGGGCTTGCCAAGAGCCATATCCATATTCTTGATGCACTCTTAAAGCTACGTCAATCATGTTGTCATCCGCAATTGGTTAAGCTAGAGAGCGCCAAAAAAGTCCATGAATCGGCTAAGCTTGATTATTTACTAGAAATGCTGACCGAACTTGCTGCTGAAAAACGTAAAGTACTGGTGTTCTCACAATTTGTCGAAATGCTTGATTTAATTGCACTTGAACTTGGCAAACATAAGATCCAATATGTACAGTTAACCGGACAAACTAAAAATCGCCAGAAACTGATTGATGACTTTAGTGAAAACCCTGATATCACGGTTTTCTTAATCAGCCTAAAAGCCGGCGGCACGGGCTTAAATCTTGTTGCCGCTGATACGGTTATCCACTTTGATCCATGGTGGAATCCAGCCGTTGAAGCCCAAGCCACGGATCGAGCCTATCGTATTGGTCAAGATAAACCCGTCACAGTTTATAAACTCATTGCCAAAGACAGTGTTGAAGAAAAAATCTTAAAACTTCAGCAGAAAAAAGCGGATCTTGCCAGTGGGCTTTACAACAAAGATGGACAAGCTGATTTCAAACTCAGTGAAAATGATCTATTGAATTTATTTGAACCGATTGTTTAAGATAAGACTATTTACTTTGAGTGAACTCCGTTAAATATAGAAGTTTAGCTGCCGTTGATAACAACTTAAATAAGCTTTAGCACGCTCGAAATAAGGTCATCCTTTTGATGTGCCACATACGCTTGGCTTTCGCTTTTACCCCACACTACATCTGGCCAACAAAAATCATCTTTTTTGCGCCCGATTACGTGAATGTGCATCTGTGAGACGACATTGCCAATTGTCGCAACATTGACTTTATCAACGTGTAAATTCTCTTTGAGAAAACGGGATAATGTATTTATCAAGGCATTGAGTCTTAGCTGCATCTCCAGATCAAGCTCAAACCATTCAATGACGGACACTTTAGGTACGATGAGAAACCACGTTACTAGCGCGTTGTTTGATAATCGTAACTGAACATCGCCAAGATCTTTGATGAGGCTACTGGAATCAGCTAAACGTTTATCGAGCACAAAAGCTGTCATACATCTTCCTTACTTTGTCTAAGTCAGCTTGTGTGTCAATCCCAGGAGGCGTTGACGCCTTAGCTTCAGCAATTGCAATTTTTTGATTATGCCATAACACACGTAATTGCTCTAAAGACTCAATTTGCTCTAACGGACTTTTCTCCATCTGTGCATACACCTTTAGAAACCCTGCGCGATAAGCATATAAGCCAATATGACGATAATGATCTCCCATCTTAATCTCACCTTGGTCAAACACACCACGCTGCCATGGAATCGGCGCTCTTGAGAAATACAAAGCATATTGCTCACGATTAAAGACGACTTTTACGCAATTTGGATCATGCACTTCACTTTCATCAGTTATGCGCTCACACAAGGTTGCTATTACTGCTTGCGATCTATCCACCAACAAATCAGCAGCTTGAATCACATTTTCCATCGGAATTAATGGCTCATCCCCTTGAATGTTAACAACGATATCCTCATCAGCAATTGCTAATTTCTGCACGGCTTCAGCTAAGCGATCAGTGCCTGATTGATGATCTACTGCCGTCATGCATACTGTCGCACCAAAACCATGTGCTATGGTTTGAATTTCCTCACTATCCGTCGCAATCACCACTTGCTCAAAGCCACATTGTAATGCACGCTCATAAACATGCTCAATAATGGGTTTGCCTGCCAAATCAAGTAATAACTTATTGGCAAGGCGACTGGATTGCAAACGCGCTGGAATAATAATATGGCGCTTACTCATAGTGTTTGACTTCTTCAAGCGTTAGCTTCTTGGCTTCTTCCAATAGCATACGCGGCACGCCATCAATAATGGGGTATGCCAATTTATCCGCTTTACACACAAGCATCTTGTTTTGTTTGTCATATATCAATGATGATTGACACTCAGGACACACCAAAATACTTAATAAACCTTGATCCATTTGTTACGCCTTAATCACAAAAATAAATTCATTATCTATTTCAAGTTGCTCTAAGATAGCATAGCCATTGATCTTACACCAAGCAGGAATATCATGCTTGACACCCGGATCGGTACAAGTCACTTTTAACTGCTCACCGGCGGTCATCTTTTTTAATGCATTTTGTGTTTTAATCACAGGCATTGGACATAATAAACGACGCAGATCTAGCTCAACATTAACTTCCATCAGACATACCACGCTTGTTGTACTTCATCAACGGTAAAAGGCTTCACCGTATGCTCGCGTGCAACACCATCAGGATAAGCAAAACGCACAGTCACTTTTTCAGCCTCTCTACCTTGTGAAAAACGCGCAATAATTCTGGCGACAAACGCTTCATCTTGAGTGTCAAAATTGCCATCAATCAATGTAAGTGGTCCACCATGACTTTCAACGGTGATATGTGGAAATTGTCGCTTATAACCATTTAGAAAATTATTTTCACCTTCTTCGCGTGCAATAATCAATTTAAACTCAGGTTTAGGACGCAAGTGGCGACCAACTTTCAACAACATAATGTCATCAAAATCATAATCACGCTTGTCATTGCGACCTTTCCACAAATCAACCAACTTATCCGAGTATTGCTTATCGGTTAAAAAGCAGCACCCACCTGCAGGTGTTGCATAATCAACAAAACCATATGAACTGGCTAGTTCAAATTGTGGCGTGCGATTGCGTCCGTGAAAACCAAATAGTTTCTCACGATCAACCCAACCTTCGCGCTCAGGCTTGGTTTCAGGTAGATTTTTAGCGCATAATGGACGCAATAATAAATCATCAATACCTGATTGCTTTTGAATAACTGGCATGGTGTCTTTACGTTGCGACATCGGACGCTGACCAATGACCTCACCAGTAATAATGAAATCAAAACCATTTTCAAGCGCCCATTCTTTGGCTTTTTTAACCATAAAGATCTTACAATCCAAACACGGATTCATATTTGCACCATAGCCATACTTTGGATTTAAGAGCACATCTTTGTACTCTTCAATCACATCGATAATATGCAGTTTAATCCCAAGTTGCTCAGCAACCCATAAGGCATTATTGCGCTTTTCTTTGCTTTGATCTTTCTTACGAATGGCATGCGTATGTCCTTCGACACAAAACCCGGTGAAGAAGTTAATCCCTTCAACATGAATGCCTTGATCTGCAATCACCTTGGTTGCCAACATAGAATCTAAACCACCGGAAATAAGCGAAACCGCCTTATATTGCTTAGGTTTTTCTGAATGAGAATTATGTAATGATGTCATTTATTCTTTTGTGTCTACTTTAAAATTTGCGCACATTGTACGCGCTATAGACAATTTTTTCATTATTCAAATGAAACTTTCTATAACTTTCTGTCGAAGTATTTGTTTAAAAAGCTGCCTGAACCCACTGGATCTCATCTCCTGTGATACCGATGACATCAAAACGGCATTCGGCATGTTGGTAATGTCGATGTTGCTGCAGAAAAACTTGCGCTGTTTTACGCACTTTAATCTGTTTAGATTTGGTCACCATCTCGAGTGCCGAGCCAAACTGTGCTGATTTTCGTGCCTTAACCTCAACAAATATCAATACATCAGCAATTTGACCAATTAGATCGATCTCACCTAATGGCGTCAGAAAATTCTTAGCAATTAAGCTAAAACCTTGGGTCTCTAGAAACACTAAGGCTTTATTTTCCGCCTCACCACCAATGGCTCGGCTCATCTAAACAATACCATTATGACGCAGTAGCGCATCAACTGACGGTTTTTGTCCTTTAAATTTCTCAAATAGCTCTGCCGCTGGAGCTGAGCCGCCTTTTTCTAAGATAATGTGCATAAACTTCTGACCAATGGCTTTGTTTAATACTGTCTGACCCTGTTCAAATTCCGCAAAAGCATCACTGGATAGCACTTCCGCCCATTTGTAACTGTAATAGCCCGCCGCATAGCCTCCTGCAAAAATATGTGAGAAGCTATTTTCAAAGCGATTAAATGCAGGCACTTCTAACAATGCCGTTGATTGGCGCACATCCTCTATTATTTGATGAATATCTAAATCCTCAACACTACTTTGGTGTAGTTGCATATCAAACAGTGCAAACTCAAGCTGACGTAACATTGCTAAGCCCGATTGATACTGACGTGAGGCAACTAGCTTCTGAAATAGCTCTTTTGGTAAGCTTTTTTTAGTCTCAACATGCTGTGACAGCAATTGTAATCCTTCTTCACACCAACAGAAATTCTCCATAAACTGACTTGGTAACTCAACAGCATCCCACTCAACACCATTAATCCCTGAAACAGGCAAATACTCCACTTGCGTTAGAATGTGCTGCAAGGCATGCCCAAACTCATGAAATAAAGTCAATACATCATTATGCGTCAATAACGCATCAGCACCTTCATTGGCAGGCATAAAGTTACAGGTAACATACGCCACAGGCGTTTGCACTGAATGATCAAGACGCTTATAGCGCGTACGGCATTCATCCATCCACGCACCATCACGCTTATGTGCTCTTGCAAAGAAATCAACTAAAATTGCCCCACGAAGTTGCTTGTTTTCATCATAAAACTCATACAACTCTGTTTGCGGGTGATAGCGATCCCAATCATTACGCTTCTTCGCCGTGATACCATAAAGAGATGACAACACACTAAACAAACCTTTCATCACGTGATTCAAAGGAAAGTAAGGACGCAGCTCTTCAGAGGTAAAGTCATAACGTGCTTTTTTCATTTTATCTGAATAATATACGCTATCCCAAGGCTTAAGCTCATCATCCAATCCAGACTGTTTAGCAAATGCTTGAAGCTCTTGAAACTCTTTTTGTGCATGCGGTTTCGCCTTTTGTAGCAAATCTTGCATAAAGTGCATCACCTCATCAACTGAGGTTGCCATCTTCGTTGCCAGTGAGACTTCAGCATAGTTTTTAAATCCCAAAAGTTTAGCTTCTTCAGCCCTTAAGCGCATAATCTCTTGCATAACCTTGGTATTATCAAAGCTTTTATTGTCCGCTTCGCTTGAGGCGCGCGTGACATAGGCTTTATAGAAAGTCTCGCGCAGCTTGCGATTATCTGCTTGCTGCATCACGGAAATATAGGTTGGTGCGTCAAGACCCAAGACAAAACCATCCTTTTCTTCTGTTTGCGCCTTCAAACGTGCTTGCTCTTTAGCACTGTCTGATAAACCTTTTAATTCATCTTCATCTAATGTGTGATAATGCCACGCCATCGTCGCATCAAGCACATTATTCTCAAAATCACTTTGCAACTTGGCAAGCTTGGTAACGACTTGCTCAAACTTCTCGCGCTTATCACCCTCCAGATCCACTCCTGACAATTTAAAACTGCGAATAGCATCATTAATCGCCTTAATCTGTGCTTGATCCAAAGTTTTATCATGTTGCAAAATAATTTGATACGCCTTTAACATGCGTTCATCCTGCGCTGTTTGCGTTGAGTATTCTGAGATTTTCTCAACACAATGCTGATAGACTTCACGCAACTGCGGTGTATTTTTAACAGCATTTAAATGCCCCAAAGGACCAAAAGTTTTACTAAGCGCATCTTCGGCTTCTTCCAAAGGATAAATAAAATTATCCCATGTATAATTACTCTCTTTAAGTAATTGCTCTTTTAAATCACGGCAATACTGGATGCACTTTTCCACTTCATTTTTGGTGCTATTAATGTCTATTTGTGAAAATTTGGGTAAATCTAATGTAACTACATCGCTCATCTGTATGTTCCTTGGCATAAATTCTTCATTCTGCTAAGGCTTTATAATACACTTATTTCACTGCGAAAAAACACGAAAAAAGCACTAATAGACAATGCCTGCTGATCTTAACACTTATTTAACAGCTTTTGTGATGTTTATCATCCCAATGCTCTTTGCTATCACACTACATGAAGCAGCACACGCCTACATTGCCAAATTACGCGGCGACAAAACCGCCTATCTTATGGGGCGAGTGACTTTAAACCCGATTAAGCATATCGATATTCTCGGCACGATCATTCTACCAACTGCAATGTTTCTATTAGGCACAGGGTTCTTGTTTGGTTGGGCAAAGCCTGTGCCTGTTAATTTTAATAACCTCAAAAAGCCGCGACAAGATATGATTCTTGTCGCAATTGCTGGACCTTTAGCCAACTTCATTATGGCAATTATCTGGTTTTTGCTGTGGAAATTTGTGCCTAACTTTGGCTTCCATCAGATGGCACAATTTGGCGTAATGCTAAATTTAATGTTAATGGTATTTAATTTACTACCCATTCCACCGCTTGATGGCAGTCGTGTTATTAGCGCATTATTGCCTTATAAAGCAGCCTTACAATATAACCGTTTAGAACGCTGGGGATTTTTGATCGTATTATTATTGCTATTTATTCCTTTTGGGCAATCAAATTTACTGGCAAGCATCTTGTTACCACTAATCAATAAACTCTCTTTACTCATTCAATTTATCTTTTAATTTCAAGGTCAAACAATGCAATTAGAATATGAAAAACCAGACACCCTCATTTTTGTTAAACATTATAAGTCTGGCGAGCTGACACTCTCACAACAAACATTTTCTCACAGCGTGATTATCACACCTGAAAAAATTATTAATAATAATTGGGATGTCAAATCCATTGACGCGCTTAATCTTGATGCTATTGAAGCCCTTATCGAACTTGATGCTCATATTTACCTTCTTGGCACCGGTGAAACATCATTGATTCCACCGCAAGAAATCATCATTGCTTTTGCCCGCCTAGGAAAATCCATCGACTTTATGGACTCAGCTGCCGCATGCCGCACTTTTAATATTTTGGCAAATGAAGGACGACGCGTTGCCGCTGCCATCATCGTTTAAAGCCGTAACACTCGGCATAAATCAATTTTTCGTCATTTTTTATTAAATTTTCTCTAACCTCCTTGATATCTTTTTGCTATACGCTAGGATTAGGTCTATAGTAATCAGTGATTCTTATAGGTTCATACAACAGAAGGAAGACAACGATGAGAAAAATCACACTACTTGGCATTGTTTCTAGTGCCGCATTATTATCTGCTTGCGCTACATCACCTAAAGCGCCAGCACCACAAAATACAGATGCATCTGTTACAGCAATGTCAACACCAGCGTCAGTCAACTCAACACAAACAACAAGCAATAGCTCATTACCAAGCTCAACGGTTAAACTAAGCGCCAAAGATGGTCGCTTGGTTGCAAAAATTTATACTGACTGGAATGGCGCCAAACAAGGCGATCTAAAACTTCACTGGGTTGCACCTAGCCAATCACACTGCATGAGCACAACCTTTCCAATCATGAAATACAAAGAAGCCAGTGATTACTCTTGGGCTTACCGCACACTTGAGCATCAAAGTGCTAATGGCGCAATCGCATGCCCAGGCGTATGGAAAGCTGAAGTAGTTTACACTCCAACCAAAGCAGTTGTTGGTCAAGCGGAGCTTAACGTTTCTCAATAGAGTGCAGCAGCGCCTCAGCAGTAACTTTCCTATCCATTAATACTTTTTCAACTCGATTAAGACTAATATTCACCTTACCCTGAGCGTAAGTCAAAGCGATGCACTGAGTATCAGTCGAAGTGGGTACGCTTGGGAAAATCACACTTCATAGAGGCTTCGACTTGCGCTCAGCCAACGCTTACACAATTAAAGCGGGCAGGAATATGGTCATAGCCTTAAATTCTACAAAAAATTCAATCTGACCTTGCTACTGCTTCTCTCAAAACTTAAGCACAGCGGTGTATTTTCATCTAATTGTTGATGGAAATAATATATATCTTGGACATTTTTCTTTTTGCATTCGCCACTTTCAGTTACTTCAAAAACATAACGATTTAACCCATTGGCAATCCCTTGACCCGTCAGTTTAAGGCTTGCCTCTTTATATGCCCATAACCAATAAAACACGTCTCGCTGCGCACTGTCGCCCTTCTTAGCAGCAATCAAATCATACTCGCTCTTTGCAAAATACTGTTTTGCTATCGCTAACACATCGACTTTTTCTTTTTTGGTCTGTACATCGATACCAACACGCTGTCCTTTGCCAATTGCAATAACAACATAATCACGCGTATGACTGATATTAAAATCAATCATACTATTAACGAGAAACGGTCGACCATTGCTCGTCTTTGAAAACTGTAGGTTAGTGATGGCAACCCCTGAGCGTTCACTTAATAACTTATAGCGCAACCACTGTGATGCGATATATTCAACACGCTTGCGCTCCAATTTCAAATCGCTGGCATAATCTCTCACTTCAAGTGGTAATGTATTAAGCGCTTCCAACGCA
This sequence comes from Cysteiniphilum sp. JM-1, assembly GCF_008711525.1. Classification (GTDB taxonomy): domain Bacteria; phylum Pseudomonadota; class Gammaproteobacteria; order Francisellales; family Francisellaceae; genus Caedibacter. The sequence goes on from NZ_VXKS01000004.1 coordinate 128,487, forward strand.
TTAAAGTTGTTTAAATTTAGAACATATATATCAATCATCATTATAGACTTATTGAGCAGATTCATTTTAGCTTCATAGTTAAATTAGAAATTTAAACGTAAACTTACAGAAATGAAAGCATTTCAAGCACTTGAGGCACCTTATATTAATCCTTGGGAATGTTAGTATTTAATTAAACGCGACTATTCAACTGCATGCTTGCATTATATAATTGGCATAGTTTACTTAATTGGAGACCGACCATGAAACAAAAACTCCGTTATATTGCTGATGCTATCTTCTTTCTTGCTTGCATTACCTTTATTGCCTCACTTACCTCTATTTTCTATTTCAATAACTTTAGCATTATCGTTAAAGGGCACGTTGTTTACTGGGTTTATGCGGCTCCTTTAGCAATGGTTTTATACACTTTTTTACGCAATCAATTCTTAACAGATAAACCAAATAAAACAAATTCCGAAAATCCGCTTGAACCGACTCAAAAAACGAGCTAACGTAACCCCACACATTGCTTTTCACAAGATTCTAATATGAGAGTATCGCAAACTTTACTTGCCACTGAAAAAGAAACGCCAAAAGACGCTGAATTAATCAGTCATCAATATATGTTACGTGCCGGCTTAATTCGCAAACTTGCCTCAGGTATTTATCAATGGCTACCTACGGGGATGAAAGTGCTACAAAAAGTGCAAACAATCGTCCGTGAGGAGATGGATAACGCAGGCGCCTGTGAGATTCTAATGCCTAGCATATTGCCTGCTGAGCTACTCCAAGAAACGCATCGTTGGCAAAAATTCGGTCCTGAGCTTCTAAAAATGCAAGATCGCCATGAACGTGATTTTTGCTATGGACCAACACATGAAGAGTCGATTGTTGACATTGCACGCAAAGAAATTAAAAGCTATAAACAATTACCACTTAACCTATATCAAATCCAAACAAAATTCCGTGATGAGATACGTCCACGCTTTGGCGTGATGCGCGCACGTGAATTTATTATGAAAGATGCTTATTCATTTCACAGCAATTATGATTGCTTAGAAGACACCTATCAGAAAATGCATCAAGCATATTGCAATATCCTAACGCGTATGGGGCTTAAGTTTCGTGTCGTTAATGCTGATGCTGGTGCCATTGGTGGCAGCAAAACGCATGAGTTTCAGGTACTTGCTGCAGCGGGCGAAGATATTGTTTGCTACAGCAATCAAAGTGATTATGCTGCCAATATTGAGATGGCAGAGTATTTAAAACCAGATCTTACGACACGCAAGTCTCCTTTTCAATCACTTGAAAAAACAGCAACACCTAACTTAAAAACCATTAGCGATATTTGTCAAAAGTTTGACTTGTTACCTGAAAACACGATCAAAACCATTATTATCAAGGATAGTGATAATACACTCTTTGCCTTAGTGCTACGTGGGGATCATGAGTTAAATGAGATCAAAATCGATAAGTTACCTCAAATCAATGCACCTTTTACTTTTGCCACGGAAGCCGAAATACAACAAGCATTTAATGCCAACATTGGCTCTTTAGGTCCTGTTAATTCACCGATTAAAGTGATTGCTGATCATAGTGCTGTCATGTTACACGACTTTGTATGTGGAGCTAATGAAGATGATTTTCACTTCTTTGGTGCAAACTGGGATCGCGATATTAAAAGCTATGATGTTGCTGATCTTCGCAATGTGGTTGTCGGCGATATATCTCCTGATGGCAAGGGCACACTTGAGCTTACCAGCGGCATTGAAGTTGGGCATATTTTCCAACTGGGTGACAACTACTCCAAAGCGATGAACGCTAATATTCTTGATGAAAATGGCAAGAAGCAGGATCTTATCATGGGCTGCTATGGTTTTGGTGTCACACGGATTATTGCGGCGGCAATCGAGCAATCACATGATGATAACGGTATTATTTGGCCAAGTGAGATCGCACCGTATGATATCTCGATCATTCCAATGAACATGCATAAATCAACTAAAGTCTTCGAGGTTGCCAATAAACTTTATAATGACCTTAGAGCTGCCGGCTTTGATGTTTTATTTGATGATCGCAAAGAACGCCCTGGTATTATGTTTGCTGATGCGGATTTAATTGGCGCACCACATCAGCTTATTATTGGTGAGCGTGGACTAGAGAGTGACATCATCGAATACAAATGTCGTAAAACACAACAAAAATCTGAGATCCCTTATACCATTGACGCTGTTTTGCAAAAGGTCTGTGCTAAGCAAACTGGCAAAGCAACATTAAATCCATGTCACTAGGTTGATGTTTTACCCTATCCTCACTTACAATAACATGCATTGAAAATGCTTTATTATTTGATTTTATTATGTCAAACAACCATCCTTTTGCTCAAGATGCACTAAAAACAATCAATCTAGAAATTGAAACACTTGAGCAGCTTAAAAAGCATATTGGCGACAATTTCATCGCTGCTTGTGAGTTGATTCTCAAATGCCAAGGGCGCGTGATTATCATCGGTATGGGCAAATCAGGGCATATCGCCTCAAAGATTGCTGCGACTCTTGCTAGCACGGGAACACCTGCATTCTTCGTCCATCCAGCTGAAGCAGGACACGGCGATTTTGGCATGATTACGCGTCAAGATGTAGTCATTGCCATCTCAAATTCTGGCTCAACGCCTGAGTTAACGTCATTAATTCCAATGATCAAACGCCTTGATATCCCACTTATTGCCATATCTAGCAAACCGCAGTCAGCATTGGCGCAAGCTGCGGATATTTCACTGAATCTTGGGGTTGAAAAAGAAGCTTGTCCGCACAATTTAGCACCAACATCAAGCACAACAGCAACATTGGTATTGGGTGATGCCTTAGCGATTGCACTATTAAATGCTAAAAACTTTAGTGCGGAAGATTTCGCCAACTCACACCCAAGTGGTGCTTTGGGTAAACGCTTACTGTTAAAAGTATCTGATCTTATGAAAAGCGGTGCATCGCTGCCGATTGTAACCTCTCAAAGTACATTAGAAGATGCGATTTTAGAGATCAGCTCTAAAGGCTTAGGAATGACACTTATATCTGATGATAACAAAACACTCAATGGTATTTTCACCGACGGTGATTTGCGTAGAATCTTCCAGCAATCGATTTATCAAAAAGGGCTTAACATTGCAGAAGTTATGGGCAAAAGACCAAAGACAATTATCGAAGATGCAATGGCAATTGAAGCATTAAGCCTTATGAATCAATTGAAAATTACCACATTGGCAGTTTTAAATCATCAAAATGAAATTGCTGGCATCATCCACATGCATGATTTAGTGCGCGAGGGTATCGCTTAAGTAGCTAACTTTAATTACTCCTCACCCGCACAGTCTGCGCTGCACGACCGCTCCCGCATGGGGCGAGGTAATCGTTGCTGAAACTTTTTTCATTATGACTAACTTGAGAAATCCAATACAAAAATATCATACTTTTTGATTTTAGCTTTCAAAGTCGCAGGACTTATGCCCAATACTTCAGCAGTATTACTTAAATGAAATCCTGTATACGCTAAAGTTGCCTCAATTAAACCACGCTCAATTTCCTCAGTGACTAAGCTTAACATAAAGCGCGGTTCATCTTGCGGATTACGTCTTGCTTCTTCATAGCGCATTTCAGCAATGGCATAAATAAATCTTTCTATATTGCTACTCATGATGAATATCCTTATCTAACTCTTTAATTTTCTTGTACTGTTAAGGATAGAAGTAAATTTAAAGCTTGCATAAAGAGATCTACACTTTGATGCTTACGTTTTCGCTGAAATCACTGTAATCAAATTGCCATGTTTTAATGTCGCATAAACGCACAGCTTTGCTATCATAGCTCGTGTTTGAATTAAAATTAGCGGCTTCACAATGCACTTAGAAAGAAAACAAAATGCTTTTGAACTCCATACAAACTACACTCCCGCAGGAGACCAACCAACCGCAATTGCATCCTTAACGCAAGGTTTAAAAGAAGGTTTAAGACACCAAACATTACTTGGCGTCACCGGCTCAGGGAAAACCTATACAGTGGCTAATGTTATTCAGAATGTTCAACGCCCTACGTTGATTCTTGCACATAACAAAACACTTGCCGCACAATTATATGCCGAAATGAAACAATTTTTTCCAAAAAATGCCGTGGAATATTTTGTATCGTATTATGATTATTACCAACCAGAAGCTTATGTTGCTGCATCAGATACTTATATCGAAAAAGATTCATCGATTAATGAACATGTTGAACAAATGCGTTTATCTGCAACCAAAGCGATTTTAGAACGCCAAGATGTAATCATTGTTGCCACCGTATCAGCGATCTATGGCTTGGGTGACCCTGAACAATATATGCAAATGCTACTACACCTTAAAGTCGGTGAACAAATCGATCAACGCAGTATTTTAAGGCGCTTAAGTGACATGCAGTATCATCGCAATGATATGGATTTCTCACGCGGAACCTATCGTGTGCGTGGCGAGGTTATTGATATATTCCCTGCAGACTCAGATAAAGACGCGGTGAGAATTGAGCTATTTGATGATGAAATCGAAAGCATTAAACTCATTGATCCACTTACTGGCAAAATTACAGCGAATACCTATCGCGCGACAATATTCCCAAGTACGCATTATGTCAGCTCAAAAGAACGCCAAAAAACCATGGTTGAGGAAATCAAAGATGAGCTACGTGAGCGTGTTGCGTATTTTCAAAAGGAAAACCGCCTGATTGAAGCCCAGCGTATTGAACAGCGCACACTATATGATATTGAGATGATTAATGAATTAGGTTATTGCACAGGCATTGAGAATTATTCACGTCTTTTGTCAGCTCGTGCGCCTGGCGAGCCACCGCCAACATTACTGGATTATTTACCGCAAAATGCATTTATTGTGATCGATGAGTCACACGTTACCATCCCGCAATTTGGCGGCATGTATAAAGGAGATCGCTCACGCAAAGAGAATCTTGTTAATTATGGTTTTCGCCTGCCTTCAGCTCTAGATAATCGCCCGCTTAAATTCCATGAATTTGAAGCATTAGTTACCCAAGCAATTTATGTCTCAGCCACACCCGCTGATTATGAGAAAGAGCATCAACAAAATGTAGCTGAACAAGTCGTACGCCCAACAGGATTACTTGACCCCTTAGTTGAAGTAAGATCTGTGAGCATTCAAGTGGAAGATGCATTATCTGAGATAAACAAAGCGGTACAAAAAGATGAGCGCATTCTTATAACAACCCTTACTAAGCGTATGGCTGAGGATCTCACAGATTACTTATCTGAACATGGGGGCAATGTCCGTTATCTTCATGCTGATGTCGACACCGTTGAACGTGTTGAGATTATTCGCGATCTACGCATTGGCGTCTTTGATGTACTGGTTGGCATCAATCTATTACGTGAAGGCTTGGATATGCCTGAAGTCAGCACGGTTTTAATCTTTGATGCGGATAAAGAAGGTTTCTTAAGATCCGAGAGATCATTGATCCAGACTATTGGCCGCGCTGCACGGCACATTAATGGTAAAGCTATTTTATATGCTGAGGTAATTACCGGATCAATGCAGCGTGCGATGGATGAAACATTGCGGCGACGCAACAAACAACAGCAGTTTAATACTGATCACGGTATTACGCCGACATCCATTAAAAAGAAGGTTGGTGACTTATTAGAATTATCACCTGAATTTAGTAAAAAGGCGGCAAAGAACAATGCTCGTAAAAAGGTGAGAGATATTGCAGTTGATGAAGTTCTCGGCGTTAAAGAAGCCATAATATTGGTTAAAAAACTCGAAAAGTCGATGAAAGAACATGCGCGCAATCTCGAGTTTGAAGAAGCTGGACACGTGCGTGACCAGATCAAAACCATCAAAGAAAAGTATTTATTATAGCCAGTTAATGACTTTATAATTGACTTAAATAGCGTATTTTTTACAAAGATTGAGAAAAAATCTACTTGTCGATGGTTAATATCTCACATTTTCATGCTACAATCTCTGCACTTTAATAGCTACCATGGTGTAAGATGCGATTTTTACTATGTTTTGCAACATTCGCGGCAATGCTCTATAACAGCAGCTATGCAGCAGAACGAATAATCACTGAAATGAATATTCCAGCAACGCTATCTTTTATTCCACAAATTGTGCAAGAACATCCGATCATTGCACTTGTTATTGCACTTATTGTGGTTGCTTACCTTATCTTACGCATTCGCAGGTTTCTTAGAAGCAAATAGCCCTGTCAAAGAACTAGACTTTTCCTTTATCATTTTGCGTATTACAACTATACCGTTCGTTAATCATTTGCGGTGTTTCATTGCGTAGCAGTTTGTAATGAGTATAAAATCTAGAGTTATCCTTATCTTAGCCGTTATCTACGCCATGATGAAAGAACACTGCCAAAGCATTATGCATGATGTTACTGAGATTTTTCTTAAGAAAAAACACTCTATCTATAAAACTTTACTCATTTACAGCAAGCGCATCGATAAGCTATTAATAGAATATTTTCCACAGCAAATAGCGCATATTTCCTTGATTGCTATCGGTGGCTATGGTCGTCAGGATCGCGCTTTATATTCAGATCTTGATTTATTGTTTTTGGCAGAAAATGATCAATCACTAGAAAGTCCCGAACTGTTAGCATTTATTCAGGAATTACAAAGCTTGCCAATTAAAGTTGGCTATTCAACTCATACTATCAGCAGTGCCCTGCAGCATGCTAATAATGATATCAATTTACTCACTGCCATTTTGGATGCACGTTTTATCTGTGGCAATGAGAGACTATTTGACACATTTAAATCATTAGTTGAAAGCAAACAAAATCTCCCTGTTCATCGCGACTTTATTTATAGCAAATATGCTGAACAAATTGATCGTGATTGCAACTTCCCAATCAACCAACAACCTGATCTTAAAAATACTGTGGGCAATCTGCGCTACTTACAAAGTATTCACTGGCTATTGATTTATCTCCACCCTAATGTAAATTTACATTACCTTGTTGAGCACCATTATATTACTGCAGATGAGTTAACGAGTTTAAGTAAGGCGCATCGTTTGCTTTCTGCTATTCGCTTTTATTTGCATATTCTGTATCAACGCGAGCAAAATTCACTACTAATTGACAAACAACTTATGATTGCTGAGTTTTTTGGTTTTAAGCATAAAAAGCCACATAAAAGCATTGAGCTATTTATGCAGCATTACTATAACAGCATTCGTCACGTTAAACTTATTAACCGCATCATCTTCCATGAATTAATGGCATCTCAAGTGATCAGCAATGATATAGCACTTAGTGACGGCTTTAGTATCCATGGCGGCATTTTAAAGCATACACAGAATAATTACCCTACACATATAAACAATATTTTGATACCTTTTAAATATTTTTGCCAACACCAAGAAGTTAAAACGCTTGATGCTCAAATCGTTCGCAATACACTACAACTACTTGCAGCATTAGCTAAGAAAAACTTACTTTCCAACCAAATATTACAGCAACAATTTTTAGCGATTTTCACCTATCCATACAATATCAAAGGTGCGCTAAGTATTATGATGGATTTAGGGATTGTTGAAAAAATCATCCCTGAGTTTACCATTAGCAAAGGGCAGATGCAGTTTGATCTATATCATCAATACACTGTTGATCGCCATACAATTGAGGTTATCAGCAACCTACGCAGCATGCGAACAGCTCATTTTGAACAAGACTTCCCATTAGCTTATCAGGTGATGCTTAAGCATCCTGCGCAACGACTATTATATATTGCCGCATTCTTTCACGATATTGGTAAAGGTTCCGGCGTTGATCATAGTAAATTCGGCGCGCGTCTTGTGCAAAAATATGCTGAAATATGGCGTTTAAAACAAGATGAAATCCATCTTTTGTCATGGTTGGTGAAACATCACTTGGCATTTTCGCGTATGATCAAGAAAGAAGATATCTATGACGGTGCGGTTATCGCGCAATTTGCTGAATTTTGCCAAAGCCAATATTATCTGGATAGCTTATTTCTTTTGACCATTGCCGATATTAAAGGCACCAACCCCGCATTGTGGACACAGTGGCAACAGACAATGTTTGAGCATCTGTATACGCGCACCAGTGAACTGTTGAGCAGATCCGTAAAGCTCACGCTTAAAGAGCAAGTTGGCGAAACGCAAAAGAAAATTCTGACACAGCTAGAATGCACTGATCACAGTATAGTCATGTCACTATGGCAGAATCTACCCGCTCGCTACTTTACAGAACAGGCATTAGCTACCTTGGTCTGGCAAAATAATATACTTTGCCAACAGATGATCAACAACCACAATCTTTCAATCCACACGCATTTTGATCATAGCTTGAACCAAACGCTATTACTGATTTTAATGACCGATAAGGACATTAGATTATCATCGCTATGTTATCTACTATATAAAGCCAGCATCAACATCACCGAAGCAAGCTTTTTCAAACTTCCCGATAATCAAATGCTTTATCAATTTAACATTACTAATTTAAGTTATCAGCCACTGCAAAACGAGCATGAGCTGCTATGGCTAGAGCAGCATTTAGAAACGCAATTGACACCTCATAGAATAGATTATGCCCCTACTAAATTAAATGCTTTGGTAACGGATAAATCAACCATAAAGCGTCTAAAGAAGAATGTGCAAATTTTGAGTCCTCGACATAAAAACTACAGCAAGGTCATTGTTAAATGCCCTGATCGACCGGGTCTTCTTGCTGCACTTTGCTATTTTTTTGAAATGCACAATCTTAATATTACACGCGCGCGAATTCACACCTCTGGATTCTCAATCGAGGATAGTTTTTATATTACAGATAACAATGATCAACCGATCATCAAACAGAGTAAGCGCCAATTACTGGCGCATAAGTTTTTGAAATATCTAAAATCGTTAGATGAGTAATTACTCCATTCCACCCATGCTCACACAATGATAACCGGCATCGACGTAGACCACTTCACCCGTAATGCCGCTGGCAAGATCAGATGCTAAGAATGCGACGGTATTACCAACTTCGATAATATCAACATTACGCTTAAGCGGTGCTACTTGCGCATTGTAATCAAGCATTTTTCTGAAGCTCTTAATGCCCGATGCTGCCAATGTGCGAATTGGTCCTGCTGAAACAGCGTTAGCACGAATGCCCTCTGCACCCAAAGACAATGCCGTATAACGCACGGTTGCCTCAAGTGATGCTTTGGCAATCCCCATTGTGTTATAACTTGGCATCGCGCGCTCAGCACCAAGATAAGTTAGCGTCACTAAAGAGCCATTACGATTTTGCATCATACTGCGTCCTGCCTTTGCTAATGCAGCAAAGCTGTAAGCACTAATATCATGCGCCACTTTAAAGCCTTCACGATTAACCGCTGAAATAAAATCACCCTCAAGCTGATCAGCCGGAGCATAAGCTACTGAGTGGATAATGCTATCCAAGCCATCCCACTTTTTACCAAGCTCAACAAACACATTATCGATCTGCTCATCATTGGTAACATCACACTCTATAAGTGCGGCAGAATTATAGTGTGCAGTCAGCTTCTCAATACGCTCTTTAAAACGCTCATTTTGATAAGTAAATGCAAGCTCAGCACCTTCGCGATGCATTGCTTCCGCAACACCGTAGGCAATCGACTTATTACTTAAAAGACCGACGATTAAAACTTTTTTACCTGTTAAAAAACCCATCATGTTTCCTTTTGTTTTAATGATATGCTCAATTGCGGCTTATTATGCAATAATTTCTTAAATTACGCAGCACCTAACATAGCATACTTATGCATTTGTGTTACCATATTGCGCTATCATCATGGAATACGATAATGAAAAATGAATAAAACAAGAAAAACCGTTCACCCACGCTCGCATACTGATGCAACGACTTATGGCAATGTCCATTTTGACCAATCACGTGCTACTTGGAATATTTTCAAAGTCATGTCAGAACTTGTCGAAGGTTATGAACGCCTGGATGATATTCAACCCGCGGTGAGTATCTTTGGCTCAGCCCGCCTGCCAAGCACCTCGCCACACTTTAAAGATGCCGAGGAAATTGCGCGCAGATTATCCAATGAAGGCTTTAGCATCATTACTGGTGGCGGTCATGGCATTATGGCAGCAGGCAATATTGGCGCATCAAAAGGCGATGGCTTAAGTATTGGTTTAAATATTCACTTACCTTTTGAACAAGTGCCAAACCAACATCAAGATATCTCTTTACACTATCGTTATTTTTTCACACGTAAAGCGATGTTTGTTAAACACTCAATGGCATATATCGGCATGCCTGGCGGCTTTGGCACATTGGACGAGCTTTTTGATATTGCCACTTTAGTGCAAACTAAGAAAAAGCGTCATATGCCTATCATTCTATTTAACACCAGTTTCTGGGGTGGATTGGTTGAGTGGATTAAGACAAAGCTTGTTGCTGAGGGTGTTATTAGCGAGGGCGACACTGAGCTTTTGATCATGACTGACTCAATTGACGAAGTTGTTGAGATTATCAGCGAACATCACCAGCATAACCAACGCAAAGATATTGACAAAAAACCTGAGTTTATTTTTTAAAATTCAAATAGCATGAGGGAATCACCATGGATTATTTCCACCAAGCCGTGATCAATCTGTATCAAAACATTTATTACGTTATCAGTGCATTCACTGTGATCGTGCATCTTGTTTGCACGTTAGCAGTCATTCGTGATTTAAATAACTTCACCAAACATAATGTCACCCCGCAAATGATGCCTAACTTTGCTTGGGTTGTTACCGTTCTTATTACTGGTGTTTGGGGCTTATTTATTTACTGGATTATGCATCACTCAAGCCTTTCACGACGCTAATGACAATATTTCAAAATCAATTCCGCCAGCTCATCTGCCTTCTCTCTTGGCAACATATGTCCTGCACCATGTATCATTTCAAGTTTTGCATTAGGTAATAGACCACAAATTTCACGTGATAATGACATTGGTGTCAGAATATCCTCATCACTGACAACGACTACAACAGGATGTGTGATAAGGGCAAGATCCTTTGTCATATCAAAGCTTTCAACCGCACTAATCTGTGCATGTAATGCTAGCTTAGACTGCGGCACTGCTTGGTGTGTAAGATAATGAATCTCTTCATCAAGATACCCCTTGTTTTTTAGTAAACTTTCAGAGTAAATCCATGGTAAGACAATTTTTTCAATTAATGATAAAGGTGCGCCCAATGCAATCACTTCCTCTAATGATTCAACATGCATGCGCGCCATGATTGGCAAGCACGCCAATGAACAAACGAGCATTGCCATATTAATAACCTCTGGTGCTATTTTTAACATCATCTGTATAATAGCTCCGCCCATAGAATGCCCCACGATATGCGCTTTCGTAATACCCAAATACTTAAGTAATGACAGAGTATCTGCCGCCATATTCTCAATACTGAAGTGCTTAATAGTTTGCGTGGATCGTCCAACCCCACGATTATCAAACACCGTTACTCGATAGTGGTGTGATAATATTGGTACAATTTTTTGCCAAAAGCTTACATCCGCTGACAGTCCCGCGATCAACACCAAATCAGGTCCTTTACCATGCTGCTCAAAATAGATAGTTACATCATTTTGTTGAAAAACTGCCATTACTTATCCTTAAGCCTATCCTGCAACACCATTAACTCCGACTGTAGCAGAGAAGATTCAAAGTTCAAGATCCAAAAAAATCAAAGGCTAAAAACACTAACTCACAGATGAAGACTACGTGTACAATCATCAACTGTTAGAAACATGCAAAGGACGTAAGATGCAACACAATACTGAATTTCTCAAACTGGTCAACGATGCCAAAACACGCATCAAAGAGTGTGATGTTTTTCACATTAAACATATGCTTGACAATAACACATTAGATGGTCTTCTTATCGATGTCCGTGAAGAGTCTGAATTTGCGCATTCGCATTTACCGGGCGCTAATCATTTAAGCCGCGGCATTATTGAAGTTAAAATTGAACAACTCATTCCTAACAAAAATCAAAAGATGTACTTATATTGCGGTGGTGGTTTTCGCTCAGCATTAAGTGCTGACAACCTACAAAAAATGGGTTATGACAATGTCATATCAGTGGATGGTGGTTTTCGTGCATGGGTTGGCAATAGCTTCCCATTAAGTGTCGAGGATTAATGATGTTTCGTATTGGTCACGGCTATGATGTGCATCGCATTAGTAGCGAAGATAAGCCATTAATGCTTGGCGGCATTGAGGTTAATGCACCTTTTTCACTTCAAGCGCACTCCGATGGCGATGTCATTTTACATGCCATTACTGACGCAATCCTAGGTGCTGGTGCTTTAGGTGATATTGGTCAGCATTTCCCTGATACTGACCCCAAACATAAAAATCAAGCAAGTAAAGATTTTTTAGTGCATGCGCAACACGGCATCAAAGCACAAGGTTATGACATTGCCAATATTGATGTCACTGTTGTTGCTCAAGTGCCAAAGCTTGCCCCTTATATTCTTGAAATGCGTCAATGTATTGCAACGCTGTTGCAGCTTACGTTAAATCAAGTTAACATCAAGGCAACTACGACTGAAAAACTTGGGTTTACCGGCAGAAAAGAAGGTATCGCCTGCCATGCGGTTACCCTTATTTATCAACAATAGGAGCAAATATGCTTATTTCGTTAATTTTAGGTATCATCGCCGCTTTTATCATCGGGCTTATCATTGGCTTGAGTGTGCGTAAAAGTAGCAAAAATCTAAGCACTGAATTAGATGAAACCAAAAAACTACTAACCCATTACCAAAACACCATCAATGAACATGTACATAAAACACACGAGATTATGGAAAACATCTATCAGCAATTTTCTGAGCTACAGAAACATTCGCAAGAATACAGTGTTAAGCTTAATCTTGATCCATCAAGACAGTCTTTATTGCAGCCTAAAGCCTATCGCGATAAAGAAAAAACCCATCAGTTAAACAATGAGCCACAATACCCTAAGGACTACGCTTCTGAGGGCGAAGAAAAGCAATGAGTCAATTGATTGGCGCCCTCAAAACCTATCACGAAGACTTTTTGGTTGAAGAAATCTTTGATTTTGATTTAACTGGTGAAGGTGAGCATATTTGGCTTTTTATCGAGAAAAATGGTTTAAATACCAAAGACATTATTCGTGCACTATCTCAATATACCGGCCTTAAGCAGCGCGATATTGGCTACAGTGGTTTGAAAGATAAACACGCGATTACTCGCCAGTGGTTCTCGCTATATTATCCAGGTAAAGCTGATATCGATTTTAGTGAGTTTGATGTGGAAAATTGCAACATTCTACGCATTAGTCGCCACAATAAAAAGCTTAAAATTGGCAGCCACAAAGCCAATCGCTTTACCCTTGTGTTACGTGATTTAACATCACCTTTTGCAGAAATAGAGCCCAAGATAAAACATATTATGCAAAATGGCTTTATTAATTTTTTTGGTGAGCAACGTTTTGGTCACGATAATCTACAGCAAGCGCATGATGTTATTGACGGCAAAATTAAGCTTAACCCAAAAGATCATGGCTTTTTATTATCAGTTATGCGCAGCTTTTTGTTTAATGCTTATGTTCAATTTCGCCAACAAAACCACACAGATCAAATAGCGCTAATCGGTGATATTGTCGGCTTTAGTGATGGCAATAGCGTCTTTCAAGTCACTATGGAGAATCAAGGCGAAATCCAACAGCGTATTGAGTCCAAAGAGTTAAGCATTGCCGCACCATTAATTGGTAAACAGCAGAAGTTATTCTTCAGCAGTGAGGCATTAAGCCAATATGAACAATTTACGCAAACTCATGGCAAGTTTATTGATTATTTAGCTGCGCATAGTGAGATGCAATTTCGTAGCATCTATGCATATCCTGATACTCTCAAGTATGATTATAACGAAACAGATAATACGTTAATGCTTACTTTTAGCTTAGGTACAGGCGCATACGCAACCTCATTAGTTCAAGCGTTATCCGCATAAAAGGCATATTAACATGGCAGAACACTATCCCATTGCCATCATTGGCGGCGGTATCTCAGGGGTAAGCTTTGCACACTTTGCAGCGCTTAAAGGTTATAAAAGTATCATTCTTGAGCAAAATGACAAGCTTGGTGGCTGCATTGAAACCTATCACAGCCCCAAAACACGTGATTTCTGGCTTGAACTAGGCACCCATACCATTTACAACTCTTATCAACATTTGATTAGTTTTTGTCGTGATAGCGGACTTTTGAATCAGTTGCAAAAACGTGAAAAACACCCCTTTAAACTACTAACAACACAAAATCAAATTGCCAGTGTTGTCAGTAAGCTTAATCCAATTCGTGCTGGAATTGGCTTGCCGCTATTTAAGTTTAGCCATGCTAATGATCGCACCATTGAAGAATATTTCAGCTTTGTCTTTGGATCACACAATTACCAAAAAACACTGCGTTATTGCTTTGATGCCGTACTTTGTCAAGATAGCCAACACTTTCCGGCTGACTTTCTTTTCAAAACACGCGCCAAAGATAAGCGTTTACCGCGCAGCTTTACTTTTGAGCATGGCATGTCAAGCCTATTTAAAGATATAGCTAACCCAAATACAAAGATCAATCTCAACACTCAAGTCATGAGCGTTGAGCAGCAAAACCAACAATGGCATATCACCACAAATAATGGTGTATTCACAGCCGATAAGCTGGCTTTAGCGACACCATGGCATGTTTGCTATCAATTGCTTGCACAAATCAATCATCCACTTGTGCATATTAAGCAACAACCAACTGTTTCAAAACTTATAACAGCAGCATTAATCTTTGATAAAGACAAGATCAAACATATTAAGCCAATCAATGGTTTAATTGGTGTGAATCAAGACTTCTTTTCGATGGTGACGCGCGACACGCTAACACATGAGAAATATCGTGGCATGACAGTGCATTTTAAAAACACAAACATCTCTTACCAACAATTAATTGATGGATTTTTATCGAAACTTAACATTGCTAAAGATGCCTTGATTGATCTCAAACACAAACAAAATAGCGTGCCATGTTATCAATCACAGCACCAACAGTTTATTGACGGGATTAATAGTGAGCTAAGCAAAGATATCAGTTTAGCATTAACGGGTAACTACTTTACGCGCTTAGCCGTTGAGGATTGCGTGAAACGCTCTTTTGAAGAGGCAAAAAGAATTCTTAATTAAACACGTTCTATTTTAAGACATATTTTTAAGTGCTTTAACCCACGGATAACGCGTGCCAAATGAACACGGTCTTTGACTTCAATCATCGTCTGCACAATACCATATTGCGCATCAGACTCCAGAATATTAAAACTTAAAATTTGTGCATCATGGCGTGAGATATTAGCAGTAACTTTGGCAATCGCACCTTGTACATTCTGCAAACTCACACGCAACTTCACCGGATAATACCCTGTGCAGTCTTTTGCCCATTGTGTCTCAATAATTTCATGTATTTTTTTAAGTTTTAATAACTCATTACATTTAAGGCGATGAATCATTAATCCTTTATCAGATATCAATACACCAATAATTGGATCATCAGGAATTGGTGTGCAACAGCTTGCTAATTGGCGCAAATAACTATCATCAATCAGTAATTTGCGTTGTGAGTCATAACCATCACTCTCAAGCTGCTGTTTTTGCTCAACAAAACGCACAAACGTATTTGCTGAGAAATGTGCCTGCCCAATGGCTGCATGGAGCTCAGCAATACCTGGGAAATTAAACTCAACTAACGCTTCTTGCAATAGTTCCGCTGAAATAGTCGAAAAATCCATATGGTTTTTAAGTAGTGCTTGCGTCAAAATCTGCTGCCCAATATGCACAAACTCTTCATGCTCATGCCGTTTTAAAGCATGCTTTATCGCGTGTTTTGCTCGCGCTGTTTTAATAAACTCAAGCCATGCGGGATTTGGGTGGGCATTAGGAGAAGTAATAATCTCAACGGTGTCACCATGAGTTAATACATAACTCAGTGGCGTGATTCTGCGATTGACCTTAGCCGCAATGCAGTGATTACCGATATCGGTATGAATGTGATAAGCAAAGTCAACACAGGTTGCACTTTTGGGTAGTTCAATAATTTCACCATTTGGCGTGAACACATAAACCTCATCAGGGAATAAATCAAGCTTAACACTTTCCACAAAATCCGTTGATTTAGTGACGTGTTGTTGCAAATCAGAAAGCTTCTCTAGCCACTTTTGAGCATTATCATGGCTTAATGATTTCGCCTTATAAATCCAATGTGCGGCAACCCCTTTCTCTGCCGTATCATCCATCATTTTGGTTTTTATCTGCACTTCAATTGGCACACCATAAGGACCAAAAACGGTGGTGTGTAGAGACTGATAACCATTAGCTTTTGGTGTGGCAATGTAGTCTTTAAAGCGTCCAGGAATAGGTCTGAAGATCTCATGAATTGCACCTAAGATCATATAACACTCGCGACGCGTCGGTGCGATCACTTTGTAAGCATAGATATCCATGATTTCAGAAAATGACATCTCTTTATCACGCATTTTGCGATAAATACTATATAAACGTTTCTTACGTCCAGAAACAAGCTGCTCACTTTCTAACAGCTCAGCTAAATGGTGTTGTAATCGCTCCATAATCTTACGAAACAAGCGATCACGATGCTTTTGCGCGTGTAATACTTTTGTTTTAAGTGTCTTATAGCGATAAGGATACATTGCCTCAAAGGCTAGCTCTTCAAATGAGTTTTTAATGTGATGCATCCCCAATCTGTGCGCAATCGGGGCATAAATCTCCAGAGTTTCTAATGCAATTCGTCGACGCTTATCCGGGCGAAGTGGCGCAAGGGTTGTCATATTGTGCAATCGATCAGCAAGCTTAATCAAAATAACACGAATATCCTGCACCATTGCCAAAACCATTTTACGGAAATTCTCGGCTTGTAATTCTGCTTTTGAGTGGGTTTCTATCTTACTTAACTTGGTAACACCCTCAACCAATTGGGCTGTTTTCTCACCATAGCGTTTGGCAATAATCTCCGATGAAACGTCTGTATCTTCAATCGTGTCATGCAACAGGGCGGCAATCACCGTTTCACAATCAAGGCGCATGCCCGCCAATACACAAGCAACTGCCACCGGATGGGTAAAATAAGGCTCGCCAGAGCTTCTAACCTGCAGCTCATGCGCATCAGCACCAAACAAGAAAGCATCTGCCACTAGCGCACGCTGCTCATCATTTAGGTAACTGTGAATAATTTTATTTAACTTATAAAATAAAAACATCTAGCATAAGTGCTTCTTAATAATTTTTTCAGTATAACGATAATTTACCTAAAGCCCTACTGCTGCTGTGGCAAAACTGGTCAATTTCAATTTAAATGCATAAAATTCTGGTAAAACTTATTTATTTGTTTAGAATTACCCAGTTTTTAGATGCATATAAATATTTTAAGTCTATACTTTTTGCAAGGACTAAAAGCATTTTAAGCTTGGGGTTGTGCATTTGCTTTGCAAAGGGTTGGTATAGGTTTAATCAGCTTTGGAAGATAAAGCTATATAATAAGGAGTAACTTTAACATGTTAATTTTAACAAGAAAAATTGGCGAGACTGTCATGATTGGGGACGAAGTAACAGTCACTGTTTTAGGCGTCAAAGGAAATCAAGTTCGTCTAGGCATAAACGCACCTAAAGAGGTGTCAGTACATCGTGAAGAGATTTTTGTGCGCATTAAAGGTGAGCACTCATTAGGTGATATGGAATAACATACCACCATAAGCACAACGCATATTGAGCAACAAGCTATTATCAAGAGCGATTTATATCGTTTGCTTAAAGATAGCAATCTGACTCATCATATTATCACCCGTCCTTATATTCTTTCACAAACAATATACTTCGGTACCTCACAATTCAGCCGTAAATCTTTTGCAGCACTTATGCTTTATAGCTACACTGATGAAGTACCATCAAAAGAAGGAGCGAGTTATGCAAAAGAAACTTTATATTGTTGCTGCAAATATATTGCTGTTAGCCGGATGTGCGCAATTTGCGAGTCAAAACAAAGAACCTGCTGTTATCACATCAACACAGGCAGGATCTGTTATTAAAGATAAAGCCGCTGTAGCCGCAAACGATACAACACCAGCTAACAAGGTATCCACCGCGGATGACACAACCAAAGTCATTGAAGCAGTCGGCGCACCTCAAGCGAAAGCCCAAGAAATTTCAGCAGTTGCTAGCGCTGTAGATAATGACAAGCCCGTCACTTATAAAGTCGAGATTGGCGATAGCTTATATAGTATTGCACGCAAGAATAATATCAGTATGACCTGTCTTTCTAAAACCAATAAAATAACAGATCCTAACCGCTTAGCAGCAGGACAAACCCTCATCATTCCTAAGCCTACTGACTGCTAAAAACCCCCATGAACCAATATCTAAAATATCTGAGCCTATGCATGTTAAGCACGACGGCTTCTTTTGGGTTTTGCAAAAGTTTCAGTTTACAGCAAGCTGTGCAATACGCGATTGAGCATGCCCCAAGTTTAAAATCGCAACAGTCACAACTTAATATTGGCACCTTGCAAAAAGACAATGCCTTTGCTGCCTTCTTGCCAAAGCTTGATTTAGTTAGCACATCAACAGCAAGTGATACGACATACAACGCAGTCAATAGCACAGGATTTAATACTGGCAACACCTTTGGCTTGCAGTTATCGGAAGATTTTAGTCAAAATGGCATCAAGATTACCAACTATTACCAAGCCAAGATCCAAACCGCGATTGATCAACTTAACTATCGCTATGCTAAGGATCAGCTAATCCAAGAAGTGGCTGAAAATTTTATCCAATACTCACTTAGTGTACACAACCTTAAATTGCAAGAAACACTTTATCAGCAATATCAAACACAGTATTTAAGTGCCAACACCCTATATAAGCAAGGGCTTAAATCACGCTCAGATGAGCTAAACTTAAAAACGCAGCTCTTAAGTACCGAGATTACGTTAAAGCAACAAAAACAAAGCCTTAAAGTTGCCAAGCAGAAATTACTAAAGAGCATGGGGGTTAGTGCTTTTAGCCCTCAGGATTTCAGTTTTAATGTATTGGCATTACAAGATCTAAAAGACATCCCTAAAGCATTGACACACTTCTCTGAGCAATATCTCTATCAATACCAGTTATGGCAATTACAACAACAAAAAGATGATTGGAGTATCAATCAGGCAAAACGTAATTATTGGCCAAACGCCTCCTTCTCCATCAATGGCGGTTATCAAAATCCTTATGCGCAAAATGGCTTTTTTGGCGGCATTGGCGCACGCAAAGAATTTAGCTGGAACGCAACCTTAACGTTGAGTTTCAATCTATTTGATGGCGGCACGTTGGATCGCAATATTGTCATTGCCGAAGAAACAAAGCTTAAAAATCAATATGACAATCAAGGTAACATGCTCGATGTGCAAAAAACGCTCGCGGATTTGCTTAATGATTTCAAAAACCAATATGACACGCTACCAACAGCGATTGAACTGCAAAAATACGCCAAAGAAAGTTACACATCGGTGAAGCGTAATTTTCAAGCAGGAAGTCAGTCTTATCTTGATTTAATTAATGCATTAAGTAGCTTACAAACAGCCGAGCAAACGATGCTAAATCTTTATGCAAGCTTATTAAAAGATACCTATCAATATCATTTCTACAAAGGAGACATTGAGCGTTATGTTTTCAAGAATCATTAAATGGCTAATCACCATTATTATCCTAATTGCGCTTGGCTATGGGCTTTATTATTACTTCGCTGTTAAAACCAGTCAGCCATTAGCAACAACTGATACGCCCTACACAGTAAGCAAAAAAACACTCGTTAATAAAATATCAGCCTCAGGAGTGATTAGTGCCAATAAAGAAACCATGGTCGCAGCCCCTTATGCTGGTTATATCCAAAAAATCTATGTTAACCTAGGGCAGCACGTCGTCCAAGGTGATCCTCTTGTAAGTATCGTCAGCTCACTGCAATCACCAGAGAAAGTCTACCCGATTAGAGCGCCTTATGTAGGAACGGTGGTCTATATCAAGAAATCTGAAGGTGAGTATGTTACCCAAGGTTCAGGCAGCACTCAAAACAGTGACTTTATTCTCAAAGTCGATGATTTATCAAAACTTTATGTCACCGCAGACATTGCCGAATCAAACATACTGCAAATGAAAAAAGGCTTAAAAGTCATGATCAAAGCCTCAGCTAACAACAATACCAGCTTTGATGGTGTTATCACTAGCGTTGCTCTCGCGCCCTCACCAAACAATTCGGGGACATCATTTAATTCGACACAACAGACCATCTACCCGATAAGGGTGCTTATTACAACAAAGAGTGCTGATCTTTTACCAGGAATGAATGTTGTTTGTGATATTTACATTGATGAAAAACAAGATGTCATCGCCCTTCCTAAACAATATATTCGCATTCAAGATGGGCATAATTATGTCAAATTGAGCAATGGTAAAATGCAAGAAGTCAGCTTAGGCATACAAACCACACAAGATGTTGAAATCACCAAAGGCTTAACTGTCGGTGATCAAGTTGAGCCAATCGATTACTTCAGCGGAGTATAGCCATATGAGTTTGGCGTATGAGGTAAACAATCTTAGCTTTAGCTACCATGGCGCAATGAAATCAACACCTGTGCTGCATGATATTAATCTCAACATCACACAAGGTGAGTTTGTTGCCATTGTCGGGGCGTCAGGATCAGGCAAGTCAACACTACTGCATTTATTGGGTGCTATGCTGACACTTGAATCAGGCAATATCAAAATCAATAGCGAGTCACTTGCACACACTGATAGTCGTAAGCTAGCACAGATACGTGCTAAACATATTGGCTTTGTATTTCAGCAATTTCACCTGTTACCCAAGCTTAGTGTGCTCGATAACATCCTATTACCGATGAATTATCCGATCAATATTCAACATGATCGCAAAGCATTAAAACAAAAGGCTCATGACATTGCCAAAGCAGTCGGTATTGCCCACCGTTTAGATCATTATCCTAAAGAGCTATCGGGTGGAGAGCAACAACGTGTCGCAATTGCCAGAGCATTGATGCGTGATGCCGACATTATCCTTGCTGATGAACCAACGGGTAATTTGGATAGTCACAATACCCAGAACATTATGGCGCTATTAACCAAGCTCAATCAACGCGGCAAAACGATTATTTTAGTAACACACGATAAGGAAATTGCTGAGTTTGCACCGCGCACTATCGAGATTAAAGATGGTAAAGTGCTTGCGGATATTAAAAAGGACAACCAAATAAATTCTTCTGCCAAGCAGGATATAACTCAAGACCACGGTAATAAACAAAATCCAAGATCAAGCAGCAGCTACACACATGCGTTAACACGACTTTTTGCTTTAGCCTTGCGCACCTTGATGATCAAAAAAGGTCAAACACTGTTGACTGCTTTGGGCGTAATTATCGGTGTTGCTTCCATTATTGTGATGATGACGCTTGGGCAATATGCTAAAGATAAAATTCTAGCGTCTTATGATAAATTGGGCGCAAAAACGGTATTATTCTATGCCTACAAAAACTGGATGCAATCAGCATCTGATCATAGTAATTCCGCATTTGAGCAACTTTCGGTTAAAGATGATCTCATACCGATAAAGCGGATTTTCCCACAGATTACCATGCTATCGCCTTCGATTAGCAGCTATGCCAACAGTGTGATTTTTAACAGTAACAAAGTGCATCAAAATCAAATCTCAATTCAAGGTGTTAATGAATATTTCTTGCCTATTGTAAATACACACCTAGCGCAAGGACGTAACTTCTCAGCACTCGATATTCAAAATGCAGATAACGTCTGCATTATTGGTAATGATATTAATCGCGAGCTTTTCCCAACACAAAGCGCGATTGGCAATGTCATTAAAATCGGTGATTATGGCGGCAGTTATACCTGCTTTGTGATCGGTGTACTGAAGAAAAAATCTAGCTCAAGTAGTGATGCTTGGAATAATATCAATATGCAGGTTCTTCTGCCTTTTACCTATTTACAAAAGGTCAATTGGAGCTTTTTAGCGCAATTTTATTTTAGTGTTGATGATGTAAACGCTGTCATTCCCGTGAGTGACGCGCTTAAAAATTACTTCACTAGCAAATATGGCAATAGCGGCACCTTTATGGTATCACCGGATATTGATCTACTGCACAATATCCAGACTTTCTTAAATATCTTCACGTTAATGCTCGCCGTGATCTCGATCGTGTCACTTGTTGTGGCAGGCATTGGTATTACCAATATGATGCTGGCATCAATTTCTGAAAATCTATATGAAATCGGCTTATTAAAAGCTATTGGTGCTGGAGATCGCACAATCTTTTGGAGCTATTTGATTGAAGCCATTTTACTGTGTTTAAATGCTGGGATTATCGGCTTTGCACTTGGCATTGGCAGTTATGAACTGATCTTATATATCGCCTCAAAATTTGTGCAAGAGATTCAGTTTATCTGGTTCATCTCACCCTTTGCAGTATTACTAGCGTTTATCTCTGTCGTCAGCTTAGGGATATTAAGCGGCTTGCTACCTGCACGTAAAGCTGCTGCTTTAGATGTCGTGAAGTGTTTAAACCATTAAAACCCCACTTTAAAAACCTTGCCAGTTTCAATACCGGCAACGGATCTTAGGTAGGCTTGTGCTGCCTCATGGGCTGATACCGATTTAAAACCAGGGAAAAATGGTGCATAAGATGCAAGAGCTTCGGTGATAACCGTTGGGCTTACTGCATTGATGCGCACTTGTTGGCGCAGCTCTAAGCTTGCGGCTTTGATATAGCCTTCAAGTGCAGCATTAACCATTGCTGCCGAGGCGCCAAGGGCGATAGGCTCTTGATTTAAAATCCCTGTGGTTAGCGTAAATGAGCCATTATCGTTAATATATTTTAATCCCTCTTGCACGAGATTGACCTGTCCCATCAGCTTGTTGTGAAGCCCAAGCATAAAATCAGCTTCCGTCATTTCAGTTAACGCTTTAAAAGTTACTTTACCCGTGGTCGATACCAAGGCATCAAATGAACCAATCTTGGCATACATGGCTTTGATCGAGTTAAGATCGGCAATATCCACTTCAATATCACCTGAACGTGATACTTTCAAAACCTCATAGCCATGGTTTTGCAATGTAGTACAAACACCTTGCCCAATCGTACCCGTCGCACCAACAACAATCACTTTTTTCATAACTACATCCTTCTTAAATTACACAATTAGGTTATAACAACTTTATCATCTATCAACACTCAGTCGCTGGCTGAACATAAGTCGAAGCCAGTATAATAAGTACCTATGCAAATATTATCAGGTGTTTTTTTAGATTCTCGGGCTTGACCCGAATATCCATTATTACCCAGAAACTATTGTTTAGGTACTTACATGTCGGATTTATTAGCACTCCCTTCGACTTATGCTCAGGGAGAAATTAGCTTTTTTGGGCGAAATTCATCGCATTTAGTAATAAAGTATTATCATTATAATTGATAATTTACTTATTGATAGTTATTTCTTTTACGCCTTCATAATTTTTTATGACGCAAGTAACTCCTCCCTATGAGAATACGTAACATACGGATATTGCTTTAAAAAACAAATAGTTAAGATGAATTGCGTCAATCATTATGTTGATTAATTGGTAATAATACGAGTTTAAGCACTCAACAAGATTAATTAGTATCAATAATGTCTGTTATTGTGTTAGGTTATTAACAGCAATGTTGATTGCATGATGATATTGACAAGAATGTTATAGCAAAAATCATAAAAGGAGTCGAAAATGAGAAGGCAAGCAATCGCCACGTTAGGCGTATGTAGTACATTGATATTTAGTGGTTCGCTAGCTTATGCTGCTAATGATGCACCCAACGCCTATGTGGATCCCACCGCAAGAGTTGAGGCACTTGTTAATGCAATCAATCAAAGTAATGCTGAAGTAAACAAACAAGCACAAGATGTGCTTGCTGATCATAAGCAATGGGCTGACAATGCCGCACTAAGTTCATATAGTGGTTGGACAAAATTTAAGTCTTTTTGGCCATTCTTGGGACTCTCTATGCAAATGGGCATTAACACGATTGAGTTAGGGACTAATTTATCAAAAATGAAATTTGATAACGCCGATCAAAACATGGATGAATACCATACCATTATGAAAAATATGATGACGGGTTCAGCGCAACCGATGACCTACACAACAACAAAATCATTGTTAGGCACAATCGGTAAAACACAAAAAGTCGATTTAGACACCGCTAAAGTTCGTTATTATGACGGCATGGCGCAAGCATATGCTGTGCCTAAGAAGATTATCAAAGCAGCAGGTATCGCTTATACATCAACGATTAAATCCGTTGATAATTATCAAAAATTCTCAGAAAGTGACTGTATTCTAGCCGTTAACGCCTCGCGCGGCACTGATCTTTATCAAAATATTCTAGGATCAGTCAATGCCTTTAATAAGTTATTAGACAATAATAAATTATTGGATAGTATTAAGTTCTTGCATGATGCCAATGTTTATATGCAGTTCTACTACACCGCGGATCCTGCCAAAGTTTGTAGCTATAAAGTAGCAACTGAGACACTGCAAAGTAATCAATTTATGCAAGCTTACATGCAAGGTTTTGAGCGTTACAAAAACTTATTAAGTACATTTTCTAAAGATTTAAATGTGACAAATGATCACGCATACCCAGTCTATGCTGCCACTGCTGCCATTGATTTTGTGACAATTACTGAAACACAATCAATTATTGATGCACTAAAGAAATTAAAGCCGTAAACAGATGAAAAAGACTATTTTCTTTCTCTTACTCTCAATGCTATGTATTGCACTGCCAATTTATAGCACGGCAGCAGCAAGCATGGCAGTCCAATCATCTTTGAATGATATGACCGTTGCTGATTACCTTAAGCTTTATTATTCAGATAATCCTAATGATAATCAACGCGCGCGCGGAATCCTCGATGATACTGAGAATTGGCTTATTGCCGCTGATGTCTTTTCCCGCGAAATACAGGGAAAACCATTATTTTGCGCCA
The DNA here is from genome assembly GCF_008711525.1 of Cysteiniphilum sp. JM-1. Classification (GTDB taxonomy): domain Bacteria; phylum Pseudomonadota; class Gammaproteobacteria; order Francisellales; family Francisellaceae; genus Caedibacter. Next base: position 153,646 of record NZ_VXKS01000004.1, read on the forward strand.
ATGCCAAAGATGAGCCTATCAATTTAGATATCGATACATTTAATAGCATCATTATGGCAAACCTATCACGCTTGGATGCATACAATAATATCTTGTCAATCAAGGAAGTATTGCCATTTACTTATTACGTGCTTGGCGTTATGGAAGCAACTTTCCCATGCAAAGAGGTTAAATCTCACTTTGATCTTTTTGGTCGAATTGAAAAAAGTTATCTACAAGCTAAAAATCAACAGAAGATTGATGATAAGTCATCACCGCATTAATAATGCCGCTTTAAAAAAACTTTAATTTCTGCCACCAGCTCTTGTTATGAATATTTTTCTCAAGCTTTTCGCGCTTAATTGCCAATGAGGTTCTTAAATCATTCGGCGTTAAACGGTGTGAAGCAAAGTCACTGTTGGTTAGCGGTGATTTTGCTGCTTTAAATGCAGCATCAATAAGCTCGGAGCAGAACCACTTATCATGCTCATCGATCCAGTCACGACGCCACAAGCCAAGACCCAATGCCGATGAGTAATCATATTTCTTGCCAAGTTGGCTATTTAAAAAACTCATCAGATCGCTTTTTTGTGCGTCACTGATTTCTGTACGCCAAGTTTCTAGCATATCTTGAGATTTGCGTAAGTCATCATAGCTGCGCTTATAAACACCTAATGAACCATTACTGCTATAGCAATCATCGTCAACTTGCAATTCGACATGTGAGAAATGTGAACGTGTTACCCAACGAATACCATAACTAACGGGATGATATTTGCGACCAAAATATATTTGAATGAGAGGCATAACAATTTCCTTTTTATCTTTCCATCAACTCCTTGGCAATTATAGCTAAGGATTATCATAATAAGCGAAATGTTAATAGAAATAAGCGTATCATATTTGATTTTTCCAAATTTTTACGTTAATTTGCGCGAACCAAAAAATAGGTCTTTGGTACAAAACAAATCTATAGGGGGTTTATCTCATGACAAAAATGAACAAAATAATTGGCTTATCAGCGATTGCATTGTTAAGCATCTCTGCAGCAAATGCTGGCGCGCAAAGCGGTTTAGTCGTTGGTGGCAACGTTGGTTACTCATTTGCACAAAATGGTTTTGCAAACCACAAAGGTGGTGCAGCTTTCGGCGGTTTAGTAGGTTATGACTATGCTTTAAATCGCAGCGTTAGCGTTGGTGCGGAAATGGATTTGCAATATGCAAACCAAGTATCAAAAACAGCAGGTAACAAAATCAATGTTTGGAATGTGCCATTATTCTTAGTTGGTAAGTACTACTTTGGCAGCAACAAACAGTTTAATGTCTTTGGTAAAGCAGGTTATGCATGGAACCGTGTTGGTGCCAATGATAACTACAGTAAAATCTTCAGACCTGTTGTTGCAGTGGGTGCTGGTTACCAATTGTCTCGCACAATGAACGTATTTGCACAATACCAATACAACTGGTTACCACAGGGTGGTCACAGCATGGGTCAAGCAACAGCTTCTGTTGGTTTGACTTACACGATCCCAATGGGTCCAAGCAATTATTTCTCAAATGAAGAGAATAATGCGATCGGTCAAGAGCAGCCTGTAATGCACAATCAGCCAGCTGCAGCTGAAGCACCAACAGCTATTGGTAATGCAACATATACTGTGAAAAAAGGTGATACTTTATATGATATCGCTGTAGCTCATGGCTTATCAAAAACTAAAGGTACCAACTGCATTGCTAAAGAAAATAACATCACTAACCCATCTAAGATTCGCGTGGGTCAAAAGCTTGTTATTCCAGCAGTACACTCTTGCTAATCATTGCACTAGATAAGATACAAAAACTTTAAGCCAGCAGCACTGATATTGCTATTAATGCTATGGTTTTTCGCAGGAACATAAATATAGCTTGCCCATGGCGCGATAATAAAGCGCCCATAACTGCTATCAAAATTAAAGCCTAGACCTAATAATGAATATAATCCACCATGATTTGTGGTGTTTTGTGACAATGTGGCTAAACCATTGGCTTGATAAAAATCCACTTGCGTATTGTTGTAATAGATATAACCAAGCTCAGTACGACTTGAGATTGAGAAATGACGATTAAAATGAAATGTACTTGACTGCAATACCCCTGCGTGTAGATATAGATCATCCTGATTGGTGCCACTGGTATTGACCAATGCCAACATCATCGGCTCTGTCGTCCGATATTTTGAGTAATTTGCCGTAGTATAAACACCTGGGGTTATGTGAAATCGCCCCTGAATGAACTCATAACCAAAACTTAAAGTTGAGGTTGCAAAGTAATGCTCAAGATTGGTGTGTTGATCAATATTATAATCATTTGCGCGCAGATTAACGCGCCCTGTTCCTGCCGCGCCATGAATATACCAATGCGCTTGCCAATGATTATAAGTGCTAATCACACCAAAAATAGCGCCCCCCATCCATTCAGACGTTGCCGCTGTACCAACAACATTAAAAAGATTCAAACGACTATGGGTATAGCGCGTCTCTAGTGTTGGACCAAAGTACCAGTGATTATCTAAGCGATTATCTGAATTATGCAATGCCATCGTAGGATGCAGATCATCTTGGTCATGATTATCGACAACATTTGCTGCAATAGCAGATTCAACCAAGCCTAGTAGCAAACATAGCCCACTATAAAAAGGGAGTTTATTTCTTATATCCATTGTTTGTTTAGGTACCATCTAATCATTCTTAGATTGAGTATAGTTGATAATTGCAAACCATCATTATTTCTTTGACTATACTCAACATGTGTGCGATCAATCTTAACTGGGGTAATGATGATGAATGAATTATTGTTGTTTGGTCTACTTGCTTGCTTTATATTTGTTAGTCTTATTATGGTTTGGGTGAATACGGTAGCGATTATTTACCTTAAAAAGCAACTTACTGAAATAGACAAAAAGCTAAACCATACCTCTTTCAAATCTGACGTAACAAATAAAGGTCGTACCCCAGAAGCTATTGAGATAAAAACAGCAAAAGGCATAATGACTAACACACCCTCAACACTTCAAACAGATTCATTAGTCATTCAAAATATGCCAACCAATGAAATGGATCAAAAGCATAACCCCTCATCGCAAATATCTTTTATCAAACGATGGTTCACCAGTGAAAAATTCATCATGATGCAAATTCCTATCTGGATTGGAGCCATTGCCATTATTGTCGCCATGGCTTTTTTGATTAAATATTCATTACAATACAGCCTACTTACTCCGTTTACGCGCTTATCCCTAGCCTCTATTTTCGGTATTTCTGTGTTATTCATCGCCAATTGGATACGCTTGCGCCAACCCAATATGGCAAATGGTCAAAGAATTGCACAAGCGTTATCTGGAATTGGTATTGCCACTTTATACGGCAGCATTTATGTTGCTGTATCCATTTATCAACTCATGCCTCTTTTTGTTGCCGCCATTGCGGTAATTGCCATCACGGTTATTGCACTGCTTAGTGCTTTACGATTTGGGCAACCCATTGCCATTATAGGCTTTATTGGTGCGATTATTATGCCAGTACTTGCTGCTGAAACAGGTATTTCATCTGTGCTTCTTTGCTTGTATTTATACCTTATACTGCTGAGCTTTATGTGCTTATGTCGCGCTCAAAACTGGTGGCGTGTAGCACTTGTCGTTACAGCACTCAATACGACGTGGTACTTTGCTTGGATTATCTTCTGGTTTGCCAAAGATCAAGCATTCTGGTTAAGCATCTTTGCCACACTCAACGCTATAACGATCTTTATTGCAAGCTATCCACAACTTAAACATGCACACGACATCCTCAATGGCAAGCATAGCTTATATGCCTATAAGCGTCTCACAACAGCAAGCGCACTCGTCAATCATCTAGGGTTTGTTGCGAATACAATAATCATTGTGCTGCTTTTATTGCTCATGCCAACTGAACTCATCATTTGGACTACCTTTTTTGTAGTCTTTATCTATGCTTTTATCGCTTTTAGACTAAAAGAGTATTATTACTTCTATGCGCCGTTACTGCTAATTAGCGCCTTTAGTTATATTGCCCTTTTGCATACCTATCAACTCTCACAGCACGGTATTTTATTAACCTGTCTTATAGGAATGACAATAATCAGTGCAGCATTTTATTTCTGGCTTTTTTATTATCTCAAAAATCGACATATAGTTAGTTTCTTAACGACGCTGTCACTTAGCGTACTTTTTCTTGTAGGTTACTTTACCTTGCCAAATTTCTCCGAGATTCCAATGTTAAATCAAGTCATATGGAGCTTGATTGCTGTGCTTTTTGCCGCTTATTATGCCATGATTATTTGGCGCATATTGCAATTGAGTCTTACTGAGAACCTCAGTCTTGCCTTTGTTATCTTAGGACTGACATTCTCAATTAGCATTGCAATAGCTCTCCTATGCAACTACCATCACCTAGCATTTATATTTGCGGCAGAAGCAGCTGTTATTTCGTGGATTTTCTATCATAGCAGATTACCCATTTTTAAATGGATTAGTCTTATTTTTGTTGCACTATACACCTTAAGCTTTATGCGCTATTTATTGATAAACCTTCACATCTTAAAAATACCATTGTTGCATTCTCAACTCTTTTCATCATGGGCAATTTTAGAAGTAGCCGTACCCGCTTTATTGTTTGCCTTTGCCAGTATTTACCACTTTAAATCCAAGGCATTAGATCTTGTTAAAATATTTTCACTCTATAGTTACTTGCTTGCCGCATTATTTTCGTATCTATTCATCCAAAAGTGCTTCAACTTCAACACACACGTCTTACCATTATTAAAGCACACATTAATCATCAACTTATTTTGGATGCTTGGCTATATTGGGCTATGGCTTGGTCAAAGATATCGTCTTGTCTTTGTGACTCAGGCAGCGCATACATTAAATCTCTTTAGTTTCTGCTATTTTATTGTCGTTATTGTCGTAATCAACAACCCATTATTTGGCACTTATGTTGATGGTGTAGCCGTGTTTAACCTCTTGACTTTCGCCTATCTTAGCCCCGTACTATGGATATATGTTCAAAGACGTTATTATCTATCAAGTAAATATATTTTTGTTTTAGATTATGCCGCAGCCATTATTGTTTTCATTTGGCTAAACCTAAATATTCGCTTCTTCTTTCACCCCAATAAGCTATTGCTTGGCGCAACTACTTATAGTGAAATCTACAGCTACTCAATTATCTGGCTATTGCTAGGTATTGTATTATTAGCGCTTGCAATTAAATGGCAATGGAAAATATTGCGCTATATCTCATTTGTTCTTGTCATGCTATCAACAGCTAAAATTTTTCTATATGACGCATCGGCACTTGATGGGCTTTATCGCGTTCTTTCGTTTTTATGTCTTGGCTTTATTCTCATTACCATTAGTTATTTATACGCACGTTTTATTTTTAAATCACCTTCTGACTAACAGAGCCAAATATCAACCACCCTGCTGAAATATTCAACTAGTTTCTACGGCAGCTTTTGGTTATGATTGGCAAGATTTCATTTAGCAAAACCAAAGGATACAATACGATGCTTAAGAAAATTGGCGTGATATTCTCATTTATGCTGTTAGCGATGTCAGGCTTCCAGTTAGCTGAAGCTAAGCGTTTTGGCGGTGGCTCAAGCCATGGTTACAGTCGCTCAGCACCGACACAAACACACAATAGCACAGCCGCTGGCAGCACTGCTCAGAAAAAAGGTGGCATGGGCACCTTTGGCAAGATCTTAACTGCTCTTGGATTGGGTGCACTTTTTGCTTGGCTATTTAGCGCACATGGTATGACAGGACTACTTATCGTTATCGCATTGATCGCACTCTTTGTTTTCTTTATGCGTAGAAAAGCCATGCAGCAACAAATGCAAAATAGTAACAATAATGCTTCACCTAACCAAGCATCACCATTACATACCGCTGCTAATGCCTTCACAGGCAATGCACAAGAAAGTGCTACTGAACAGCACAATCACTCAGAGCCAGTAAGTAATGGTATTGTTAATGGTCAATTGGCTGATGGCACCCCCGAGACAGTCTTTAATCACCAAGCATTAAACTTATTTAGGGCGCATTCGCGATTTGTGGGTAAATCAGCTGTAGTTTAACTTGAACTGAATGCGATCTTTATGTACAAATACCCTACTGCCTTTAAAACATAAGCAAGTTATGGATGAATTTAGCTGAGCAAAACCTAGAAACGATTCAGAATGAGATATCAAATACGATAGTAGAGCTATCTAAACTTAACACCGTTACGGAAAATAAGCTTGATAAAGATCGTATTGAGCATGCACAAGATCTATCAAGCAAACTCTCCGACTTATACGCAGCACTAAGTCATCAAGAGAAAGTTCTCAGTGACTCATTCAAAAAAGATGAAAAAGCACAGTTAGATGCCACAGGCAAGCGCTACATTTTCAAAGGCTACAGGGCGACTAATGTGATGTATCGCAATGGCAACCGTTTTGATATTTATATGCCTTACTATCTTTTCAAAGGAACAAATAACGGCAAAGGTACGGGCTGTAAGCCAGGCTTGCAATTACTGGGTATTCACCATGCTATATCCAATGGTTTAAGCACCTATATTGCGATGCTTTCGGCAGCATTGAGCTCATATGATGAAGTCAAAAAGCATCTTGCTAAAGTCAATATTCATTTAT